>CAMDGF010000013.1 GCA_945897555.1 Klebsiella pneumoniae | reverse complement strand
ACCATCATGCAGATCAAGTCTTCGAGGGGTGTCTCGGCCTTCCAGCCAAGTTGCCGCTCGGCTTTGGCCGGGTCGCCCAGCAGCACATCCACTTCTGCTGGTCGGAAGAACGCCGGGTCGATCACCACGTGGTCCTCGTAGTTCAGGCCGACATGGCGGAAGGCGATCTCGACCATGTCGCGCACGGTGGTGGTGCGGCCGGTGGCGATGACGTAATCGTCCGGCTTGTCCTGCTGCAACATGAGCCACATGGCCTTCACATAGTCACCGGCAAAGCCCCAATCGCGCTTGGCGTCGATGTTGCCCAGGCGCAATTCCTTTTGCTGACCAGCCTTGATGCGCGCCACTGCATCGGTCACCTTGCGCGTGACGAACTCGATGCCGCGCAGCGGTGATTCGTGGTTGAAGAGGATGCCGCTGGAGGCGTGCATGCCGAAGCTCTCGCGATAGTTCACGGTGAGCCAGTGGCCATAGAGCTTCGCCACGCCGTAGGGGCTGCGCGGGTAGAAGGGCGTGGTCTCAGACTGCCGCTCGGCCTGGATCAGGCCGAACATCTCGCTGGTCGAGGCCTGGTAGAAGCGCGCCTGCGGGTTGACCTGCCGCACCGCCTCGAGGAGGTTGGCCACACCCATGCCGGTGACCTGCGCCGTGAGCAGTGGCTGCGACCACGATGCACCGACAAAGCTCTGCGCGGCGAGGTTGTAGACCTCGGTGGCTTGCGACGATTCGAGTGCTCGGGTGAGCGACGACACATCGGCAAGGTCGCCGTCGATCAGGGTCACATCGCGCTCGATGCCGAGTTCGCGCAGCCGCCAATGCGTGTCACTGCTGCGGCGCGCCACCACACCGTGTACGCCATAACCTTTTTGCAGTAACCATTGCGCCAGATAGGCGCCGTCTTGTCCGGTGATGCCAGTGATCAGTGCGTTCTTCATCGGGTCCTGTGCGGAAGGGCCCCGCCTGCAAGCAGCCGGGTCGGTGATGTCTAGCCGAACATTATCCACCAACACGGCTTGGCGATAGACTTTGCGGCCATGTCTGCGCCAGCACTCATCTTCGACCTCGACGGCACGCTCATCGATTCGGCACCGTCCATCCTCGCCGGCTTCGCTGCGGTGGTGCAGCGGCACGGCATCTTGCCTCAGGTGCCGCTGGACAATCGGCTGATCGGCCCACCGCTGCTGCCCACGTTGCAGCGCATCAGCGGCGAGGATGACCCGCGTGCGCTGCAGGGCATGGCGGCTACCTTTAAGGGCTGGTACGACACCGAGGGGTACCCGCTCACCGTTGTCTACCCCGGCGTCGATGGAGCGTTGCGCGCGCTGGCTGTCCGCGCTGCCCTGTACATCGTCACCAACAAGCGCATCCACCCGACCCGGCAGATCCTTGCCCACCTCGGGTGGGCCGACTTGTTTGTCGGGGTCTACGCGCAGGATGCGTTCGAGCCACCGCTGCCGACGAAGGCAGCGGTGATAGGCCGTGCGCTGGCACTGCACGGTATCGATCCGGCAACGGCCATCTACATCGGTGACCGCGCCGAAGATGGCGAGGCCGCCACTGCCAATGGGCTCGCGTTCGCTTGGGCCGCCTGGGGCTACGGCGTCGCCCTCGACCTCGCGCCCTTTATCGCGCCCCGGGCGCTCGTGAGTCCTGGCGAACTCGAACGTCTTTGCGGGGCTTAGCGGCACAGCCTGCGGTACTGGTGTCGACGATTCTCCTAGAGGGCTGCCCACTAAAGGATCATCGGTCTGCGATAATGCTTCGCCAGTAAACCCGAGGCTGTCTACGTTTCATGGCCGACGTCACCCTCGCCCCCGGCATCGTTGCCGGCAACACCCGGCCCTTCGTGCTGCTCGGCGGCATCAACGTGCTGGAGAGCCGCGAGCTGGCTTTTGCCGCCTGCGCCGAGTACGTGCGGGTGTGCGCGCAGCTGGGTATCCCCTACGTGTTCAAGGCCAGCTTCGACAAGGCCAACCGCTCCTCGGTGCACTCCTACCGTGGCCCCGGGCTCGAGGAGGGCATGGAGACGTTGCACGCGGTCAAGCAGGCATTCGGCGTGCCGGTGATCACCGACGTGCACGAGCCGTGGCAGGCTGGGCCGGTGGCCACCGTGGCCGATGTGCTGCAACTGCCGGCGTTCCTCGCGCGGCAGACCGACCTGGTGGTGGCGCTGGCCAAGACCGGCAAGCCCATCCACATCAAAAAGCCGCAGTTCTTGAGCCCCGGCCAGATGCGCAACATCGTCGACAAGTTCCGCGAGGCCGGCAACAGCCAGTTGCTGCTGTGCGACCGCGGCACCTGCCTCGGCTACGACAATCTGGTGGTCGACATGCTTGGCTTTGGAGTGATGAAGCGTACCTGCGATGACCTGCCAGTCACCTTCGATGTGACTCACGCGCTGCAGCAGCGCGACCCTGGCGGCGCGGCGTCAGGCGGGCGCCGCCAGCAGGTGGTTGATCTGGCCCGCGCCGGCATGGCGGTGGGCATCGCCGGGCTGTTCCTTGAGGCGCACCCCGAGCCTGCCAAGGCGCTGTGCGATGGCCCCAGCGCGCTGCCGCTCGCGCAACTCGAGCCCTTCCTGGCGCAGGTCAAGGCCATCGACGATGTGGTGAAGGCGCTGCCGCCGCTGCGCATCGAGTGACGCTCACACCAGCAGCTTGACCCCCACCGCCAGCGTCACCACCTCGAACACGCGCTTGACCCAGGCGTTGCTCTTGCCGATGGCGTAATGGCTGCCCAGGTAGCCGCCCACAAATGCGCCCGCCAGCAACGCCGGGATCCACGCCCACGCCACCTCGCCGATGACGCCGAGCACCAGCGCGCCGGTGCCGTTCCACACCAGCCCGCACAGCGCCAGGGTGTGGGCCGTGGCACGCTTGTAGTCGAGCCCGAACCACTTGACCTGCCACAACGTGAGCACCAGCCCGGAGCCACTGGACAGCGAGCCGTTGAGGATGCCGATGACAAAGATGCCGAGTGCGCCGATGAGCAGCGGCATGCCACTCCGGTTGCGCGGCTCGGCAGTCAGGCCCAGTTGCGGCTTGGCGATGCTGTAGAGCCCCATGCCGATGGTGAGCACGCCGAGTGCCTGCTGCGCGATGTCGCCCGGCACGTCGAGGATGTAGCGCGCGCCCAGCACCACGCCCGGTACGCCGGCCGTCAGCAGCACGATGGAGAGCTTGCGCTCGAGGCTCTCGCCCTGCAGGTGGCGCAGCGTCGAGCCCAATCCAAGGGCAACCGTGGCGATCTTGTGCGTGGCCAGCGCCAGCGCGAACGGCAGGCCGAGGAAGATCAGCACCGGGAACTGCAGCAGCCCGGCGCCGCCTCCGGCCAGCGCCGAGAACCAGTTGGCGACGAACGCCGCCAGCAGCAGGATGGCCTGGTCGGCCCAGCTCAGGGCGTCAAGCGGCATGGGGTTTTGATGGGCGCGGGCCCTTCTCGGGTCGACTCTTCTCGCTCCCAGTGCTTAGCAAGGTCGCAGCGAAGAGCCTCCCCTGCGGTGGCCCGCTGTTGACGGTTGCTGGTGGCCGAGGCGGCTCACTATTTGCGGCGAAGGTGGCAGGCAGCCCACTACCTCGGGTGTCACTTGTTCTCGCTCCCGCTCGCTGCGCTCGAAGGTCGCTTCGAAAAGGACACCCGACGGGGGCTGCCAGTTGAGGTTTGCGGTGCTGCGTTGCGCTGACCGTCGCTGGCGAGGCGCGGCGGGCCAAGCTCTTCGCAGGGGCGAAGGCCCCGAGAAGAGTGTCCCGACGGCAAGCCCCGCCCGCCAGACCCGGTGGATTCAAAGCGCCCGTGCGAGCCACAGCCCGACGCCCGTGAGTAGCAGCGACCCGGCCAGGTGCACGGCCGCCAGCGTGATGCCCTGCAGCACGGCGCCGCCCGTGAGCAGTGCCGTCACCTCCGCCGAGAAGGCACTGAAGGTGGTGAGCGCGCCGAGCAGGCCGGTGATGGCGAATGGCCGCCAGGCCGGGTCCAGCGCGCCGCGCTCGATCAGCCCGAGCAGCAGCCCGATGGCCAGCCCGCCGAGCAGGTTGGCGGCCAGCGTGCCTAGCGGCAGCCAGGCGTGGCGGCCGTTGAGCCACAGCGAGAGGCCGTAGCGGCCCCACGCGCCGAGCACCGCGCCGAGCGCAATGGCGATCCAGGGGTTGGCGAGCAGGGCGGGTGTGGGCATCGCGACGGGTGTTGGGCAAGTGCCTTGCGCCCTTCGGCGGCGCGCTGGCGTGGCCGCAGTGTAACGTGCCGCGCATGAGTGCCCACCACGCCGCCCCGCCCACCGCTCCGGCCGCGCCCCCTCCGCTCGAGGCCGCCGCGGCAACGCGCAGCCCCGCCACGGCCTCCCGTACGCCGGTGCTCTGGTCGCTGGCCATCACGCTGGCTGGGCTCGCCGGTATCGCTGCCCTCGACAAGCTGCTCACCGTGCGCCTCGGCGCGGTGGCCATGGCGCAGTGGTCGCAGCTGCAGTCGCTCAGCGAACTGGTGGCCGGTGTGGTCGGCGCCGGGCTCACACAGGGGCTGGTGGTGCTTGCGGCGCCAGCTGGCGACCATGCCCTGCAGATGCGCTGGCTGTGGCTGTCGGTGCTCATGGGGCTGGCAGTCACGCTGCCGGTGGCGCTGCTCGCCGGCGTGCCCGGTCTGCCAGTGGCGGGCTGGATGGTCGGCTCGCTCGATGCGTTGGCCGACCCGGCGCTGCTGGCGGCGGTCACGCTGGCCGGTGCCTGGCTGGGCATCGGCCAGATGCAGCTCACCGCGCTGTGGACGGCGCGTGGCCATCTGGCCGCCGCCTTTGTCGTCACCCTCGGCCTGACCATCGCCAGCCTGCTGGCTGGCTTGCTAGCCCCGCCAAGCGACCTGCCGCTGTGGCTCGCCGCCAGCCGGACCCTGCTGGTGGCGGCGCTGCTGGCGCTGGTCTGGGTGGGCGTGCGGCCGCACGTGGCCACACCCGACTGGCGGCACTGGTCGCGCGCGCACCGCGCTGAGTTGGCGCGCTTCTTGTGGATGGGCGTGGCCATCGGCGTGCTCACCCCGGTCGGGCAGATGCTGGCGCGCAGCAGCGTGGCCGCACAGCATGGCTGGGAGGCGGTGGCCGCCATGCAGGGCCTGTGGCGCATGGGCGCATGGGTGGGCAGCGTGGCCGCTGGCCTCATGGCCCTGTGGCTGCTGCCGCGCTGGTCGCGCGCCGGCCAACCGCCGCCGGCGCGCATGCTGCTGCGCGACGGTCTGCGCATCGTGGTGCCGGCCTGGCTGTGTCTGCTGGCGGTGTGGTGGTGGCAAGCGCCGCTCGCCACGCTCATGTTCGACGCGCGGTTTGCCGTGACGCCGGCGGTGGCGGCGGGCTTCTTGTTCGGCGAGGCGGTGCGCGCCTTCTCATGGATCTTTCTGTTCGGCCTCATGGCCAGCCGGCGCACGCTGGCGGTGGTGCTCACCGAGTTCGCCTCGCTGCCGCTCTTTGCTGCGCTGGTGTGGCTGGTGCCGACCGGCAATCTGGCCGGCGTCGGCGTGCTCTACGCGCTCACCTACCTGGCGTATGCCGGCTCGCTGATGCTGTGTTTCACAACACCGGTCACAGCCGTGTCGGATTCAGCCGCATCGGGTCGAGCCGCATCAGGTAGAGGCACGCCGCTCTTGAACACGTCGGGTTGCAACAAACAGCGCTCTGCGGAAACCGAGCAGTCCTCAAAGGACCTCAGCGCCCCAGAAGATTCTTGAGCCCTTTCACCTGCTCCTTCACATCGCGCAAGGTGTCCTTTGCTGCGTCCTTGGCTGCCTTGGGGTCGCTTAACGCCTTCTGCAGGTTCTCCGGCGTGAGCATGGCGGCAAAGTCGATGCTGTACTGCGGCGCGGCCAGCGGCCCGTAGAGCTTGACCGGCACGGTGACGCCGGCCAGATCGGCGCGCTCCGCACCACCTTGGCCCTCGCGGCTCGCCACCACGCTCGCCTTCACGCCGTAGTCGAGTTCGCCCTTGACCAGGTCGATGCTGCCCGCACCCGCCACCCGCAGCAGCGGGCTCTTGAGCGCAAGGTCGCGGTTGTCGAGCACGCCGTCGCGGATCTGGAAGCTGGCAGTCATGGCCGAGAAGTCGGTCTTCTTGGTCTTGACCGTGGTGCCGGTCTCCTTGCCGAGCGCGCGGCGCACGCCGGCACGCACCTCACGCAGGCTGCTGTTGAGGTCGAGGCCCTTGATGGCGCCGTCGCGCAGCGACACCGCGCCCTCACCATTGAGCGCTTGAGTGAGCGCAGCGGCGGTGCTGCCGCGCGTCGTCACACGCAGGTCGAGGGTGCCGCTGCCGGCGAGCAGATCGGAGTCGCTGAAGCGCGCGATCACCCGCGCGATGTCCACGTCCAGCGCCTTGAGGTCGCCGCGCAGGGCAGGGATGCCCGCCGCCTCGGCGCCCACCGTGCCCGTGAGCGCGTGGCCATCCACCAGCCCGTCGAAGCGCAGCTCGGCGTTGCGCGCGGCGATGCCGATGCTCAGGTCGCCGGCCAGCTTGACCGGCACCGGCCCGCCGGCCAACTTGGGGCTGCTCGCGGTGAGGTCCAGCGCGAAACTTGGCAGCCGCAGTGTCTGGCTACCCAGCATGAGGTCGGCCGGGCCCTTGAGGGTGCCGGTGACGTCCACCAGCTGCTGCTTGGCGGCAAACTCCAGCACCCCATCGGGCAGGCTGAGCAGCTTGCGCGGCAGGTCCATGCGCAGCGGCGTGGTGAGCTTGAGGTCGACGCTACTGCCGGCCACCTTGCCGCTCACCGTGGCCTGCACGGGCGAGCTCTGCAGCACATCGCCCTTCTGCTCGAGCCGGTCCATGCTGGCGCGCATGTCCAGCTGGGTCCCGACGCCGTCCACCCGCACCTGCAGCTCGACTCCCTGACCGCTCAGGGCTTCGCCAAAGTCGGCCTGCGCCAGCTTGGCCTTGACCTGCATCGGTCGCGTAGGGTCGGCCAGCCGCGCGGCGATCTGCACGCTGCGTGCCGACGAATCGCTGATCGCGCCGGTCTGCACGTCGATGTTGTCGAGGGTAAGGCGGGTGCCGCCGGCGTCGCTGTAGTCGATGCGGCTGCTGCGCACGCGGAGGCTGGCGATGTCGAACTCGACCTTCTCGCTCTTCTCTGCCGACGGGGCCATGAGGTCGGCAAAGTTGAAGCGCCCCTTTGCGTCCCGGCGCAGGTTGGCCTGCACGCCACTGACGTCGATGCCGTTGACCACCACGTGGCCGCCGAGCAGTGGCATCACCTTCACCGAGGCACGCAGCCGTTCCACCGTGACGAACGTTGTGCTGCCACCTTGCTCCGAGAGGCTCAGCCCGGCCACATCGGCGGCGAGGTCGGGCCAGAACGAGAGCCGGATGTCGCCCGCAACACGCAACTCGCGATCCTTGTTGCGTTTGATCAGCTCGGCGATCTCGTCCTTGTAGTCGTTCGGGTTAAAGGTGGCGGCGATGTAGCCGGCCAGCGCAACGAGCACAGCCAAAAGCCCGGCGAGGCCGAGCAGGAGGTAGCGGAGTAGAGGGCGAGCGGTCAATGTGTTCTGGAGCGGGTGATGGGAATCGAACCCACGCTATCTGCTTGGGAAGCAGAAGTTCTACCATTGAACTACACCCGCGCAGGGCGCATTCTAAACCGTCTCATGATCCACATCTCTGTCAACGGCGCGTCGCGCGAGTGCGCGGCCGGCGCCACCGTGGCCACGCTGGTGGAGGCGCTCGCGCTCGCCGGCAAGCGCATCGCCGTGGAGCGCAACGGCGCCATCGTGCCACGCAGCCGCTGGGGCGAGTCGCGCCTGGAGGACGGTGACCGGCTGGAGATCGTTGGCGCAGTGGGGGGCGGTTAGTCGGCGAGCGGCCGCAGCGCGGTCAGGCGACATCCGCCGCCGACTTGAGCAGCACCAGCGCCGCGCCGCCGCCACCTTCCACATTCGGCGCCTGGCAGAACGCCAGCACCTCGTCGCGCTGCATCAGCCAGCTGCGCACCTTGCCCTTGAGCACCGGCTCCTTGTTGGGCGAGCGCAAGCCCTTGCCGTGGATGATGCGCACGCAGCGGAAGCCGGCCTGCCGGCAGCGTGTCAGGAAGCCCGCCAACTCGAGCCGCGCCATCTCGCGTGTCAGGCCGTGCAGGTCGAGCTGCGCCTGGATCACCCAGTGCCCGCGCTTGAGCTTGCGCAGCGCAGCGGCGGTCACGCCGGGCCGCGAGAACAGCAGCTCCTCGCCGGTCTCGAGGTCCTCCGGTTCGTAGTCGGACAGGCTCTCGGCCAGCACCTGCTGCTCGTCGGCCACGGTCTGCGCCGGCCAGGCCGGCACCATGGGGCGTGGTGGCTCTGCGCGGTCGCTCGGCGGCAGCGGCGTGACATCGGCCACCGCCTTGCGGAACAGGTCGCGGCCGGCGTCGCGGGCACGCGCAGCGGCGGCGGCGCGCTTGGCCGCCTCCTCACGCTCGCGGGCCTGGTTTTCGATGCTGCGCTTGACCCCCAACAGGGCCTGCGCAAAGACGTTGTCGGCGGGTGGCTTGGCCATGGTCGCGTTGCGCTGCCAATGTGCTCGCGTGCCGGTGCGTCGGGGGCTGGCCGAGGGCTCAGCCGCTCAGCGCGTCGAGGTAGCGCTCGGCGTCGAGCGCGGCCATGCAGCCGGTGCCGGCGCTGGTCACCGCTTGGCGGTAGATGTGGTCCTGCACGTCGCCGGCGGCAAACACCCCGGCGATGCTGGTGGCGGTGGCGTTGCCGTCGCGGCCGCAGCGGGTCACGATATAGCCGCCCTCCATCTCCAGTTGCCCCTCGAAGATCTGCGTGTTGGGCTGGTGCCCGATGGCGATGAACACGCCCTGCAGCGCGATGTCGCGGGTGGCGCCGTCTTTCACCGATCGCAAGCGCATGCCGGTCACGCCGCTGGCGTCGCCCAGCACCTCGTCGAGCGTGCTGTCGAGGGCCAGTTCCACTTTGCCCTCGGCCACGCGCTGCATGAGTTTGTCGATCATGATCGCCTCGGCCTTGAACCTGTCGCGCCGGTGCACCAGCGTCACCTTGCTGGCGATGTTGGCCAGATACAGCGCCTCCTCCACCGCCGTGTTGCCGCCGCCGACTACTGCAACAGGTTGATTCTTGTAAAAGAAGCCGTCGCAAGTGGCGCAGGCCGACACACCACGGCCGCTGAAGGCTTGCTCGCTGGGCAGACCCAGGTACTTGGCGCTGGCGCCGGTGGCGATGATCAGCGCATCGCAGGTGTATTCGCCGCTGTCGCCCACCAGGCGCATCGGCTTCTCCTGCAGGTGCACGGTGTGGATGTGGTCGAACACCAGCTCGGTGTCGAACCGCGTGGCGTGCTTCTCGAAGCGCGCCATCAGGTCGGGGCCGAGTACGCCGTCGGCATCGGCCGGCCAGTTGTCGACCTCGGTGGTGGTCATCAGCTGCCCGCCTTGCGCGATGCCGGTGATCACCACCGGCTTGAGATTGGCGCGGGCGGCGTAGACGGCGGCGGTGTAGCCAGCCGGTCCGGAACCGAGGATGAGCAGGCGGATGTGGCGCGGCATGTGGGCTCCAGTGTTTGGCGCTGGGTGTCGTGGGCTTGCGCCCTTTGGTCGACGCTTAGTGTCGGGTGGCGGGTGTTCGGTTCTGTGGCGGCAGCTTTTGCGTCTGCAAGCAAGTGCCGCTCTGGGGTGATGTCGTCAGGGTCCGGGCGGTGCGACGAAGCTTGTGCGGCCTGGCTCGCGCGGCGCTCAAGCCGGCTGCAGCTCGACCAACACCGGCGGACGCATGCCGTCGTTGCGGCCGAACAGGGCGCTGACGCCCGGCGCCAGCGCCTCCGGCTCAGGCAGCGCCTGGCCAGCGCCGAGCAGGTCGCCGGCAGAGTGGCTCTTGAGGCGGATGGGCGTGCGCATCGGGCCGGGCACCACTGCGTGTGCGCGGTGCGTGCCGCGGTGCGCCCACTCGTCGTCCCAGCTCTCGGCCAGCGCGATGAGGCCGGCCTTGGCCACACCGTAGGCACCCCAGAAGGCGGTCGGGCGGGCGCCGTGGGTATCGCTCACAAACACCACCGTGGCCGAGGGCGAGGCCTGCAACAACGCGTCGCAGGCACGCGTGAGCAGCGCCGGCGCCATGAGGTCGACGCGCAGCAACGTGTGCCAGGTGTCGAGGTCCTGCTGCGCCATGGGCATGAGCGTGCGGAACTGCGCTGCCGCATGGACCATGCCATCGAGCCGGCCGAGCTGCTCGCGGATGCCTTCGGCGATGCGCTCGAAGCCGGTCTCGTCGGCGCGCGCCAGATCGAAGGGGATGATCGAAGGCTGCGGCGCGCCGGCGGCGACGATGGCGTCGTAGGTCTCCTCGAGCGCGTGCGTCTTGCGGCCGAGCAGCACGGTGGTGGCGCCGGCTGCGGCAAGATCGAGCGCGCAGGCTCGGCCGAAGCCCGATCCGGCTCCGGTGACGAGCACGACGCGGTCGCTGAGGTTGGGGCGCTGGGAGGTGGTCATGGCTGGTTTTGCAAAGGGTACGTGGGCAGTGTGACGACCAGTTGGCGCGCGCATTCTATCCCGCTGCGCACTGCGCCTTCGAGGGTGGCGGGGTAGGGGCCCGCGGTGTAGTCGCCGGCCAGCCACAGACCGGGCGCGCCGGTGTCGTGGCCCGGGCGCTGCAGGCCGGGTGTGCAGGCAAAGGTGGCGCGTTTCTCGATGAGGGTCTTGCTGGCGGTCACTGCGGGCAGACCGGGGATCAGCCGGCGCAGTTGCGCCTCGACCTCGGCTGCGAGCGGGTCTGCGGTGGCTTGTTCGGCATCAGCCGGGTCGCTGCAAAGGCTGTCGCCGGAGGCCCCGTCGCTGCGCGCGGGGGTGTGTGGGAGGGTGGTGCGCCGCCACGCGCTGATGACCACACTCGCCCGCCCATCGCCATGGTCGACCAGCCACTCGCCGGGGGCGCCGTGAGGCGTGTTCGCAGTCGGTGGCTCGCCGGAGCTCTGCGGCGTGTCGGGCTGAAGCAGCGTGAGCATCCCTGCGTTGCTTGGCAGCGGCGTTGCGAATCGCAGATGGACCGTTGCGATCGCCTCGTACTCGAGATCGCCAAGCAGGCGCAGGGTGGCATCGTTTGCATGGCCGGCGAGGAGGCCGGCGGCCTGGTGTGGTGCAACCGCCACCACCACCGCGTCGAAGGGGCCAGCCTTGCCGCCGGTGGTGTGGAGCGTCCATTTGGCGTGCGTCGTTTCAGCGGATTCATCATCTCTTGGCACGGCCACGGCGACCACGCCCAGGGCGCCGTCCGCCGCGCCCGTACCAAGCGCGGTGCTGGCGCCGTCTGGCGTGCCTGTATCGGTCGCCACGTCGGTCTCGACCGACCGAGTCAGCCCGGTGACCCGGCACCCCAGCCGCACCTCGGCGCCTTGCCCGTGCAGCCACGCCACCGCCGGCTCCGGCAGCAACTCGCCCAGCGGCCGCGACGGCACCTCGATGCTGGCGGCCGCGCCCGCTGCCAGCAGCCCGTCGTGCAGCACCCGCGCAAACACCTGTGCCGATGCGCGCTCCGCCGGCGTGTTCAGCGCCGCCACGCACAGCGGCGCCCACAGCCGGCGCACCAGTTCGGGCGGCTGCTGCAGTGCGTGCAGCCAATCCGCTACGCTGCAGTCGGGCGCCGCCCCTTGCGGCGCAGACACCAGTGCTGGCACGCCGCGCGCCACGCGCAGCAGCGCGCGGCGCCCGCCCAGCCCCAGCCCTCGCGCACCCAGCACGCCCACCAGCCCGCCGAGCCCGAGCGGCCACGCCGGGACGTGCAGGCGCAAGCCATCGGTGCCGTGCACGGCGAGCGGCAGCCGGCGCAGCACCCGCCGGCGGTCCACGCCGATGCGGGCCATCAGCGCGAAAGTCTCGCGGTAGGGGCCGATGAGCACGTGCTGGCCATTGTCGAGGGTGCCGAGCGCATCGCCGCCCGCGACACTGCGCGCGCGGCCGCCGGGCACCTTGGCTGCCTCAAAGACCGTCACTTTGCAGCCAGCCTGCACCAGCGCCACCCCACAGGCCAAGCCGGCCCAGCCGGCGCCGATGATGGCCACTGCGCGCTGCCCGCCACTGCGCGGCGACATGGACGTGGCAGGCCGGTCCCTGGGGCCGGTCGCGGCGTCCATGTCGCCTTCGCGCAGCGGGGCGTGTGCACCGGTCCCGGCGGCTGGGCCCACCACTACACCCGCCCGGTGATCGCCACCCGCAAGCCGATCAGCGCCTTGCGCAGCGGCGGCAGGCTGGTCTTCTCCCGCAGCACGTGGCAGCCGCCGGCGGCGATCTCCTCGAGCAGGGCGCGGTAGGCGGCAGCCATCATCAGCCCCGGCCGCTGTGCGCGGCGGTCGCGCGCCGGCAGGGCGGCCAGTGCCTCCGCAAAGCTGGCTCGGGCCCGTGCCACCTGCTCACCCATGAGAGCCAAAAAGGCTGGCGTCTCGCGCCGCATCAGCACGTCATCGGGCAACACGCCGTGGGCACGCATCTCATCGGCGGGCAGGTAGATGCGGCCTCGCATGGCGTCCTCCCCCACATCGCGGATGATGTTGGTGAGTTGCAGGGCGAGGCCGAGCCTCTCGGCGTAGACCTCGGTGCCCGCGTCGGTGTAGCCAAAGATGCGCGCCGACAGCAGGCCCACCACCCCCGCCACGCGGTAGCAGTACACCCGCAGCGACTCGAAGTCGGCAAAGCCAGCGTGCTGCAGGTCCATCGCCATGCCGTCGAGGATGGTCTCGAAGTGGGCCTGCGGCAGGGCGAACGCGTCCACCGCCGGCAGCAGGGCTTGCGTGACCGGGTGGCGAGGTGTGCCAGCGTACAGCCGGCCGATCTCATCGCGCCACCAGGCCAGCACGGTGTAGGCCGGCACCGGGTCGCGGATGTCGTCCACCACATCGTCCACCGCCCGGCAGAAGGCATAGAGCGCCGTCATGGCGCGGCGTCTTGGCGCCGGCAGCAGGCGGAAGCTCAGCGTGAAGCTGGAGCCGGCGCGCCGGCAGACGTCGGCGCAGTAGTCGTCGGGGGTCATGTTGCTGCCCTTTGCAGAGCCCGCTGGCGAGGTATCACTGGCCGACCCGCGCCGCGTTTCACCGCTGCGCCTCGAGCTCGCGCACCACGCGGCCAGCCAGGCGCGGTAGCAGGGCGCGCGGCAGCACCCGCAGCATGTCGTGCCAAGCCACCACAGGACGCTGCGCGAGCACGTCGCCGCGCGCGGTGTGGATCTTGCGCAGCACCGTTTCGCCACCGAGCACGATGAGCCGGATCTCGAGGCCGAGCCGTCCGGGCAGCGCCAGCCCGAGCGGGGCGCCGGCCTGGAGGATGCGCCATGCGCGCTGCACCTCGAACTGCATCAGCGCCTGCCAGTGGCCATCGGCATGCCCGGCGTCGATCTGCGACTCGCTCACAGCAAAGCGGGCCAGGTCCTCCTGCGGGATGTAGACGCGGCCCTTGCGCCAGTCCACCGCCACGTCCTGCCAGAAGTTGATGAGCTGCAGCGCGGTGCAGATGCCGTCAGACCAGGCGAGGTTGCGTGGCGTCGCCTGGCCGAAGATGTGCAGCAGGATGCGTCCGACCGGGTTGGCCGACCGGCGGCAGTAATCGGCGAGCTCGGCGTAGGTGGCGTAGCGCGTCACCGTGACGTCCTGCTCGAAGGCGCTGAGCAGATCGGTGAACAACTCCAGCGGGATGTCATGGCGTCGGATCACGCCTGCCAGCGGCCCGAGGATGGGGTGGTCGGGCGTCTGGCCGTGGGCCACCGCGGCCAACAGGGCGCGGTATTCGCCCAGCGCTGCCAGGCGCTCCGCAGCCGGTGCGTCGCCCTCATCGGCAAAGTCATCTGCCGTCCGCGCAAAGTGGTAGACCCAGCGCACCGGCTCGCGATACCGCAGCGGCAAGGCGATGGACGCCACCGGGAAGTTCTCGTAATGGTCGACCTGCATGCGGGCGTGGGGCGGTCGGGCGCAAGGCCGCTGGTCATCGGACCGCCATGATATCCGCGACGCCTGCATTACACTTCGCAACCTGCCGCCCCCAGCCGGCTTGACCGCGCCGTGGGGCCACGCGACCGTGGCGAAATTGGTAGACGCAACAGGTTTAGGTCCTGTCGGGGGCAACCCTGTGGAGGTTCGAGTCCTCTCGGTCGCACCAACTTGGCCATCCGCTGTTGCAGCTTGGCAGGCGCGGTGAACCCGCCCCCCCCGATCCGGCCTTATGGTCAGGCCGAGGCTTGGCTATACTATGCGGTTCTTCCCAATAAAGGCCCTTGCGGCCTCCGATCCGAACACAGATATGGCAGCCACCACCATCGAAACCGTCGCCGGCCTCAAGCGCAAGGCCAGCCTCGCCATCCCCCTCGCCGGCATCGAAGCCGAGGCGCAACGCCGCCTGAGCGAGATCGCTCGCACCGCCGACCTCAAGGGTTTCCGCAAGGGCAAGGCCCCGGTCAAACTGGTCGATGCGAAGTTCGGCCAGCAGGTCCGTCAGGAGGTGGTCGGCGATCAGCTGCGCGACGCCTTCGCCCAGACCACCAACGTGCACCAGCTGCGCGTGGCCGGCATGCCGCAGTTCGAGCCCAAGGAGGGCGACGGCCAGACCAACCTGCTGTTCGACGCGCACTTTGAGGTCTATCCCGAGATCCAGCTGGGCGACATCGCCAAGTGGGCATTCGAACGCCACGCGCTCGAGGTGACGGAGAAGCACGTCGACGCCACCCTCGACATCCTGCGCAAGCAGCGCGTCACCTACAAGGCCGCCAAGCGCGCCGCCAAGGCCGACGATCGCGTGACCGTGGATTTCGAATCGACGCTCGACGGCGCGCCGATGCCGGGTGGCCAGGGCACCGATTTCCCGTTCGTGCTCGGCGCCGGCCAGATGCTCCCCGACTTCGAAGCCGCCGTCACTGGCAAGTCGGCCAAGGATGCGGCCGAATTCGACCTCACCTTCCCGGCCGACTATCGCGCCACTGACATCGCTGGCAAGACCGCGCAGTTCAAGGTCACCGTCAAGCTGGTCGAGGGCCCGCAGCTGCCCAAGGTCGATGCCGATTTTGCCAAGGCGCTGGGCGTGGAGAGCGGCGACCTCGACGAGCTGCGCACCGAGTTGCGCGCCAATGTCGAGCGCGAAGTGGCTCGTCGTTTGCAGTCCAAGGCCAAGAATGCGGTCATGGAGAAGCTGCGCGACGTGCCCGACATCGATCTGCCCAAGTCGCTGCTCGACAGCGAGATCCGCCGCCTCATCCAGATCACCCGCGCCGACCTCGAATCCAAGGGCATCCCCAATGCCAAGGACGTGCCGATGGCGCCCGAGCTGTTCGTCGAGGAGGCCGAAGCGCGCGTCAAGCTCGGCTTGCTGGTGGGCGAGATCGCTCGCATCAACCAGCTGCAGCCGTCGCCGCAAAAAGTGCGTGACCTGGTGGTGCAGCAGGCGATGAACTACGAGAACCCGGCCGAGATGGTGCAGTGGTACTACGCCGACCCGCGCCGCCTGCAAGAAGTGCAAGCGGTGGTGCTCGAGGACGAGGTGGTCGAGTGGGTGCTCGGCCAGGCCAAGACCAAGACCGCCAAGATCAGCTTCGAAGAACTCATGGACATCGCCCAATGATGATCGACCCGACCGGACGGCCCTTCGCCGGCATGCACGCTCCGCAGAACCTTGGCCTCGTCCCCATGGTGGTCGAGCAGAGCGGCCGCGGCGAGCGCGCTTACGACATCTACTCGCGCCTGCTCAAGGAGCGCGTGGTGTTCCTGGTCGGCCCGGTCAACGAGGTCACCGCCAATCTGGTGGTGGCACAGTTGCTGTTCCTCGAGTCGGAGAACCCCGACAAGGACATCAGCTTCTACATCAACTCGCCGGGCGGCATGGTCACCGCCGGCATGGCGATCTACGACACCATGAACTTCATCAAGTGCGACGTGAGCACACTGTGCATCGGCCAGGCTGCCAGCATGGGCGCCTTCCTGCTCAGCGCTGGTGCCAAGGGCAAGCGTTTTGCCCTGCCCAATTCGCGCGTGATGATCCACCAGCCCTTGGGCGGCTTCCAGGGTCAGGCCTCGGACATCGAGATCCACGCCAAGGAGATCCTGTACCTCAAGGCGCGGCTCAACCAGATGCTTGCCGACCATACCGGCCAGACGGTCGAGGCCATCGAGCGCGACACCGATCGCGATAACTTCCTCAGCGCCGAAGCCGCCAAGAACTACGGCCTCATCGATCAGGTGCTGACGCGCCGCGCCGACGGAGCCAGCTGAGCGTTCGCCATGGCATACGGCCAGGTCCGGAGCGCGGCAGCCTGCCCCGCCGGCATTCTCCTGTTCAGGATGGCCCAACTGGTGGTACGGTTACGCCATGAGTGACAGGAAGGTCAGCGACAAGCCCCTCTACTGCTCGTTCTGCGGCAAGGGGCAGAGCGAGGTGCGCAAGCTCATCGCCGGGCCGTCGGTGTTCATCTGCGACGAGTGCATCGAGCTCTGCAACGACATCATCCGCGAGGAGGTCGGCGGCAGCGAAGCAGCGCACGGGTCGCGCGACGATCTGCCCACGCCGCACGAGATCCGCGACATCCTCGACCAGTATGTCATTGGTCAGGCCACCGCCAAGAAGATCCTTTCGGTCGCCGTCTACAACCACTACAAGCGTGTGCGCTCGGGCAGCCGGCGCAACGACGTCGAGCTCGCCAAGAGCAACATCCTGCTGATCGGCCCCACCGGCTCGGGCAAGACCCTGTTTGCGCAGACGCTCGCGCGCTTGCTCAATGTGCCCTTTGTGATGGCCGACGCCACCACGCTCACCGAGGCGGGTTATGTCGGCGAGGACGTTGAGAACATCATCCAGAAGCTGCTGCAGAAGTGCGATTACGATGTCGATCAGGCGCAGCAGGGCATCGTCTACATCGACGAGATCGACAAGATCTCGCGCAAGAGCGACAACCCGTCGATCACCCGCGATGTGTCGGGTGAGGGCGTGCAGCAGGCGCTGCTCAAGCTCATCGAGGGCACGGTGGCCAGCGTGCCGCCACAGGGTGGGCGCAAGCACCCCAACCAGGAGTTCGTGCAGGTCGACACCACCAACATCTTGTTCATCTGCGGTGGCGCCTTCGATGGCTTGGCCAAGATCATCCGCGAGCGCTCCGAGCGTGGTGGCATCGGTTTTGGCGCCGAGGTGCGGAGCAAGGATTCGGGCCGCGAGTTGGGCATCACGCTCGGCGAGGTGGAGCCCGAGGACCTCATCAAATATGGCTTGATCCCCGAGTTCATCGGCCGCCTGCCGGTCACAGCCACCCTCGAGGAGCTCGACGAGGCAGCGCTGGTGCGCATCCTCACCGAGCCACGCAATGCGCTGGTCAAGCAGTTCCAGTCCTTGTTCGAGATGGAGAGCGTCGGCCTCGAGGTGCGCGATGACGCGTTGCAGGCCATCGCTGCCAAGGCGCTGGTGCGCAAGACCGGCGCTCGCGGTCTGCGCTCGATCCTTGAGCACGCGCTGCTCGAGACCATGTTCGACCTGCCCTCGCTGGAGAATGTCGAGCAGGTGGTGGTCGACGCCGGCGTCATCAATGGCGCCACCAAGCCTCTCATCGTCTATGCCGAAGCCGCTGCCGCCGGCAGTGCTTGAGTTTCCGCTTGAGTGCCCCCACCTGAAGCAGTACGCTGCGCTGTAAGGGCGCGCGCCCCGCAACCGAGGACCATCCCATGACCGACCAGACCCCGACCACCGGCGACACCGTCGAGCTGGCACTGCTGCCGCTGCGCGATGTGGTCGTCTTTCCGCACATGGTCATCCCGCTGTTCGTCGGCCGACCCAAATCGATCAAGGCCCTCGAGCTGGCCATGGAGAGTGGGAAGAGCATCCTGCTGGTGGCGCAGAAGTCCGCTGCCAAGGACGAACCCTCCACCGACGACCTCTACGCCGTCGGCACCATCGCCAGCATTCTGCAGATGCTCAAGCTGCCCGACGGCACCGTAAAGGTGCTGGTCGAGGGCGGTCAGCGCGCGCAGGTGCTGCAGGTCGAGGATGAGAAGACGCACTTCTCCGGACGCGCCGTGCTGGTCGGCGACCTCAATGCCGAGACGCACGAGGTCGAGGCCATGCGCCGCGCCATGCTGGCCCAATTCGACCAGTACGTGAAGCTCAACAAGAAGATCCCGCCCGAAGTCTTGACCTCGGTTGCCGGCATCGACGAGGCCGGCCGTCTGGCCGACATGATCGCCGCGCACCTGCCGCTCAAGCTCGAGCAGAAGCAGGACGTGCTCGACATCTTCGATGTACGCCAGCGCTTGGAACATCTGCTCGGCCTGCTCGAGGCCGAGATCGACATCCTGCAGGTGGAGAAGCGCATCCGCGGCCGTGTCAAGCGGCAGATGGAGAAGAGCCAGCGCGAGTATTACCTCAACGAGCAGGTCAAGGCGATCCAGAAGGAACTCGGCGAGCTCGAGGAGGGCAACGATCTCGACGAGGTGGAGCGCAAGATGCGCACCGCGGGCCTGCCCAAGGAGGCGCTGGCCAAGGCCGAGGCCGAGCTCAAAAAGCTCAAGATGATGTCGCCGATGTCGGCCGAGGCCACCGTGGTGCGCAACTACATCGACACGCTGGTCGGCCTGCCGTGGAAGAAGAAGTCGAAGATCAGCAAGGACCTGGCGGCTGCCGGCAAGGTGCTGGAGGCAGACCACCACGGCCTCGACAAGGTCAAGGAGCGCATCCTCGAGTATCTGGCGGTGCAGCAGCGCGTCGACAAGGTGAAGGCGCCGATCCTCTGTCTGGTCGGCCCGCCGGGTGTGGGCAAGACTTCGCTCGGGCAGTCGATCGCCCGCGCGACCAATCGCAAGTTCGTGCGCATGGCGCTGGGCGGCGTGCGTGACGAGGCCGAGATCCGCGGCCACCGCCGCACTTACATCGGCTCCATGCCGGGCAAGATCCTGCAGAACATGAGCAAGGTCGGCGTCAAGAACCCGTTGTTCTTGCTCGACGAAGTGGACAAGATGGGCCAGGACTTCCGTGGTGACCCGTCATCGGCGCTGCTGGAGGTGCTCGACCCCGAGCAGAACTCGAGCTTCGCCGATCACTACATCGAGGTCGATTACGACCTGTCCGACGTGATGTTCGTCGCCACTGCCAATACGCTCGATATTCCGGCGCCGTTGCTCGACCGCATGGAGGTGATCCGCCTGTCGGGCTACACCGAGGACGAGAAGGTCGGCATCGCGGTGCGTTATCTGGTGCCCAAGCAGATGAAGAACCACGGCCTCAAGGAGACCGAGTGCAGCATCGGCGAGGCGGCCATCCGTGAGATCATCCAGTACTACACGCGCGAGGCCGGCGTGCGCTCGCTCGAGCGCGAGATCGCCAAGATCTGCCGCAAGGTGGTCAAGGACCTGCTGCTCGGCAAGTCCAAGGGCCGGGTCACGGTGATGCCCCGTTCCATCAACAAGTATCTGGGAGTGCGCCGCTACCAGATCGGTCTGGCGGAGAAGGTCAACCAGCTCGGCCAGGTCACCGGTCTGGCCTGGACCGAGGTCGGCGGCGAACTGCTGACCATCGAGGCGGTGACCATGCCGGGCAAGGGCAATGTGGTGACCACTGGCAAACTCGGCGAGGTCATGCAGGAATCCATGAAGGCCGCCATGACGGTGGTCCGGGCGCGCTCCGAGAAGCTCGGCATCAAGTCGGATTTCTATCAGAACAGCGACGTGCACATCCACGTGCCCGAGGGCGCCACGCCCAAGGACGGCCCGAGCGCCGGCATCGCCATCGTCACTGCGCTCACCTCGATGCTCACCGGCATCCCGGTGCGCGCCGATGTGGCGATGACCGGGGAGATCACCCTGCGCGGCGAGGTGCTGGCCATCGGCGGGCTCAAGGAGAAGCTGCTGGCGGCTCATCGCGCCGGCATCAAGACAGTGCTGATCCCGCAGGAGAACGTCAAGGATCTGCAGGAGATCCCCGACAACGTCAAGAATCGTCTTGAGATCAAGGCAGTAAAGTGGATCGACGAGGTCTTGGCGATGGCGCTCGAGCGCATGCCCGAGCCGGCTGCCGAGGTCGATGCGGTGCCGCCGCTGGCAGCGCCGATCATCGAGGGCGCGCCTGCACCGGTGGTGAAGCACTAAAAAACGCCCGCCAGTTCGTCGCAACACGCATTGGCGCGGTTGACACAGCTTTTTGCGACTTGATATACAGACAGGGGGCGCTCGCAACACCGCAGCGGATGCACCCGTGACCAACAAACCAGATACACAAGGGGACCCAGTTGAACAAATCTGACCTGATCGATGCCATCGCTGCCGAGGCAGACATCTCCAAGGCTGCTGCTGGCCGCGCCCTCGATGCCGTGGTTGCCTCGGTGACCAAGGCGCTCAAGAGCGACGACACCGTGAGCCTGGTCGGCTTCGGTACCTTCTACGCCTCGACCCGCGCAGCCCGCACCGGCCGCAACCCCCGCACCGGTGCCGAGATCGCGATCAAGGCCTCCCGGGTGCCCAAGTTCCGCCCGGGCAAGGCCCTTAAGGATGGTGTAAACTAAGGGGCTTTCCGGGTGCTTAGCTCAGCTGGTAGAGCGTCGCCCTTACAAGGCGAATGTCAGCGGTTCGATCCCGTTAGCACCCACCAGCTTCAAGTCTCCTTGAGGCCCGGAATCCAGCTTTAGGGAGTGGTAGTTCAGTTGGTTAGAATACCGGCCTGTCACGCCGGGGGTCGCGGGTTCGAGTCCCGTCCACTCCGCCAACTCTGAAGACGGGGGCGAATGCATATTCGCCCCCTTTTTCGTGCCCAGCTGGCAGCCTCTCGGCACTTTTCGCCGTGATTGCGCTCTCAGTGAAGTTGCGGCGTCCTGCCTCCATCGTTCCGCTCATTCCATCCTTATGTTCGATTACTTTCGCAACAACCGTCGCGTCGCCCAAGTCATCCTTGGCCTGCTCATCCTGCCCTTCGCTGTCTGGGGCCTCGAGTCCTATTTCACGGGCGGCAGTGGCGATGCGGTGGCCACGGTGGGCGGTGTCAGCATCGCCGAGCGCGATTTCCAGCAGCAACTGGCCGATCAGCGCGAGGCTTTGCGGGAGCAGATGGGCGAGCGCTTCGACCCGGCAGTGGCCGATTCGAGCAAGTTCCGCCTGGCTGTGCTCGAGGACATGATCAACCGGCAACTGCTCATCGGCACGGCTGTGAATGTCGGCATGACGGTGCCCGACGAGCGTCTGGCTGACATCATCCGCAAGATCCCGGCTTTCCAGAAAGACGGCGCTTTCGACGTCAAGACCTACGACACGCTGTTGCGCCAGCAGGGTTTCACGCCGGCCACCTTTCAGGAACAGGTGCGGTCGCAGATCGTTGGTGAACAGAACAATGGCCTGTTCCAGCGCGTGCAGTGGATGCCGCAGGTGGTGGTGGATCGCGCTGCCGACCTTGGCGAGCAGGAGCGCGACGTGCAGCAGGCGCTGATCAGCCCCGACCAGTACCTCAAGAGCGTCGTCGTCACGGCCGAAGAGGTCAAACAGTACTTCGACAAGAACCCCAAGGATTTCGAGGTTCCGGCGCGTCTCAAGATCGAGTACGTGCTGCTCGACGCCGACGCGGTCGGCGAAGGGATCGTCATTCCCGAGGCCGACATCGAGGCCTTTTACAAGGCGAACGCGGGCAAGTTCGGCACCGCCGAGCAGCGTCGCGCTTCGCACATCCTCATCGGCGTCGACAAGGCTGCCGATGCCAAGACCCGGTCGGCGGCGCGCGCGCGCGCAGAAAAGCTGCTGGCCGAGGTCAAGGCCGGCAAGGACTTCGGCACGCTGGCCAAGGCCAATTCCAGCGATCCGGGTTCGGCCGAGCAGAATGGCGACCTGGGCCTGTTCGGCCGCGGCACCATGGTGCAGCCGTTCGAAGACGCCACCTTCGCGCTCAAGGTCGGCGAGGTCTCCGGCGTGGTCGAGACCGATTTCGGCTATCACATCATCAAGCTCACCGGCATCGAGGGCGGCAGCGCTGGCAGCCTCGCGCAGGCGCGGCCGCAGATCGAGGCGGAACTGCGCAAGCAGCGTTCCGGCAAGCTCTTTGCCGAGCGGGCCGAGGCCTTCGCCGACGCCGTCTACGAGCAGAGCGACAGCTTGGCCGGCGCCGCAGAGAGGCTCGGCGTACAGGTGCAGAGCGCCGACGGCGTGACGCGCCAAGGCAACCCGCGCGACCCGCTGCTTGGCAACGCCAAGTTCCTCGCCGCCCTGTTCGAGGATGCCTTGCCCAACAAGCGCAATACCGAGGTGGTCGAACTCTCTGGCAAGCAGCTGGTGGCGGGTCGTGTGGTCGCCAGCACGCCATCGAGCATCCTGCCCTTCGAGACCGTCAGCTCCGACATCGAGGAGCGCATCAAGCGTCGCAAGGCAGCCGACCTTGCCATCGCGGAAGGCAAGCGCATCATGGCCGACCTCGCCGCCGGCAAGGATGTGCCGGTGAAGTGGGGCGCCAATCTCACGGTGAGCCGCAAGAAGCCCACGGGTCTGCCGCTGCCTGCCATGCAACTGGTGTTTCGTGCCAAGACCGCGCCGCTGCCATCCTATGCCGCGGTGGAGATCCCCGGGCAGGGCTATGCCATGTTCCGCATCAACCGCGTGGCACCGCCCGCGGTGTCGGATCCTGTTGAACGCAAGCGCTACTCCGACGACGCCAACCGGATGATGGCCGAGGAGGAGCAGAAGATCTATCTGGCCGCGCTGCGCGCGTCGGCCAAGGTGGACATCCGCTCCGCCGCCGTGGAGAAGCCCGCCAACTGAAGCCGGGAGGTGGGCTGCGTCTGAAAACGTCGCGAGGGGGCCGGATGCGAGACACCCCGGACGCAGCGACCGAGACACACCCCTCTGGTCGGCGAGGGAGCGAGCACCGGGCAACGAAGCAGCCGGCCCCCGCAGCAGTTTTCAGGCCATGCCGACGATGTTGTAGCCGGCGTCGACGTAGGTCACCTCGCCGGTGATGCCGGCTGCGAGGTCGGAGAGGTAGAACGCGCTGGCGTTGCCCACATCCTCGATGGTCACATTGCGACGCAGCGGCGCGGTCTGCTCCACTGCCGCGAGGATCTTGCCAAAGCCGCCGATGCCCGCCGCAGCCAGCGTCTTGATCGGCCCGGCCGAGATGGCGTTGACGCGGATGCCTCGCGGGCCAAGGCTTGCGGCGAGGTAGCGCACGTTGGCCTCCAGCGCTGCCTTGGCTACGCCCATCACGTTGTAGTTGGGGATGGCGCGCTCTGCGCCCAGGTAGGAGAGTGTGAGGATCGAGCCGGCGCGGCCCTGCATCAGCGGCAGTGCAGCCTTGGCCAGCGCGGTCAGGCTGTAGGCGCTGATGTCGTGCGCCACGCGGAAGGCCTCGCGGCTGGCATTGTCGAGGTAGTCGCCGGCCAGCGCCTCGCGCGGGGCAAAGGCGATGGCGTGGACCAGCCCGTCGAGACTGTCCCAATGGCCGCGCAGGTCGGTGAATAGCGTGTCGATCTGCGCATCGGAGGCGACATCGCAGTCGAACACGCGGTCGGCGGCGCCGAAGGCGCGGGCCAGATCCACGGTACGCTCACGGACGCGCTCGCCCTGGCAGGTGAAGGCCAGTTCGGCGCCCTCGCGGTGCGCCGCAGCAGCGATGCCGTAGGCGATTGAACGGTTCGACAGCATCCCGGTCACAAGCAGGCGTTTGCCGGCTAAAAATGGCATTCCCGACTCCATCCATGACAAAAACGAGAATGCGCGAGTATAGCCGAGCCCCTCTTCAGGCCCTTGCCCGGTCAGCCTCCGGCCTGCGTGCGGCTATGGCAGCCGGCCTCGTCGCAGGCCTGCTGGCGGGCTGCTCGCAACCATGGAACAACCCCTACCCGGCGGCCGAGTCGGGCAAGGCCATCCTCTACACTGCTTTCGTCGAGCGGCCCAAGCACCTTGACCCGGCGCAGTCGTACAGCGAGAACGAGGCCACCTTCAACGCGCAGATCTATGAGCCGCCGGTGCAGTACCACTACTTCCGACGGCCCTACGAACTGATGCCGCTCACCGCCACCGAGGTGCCGCGGCCGGTCTATCTCGACCAATACGGTGGCCTGCTGCCCGACGACGCGCCCGACGAACTGGTGGCGCAGAGCGTTTACACCATCCGCATCCGCGACGACCGTCGTTACCAGCCCCACCCGGCGCTGGCGCGTGACAGCACGGGGGCTTATCTGTACCACCAGATACCGTCGAGCCGCCGCGATGCCGTGGGCAGCATCTATGACCTGCCGGAGACCGGCACCCGGCCTCTGCGTGCCGAGGATTATGTCTACCAGATCAAGCGGCTCGCTCACCCGCGCGTGCACTCGCCCATCTATGGCCTGATGGCCGAGTACATCGTCGGCCTCGGCGACCTCGGCAAGCGGCTCAAGGCCGAGGATGCCAAGCAGAGCGGGGAAGGCTTTCTCGACCTGCGCAAGCACGCGCTGGCTGGCGCCGAAGTGGTGGATGCGCAGACCTACCGGGTGCGCGTCAAAGGCAAGTATCCGCAGTTCGTCTATTGGCTGGCGATGCCATTCTTTGCGCCCATCCCGTGGGAGGCCGACGCCTTCTACAGCCAGCCGGGCTTTGCCGAACGCAATATCAGCCTCGACTGGTACCCGATCGGCACCGGCCCCTACTATCTGGCCGAGAACGATCCCAATCGGCGCATGGTGTTGCGTCGCAACCCCAACCACCCCGGCGAGCCCTATCCCGCCGACGGCGAGGCCGGCGATGCTGCGCGTGGCCTGCTGCGGGACGCCGGCAAGACCATGCCCTTCATCGACACCGTGGTCTTCAGCCGCGAGCGCGAGTCGATCCCCTACTGGAACAAGTTCCTGCAGGGCTGGTACGACTCCTCGGGCATCAGCTCGGACAACTTCGACCAGGCGGTCAAGTCGGCTGCCGGCGGCGAGTCGGTGATCTCCGAGGACATGGCGGCCAAGGGCATCCGTCTGGAGACGGCGTTGTCGGCGTCGATCAACTACATCGGCTTCAACATGCTCGACCCGGTGGTCGGGGGCGATTCGGAGCGTGCGCGCAAGCTGCGGCAGGCCCTGAGCATCGCCATCGACTTCGAAGAGAACATCGCCATCTTTGCCAACGGCCGCGGCATTCCGGCCATGGGGCCTATCGCACCCGGCATCTGGGGCTATCGCAGCGGCGAGGCGGGGGTCAACCCGCTGGTCTACGACTGGGTCGATGGCAAGCCGCAGCGCAAGCCCATCGATGCGGCCCGCAAGCTGCTCGCCGAGGCCGGCTACCCGAACGGCAGGGATGCCAGCACCGGCCAGCCACTGGTGCTCTACTTCGACGCAGTGACGCGTGGCGCCGACGACAAGGCCGAGATGGACTGGATGCGCAAGCAGCTCGCCCGACTCAATATCCAGCTGGTGGTGCGCGGCACCGACTACAACCGCTTCCAGGAGAAGATCCGCAAGGGCAACGCGCAGATCTTCGAGTGGGGCTGGAACGCCGACTATCCGGACCCGGAGAACTTCCTGTTCTTGCTGTACGGGCCGCAGAGTCGTGCCAAGCATGGCGGCGAGAATTCCACCAACTACGCCAACCCCGCGTTTGACCGCCTGTTCGAGCAGATGAAGAACATGCCCAACGGCCCCGAGCGCCAGGCGCTGATCGATGAGGCGGTGCAGATCCTGCGCGTGGATGCGCCGTGGATCTGGGGCATGCACCCGAAGCGCTACAGCCTGGTGCATGGCTGGCTCGCCAATATCAAGCCCAACCAGATGGCACGCAACGGCCTCAAGTACCAGCGCCTGGACGTGCAGCGCCGCGAGGCGGCCCGCGCCGACTGGAATACGCCGGTGCTGTGGCCGCTGCTGCTGGTCATCCTGCTGCTGGGTGTGGTGCTCACCCCGGCCTGGCAGGCTTGGCGGCGTAAGGAGACGGCGCGTGGCGTCGAGGGTCGCAGCAGCGCTACGGCAGATGTCAGCGGGGGTGCCACGTGATCAGCTACATCATCCGCCGACTGCTCTACGCCATCCCCATCCTCATTGGCGTCAACCTCATCACCTTTGCCTTGTTCTTTGTTGTCAACACGCCCGACGACATGGCACGCATGGCGTTGGGCATGAAGCGCGTCACGCCCGAGGCCATCGAACGCTGGAAGGCTGAACGCGGCTACGACAAGCCGCTGGTCTACAACGCGCAGAAGGATGGCCCGCGCAAGTTCACCGAGACCATCTTTGTGGAAAAGTCGGCGGCCATGTTCGCGTTCGATTTCGGGCAGGCCGACGACGGCCGCGACATCGCCAGCGAGATTCGCAGCCGTGCGGGGCCGAGCCTCGCCATCGCCGTGCCGGTGTTCGTCGTCGGGCTGGTCACCATGATCTCGGTGGCGCTCCTCATGGTGTTCTTTCGCGCCACCTACGTGGACACCAGCGGTGTGGTGCTGTGCGTGGCGCTGATGTCCATCTCCGCGCTGTTCTACATCATCGCGGGGCAGTACCTCGTGGCCAAACTCTGGAGCCTGGTGCCGATCTCGGGTTACGCCGGCGGGCTCGATGCGCTGCGCTTCCTCATGCTG
This sequence comes from Klebsiella pneumoniae, assembly GCA_945897555.1. Classification (GTDB taxonomy): domain Bacteria; phylum Pseudomonadota; class Gammaproteobacteria; order Burkholderiales; family UBA3065; genus UBA3065. The sequence continues at coordinate 18,993 of CAMDGF010000013.1, read as the reverse complement.
CCGGTGATCATCGGCGTGGTGAGCGGTATCGGCGCCGGGGCGCGCTGGTATCGCACGCTGTTCCTCGAGGAGATCAACCGCGAGTACGTGCGCACGGCGCGCGCCAAGGGGCTCTCCGAGCTGCAGGTGCTGTTCCGCCATGTGCTGCGCAACGGCCTCATCCCCATCCTCACCGCATCGGTGGCGGCCATCCCCTTGCTGTTCATGGGCAGCCTGCTCACCGAGAGCTTCTTTGGTATTCCGGGGCTTGGCAGCTACACCATCGACGCCATCAACCACCAGGATTTCGGCGTGGTCCGCTCGATGGTCTTCCTCGGCTCGGTGCTCTACATCATCGGCCTGGTACTCACCGACATCTCATACACCTGGGCTGACCCCCGGGTCCGGTTGGAGTAGCGCCCGTGCTGCCGTTCAAGCCCGCCTTCCTCTGGACCGACCTGCTGCTGTTCGTGCTGGTCGCCGCGATGTGGCTCGTGGTCTGGCAGATCCGCCGCCATGAGCACCTTGCCGCGCCTTGGCGCAAGGTCGCCATGTCGCGCGCCGGCATGGTCTCGGCCACTCTGCTCGCGGTGTTCGCCACCATCGGCCTGCTCGACTCTTTGCACTACCGGCCGGCCTTACCCGACGAGCCGGTGGCGGCCGCCACCCAGCCTGGCGCTGGCAGCGCTGCAGCCCCGGCCGAGACGCGCTATGCCGTCGAGCTGCGCAGCGTGCTCGACCTGCTGCTCGATCCGCTGCCGTCGCAGGTCGAGACCACCTATTCAGCGCCGCTGGCCACGCGGGCCTTCAACAAGACCGCCATCGAGGGCGATGAAGGCACGCAGCGCGACTACCCGCGTCTGCGTTACGGCGGGGCGCACCTGGCCGACGACAGCCAGGGCGTCGGCGCCGACATGGCGATGCGCGCGCTGCAGGGCGCGGCCGCTGGTCTGGCAGTGGGTCTCGGCGCGCTGGCCCTGCTGGCGCTCGTGTCGTCGCCGCGCCGTGCGCTCGATCGCCTGTTCGGCTGGCTCGCCGGCAATGGCCACGATGCGGTGCATTGCGCCGCCTGGACGCTGGTCGCGGTGGCCGCGCTGGGTGGCATGCTGGCCGGTCTGGCCAGCGGCTACCACGTGTTCGGCACCGACAAGGTCGGCCAAGACGTGCTCTACCAGATCCTCAAGAGCATCCGTACGGCACTGGTCATCGGCACGCTCACCACGCTGGTCACGCTGCCCATCGGTGTGGTGCTGGGCATCGCCGCCGGCTACTTCCGTGGCTGGATCGACGATGTCATCCAGTACATCTACACCACGCTCAATTCCATTCCCGGTGTGCTGCTCATCGCAGCCGCCGTGCTGATGACGCAGGTCTACATGGACACCCATCCGGAATCGTTCGAGACCGTCACCGCGCGCGCAGACTTCCGCTTGCTGTTCCTCTGCCTGATCCTTGGCATCACCAGCTGGACCGGCCTGGCGCGCCTGCTGCGCGGCGAGACGCTCAAGCTGCGCGAGCTCGAATACGTGCAAGCGGCGCAGGCCTTCGGTGTGTCGAGTTGGAGCATCCTCGGCCGCCACGTCCTGCCCAACGTCATGCACATCGTCCTCATCGCCATGGTCATGGATTTCTCCGGGCTGGTGCTGGCTGAGGCAGTGCTGAGCTATGTTGGCGTCGGCGTCGATCCGTCGATGATCAGCTTTGGCACCATGATCAACTCGGCCCGGCTGGAGATGGCACGCGAGCCGATGGTCTGGTGGGCGCTGGCGGCGGCCTTCGTCTTCATGTTCGTGCTGGTGCTGGCGGCCAACCTGTTTGCCGATGCCGTGCGCGACGCACTCGATCCGCGTACGCGGGTGAGGGGGGTGGCATGAGCCGCGAGCCGGTCCTCACCGTCCGCGATCTGGCGGTCGACCTGCATCTGGCCGGACGCCCGCTGCGCGTGGTCTCCGGCGTCGACCTCGACATCGGCCGTGGCGAGACCTTCGCCCTGCTCGGTGAGTCGGGCTGCGGCAAGTCGATGACCGCGCTGGCGCTGATGCGCCTGCTGCCGGACGTCGGTGCCATCGCCAGCGGGTCGGTGCGGCTCGACGGCGAGGACATCCTCGCCCGGCCTGAGTCGCTGATGCGCGAACTGCGCGGCCGGCGCATGGCCATGATCTTCCAGGAGCCGATGCTCTCGCTCAACCCGGTGATGACCATCGGCGCGCAGATCGGGGAGGTGCTCACGGGCCACCTCGGCTTGTCGGCCGAAGCTGCCGCAGCGCGCACCATCGAACTGCTGCAGTCGGTCGGCATCGCCGATCCGCTGCGGCGCATCAACGAGTACCCGTTCCAGCTTTCCGGTGGCATGAAGCAGCGCGTCATGATCGCCATGGCGCTGGCCGGCGAGCCCGAACTGCTGATCGCCGACGAGCCCACCACGGCGCTGGATGTGACCATCCAGGCGCAGGTGCTCGACCTGCTCAAGCGTCTGCAGGCCGAGCGCGGCATGTCGCTGCTGCTCATCACGCACGATCTTGGGGTGGTCGCCAACATGGCGCACCACGTGGCGGTGATGTACGCCGGCCAAGTGGTGGAGAGCGGCACCTGCGCGCAGGTGCTGCGCCAGCCGCGTCATCCTTACACGCGCTTGCTGCTCACCGCGCTGCCCGAGGTCACCGGCCCCAACCAGCGCCTCGCCACCATACCCGGTCAGGTGCCGCCGCTCGATGGCGGCATCGCCGGCTGCCGCTTTGCACCGCGCTGCAGCTGGGCGCAGGAGGCGTGCCGCAGCCAGGCACCCGGCTGGTCTGGGGTGACCCGGGATGGCGTACGCTGCCCTTGGGCCGACACCCTCGCGCCGTTGCCTGAGGCCCTGCGCGCAAGCAGCCACGATGATTCGCCCGACGCACCAGCGCTGCCGCCCTTGCTGCAATTACACGACATCCGCGTGCACTTCCCGATCCGCGCCGGCCTGCTGCGCCGGCAGGTGGGGGCGGTCAAGGCGGTCGATGGTGTGAGCCTGAGCATCCCGCCGGGCCGCACGCTGGCGCTGGTGGGCGAGTCGGGCTGCGGCAAAACCACGGTCGGCAAGGCCATCGTCCGCCTCAACACGCTCACCGGTGGCGAGATCAGCTTCCAGGGCCGCGACTGGTCTGGTCTGCAGGGTGAGGCGCTGCGCTCGCGCCGCAACCAGGTGCAGATCGTCTTCCAGGATCCATACGCTTCGCTCGACCCACGCATGCGGGTGGCCGACATCCTCATGGAGGGCATGGCGGCGCTCGGCGTCGGCAGCGGCGCGGCGGACCGGCTCAAGCGCGTCGACCGCCTGCTCGATCAGGTCGGCCTGCCGGCGGCGGCGCGCTGGCGTTTTCCGCACGAGTTCAGCGGCGGGCAGCGCCAGCGCATCGCCATCGCCCGTGCGCTGGCGGTGGAGCCGCGCCTGATCGTCTGCGATGAGCCCACGTCTGCGCTGGACGTCTCGGTGCAGGCGCAGATCCTCAATCTGCTCAAGGACCTGCAGGACGAACTCGGCGTGGCCTACCTGCTCATCTCGCACAACCTCTCGGTGGTGGAATACCTCGCGCACGAGGTGGCGGTGATGTATCTGGGACGCATCGTCGAGCAGGGCGAGGCCAAGTTGGTGCTCAAGCGCCCGCAACACCCTTACACGCAAGCGCTGCTGTCGGCCATCCCGCGCGTCGATACCGAGCGACAGGCCCAGCGCATCGTGCTTGGCGGCGAGTTGCCGTCACCGGCCGACCCGCCGGCCGGATGCCATTTCAACCCGCGCTGCAGCTACGCCGACCGCACCTGCCGGGAGGTTTTCCCAGGCGCGGTGATCGCCGACGGACGTGCGGTGAGTTGTCACCACGTGGTGCAGACCGGTGGTGCTTACGTGGCGGCGCCGATCAAGCCGGCGCTCGCCGCTGACCTCTAGGCGCTCATCAACAGGCTGTGGCGGGCCCGCCACCGGCGCTTACAGGATGACGAGATTGTCGCGGTGGATGAGTTCGGGCTCGTTGACGTAGCCGAGCTTGCCCTCGATCTCGCTGCTCGGCCGGCCGATGATGCGGCGCGTCTCGGCGGCGCTGTAGTTCACCAGACCCCGTGCCACCAAGCGGCCGCTGCCATCGCGGCAGTCCACCACCTCGCCGCGCTCGAACTCGCCGGTGGCGGTACACACACCCACGGCCAGAAGGCTGCGGCCACCTTCGGCCAGCGCGCGCGCGGCGCCGTCGTCGAGCACCAGCGAGCCATGCGTCTGCAGGTGGTCGGCGAGCCATTGCTTGCGTGCTGCCATCGGCGCGGTGCCACTGCACAGCCGTGTGCCCACAGCCTCGCCGGCCAGCAGGCGGGCCAGCACGTCCGGCTGGCGCCCGCTGGCGATCACCGTGTCGGCACCACTGCGTGCCGCGCGTCGTGCCGCCAGCACCTTGGTCAGCATGCCGCCGGTGCCTACACCGGTGCCAGCACCTCCCGCCATGGCCTCGAGCGCCGGGTCGCCCGCCTGCGCCTCGGTCACCAGAGTGGCTGAGGCATCCTTGCGTGGGTCGGCGGTGTAGAGGCCGGGCTGGTCAGTGAGGATGACCAACAGCTCGGCTTCGATCAGGTTGGTCACCAGCGCGCCCAGCGTGTCGTTGTCGCCAAAGCGGATCTCGTCGGTGGCCACCGTGTCGTTCTCGTTGATGATCGGCACCACGCCAAGCTCGAGCAGCGTGGTCAGGGTCGAGCGCGCGTTGAGATAGCGTTGGCGGTCGGCGAGGTCCTCGTGCGTGAGCAGCACCTGCGCAGCGATCAGGCCGTGGCCGGCAAAGCAGCGCTCGTAGGCCTGCACCAGCCCCATCTGGCCCACCGCAGCGGCGGCCTGGAGGTCGTGCACGGCGCTGGGGCGCCGGGCCCACCCGAGGCGTCGCATGCCCTCGGCGATGGCGCCGCTGGAGACCAGCACCACTTCACGCCCGTCGCGCACCAGCGCGGCGATCTGCGCTGCCCAGCCGGCCAACGCCGCGTTGTCGAGTCCGCGGCCGTCGGCCGTCACCAGGCTAGAGCCCACCTTGACCACCAGCCGGCGCGCGCCAGAGCGTGCGTCCGGGCCGCTGGCGCCGCCGCTGGCAGTGTGCCCATCGCGGGTCATGCGCCGTCGCCCTCAAGGTCCATGGTCGGGTCCCACGCGGTGGCCGACCGCCGAGCCTCTGCCTCGGCCACGCGCGCCGCCGCCCGCTGCGCCTCGATGTGTCGCATCACGGCAGCGGTGAGTTCGGCGCAGCCGGTGCCGCCGATGGCCGAGATGCGAAAATGCGGGCCCTTCCATTTGAGGCGCTTGAGCAGCGCCGCGCAAGTGGCCTCGCAGGCCTCTTCCGGCAGCAGATCGAGTTTGTTGAGCACCAGCCAGCGCGGTTTGGCTGCCAGCGCCGGGTCGTACTTCTTGAGCTCCTTTTCCAGCGCACGCACCTCTGCGACCGGGTCGGTGCTGCGGTCCAGCGGTGCGGCATCGACGATGTGCAGTAGCAGGCCGGTGCGCGCCAGATGGCGCAGGAACTGGTGGCCGAGGCCAGCGCCCTCCGCGGCGCCCTCGATCAGGCCCGGGATGTCGGCGATGACGAAGCTGCGGTCGGTTCCTTCGCGCACCACGCCCAGGTTGGGGTGCAGGGTGGTGAAGGGGTAGTCGGCCACCTTGGGCTTGGCGGCGCTCACGGCGCGGATGAAGGTGGACTTGCCGGCGTTGGGCATGCCCAGCAGGCCAACGTCTGCCAGCACCTTGAGCTCCAGCCGCAGGCGTTTCTGCTCGCCTTCCTCGCCCGGCGTAGCGAACTTGGGCGCGCGGTTGACGCTCGACTTGAAGTGGAGATTGCCCAGCCCCCCCTGACCGCCGCGCGCCAGCAACACACGCTCGCCCGGGGTGGCGAGGTCGCACAGCAGTTCGTCGGTGTCGGCGTCGAAGACCAGCGTGCCGGGCGGAAAGCGCAGGTCGATGTCGTCACCGCCCTTGCCGTAGCAATCGGCACCGCGGCCGTTCTCGCCGCGCTCGGCGCGGAAGTTGCGCTTGTAGCGGTAGTCCACCAGCGTGTTGAGGTTGATGTCGGCGACGCCGTACACCGAACCGCCGCGGCCACCATCGCCACCGTCCGGTCCGCCCTTGGGCAAGAACTTCTCGCGGCGAAAGCTGGCCGAGCCGTTGCCGCCGTCGCCGGCCCGGATCTCGATGATCGCTTCGTCGATGAACTTCATGGTCGGGGGTCTGGGCGCCGCAAACAAAAAAGCCCTACCGGCACGATAGGGCTTCCTGTGCCGAGGCGGAGGCGCGTCAGGCCGGCGCCGTTTCCGCAGCGATCACGTTCACTGTGCGGCGACGCTTCTCGCCTTTCACGGTGAAAGCGACGCGGCCCTCGGTCAGCGCGAAGAGGGTGTGGTCCTTGCCCATGCCGACGTTCTCGCCGGGATGGAACTCGGTGCCGCGTTGACGCACGATGATGTTGCCGGGGACCACGGCTTCACCGCCGTAGACCTTCACGCCGAGTCGTTTGCTTTCGGAGTCGCGGCCGTTACGTGAACTGCCGCCTGCCTTTTTGTGTGCCATTGCCTGTTCTCCCTTACTTGGCCGAGATGCTGTCGATCAGCAGTTCGGTGTAGTTCTGGCGGTGACCCATGCGCTTCTGGTAGTGCTTGCGGCGACGCATCTTGAAGATGCGGATCTTCTCGCCGCGGCCGTGTGAGACCACGGTGGCCTTGACCGATGCGCCGGCCAACAGCGGCGTGCCCACCGATACCTTGTCACCGTCACCGATCATCAGCACCTGATCGAGCTGGATGCTGGCGCCTGCCTCGGCCTCCAGCGTCTCCACGCGCAACTTGGCGCCGGGCTCGACGCGGTACTGCTTACCACCCGTCTTGATCACTGCATACATGTGTAGGCTCCTTGTTTCGGGCTCTTTTCTCGGACCCACTGGCACACCGTGCGCCGGCGGGTCCGGTAAACCCGTAATCATACCAAGCACCCGCTTGTTTGGTAAAGGCTGAAAGTGGCGCTCTGCTGGGCTAGACTCGGCGCCTCCCCATCGGCAGGACACGGCGTGGCGCTACCCCTCATCCAGCAGCATCTGGCAGCCGACATGGCTGCTGTAGACCGCGTCATCCGCGAGCGGCTGCACTCCGAGGTGGCGCTGGTCAGCCAGGTCGCCGATTACATCATCTCAGCCGGCGGCAAGCGCCTGCGCCCGGCGTTGGTGGTGTTGTCCAGTCGCGCCCATGGCGTGACCGATGCCCGCGTCCACGAACTGGCGGCGATCATCGAGTTCATCCATACCGCCACGTTGCTGCACGACGATGTGGTGGACGAATCCGCGCTGCGCCGCGGCCGCGAGACCGCCAACGCCGCCTTTGGCAATGCGCCGGCGGTGCTGGTCGGCGATTTCCTCTACAGCCGCGCGTTCCAGATGATGGTCGGCATCGGAAGCATGCGCGTGATGGAGGTGCTGGCCGACGCCACCAACACCATCGCCGAGGGCGAGGTGCTGCAGCTCATGAACTGCAACGACCCGGACATCGACGAGGCCGCCTACCTGCGCGTCATCCGCTACAAGACGGCCAAGCTGTTCGAGGCCTCGACGCGTCTGGGCGCAGTGCTCGGTGGCGCCGATGCGGCGCGCGAGTCGGCGATGGCGGCCTATGGCATGCACCTGGGTACCGCCTTCCAGCTGGTCGACGACATCCTCGACTATTCCGGTGAGCCCTCGAGTACCGGCAAGAACGTCGGCGACGACCTCGCCGAGGGCAAGCCGACGCTGCCGCTGATCCACGTCATCCGTCACGGTAACGCCGCAGAGGCCGCGCGGGTCCGCCAAGCGATCGAGGAGGGCGGCTGTGCTGACATCGAAGCGGTGCTCGCCGCCATCCGCCGCACCGGGGCGCTCGACTACGCACGCGCCGTCGCCGAGGCCGAGCTGGGGCTCGCGCGCGGCGCGCTCGAGGCGCTCGAGCCTTCACCCGACCGCGAAGTTCTGCTATCTTTGACGGTCTTTGCTGCTGACCGGGATCGCTGACCCGGTGGTGTGCCGGCCAGCCGGCGTCGCAGTGGCAGAATGGTCGGAAATCCGGTTACTTCGGGGTGTAGCTCAGCCTGGTAGAGTACTGCGTTCGGGACGCAGGAGTCGGAGGTTCGAATCCTCTCACCCCGACCATCCCCTCACGGTGTCGCGCCGCTACGAACGGTTGGCCTAGACTGTGACGACACTTTAGCCATCCGGCCAGCGGGGCCCTCCGATATGCTCAAACTGCTCTTGCTCATCGCGTTGGCTGTCGGTGGCCTCTGGTGGTTCGCCCGTGGCCGCTCGTCGACCGGTTCGGGGGCGGACGACCGGCCAGGGACGTCGTCGGGCGAGGGCGCAGCGCGGCCCGGTGCAGGCCGCTCCGGCGAGACCATGATCCGTTGCGAGTACTGCAACACGCACGTGCCGCAGTCGGCGGCGGTGCTCGTCGACAAACATGCCTTCTGCTGCGAGGAGCACCGCGCGGCAGCCGGCTACTGAGGCTGGCCGCGGCGCCTGTCGCGGTGTCCCGGCCTGCCGCGAGCCTTCAGTATGGCCTTTGACCGCGCGGGCTGGCTGCTGGGCGTGCGCCACGAGCCCTCACCCAACCGCGACGCCCGGCCGTCGGTGGCGACGGAGCTGCTGGTCATCCACAACATCAGCCTGCCGCCGGGCGAGTTCGGCAGCGGCGACATCTTTGCCCTGTTCGGCAACCGGCTCGATGCCGGCAAGCACCCGTTCTATCGCGAGATCGAGAGCCTGCGCGTCTCGGCGCACTTTGTCGTCGAGCGCTGCGGCGGCATCACCCAGTGCGTATCGGTCTTTGAGCGCGCTTGGCATGCCGGGGCTTCGAGCTGGCTGGGCCGCGAGCGATGCAACGACTTCTCGGTGGGCATCGAACTCGAGGGCACCGACGATCGGCCTTTCACCGAAGCGCAGTACGCAGCGCTCGAACACCTCGCTGCGCAGTTGGTGGCGGCGCTGCCGCTGCGTGCGGCTGCGGGGCACAGCGACATCGCGCCGGGCCGCAAGAGCGACCCCGGGCCTTGTTTCGACTGGGGCCGACTGACCGCGATCAAGCACTCGGCCTGAGCGTCGCGCGGTCGGTGAACCATCCACAGGGCGGCAGATCGGTCGCTTGATCCTTGGTGCACCAAGCTTGTTGCGCTGCAGCTGCGATGTTGTGCGGGAGTGCCGCGGCTGTTGTTGCGGTGCAACCACAGGCGGCGTGAGGGACTTCACAAGCTGCCCACAGGGGGTGCACAGCCGACCCCGCCAGCGGCTGCAAAAAGCGCTTGCATGGCAAGCACCCAACCCCTAGCATTAGTGGCCGGGCGGTATCTCTGGCACAAGATGTAGTGTTTTGGAGAAACCTGCCTTTAGCCCTTCGCAGCGCGAGGGCGCCACAATCCAAAGGGGGAGCACATGCAGCTGACCAGCACCGAAGCCACACCGGCCAACGACATCCGCCCCACCTTCGCGGCAGGGTCGGGAGAGGCGTCGACCGATCCCCGTTTCGCCGATTACAAGGTGATCCGGCGCAATGGTGCTGTGGTCCCGTTCGAGCCCTCGAAGATCGCGGTGGCCATGACCAAGGCGTTCATCGCCGTCGATGGTGCGCAGGGTGCGGCGTCGGCCCGCGTGCGCGAACAGGTGGCCATGCTCACTGAACAGGTGGTGGCTGCGCTTATGCGTCGCAAGCCCGAGGGTGGCGCCATCCACATCGAGGACATCCAGGACCAGGTCGAGTTGTCGATGATGCGCGCGGGTGCGCATCACGTTGCCCGCGCCTACGTGCTCTATCGCGAGGAGCGCTCGCGCGATCGGGCGCAGCAGGCTGCTGATTCGGGCGAGGCGCCGCTGGCGGGTTTGCATGTCACCGAGAACGGCAGCCGCCGTCCGCTCGACCTCAAGCGCCTCGAGGCGCTGGTGGGCGCCTCGTGCGAGGGCCTGGGCGATCAGGTCGATCCGCAGGCCATCCTCAAGGCTGCCGTGCGCGACCTCTACGACGGCATCCCGGCCGAGGAGGTCGCCAAGTCGCTGGTGCTCGCCGCCCGCACCTTGATCGAGCAGGACCCGGCCTACAGCAAGGTCACTGCGCGCCTGCTGCTCGACCAGATCCGCACCGAGATCCTTGGCGGACCCGCCACTCAGGCCGAGATGCACAGCCGCTACGCTGAATACTTCCCGGGCTTCATCAAACGTGGCATCGAGGCCGAGCTGCTCGACGCGCGCATGGGGCAGTACGACCTCGCCAAGTTGGGCGCCGCAATGGATGCCAGCCGCGACCTGCAGTTCCACTACCTTGGCCTGCAGACGCTGTACGACCGCTACTTCCTGCACATCGAAGGCCACCGCATCGAGCTGCCGCAGGCGTTCTTCATGCGTGTCGCAATGGGTCTCGCGCTCGAGGAGATCGACCGCGAAGCACGCGCCATCGAGTTCTACAACGTGCTGTCGACCTTCGACTTCATGTCGTCGACGCCGACCTTGTTCAATTCCGGGTCGCTGCGCAGCCAGCTCTCGAGCTGCTACCTCACCACCGTCGACGACGACCTCGACGGCATCTACGAGGCGATCAAAGAGAACGCGCTGCTCTCCAAGTTCGCCGGCGGCCTCGGCAACGACTGGACCAACGTGCGCGCGCTCGGCTCCTACATCAAGGGCACCAACGGCAAGAGCCAGGGCGTCGTACCCTTCCTCAAGGTGGTCAACGACACCGCCGTGGCGGTGAATCAGGGCGGCAAGCGCAAGGGTGCGGTGTGCGCCTACCTGGAGACCTGGCACCTCGACATCGAGGAGTTCCTCGAGCTGCGCAAGAACACCGGCGATGACCGTCGCCGCACGCATGACATGAACACCGCCAACTGGATCCCCGACCTGTTCATGAAGCGGGTCATGGAGGGCGCCGACTGGACGCTGTTCTCGCCGTCGGACTGCCCTGACCTGCACGACCTTTACGGCAAAGCGTTCGAGAAGGCCTACACCGGCTACGAGGCCAAGGCCGCCCGCGGCGAGCTCAAGCTGTTCAAGAAGGTGCCGGCGCAGACGCTGTGGCGCCGCATGCTGACCATGCTGTTCGAGACCGGCCACCCCTGGATCACCTTCAAGGACCCGAGCAACATCCGCAGCCCTCAGCAGCACGTCGGCGTGGTGCACTCGTCCAATCTGTGCACCGAGATCACGCTCAATACCAACGAGAGCGAGATCGCCGTGTGCAACCTCGGCTCGGTCAATCTCGACAAGCACATGGTGCAGGGCGCCGACGGCAGCTGGACGCTTGATGCCGACAAGCTGCAGCGCACCGTCAAGGTGGCGATGCGGATGCTCGACAACGTCATCGACATCAACTACTACGCGGTCAAGAAAGCACGCGACTCCAACCTGCGGCACCGTCCGGTGGGCTTGGGCATCATGGGTTTCCAGGATTGCCTGCACCGCATGCGTGTGCCTTACGCCAGCGCTGAAGCGGTGGAGTTCGCCGACCGCAGCATGGAGGCGGTGTGCTACCACGCCTACTGGGCTAGCACCGAACTGGCGCAGGAACGCGGCCGCTACTCGAGCTTCGGTGGCAGCCTGTGGGACCGCGGCATCCTGCCGCAGGACTCGCTCAAGCTGCTGGCCGACGAACGTGGCGGGCATGTCGAGGTCGATGGCTCAGCCACGCTCGATTGGGACGCCCTGCGCGGGCGCATCAAGCAGCACGGCATGCGCAACAGCAACTGCGTCGCCATCGCGCCGACCGCCACCATCTCCAACATCGTCGGCGTGTCGGCCAGCATCGAGCCCAACTACAAGAACCTCTATGTCAAGAGCAACCTGTCGGGCGAGTTCACGGTGGTCAACGACCAGCTGGTGACCGACCTCAAGTCGCGCGGCTTGTGGGACGAGGTGATGGTCGCCGACATGAAGTATTTCGACGGTGCCCTGTCCAAGATCGATCGCATCCCGGCGGACCTGCGTGCGCTCTATGCCACCAGTTTTGAAGTCGACCCGAGCTGGTTGGTCGAGGCAGCGGCGCGCCGCCAAAAGTGGATCGATCAGGCGCAGAGCCTCAACATCTACATCGCTCAGCCGTCTGGCAAGAAGCTCGACGAGACCTACAAACTGGCGTGGTTGCGCGGCCTCAAGACCACCTATTATTTGCGCACCATGGGGGCCACCAGTGCGGAGAAGTCGACCGGTCGTGGCGGCGAACTCAATGCGGTGCCGGTGGCGGGCGGCGAGGCTGCCGCTGCCGAGGCCAAGTTCTGCTCGATCGACAACCCCGAATGCGAGGCTTGCCAATAAGGCCGGCCACAGCGACCCCAGGAGACATCCAGATGCTGAGTTTTGAAGACGACCTCTCCGCCAACACGCAGCTGCCGCTGCAGCCACGGCTGCCTCAGGGTGCCTTCGCCGACCCGTTCGCGGGCGCCACGCCCACGCGCGGCGACCTCGCGGAGCCGGTGGGCCTGCACGCCGATGGCGAGGCGGGAGCGGTGCGTCGCGTCAACGCCGCCGACAAGCGCGTGATCAATGGCAGCACCGATGTCAACCAGTTGGTGCCGTTCAAGTACAAGTGGGCGTGGGAGAAGTATCTGGCTGGCTGCGCCAACCACTGGATGCCGCAAGAGGTGCAGATGTCGCGCGACATCGCTCTCTGGAAAGACCCGAATGGGCTCACCGAGGACGAGCGCCTCATCGTCAAGCGCAACCTCGGCTTCTTTGTCACCGCCGACTCGCTGGCCGCCAACAACATCGTGCTCGGCACCTATCGCCACATCACTGCGCCGGAGTGCCGCCAGTTCCTGCTGCGTCAGGCCTTCGAGGAGGCGATCCACACCCACGCCTACCAGTACATCGTCGAGAGCCTCGGCCTGGATGAGGGCGAGATCTTCAACGCGTATCAGGAGGTCGCGAGCATCCGCGACAAGGACGAGTTCCTCATCCCCTTCATCGAGACGCTGACCGACCCCGAGTTCACCACCGGCACGCTCGAGAACGATCAGAAGTTGCTGAAGAGCTTGATCGTCTTCAGCTGCATCATGGAGGGCATCTTCTTCTATGTCGGCTTTGTGCAGATCCTTGCGCTGGGCCGGCAGAACAAGATGACCGGCGCCGCTGAACAGTACCAGTACATCCTGCGCGACGAGTCGATGCACTGCAATTTTGGGGTCGACCTGGTCAACACCATCAAGCTGGAGAATCCGCACCTGTGGACGCCGGAGTTCCGCCAAGAGTTGGTGGCGCTGTTCAAGAAGGCGGTGGATCTGGAATACGCCTACGCTGAGGCGACCATGCCGCGCGGCGTGCTTGGTCTCAATGCGCCGATGTTCAAGGAATACCTGCGCTTCATCTGCAATCGCCGTTGCCGCCAGATCGGCCTCGACGAGCTCTTCCCCGGCGCGGAGAACCCGTTCCCGTGGATGAGCGAGATGATCGACCTCAAGAAAGAGAAGAATTTCTTCGAGACGCGCGTGACCGAGTATCAGACGGGCGGTGCGCTGAACTGGGACTGATCTGGCTGCATCAGGCGTCTGATGCGCCTGGAAACAAAAAGCCCCGCTGGAGCGGGGCTTTTTGTTGTGGCGGCGAGCGGCCGAAACCGCCGCGAGAGCCTTCTTAGGCGGTGAGCCCGGCAGACGCCAGACGCTGCTGCGCGGCGCGGATCGAAGCCTGATCGTCGGCGCTCGGGCGGGTGGGCGGTGGGCGTACGCCATCGTCACGACCGGCTTGCGAGACGCGCTCCTTTTGCGTTTCCAGCAACTTCGCCACCGGACCTTTTTCGTCCGCGGCCTTGCGGATCTCGGCGCGAGCGCCAGAGTCTTCCTCGGCCAGTTTCTTCTTGGCTTCCGCGGACAGGTTCACCCGGGCGCTGGCTTCGGCGCGCGGGCCGTCCTCACGCTGCGGCTGCGCTTCCACCGCGCGCTTGCGGGATTCCTCGGCGGGCGCCACACCCGCGGGCTCTTGTCGGCGGCCGGCATCGGCCGGCTGTACACCACTGAATTCGACACGCATAACTGCCCCCTCTGATGCAAGGTCACGGCCGCTGCGGCCGATCCGTCAAGTCGCAGCAACATCGCACCCGACGCTACAGCGTACAGCATACTGCGAATCGCTCTCGATGTAGAGCTTTGGCGCCAGCCAGGCGCAGCAGCACCAGCCCCTCGGCCGGGCGCAGCATCATCCGGTCGGTGATTTGATCGCCGGTGTCCACGTCACGTCTGCCACGTCTGCCATCTTGTTGAGGCAGCGCGACACGATGAACAGAAGGTCCGACAGGCGGTTGAGGTAGAGGCGTGGGTGGTCTGTGGTGATGCTGGCCCGGTCGAGTGCCACGAGCGAGCGCTCAGCACGCCGGCAGACCGTGCGGGCCACATGACAGTGCGCTGCGGCCGGACTGCCTCCGGGCAGGACGAACTCACGGAGTGGGGGAAGCAGGGCGTTGTAGGCAGCGATCGCGGCGTCAAGGCGGCCCACGTGCTCGGGCTTGAGCAGGCTTGAACCCGGGATGGCCAGTTCACTGCCGAGGTCGAAGAGGTCGTTCTGGATCTGGCCGAGCAGGCGTCGGACGTCTTCGGGCATGTCGTGGAGCAGCAACACGCCGAGTTGGCTGTTGAGTTCGTCGACGTCGCCGAGCGCGTGGATACGGGGGTCGGTCTTGGCGACGCGGGACCCGTCTGCGAGGCCGGTCTCGCCGCCGTCGCCGGTGCGGGTGGTGATGTGGGTGAGTCGATCACTCATGGTGTTGGCAGCTTGCCTTTGCAGAAGAAGGTGTGGGGCGCCGTGGACGGCGCAGCGGTTGGCTAGAGGCGTTGTCGCACCGACTCGAGGTAGGCGGCTACGTCGAACGGTGAACCGTGGCGTTGCGTCTTCCACAGCTGCTCGAGCAGACAGTCGAGCGCGACATGGCTCGCCTCGTGCGGGTCGCCCGTCCTCTCCGCCAGCGCGGTCCAGGCGGCGCGGATGCCTGGCGGCTGGTCGATGGCCAGCTGTTCGGCCAGCGCAAGGTGGAAGGAGAGGTGCATGAACGGGTTGGTCTCGCCGTCCTCCGGGTGCCAGGTGCGTACGGCGTAGGTATCCGGATCCTCGAGCACGGCGTGGTACTCGGGATGCTCGAGGATGATCGGCAGCAGCGTGGTCTCGGCACCGCTCAGTCCGGTACCGGCGCGATACTTGCGCCAGGTCTCGAACATGAAACTACGGACGTCATCGCGGGTGGGCTGGAACATGAGCGTTCAGACCTCATTCGCCGGCGATGGTTTGGTCGATGCGGGCTCGCTGCCGTGCTGTCGACCTGCCACTGGCTTGCGCGCCGCTTGGTCGGCTCGGCCGCTGTCATCGCCGGGTGGCGGGGTCTTGTAACGATAGTCGCAGAGGTCCGCCAGAACGCACTCGTAGCACTTGGGTTTGCGCGCCTGACAGGTGTAACGGCCATGCAGGATCAGCCAGTGGTGGGCGTCGACCTTGTACTCGGCGGGGATGTTCTTGAGCAGTGCCAGTTCCACCGCCAGCGGCGTCTTGCCCTTGCCGAGCCCGGTGCGATTGCCGACGCGGAAGACATGCGTGTCGACAGCGATGGTCGGCTCGCCAAAGGCGGTGTTGAGCACCACATTAGCGGTCTTGCGGCCGACGCCCGGCAGCGCTTGCAGCGCTTCGCGGTCGCGCGGCACCTCGCCGCCATGCTGCTCGAGGAGGATGCGGCAGGTCTCGATCACGTTCTTGGCTTTGCTGCGGAACAGGCCGATCGTCTGGATGTAGGGAATGAGACCTTCCACCCCCAGCGCGAGGATGGCCTGTGGCGTGCCGGCGACCGGGTAGAGCTTAGCCGTGGCGGCGTTCACGCTCACATCGGTGGCCTGCGCCGACAGGATCACCGCGACCAGCAGCTGGAACACCGAATCGTATTCGAGCTCGGTGGTGGGGGCCGGCATGATGGCGGCGAGCCGATGCATGGCCTCGCGGCGGGTGGCAGGGTTCATGTGGGCAGCTGCCATGACATCGGCGCGCCTGGGGGCGTGGCGCACGGGCGCGCGACTGCTTGATGGCTCACGGGTGGGCGGCGACCAGAGCGCGCAGCGGCTGACGCCAGACGCGCAGCGCGTGCCACGGTTGGCGCAGGTAATTTTGCCGCAACGAAGGCGCGAGGATGTCCAGCCGGAAGCTGCCCCGACGCAAGGCGCTCAGCACCGTTGCAGGCGGCTGCTCGCCCGGCTGGTGCAGCCAGACCGTGATCGCGGCCTTGTGGGTCGCGGCTTCGACGGCGACCGGCAGTGTCCTGGCCAGGGCATGCTGACCGTGCAGGCCAACGGCGCGGTGGACGGGTTGCATCGCCACGGATGCGCCGCCCGAGAGCCACAAGGCGTTGAGCGGACGCAGCCCGCGTGATTCGCGGTCGCTGTTGAGCGGGTGCTCGTGCAGCAGCATCTGTGCCTCGGTGAGCCAGCGCCGCCAGTCGGGGCCGCGGGGACCGTCCGGCAGGTGGCTATCGAGCGGCCGGTTTGCAGTGCGCCATGCGGGTGCCAGCCGCGCGTCGGTCGGCGCATCGAGGTCGACGAGGCGAGCCTCACCCAGCGCATGGGCCACGCCGATGCATGGCAACTGCGGCAGCAGCGCGTCGATCAGTCGGGCGGCATCGCTGGCATCGCCAGCTGCCTGCGGCAGCGCGATCAGGCGATCGCGGCTCACCACCAGCGTCAGCGCATCGACGCGCAGCCAGCCGTGGCCGCGGCCGATCAGCCCGGCAGCGGCCGCGGCGAGTGCGGGCTCGGCATCGGCCGCCACGCCATGGATGGCAAGCAACCAGTCTTCGATGGCCAGAAAAGCCTCTTCGCTGGCATCTGCCCGCGCCAAACGTAGGCCGAGCAGGGGGCAGTCGGCGAGCAGCGCCTGCGGATCGGGCGTGGCGATCAGCAGCGTGGCGGCGGCGCTGGCCGAAGCCGATCTGGGGGCGCTTGGTGACATGCGCGCAGTGTAGTCGCAGCCGGCCGTATCGATGGCAAGTGCAGGCCGCGCGCGGACCACGCCGTGTAGCATGGCGCCCACCATGCGATTGCCCGTTGAACTGTTCATCGCCTACCGCTACACGCGTTCGCGCGGCCGCTCAGGCTTTGTCTCATTCATCTCGGGTGTTTCGATGTGCGGCATCGCGCTCGGTGTGGCTGCGCTGATCATCGTCCTGTCGGTGATGAACGGCTTCCAGAAGGAGGTACGCGACCGCATGCTCGGCGTGCTTGCCCACATCGAACTGGTCGGGCCCGACAATCGGCTTGCCGAATGGCAGGGTGTCGAGCGGGCCGCGCGGCAGCATCCTGAGGTGCGCGCCACAGCTCCCTTTGTGGCGGGTCAGGCGCTGTTGAGCCGCGGCAGCGCGGTGCAGGGGGCGGCGGTGCGCGGCGTCCTGCCCGAGGCCGAGACGGCGGTGTCCGGGATCGGTGACAACATGCGCTCTGGCGCGCTGCAGACGCTGGAAGCCGAGCGTTTCAATGTGGTGCTTGGTCAGGAACTGGCGCGTGCCTTGGGCGTGCGTGCGGGCGACAAGGTGACGCTGATCATCCCGCAGGGGCAGATCACGGCGGCCGGCATGATCCCGCGCCTCAAGCAGTTCACCGTGAGCGGCATCTTTTCGATGGGCCACGCCGAGTTCGACAGCGGTCTTGCGCTGATCCACCTGCGCGACGCGCAGCTGCTCTACCGGATGGGCGAGGGCGTGAGCGGGGTCCGCCTCAAACTGGCCGACCTGCACCGGGCCACCGAGGTGGCACAGGCATTGGCTGCGCAATTGCCGCCCGATGTCTATCCGGTGGACTGGCCGTCGCAGAATCGCAACTGGTTCGCTGCGGTGCAGACCGAGAAGCGCATGATGTTCATCATCCTCACCCTGATCATTGCGGTGGCGGCGTTCAATCTGGTCAGCTCGCTGGTGATGGCGGTCAACGAGAAGCGCGCCGACATCGCCATCTTGCGCACGCTTGGAGCCACCCCGGCGAGCATCCGCAGCGTCTTTCTGGTGCAGGGTCTTGTGACCGGGCTCATCGGCACCTTGCTCGGCGTCGGCTTTGGGGCGCTGGTGGCCTACAACATCGACACCCTCTTGCCGGCCATCGAGAACGCGCTCGGTTTCAAGTTCCTCGCCAGCGGCGTCTACTACATCACCGACCTGCCGTCGGACCCGCATGTCGAGGACATGTTGCGGGTGGGCGGTATGTCCTTGCTGCTCTCACTGCTGGCCACGCTCTACCCGAGCTCGCGGGCGGCCGCCACCCAGCCTGCGGAGGCGCTGCGCTATGAGTGAGACGGCTGCGGCTGGAGCGCCGTCGAGCGTCGCCGAGCCGTCTGTGCCGGTGGTCGCTGGCGAAGGGCTGGCCAAGCACTTCGGCCGGGGCGCCACCGAGACGGCGGTCCTCTCGGGCGTGGATGTGCGCATCGACGCCGGCGAGCACATCGCCATCGTCGGTGCCTCGGGTGCCGGCAAGAGCACCCTGCTGCACCTGCTGGGCGGTCTCGAGCCGCCGAGCGCCGGGCGTGTGCTGTGGTGTGGTCGTGATGTCGCCGCCCTCGAGGAGGCGGAGCGTTGCGCGCTGCGCAATCGCCACCTCGGTTTCGTCTACCAGTTCCACCACCTGTTGCCCGAGTTCACCGCGCAGGAGAACGTCGCCATGCCGCTGCTGCTGCGGCGTATGGACCGCGACGCTGCCCTGGCCGAGGCCGCCGAATGGCTGCGGCGGGTCGGGCTGGCTGCCCGCCTCGAGCATCGCCCGGGCGAACTCTCGGGTGGCGAGCGGCAGCGGGCCGCCGTGGTGAGGGCGCTCATCACCCAGCCGCGCTGCGTGCTGGCCGACGAGCCCACCGGCAACCTCGACCGCGGCACGGCAGGGCAGGTGTTCGGGCTTATGCTCGAACTTGCCGCAGCGAACCCTACCGCGTTCGTCATCGTCACCCATGACGAGCGCTTGGCGGCGCAGGCCGGCCGGCGACTGGTGCTGGCGGACGGGCGGCTGCTGGCCTGCTAGCGGCGGGTGGT
>CAMDGF010000012.1 GCA_945897555.1 Klebsiella pneumoniae | reverse complement strand
ACTTCCACTTGATGGTCTGGTCGGCCAGGTTGATGGCGAAGACCTTGTTCGGGAAAGCCGAGTGAACGTACAGGGTGTCGCCGATGACCAGCGGGCCGCCTTCGTGGCCGCGCAGGACGCCGGTCGAGAACGTCCAAGCCACTTGCAGCTTGTTGACGTTGCTCTTGTTGATCTGGGTCAACTTGGTGTGACGATGGTTCGAGAAGTTACCGGCCGGAGCGGCCCAGTTCTTCGAGTCAGCCATCAGCTTGGCCAGATCGGCGTTCGCCAGGGCGGCCGACGGAGCGGCAACTGCCAGGGCCACGACGGGCCACAGATTCTTAACTGCCATAACAACCTCCTCAATGAAGTCGCAATCAGCGATATCGCCCGACAATGGTGTCGGGCACCAGACCCAACCGGCCGCCCTTTAGAGGCGTTACAGTTGTTTCCGGCTGTAACTCTAGCACAGGAAATCTTCCCTGCAAGCACCTTTTCACACATCGTCAATAGACCCATCCATCCGATGCATATCCCAGTCAACACGCGCACTGGCGACCGATCTAGGCAGCGTCTCAAAAGACGGCTGTCTCACATGTCTGAACGATAACCCCGAGTTTAAGGAGAGACACACCATGAAACAGCATTCCGCAATCGAACCCACCTTGGTAGACACCCGCCTCGCCGCCGAACTGCCGCACTGGACCCACGAGAATGGCTGGATCCGGCGGCGTGTCCGCACTTCGGGCTGGAAGGCAACGCTGATGGTCATCAACACCGTCGGGCACCTTGCCGAGGCCGCGTGGCACCACCCCGACATCGCCGCCTCCTACGCATTTGTCATCATCAAGTTGCAGACTCACTCGGCCGGAGGCATCACCGAACTCGACTTCGCGCTGGCGAAGAAGATCGAAGCGGTGGTGTTCTGGCAACCGGGCGGTGAGGGGCTGTTCGAGGGCACGCCCAGCGACCCACGCTTCCGTTACATCAAGCACGACGGCGAGACCGACGCAGCATGACCGCTGGGCCTTCTCAGCCCTCGTCTTGGCGAACGAACCGCCCGTAGCGCAGCAGCACCGTGGGCAGGATGAGCAGGTTGAGAATGGTCGAGGTCACCAGACCGCCGACGATGATGCTCGCCATCGGCCCCTCGATCTCGCGGCCCGGCTCACCGCTGCCGACGACCAGCGGCATGAGGCCGAGCGCGGTGACGATGGCCGTCATGAGGATCGAAGGCAACCGCTCGGAGGCACCCAGCAGCGCCGTCTCCACGTTCCACGCGTGGCCCTCGACCTGTACGAGGTGCTGATAATGCGAGACCAGCATGATCGAATTGCGCAGCGTGATCCCGAACAGCGTGACAAAACCCACCAAAGAGCCGATCGACAACCAGCCACCGGAGAGCACCACGGCAAGCACCCCGCCGATCAGTGCGAACGGCAGATTGAGCAGGGTGATGAGCAGGTTGCGGCCATTGCCCAGCGCCAGATAGAGCAGCAGCAGCACCCCCACGGTGGCCAGCACCGCGTGGGCGAGCAGATCGTTGCGTGCGCGCTCAGCGGCTGCCGCATCGCCGCCAATCGCCACATAGTTGCCGGCGCCGAGCTTGACATCGCGGGCGATGGCCTCGCGCACGTCGCGCAGGAAGCCCGGCACATCGCGCCCCTGGACATTGCAGGTGACGGTCTGTACGCGCTTGCCCCCACTGTGGAGGATCTTGCTGCGGCCATTGGCCTGCCGAACGTCGGCCACGTCGGACAGCCGGTAGAGCCCACCGTCGGGTGACTGGAACCGCAGCTGGCTGGCACGCTCGAGTGCCTCGCGGTGCTCGACCCCAGCGATCGCCACCAGCGGGATGATGCGGCCGCGCTCGACCACCTGACCCACCTCGATGCCACCATAGAAGGTGCGCAGCAGGTCGAGCACTTCGACCATCTGCAGGCCGCGCTCGGCGACCCGCGCCGGATCCAGCTGGAACACCATCTGCGGCGTACCGGGCGGGGATTGGATGGTGACATCGCGCGCGCCATCGATGCCCTGCAGCACCCGAGCGATCCCGGCGGCGTCGCGATCGAGCAGATCGAGGTCATCGCCGAATACCTCGACCACGAACTCGGCGGCATACCCCGAGACCGTCTCTTCGATGCGCTCGGCCAGGAAAGTATTGACGCCAAAGCTCACCCCCGGGAAGGGCGCGACGCCGGGTCTGCCCGGCACCGTGGTGAGCCGCTCGCGGATACCCGCAAGGATGCGCGCCTGCTCGCCAGCAGACAGCGGGCCGATCTCGACCTCGATCTCCGAGTAGTGCATGCCGAACGTGTCGGCACCGTTCTGCGCGCGACCCACCCACTGGGTGACCGACTGCACGCCCGGGACACTACCGATGGCATCCGTCACCTTGCGGCCGATGCGCAGCGACTCGGCCTCCGAGGTGCCGGGTATCGCCGTCATGTGAACGATGTAGTGCCCTTCACGCAGTTCCGGGACGAATTCGATGCGGAAAAGCGCCAAACTGGCCAGCCCCAGCATCACTGCACCGACCGTGATCAGCACCACCGGCCGCGCCGACCCCTCGATGCCGCGCAGCCAGCGGGTGTAGCGTCGCCGCAGCCAACCGATGAGAGGGGGATCCTCACTGCGCAGCGCCACACCGCGCGCCAGCAGCAGGTAGCACAGCGCTGGGGTCACGGTGAGTGCGACCAGCAGCGAAGCCAGCAGAGCGTAGATGTAGGCGAGCCCGAGCGGCTCGAACAGGCGCCCAGCCACGCCCGACATGGTGAGCAGCGGAAAGAACACCGTACAGACGATGAAGGTGGCGTAGATCACCGAACTGCGGACCTCGAGCGAAGCCTCCAGCACCACCTTCCAGACCGGCTGCGGCGCGGCCGCGGCACGGTTCTCGCGCAGGCGGCGGAAGATGTTCTCCACATCGATGATCGCGTCGTCGACCACCTCGCCCAGAGCGATGACGAGGCCACCGAGCACCATGATGTTGAGCGACACCCCCTGCTCCACCAGCACGATGATCGACGCCAGCAGCGAGAGCGGGATCGCTGTGGCCGAGACAAAAGCCGTGCGGGCGTTGAACAGAAAGAGGAACAGCACGCCGATGACCAGCGCCGAGCCGATGAGGATGTCGAGCTGGACGTTGCCGATCGAGGTCTCGATGAAGTTGGCAGGACGGAACAGGTTGGTATGGACGGTGAGGCCCTCGCTGGCCAACAGCGGTTTGAGCTGCTCGAGCCGCGCCTCGACCGCCTGGGTGGTGGCGTAGGTATTGGCCCCGAGTTGGCCCTGCACCATCAGGAACACGCCAGGCGTGCCGTTGATGGTCGCGGCACTGATCGACGGCGCTGGCGCCTCGACCACGCGTGCGACATCGGCCAGACGCAGCACCTGCCCGTTGCGCAGGGTCAGCACCGCCCGCGCCATGTCGGCGGACCGCGTGAGCTGACCTTCACTGGTGACGATGATGCGCTGGTTCTGCGTCTCCACCGTACCGCCCGGGCGCAGCGCGCTGGCGCGACGGACCGCCTCGGTGAGCTCGGCCAGCGTCACGCCGTGGCGGATCAGCGCATCGGGTTCGAACTGCACTTGCCACTGCCGCACCTTGCCGCCGAACACGTTGACATCGGCCACACCCGGAGCCGACAAGAGGTGCGGCCGCACCGTCCATTGCGCCAGATCGTAGACGTCCATCAGGTCGCGGTCTTTTGACGACAGGCCGATACCCAGCGTCGAGCTGGCCGAAGAGGTGAGCGGCGTGATGTTGGGCGAGGCCACGCCGACCGGCAGCCGGTTGGCGAGGATGGCGAGCTTCTCGCCGACCAGCTGGCGATTGCGATAGACGTCGCTGCGCTCGTCGAAGATCAGGGTGACCACCGAAAGGCCCGGAATCGACTGACTGCGCAGGCTGGCAACCCCTACCGTGCCATTGAGCACCACCTCGACCGGCCGCGTCACCAGCGACTCCACCAGCTCCGCCGAGAACCCGGGCGCCTCGGTCTGTATCACCACCTGCGGCGGCGAGAACTCGGGAAAGACGTCGAGCCGCGCGGTGCGTGCCGAATAGATGCCATAGAGCAAGACAGCCACGGCCAATGCCAGCACCGCGCCCGGGTTGCGGATGGAGAATCGAACGAGGGCGGCGAGCATGTCTGGGGTCGGGATCCGCTCTAGTCGGTGTTCTCGTTCTTGATCTGGAACTTGAACTCTTCGGACAGCAGCAGCTGCGCGCCACTGGTGACCAGCTGCGCGTCGACCGTCAGCGCCTCGCTGAAAAGCCCGTCACCCAGCGGCCTATCGGTGCCGAGCTGACGCCGTTCGAACTGGTCAGCGGACACTCGAACGTAGACCCAAGCTTTGCCGCCGAAGCGCACGATCGCCGAGGGCGGCACGCGCACGCCGCGGATGGCATTGCTGCTTGCTGCGAGCACGCGCACCCGAGCACCCGCCGGCAATCCCCCCGCAGCAGCGGCCAGCCACCAGGCATCGCCCTGCAGCCCCGGCACCGCCTGCGGCGAGCGCCCCACCAAGCGCGCAGCCACCCCCGGCGACTCGGCGTTGACGAGATTCACCCGCCATTGCGTCTCGCGTGGATCGACACCCGCCGGCAGGACGAACTGGACCAGCTCGACCTCGCGCGCTGCGGCACGCGCCAGCAGCGTATCGGCATCATCCGGTCGCTCGGCCAGCGCCTCGCCCCAGACCACCCGCAAACCATCGACGACCGCGCGCCGTTCGTTGCGCAGCGCATCGACCCGCTGCGCCTCGCCAGCAGCACTGGCCTGCGCCAGTTCGTACTCCCGTGCGGTGGCGTTGCGGCCGTCGTTGAACAAGGCCTCGATGCGCGCGAGATCGGCGCGCCGCTGCGCCAACAGGGCCTCGGCAGCCGCCAGTTGGGTGCCCAGATTGAAGTAACGCTGCCGCGCCTCGACCAAGGCTCGCGAATCGGCCACCACACCAAAATGGCGCTGCGCGTCGCGGTATTCGGCCGCAGCCGGCGTCTGCGCGACGATGCCGGCGGCGCGCTGGGCGTCGGGCGCGATGACCACCCGATCGCCAACCACCGTCGCCGGCGGAGTGGCCAGCTCTTCGTCGTCGGCGTCAGCCTGGAACTCGTCGCGACCGAACCAGGCGAGCGTCCAGATCAGACCGATGATGACAGCTGCCTGCACGACCAGAGCCAACGATCTCAAACGGTCCGACATGCGATCTCCAGACAACGAGGGCGGGGTGGCTCAGTAGGTGGCGACTTGCATGCCGCTGTCGACAGCCTGCAGGGGCGACTGCAACGCCGCCTCGAGTGACCATTGTGCCTGCCGCCACAACACCGTGGTGTCGTGCACCTGCCGGCGCGCCTGCAACGCGACGCTGCGCGCAGCGATCAATGACGCGGCATCGGCAGCACCGGCGTCGAACTGGCGTCGCACCAGGTCCACCCGGGTCACGGCCGCAGCGGCCTGACGCAGAGCCGCCTGCAACACTGCCGCCAGCGCCAGCGCCCGCTGGCGCGCCGCCTCGACCTCGCCGACGACCGCCCGTTGCCGGGCCAGCACCTGCGCCGCCTGCGCCTCACGGCGGGCCTCAGCGGCATCGATGGCGGCCCGGTTGCGCTGCAGCAAGGCCAGCGGCAGCGCCAGACCGATCTGCCAGATGTTGTCGCCCTGGTCCCAGAGCAAGCCCGGGCCGAGCCGGATCTGCGGATACTGGCGAGCCACCTCGAGCCGCACCTGTGCCTCGGCCACCTGATAGAGCGACAGCTCGCGCGCCAGATCGAGGCGATTGCGCAAGGCGATGCCACGCGCTGCAGCAGCGTCGGGCCCGGCCCATTCGCCCCCGGCCTGCGGCGCCGACACCGGCCATGGCGCCAACCGCGAGTGCTGCACGTGCTCGACCGGCAGGGCGAGTGCCTGTGCCAGCTGCGCGCGCGCGGTCGCCGCTGCCGCCTCCAGATTCACGAGTTCGCGGCGGGCGCTGAGCAGGGCCTCCTGCGCCAGCTGCATCTCGAGGGCTGGCGCAGCTCCATGGCGCTGGCGGATCGCCACGCTCTCGGCCCGCGCCTCGGCCAGTGATACGCCATCGCGGGCCAGCGCCCCGCCCTCCTCGGCCGCCTCTACAGCCAGCAAGGCTTCACCGAGTTGACGGTAGAGGCGCCACGCCACCTCGCCGGCGGCGATCTCGGCCTCGCTCGCCTCGGCTGCAGCCACACCACCCTGCGCCGACAGCAGTGGCCGCGTGTTGAAAGTGAACTGCAGACTGGCGCCGATGCTCCACGGCGAACCATTGTCGCCGCGCTGAGAGTGGTTCTCACTGCGCAGCGCAAGATCGGGGTTGATCGGCTGCTGCACTGCCGGCACACGCGCCCAAGCCGCCACCACCCGCGCCCGTGCGGCCTGCATCTCCGGATGGCTGGCGAGCAGCGTGATGAGCAGGGTCTCGCGAGTCCAGACCAGCGCCGGCCAGCCCCGCAGGTCGACGCCCGCAGCCTCGAGCGAGGCTCGCGTCGAGTCGTCCTCGAGCGATCGCGATTGCGCTGCGATGTCGGCGGCGGACAGGTCGAGCGGCTTGGCGCGGTATTCCTTCCAAGCACATCCGACCAGCCCTGCGCTCAGGGCGAGAGCGGCCAGAGTCGCGGTGTTCATGCGCACGCGTGCCGCCATGATGGTGCGCGCGCCTAGTGCAGCTTGATGTGGGGTTCGGTGCGGCGCGTGATGGAGCGGGCAAGGGTGTCGAGCGCAACCTTGACCCAGCCGTGCAAAGCCACCAGATGCATCTGATAGAGCGATTTGTACATCAGGCCAGCGATCGCCCCCTCCAGCATCAGGGTGCCGCGGTGCAGCCCGCCCATCAAGGACCCGACCGTGCTGTATTCGCCGAGGCTCACCAGCGAGCCGAAGTCACGATAGTGGTATTCCAATGGCGGCCGGCCTTCGAGCCGCCGCCGCAGCGTCTTGAGCAGGGTGGTGGCCTGCTGGTGCGCGGCCTGTGCTCGTGGCGGCACCAGCGCCTCTTTCTCCGGCCACGGGCAGGCAGCGCAGTCGCCGAGCGCAAAGATGTCGTCGTCGCGCGAGGTCTGCAGTGTCTGACGGACCACCAGCAGGTTGTTCCGCGTCACCTCGAGGCCATCGAGGCCGGCGAGGATCGGCGAGCCTTTGATGCCCGCCGCCCACACCACCTGCCGAGCCGGAACAAAGGTCCCGCCGGCGGTGCGGACACCATCGGCAGTGACCTCGACCACCTTCTCGCCAGTCAGCACCTTGACCTTGAGCGCGTGCAGCAAGTCCATGGCGGATGCGGCCAGACGCTCCGGGATCTGCGCGAGGATGCGCGGCGCCGCTTCGATGATGGTGATCTGGATGTCGCGCGCCGGGTCGATGCGGTCGAGACCGAAGGCGGCCAGTTCGCGCACCGTGCGATGCAGTTCGGCAGACAACTCGACGCCGGTGGCACCGGCGCCGACGATGGCAACCGACAGCTGGCCGGGCTGCAGCGGCGTGCGTTGCGCCTGTGCGCGCATACAGTTGTTGATGAGACGCTTGTGGAAACGCTCGGCGTCGGCCTGCGTATCGAGCGAGATGCAGTGCTCGGCCACGCCCGGCGTGCCAAAGTCGTTCGACACCGAACCGATGGCGATGACCAGCGTGTCGTAGGGCACGGTGCGGGCTTCGATGATGACCTCGCCCTCGTCATCAAAGACCGGCGCGAGCTTGACGAACTTCTGCTTGCGGTCGATGCCCGCCAACGCGCCGAGGCGGTACTTGAAGTGGTGCCATCGCGCCTGCGCGAGGTACTCCAGTTCATGATCGTCAAGGTCCATGCTGCCAGCCGCCACCTCGTGCAAGAGCGGCTTCCACAGATGCGTGCGGCTGCGATCGATGAGCGTGACCTCGGCCTTGTTGCGCCGGCCGAGCGTGTCGCCGAGTCGGGTCGCGAGCTCGAGCCCCCCGGCGCCGCCGCCGACAATGACGATACGGTGCAACGACGATGTGGACTGGGTCATGGCGTGCCTGACGGTAGACAAAGATAACCAGTGGGAGTGTAACAAAGTCGTTCTCCACACCCTGACCGGTCTAGACTCGGCGTCGATGCCAAGCTCCATCCACACTCGCTGCAACAAGCCGCTCATTGGTCAGGGCCACGGCCAGCGCACTGCCACGGGCCTCGTCGCCGCCCTCGCGGCAGCCGTGCTGCTCACCGCCGCGGCGCCCGCGCCCGACGCGGTGAGCGAAGTGGCACCCGGCGTGTTCGTGCACATCGGCCAGGTTGCCGAACCGCATCGCGACAATGCGGGCGACACCTCGAATTGGGGCTTTGTGGTCGGCGAACGCTGTGTCGCCGTGATCGATACCGGTGGCAGCACGGCGACCGGCGAGGCGCTGCTGGCAGCGCTGGCCAAGCGCACCCGTGTGCCTTTGTGCGCGGTCATCATCACCCACGGCCACCCCGACCACCTGCTCGGACTGACAGCGGTCGCAGCAGGCCACACGGCCGCGCGGCAGCTGGCGCACGCACGCCTGCCAGCGGCGGTGGCGGCACGCATGCAGACCTACCAGGCTCTGGCCCAACGCCAGCTCGGACTCAGTGCAGCACCACTCATCCTGATCCCGGGCGAGACGGTCGACGGCGAGACCCACATCGACCTCGGCGGTCGCGTGCTGCAGCTTAAAAGCTGGAAGACCGCCCACACCGACCATGACCTCACCGTCTACGACGCGACCACCCGAACGCTGTTCGCCGGCGACCTGCTGTTCGTCAACCATCTGCCAGTCATCGATGGCAACCTCGTCGGCTGGCTGGCACAGACGCCAGCCCTGAGCAAGCTCGGTGCCGTGCGTACGGTGCCGGGCCACGGGCCTGTGGTCGACAGCGCCGGCTGGCAGGCCCAGACCCGCTACCTCGAAGGTCTGCGCGACGCGGTGCGTGGGGCACTGCGCCAGCGCCTGCCCATCCAGAAGGCAGTCGAGGCGGTGCCTCCATCGGCCGACTGGGCGCTGGTGGATCAGCTGCACCGCCGCAACGTCACCGCGGCATACGCGGAACTCGAGTGGGAAGATGCGGCCCAATGAAAACGCAAGCGACTTACAATAATGAGCCAATGGACCACCCGGCCCTCGCCTACTTGCCCCCTCGCTGAAGCACCGGAGCCCCCCCATGCCCACCTTCGCCCTTCCCCATCGCCTCACCATCCAAGGCTTGGCTGCCGTTGCTGCGCTGATCATCGGCACGCTCATGGGAGGCCCGGCACAGGCTGCCGATGAGCCTTCTGCCGACACCGAGCAGTGGGCCGACATTCGCGCGTTCCTTTTTGCCGACCGCCCGATCGCCGACAATCTCGGCGACGTGGTCGAACTCGATGCACCGTTCCGTGCCGAGGACGCTGCCGTGGTGCCGGTCGGACTCAAAGCCAAGGTCGACCAGACCCCCAGCCGCTACATCCGCAAGATGTGGCTGCTGGTCGACAAGAACCCGACGCCGATCGCCGCCAGTTTCGAACTCACACCCGAATCGGGTCGCGCCGACATCGAGACACGCATCCGGCTCGAGGAATACACCTGGGTGCGGGTGGTCGCCGAGACCAGTGACGGCCAGCTGCACATGGCGCGCAAATTCGTGCGCGCCGCAGGGGGCTGTTCAGCGCCGGCGGGCAAGGACATGGAAGCCGCTCTGGCGCGTCTGGGCAAGGTCAAGTTCAAGATCGAGGGTGAAGTGCAGCAGGGCCGTCCCACCCTCGCCCAGGTCATGGTCTCGCACCCCAACAACTCAGGCATGCAGATGGACCAGGTGACGCGTTTGTTCGTGCCCTCGCACTATGTGCGCCACATCGAGGTGGCCTACGCTGGCAAGGTCATCATGAGTGCCGACGTCGATTTCTCCATCAGTGAGAACCCCAACCTGCGCTTTTATTTTCTGCCGAGCGCGGGCGCGGGCGACCTCACGGCCAAAGTGGTCGACTCCAGGGATCTGGTGTTCACCTCGACGCTGAGCCTGCCCAGGAACGGGACCTGAGGCATGGCGGGGCCCCGCAGTTGAGCAAGGCCTTCTTTAAGGAAGACACGCCACCCGACGACGAGGACGACGAGTTCGCCGACGCCCATCCGGTTCCGCCGGGCAGCAAGAACTACATGACACCCGCCGGTCATGCGCGGCTGCAGGCCGAGTTCGACGAGCTCTGGCAACTCGAGCGGCCGAAGATGGTCGAGACCGTGGCATGGGCGGCCAGCAACGGTGACCGCTCGGAGAACGGCGACTACCTCTATGGCAAGAAACGCCTGCGCGAGATCGACCGGCGACTGCGCTTCCTGGGCAAACGCCTCGACAACGCAGAGGTGGTCGACCCCGCCACGCGCGAGGCCACGGATCAGGTGTTCTTTGGCGCCACCGTGGACATCCTGGATCTGGACAGCCGCGAGACGCAGACCGTGTGCATCGTCGGCATCGACGAAGCGGACGCGGGCCGCGGCCGCATCAGCTGGGTGTCACCCATGGCCAGGGCGCTCACCAAGACACGTGAAGGTGATGAGGTCACCCTGCGTACACCAGCCGGTGAACGCCATCTGGAGATCCTCGCAGTGCGTTATCTGCCACTGGACTGAGCGGCAGGCCCTCACCCAATCAGAGGCGGCGGAACAGCACGTCCCAGACGCCGTGGCCCAGCCTCAGCCCACGCGCCTCGAACTTGGTCTGCGGGCGGTAGGCGGGGCGGCGCGAGAATCCCTCAGCGCGTCCCTCGCCTGACTCGATCGGCTCCGCGGCGTTCACCAAGCCCGGCGTCGCAGCAAACACCTCGAGCATCTGCTGCGCGTAGTCCTCGACATCGGTGGCCGCATGCAGATAGCCCCCCGGCGCGAGCTTGGCAGCCAGAACTGCCACCAGCGCTGGCTGCAACAGGCGCCGCTTGTGGTGGCGCTTCTTGGGCCACGGGTCGGGGAAGAACACATGAGTGCCCGCCAACGCCCCATCCGGGATCATGTGCGCCAGCACCTCGACCGCGTCATGCTGAACGACGCGCAAGTTGCCGATCTGCTCGCGATCGATGATCTGCAACAGATTGCCGACCCCGGGGGTGTGCACCTCGATGGCGAGAAAATCACGCTCGGGCATGGCCTGCGCGATGGCGGCCGTGGTCTCGCCCATGCCAAAGCCGATCTCGAGGACCACGGGTGCCTCACGGCCGAATACCCGTGGCAGGTCGAGCCGGGCCGCCGCAAAGGCGAGCCCGAAGCGAGGCAACAAGTCCTCCACGGCGCGCGCCTGCGCATTGGAGACACGGCCCTGCCGAAGCACGAAACTGCGCACCGCCCGATGGCCGTCGGCACTTGGCGTGTAGGGCTTGGGCAGCGGCAGGCGGCGCTTGGGCGGAAGGTCGTGTTCCATCGTCGGGGTGGGGGCAGATCGGGCGCGATGGCGAGCGCGGGCCGCGCAACCGCCGGTCAGGCGCCGATCAGCCCGGTGGTAGGCGAGCTCGGGCTCGCGGTGTAGACCTTCTTTGGCATGCGGCCGGCAAGGTAAGCCTCTCGGCCGGCCTCGATGCCCAGACGCATGGCGCGCGCCATGCGCACCGGGTCTCGCGCAGCAGCGATGGCGGTGTTCATGAGCACGCCGGCGCAGCCCAGCTCCATGGCGATGGCAGCGTCCGATGCGGTGCCGACGCCGGCGTCGACGATCACCGGCACGGTGAGGCGCGAGAGGATGATCTCAAGGTTCCACGGGTTGAGGATGCCCATGCCAGAGCCGATGAGGCTGGCCAGCGGCATCACCGCACAACAGCCCACATCTTGCAGCTGCTGCGCGACGATCGGATCGTCGGAGGTGTAGACCATCACATCGAAGCCCTCGGCCACCAATACTTTGGCCGCGCTGATGGTCTCGACCACGTTGGGGTAGAGCGATTGCGGGTCGCCGAGCACCTCGAGCTTGACCAAGCGGTGATCGTCGAGCAACTCGCGCGCCAGACGCAGGGTGCGCAGGGCATCGTCGGCGGTGTAGCAGCCCGCGGTGTTGGGCAGAAGGGTGTAGCGGCTCGGTGGCAGCGCGTCGAGCAAGCTCGGCTGATCCGGGTCTTGGCCGATATTGGTGCGGCGGATCGCCACCGTGACGATCTCCGCACCGCTCGCCTCCACGGCGCGACGCGTCTCGTCAAAGTCGCGGTATTTGCCGGTGCCGACCAGCAGACGCGAACCATAGGTCTTTCCCGCGATGGTGAGCGGCGTGTCACTGACCGGGGGGGCAAGCGTCGGGGGCACAGGAGCGTTCATGCCCTTATTCTAGCGCCGGGGGCTGCCCGCTTTGACGGTGTCAGTCGGCCAAGCATGCCCTGTCAAGTGCGCCGCGTCGCCGCCACCAGGCTCGCCCCGACAATGAGCAGACCGCCGAGCCATTCCTGTGGGCGCAAGGTCTCGTCGGAGAGTAGCGCCGCTGAGACCGCGCCGGCGACCAGCTCGAACAAGAAGATGACGATGGCCGTATTGGCCGGCACTCGTGCGATGCCGTGCTGAATGATCACGGTGATGGCGAACATGACCACGCCGAGCAGGAGCAGCACCAGCCCCTCCGGCCAACCGATCGCCGCTGGCACCGCCCACACGCCACCGCCCAAGGCCAGCCAGATGGCCGAGACGATGAGCACCCCGCCCCAGGTCGCCAGCGACTTGGTCTCGATGCTCACGCGGTCGGCGCCCTTGGAGAGCACATTCAAGGCGGCAAAGCTCATGCCGCCACTCATGCCCAGCCACTCAGCGGCATTGGCGGGCAGTGGCAGGCCCGTCTCCGGCCACAACATGATGAGCGCGCCAGTGAGCGACAGCGCGACCAGTGCGCCTGATCGCCGGGTAAGGCGTTCGCCGAGCAGGATGCGGGCAAGGATGACGGTCCAGAGCGGCGCGAGGTAGAACAGCAACAGCACGCGCATCACCTCGCCACCGACCATGCCAAGAACATAGGCGAGGTTGGTCCAGCCGGCGGTGAGCGCGATCAGCAGCGCCGCGCCCCAGTGCTGGCGAAGCTCGCCGAGCCTTGGGCCAAAGAGAGCGATGCCCGCGATCAGGCTGATGACATAGGTCAGCGCTGTCGATGTGGTGGGAGAGAATCCGGCGACCTCGAGCGCCCGGTACGGATACCAGACCAGCCCCCAGACGGCAGCGCCGGTGAGCAAAGCGATGACCACCACCGCGCCCTCACGCCCGGCGGGGATGTCTCCTGACGCGGCACCTTTGCCGACCACTGCCACCCCCCTATAATCTCCGGCCCACCCAGCGCGGCCGCTCCCGCGCCGACCCTACCACGAGCAGAGCCGGCACGGCCCCGACCCCGACCCGCGCTGCTCCGCCACGATTCTCTCAGAAACGAATTGAACCCACGCCTCGACACCCTGCAGACCTACCCGTTCCAGAAGCTTGCGAGCCTGGTGGCCGGGGTGCCCGGATGTGGCGACCTGCCGCGCGTCGATCTCTCCATCGGCGAGCCACGCCACACCACCCCGGCGCTGATCGGCGAGGCGCTCACCGCCGGGCTCGGTCGCCTGTCCAGCTACCCGAGCACTCAGGGCCCGGCGAGCCTGCGTCAAGCCATCGCCGACTGGGCGCAGCGGCGCTACGGGCTGCCAGCGCTGGACATCGGCAGCCAAGTGATGCCGGTGAATGGCAGCCGAGAAGCGCTGTTTGCCATCGCGCAGGCGGTGGTCGCGCCAGCGTTGACCGGCGAGCCCCGCCCGGTGGTCATCTCGCCCAACCCGTTCTACCAGATCTATGAGGGCGCGGCCCTGCTGGCCGGCGCCGAGCCCTGGTACCTCAACACGGTCGCCGCATCGGCTTATGTGCCCGACCTCGCCAGCGTGCCGGCGGATGTGTGGGCTCGCACGCAGTTGTTCTACATCTGCTCGCCGGGCAACCCCACGGGTGCCGTGCTCGGGCTCGATTTCTGGCGCCGCTTGTTCGCGCTCGCAGACGAGCACGACTTCGTCGTGGCGTCGGACGAGTGCTACTCGGAGATCTACTTCGACGAGTCAGACCCGCCGCTCGGCGCCCTGCAGGCCGCACAGAGTCTCGGCCGCGGCGACTACCGAAACCTGATGGTGTTCGGCTCGCTGTCCAAACGCTCCAACGCCCCCGGCCTGCGATCCGGTTATGTGATCGGCCAGGCCGCTCTGATCAAGCGCTTCCTGCTCTACCGTACCTACCACGGCTGCGCCATGAGCGAGGCGGTGGCCGCCGCCAGCGTGGCGGCCTGGTGCGACGAGACGCATGTGCGCGAGAACCGCGCGCTGTACCGTGCCAAGTTCGATGCGGTAGTCCCGATCCTCGCGCCCGTCACCGGTGTGGAACGGCCGGACGCCGGCTTCTACCTGTGGCTGCCGACGCCGGTGGACGATGAGACCTTCGTGAAGACGCTGCTGGCCGAAGAGAATGTGCTGCTGTTGCCCGGCAGCTATCTGGCGCGCGAGGCGCACGGGCTCAACCCGGGCGCCAGCCATGCCCGCATCGCACTGGTGGCCGCCTTCGACGACTGCGTCGAGGGTGCCAAGCGCATCGCCCGCCACTGGCAGCGCCTGGCTCACTGACATCGAGGCCATCCCATAAGACCCGACAGACCACCGGAACGCCCCGGACCCACGAACCACCTCTTTTAAGAACCGGACAGACCCCCAAGGAGCCCGACATGTCAGACGTCCAGCAACTCATCGAAGCGGCCTTCGAGCGCCGCGCCGAGATCACCCCCCGCAATGCCGACTCGCAACTGCGCGAGACGGTCGACCACGTGCTCGCCGACATCGACTGCGGCAAGTTGCGCGTCGCCGAAAAGATCGACGGCCAGTGGACCACCCACCAGTGGCTCAAAAAGGCCGTGCTGCTGTCGTTTCGGCTGGAGGACAACCAGTTCACACGCGGCGGCTACACCAACTACTTCGACAAGGTGCCGAGCAAGTTCGCCGACTACTCGAGCCGCGACTTCCGCGACGGCGGCTTCCGTGTGGTGCCGCCGGCCGCCGTGCGCCGCGGCGCCTTCATCGGTAAGAACGTGGTGCTGATGCCCTCCTACGTCAATATCGGCGCGTATGTGGACGAGGGCACCATGGTTGACACCTGGGCCACCGTCGGCTCGTGCGCACAGATCGGCAAGAACGTGCACCTCTCGGGTGGCGTCGGCATCGGCGGCGTTCTGGAGCCGGTGCAGGCCAATCCGACCATCATCGAGGACAACTGCTTCATCGGCGCACGCTCCGAGGTGGTCGAGGGCGTCATTGTCGAGGAGGGCTCGGTCATCTCGATGGGCGTGTATATCGGCCAGAGCACCAAGATCTACGACCGCGAGACGGGTGAGGTGAGCTATGGCCGCATCCCGGCCGGCTCGGTGGTGGTGAGCGGAAACCTGCCCTCCTCCGATGGCAAGTGCAGCCTGTATTGCGCGGTCATCGTCAAGAAGGTCGACGCCAAGACGCGCGGCAAGGTCGGCATCAACGAACTGCTGCGCGGCGTCTAGCACCGGCACGGAACGGCAGAGCGACGGCCGCATCTGAGGTAATGGCGACTGCGACGAGGGGCTGACAGTGAAGATGTACGGACTCACCCAATGCGGCACTGTGCAAAAGGCGCGAGCCTGGCTGGACACGCGCGGCCAGGCCTACGACTTTCACGACTTCAAGTCGCAAGGCGTGACCCGTGAGCAGATCGAGGTGTGGCTGGCGCAAGTGCCCTGGGAGCGCCTGTGCAACCGTGCTGGCTTGACCTGGCGCGCACTGCCAGCCGAGCGCAAGGAAGCGGTGACCGGCCCGGCGCAAGCCATCGAGCTGATGATCGAGAAACCCTCTCTGATCAAGCGCCCGGTGCTGGAGAAGGACGGGCAGGTTGAGCTGGGGTTCTCGGAGAAGCGCTACGCGGCGCTGTTCGGGGTGTGATCACCCGGTGACCACCGCCACGCGCGCCCTCCTCGAAGACCTCATCCGGCGGCCATCGGTCACGCCGGACGACGCCGGCTGCCTCGACATCCTGTCGGCGCGTCTGGAACGGGTCGGTTTCGGCATCGAGCGCATGCGCTTTGGCAAGGTCGATAACCTCTGGGCAGTGCGGGAAGGCCACGGCAGCGGCGATGCGGCCACGCTCACGGTGCTGGCCGGCCACACCGACGTGGTGCCTGCCGGGCCGCTCGAGCAATGGCACAGCGCCCCGTTCGAGCCGACGGTGCGCGACGGCATGCTCTACGGCCGCGGCGCTGCCGACATGAAGGCTGGCCTCGCGGCTTTTGTGACCGCGCTCGAGGGGCTCTACGCCGATGCGCCGAAGCCGCGCGGCTCAGTCGCGTTGCTGCTCACGTCCGACGAAGAAGGTGAGGCCGTCGACGGCACCGAGAAGGTGGTGCACGCCTTGCAGGCGCGCGGCGTGCGCGCCGACCACTGCATCATCGGCGAGCCGACCTGCTCGGCGCGCCTCGGCGACACCCTCAAGAACGGCCGCCGCGGCTCGCTCTCGGCACGGCTCACGGTGCGCGGCATCCAGGGCCACATCGCCTACCCGCACCTGGCGCGCAACCCGATCCATGAAGTGGCACCCGCCATCGCGCAACTGGCCAGAGAGGTCTGGGACGAAGGCGACGTGCATTTCCCCAAGACCACCTGGCAGATCAGCAACATCCACGGCGGCACCGGCGCCACCAACGTGATCCCCGGCGCGGTAACGATCGATTTCAACTTCCGCCACTCCACTGCGGTGACGGCAGATGAGCTCAAAGCCCGCGTTGAAGCCATCCTGCAGGCGCATGGCCTGGACTACGCACTGGCTTGGACGCGCCCGGGCGCGCCCTTCCTGACGCAGTCAGGATCGCTGGTGCAGACGCTGCGCAGCGCGATCCGCGATGTGACGGGTCTGGACGCGGAGCTGTCAACCACGGGCGGCACCTCCGACGGCCGCTTCATCGCCCAGTGGTGCCCGCAAGTGGTCGAGTTCGGCCCGCCCAATGGCACCATCCACAAGATCAACGAGTGCGTGGCAGTAGAGCAGCTCGAACCACTCTCGGCAGTCTATCGCGGGGCTCTGGCCACCTTGGTGGCTTGACCCGCATCGCGCCTGCCAGCGGCGCCACGAGCTCGATCAAGCCGGTGGTGACCCTGTGGCCCCGCCGTCGGCCGCGGCCGTGCCACCGGATGCTGCCGTGCTGGCAGCCTTGAAGGTGGTGGCCTGCGCGTTGAGGAAATCGGTAACCATACGGAAATAGTCCATGCCCGGCATCGCCGCCGGGCTGGGCGCCGGCGCACTCGCCCCGAATGGCGAGCCGAATGCCTGCTGGGCCGCACTCGGCATGCCGAACGGGTTGGACGGGTTGAAGGCGCCGGGCATGAGGAAGGCAGCGGTGGGCATATTGCCGACCATCAGCTGACTCAGCCGCGCCGCGGCATCGGGGCCGGTGTTCATCTGCGCCAGCGTCTGGATCAGATTGGCGTAGGTGGCGCCGATACGGCTCATCTCGCGCACGGTGCCCACAAACAGGTCGGCCTCACCGCCCTCGACATGCTGGTTGATGGCGACGATGAGTTCGCGTCGGCGCTCCCAGGGGTCGGCCGAGTTGGCAAGGTGCGCACGCACCTCTTTGAGCAGTCCGACGATCTCGCCGGGGATCGGGTCCATGGTGGTCTCCTCAGACATCGCTATGAGCCTATGCCGGTCATGTTGCTGAATCCAGTGTGGCAAAGAATTGACGCACCGCATCGAGCTCGCGCACCAGCGGCATCGGCGGCAAGGCTTCACGCAATCTTCGGCCATAGGGCTTGCCGAGCAGACGCGGGTCGCAGATCACCAGCACGCCGCGGTCACTTGCGTCGCGGATCAACCGCCCGGCACCCTGGCGAAGCAGGATGGCTGCCTGCGGCACCTGCCAATCGTTGAAAGGGTTGCCCCCCGACTGCCGGACCTGTTCGAGGCGCGCCGCGAGCACCGGGTCATCGGGTGGCGCAAACGGCAGCCGGTCGATGACCACCAGCGACAACGCCTCGCCGCGCACGTCGACGCCCTCCCAGAAGGACATGCTGCCGAGCAGCACCGCGTTGCCATGCTGCTTGAAGCGCTCGAGCAACTCGTGACGCGGTGCTTCGCCCTGCACCAGTACCGGGTAGGGCGTGGCGCCCGGTCGGCGCAGCGCCACCGCAGCCTCGCGCAACGCTCGCAGGCTGGTGAACAGGCCGAAGGCGCGCCCTCGGCTGATCGGCAACAGTTCGCGCAAGGTGTCGATGACGGCGCCGTTGTAGTCACGCGAAGCCGGCTCCGGCAGATCCGGCGGCACATACAGCCGCGCTTGCGTGGCGTAGTCGAAAGGGCTGTCCCAGTGCCGCTCGGTCGCATCCACCAGACCCATCTGCTCACGGAACAGGGCAAAGTCGCCGGCGGCGGACAAGGTGGCGGAGGTGAACACCCAGCCGCGCCGGTTGTTCTCGAGCGTCTCGGCCATCAGCGGTGCCACCGACAGGGGCGAGCGGTGCAGGCGCACCGACTGGGTCGCGCACTCGAGCCAGAACACCCGGTCGGCACCCTGCCCGGCGCGCCAGGTCTCGAGTTCGGCGGCAGCAGCGCGGGCCGACTCGCTGCAGCGCGCCAAGGTCTCGCTGCGAGCTGCCACGGCGGCCAGCCGGTCGGCCAAGGTCTGCTGCGCGTCGAGCAGGTCGTCGAGGGCGGCGGCGAATCCGCTGGCGTCCATGGCTTGGGCGCGCGTGAGGCGCTGACCCGGCTCGCCGAGCCGGCTGCGCAAGTGCCGCACCAGCGGCTCGAGCGCCTGCGTGGCCGCGCGCAGCACCGGGTCGTCGTCGCCGAGCACGCGCAACTCGGCGCGCACCTCGCGAGCCGCTTCCAACAGCTGCGCGGTCGAGCGGCTGGCGCCAAAGAACAGGGTAGCCGTCTCCGGCAGCTGGTGCGCCTCGTCAAAGATCACCGTGTTGCAGGCTGGCAGCAGCTCGCCACCGCCCTCGTCCTTGAGCAGGATGTCGGCAAAGAACAGGTGGTGGTTGACCACCACCACGTCGGCCTTGAGCGCGTTGCGGCGAGCATTGAGCACGAAGCAGCACTCGTGGTCGTCACAGCGGCTGCCGAGGCAGTTCTCGCGGGTGGACGTGACCTTCTGCCACACCGGTGCATCTTCCGGCACCTCCGCCAGCAAGGCACGGTCGCCGCTGGCGTTGCGCGCTGCAAAGCGCTCGATGGCGCGCAGTTGTGGCACCTGCTCGGCAAAGTCGAGCAGGCCTTCGGCGAGCGTGCGCTTGAGGTGGTGATGGCACACGTAGTTGGCGCGCCCCTTGAGCAGGGCGATGGTGACCGGACGGCCGAGTGCATCACGCACCGCAGGCAGATCGCGCTGGTAGAGCTGATCCTGCAGCGCGCGGGTGCCGGTGGAGACGATGACCTTGCCTCCCGAGAGCAGCGCCGGCACCAAGTAAGCGAAGGTCTTGCCGGTGCCGGTCTCGGCTTCGGCCACCAGCACGCCGGTGTCGTCAATGGCGTCCATCACGGCCTGCGCCATCTCGACCTGCTGCGGGCGCGGGTTAAAACCGGGGATGCGCGCCGCAAGCGGCCCATGCGGCGAGAACACGCCGGCGATCTCCGCGGAGACGGCGGCCACCGGCGCGCCAGCGACCTGCCCCTCGCCGATCGGACCTCCGCTGCCCCCAGCTGAAGTGGCCTGACCGCTGGCCCTAGCCGCCTCAGCCACGCGGCAAGCGCGGTGCGCCGCGAAAAGTCACGTAGTAGACACCGGCCACCATCACGCTGCCGCCGACGATGTTTCCGAGTGTGGCGGCAAAGATATTGAGCGCAGCCGCCGGTACGGTAAGGATTTCGAGCGCGACGCCGGCCGGGGCGACACCATCGACCAGATGCAGCAGCAGCCCCATGGGGATGAGGTAGAAGTTGGCGATGCAGTGCTCAAAACCTGCCGCCACGAACGCCGACACCGGAAA
The DNA here is from genome assembly GCA_945897555.1 of Klebsiella pneumoniae. Classification (GTDB taxonomy): domain Bacteria; phylum Pseudomonadota; class Gammaproteobacteria; order Burkholderiales; family UBA3065; genus UBA3065. The sequence goes on along the minus strand of CAMDGF010000012.1, from coordinate 25,864 downwards.
AAGAATGGCGAGGATCTTGTCGGTGACCGTGCGCCCGGCGTAGGCCAACCACACCGCCAGACAGACCAGCGCGTTGCACAGCAGGCCCTTGATGAAGATCGCCCCAAACGACGCCGAGACCTTGGCGGTGGCGATGCGCACATAGTTCTCGGCGATGGCGCCGTGGTTCATCTCCGGGTGGTGCGAACCCCAGACCAGCAGCACCATGGCCAGCGCGCCGACCACGTTGGCGCCGTAGACGATGGCCCAGTTGCGCAGCAGCAGGCCCAAGCTGATGCGGCGCTCGGCCCAGGCCATGACGAGGAAGGTGTTGCCGGTGAAGAGCTCGGCGCCCGCCACCACGACGAGGATGAGCCCGAGCGAGAAAGCCACGCCGCCGACCAGCCGCGACATCGCCCATGGGATGCCCGGGTCGCTGGTGACGAGCACAAAGAACATTCCGCCAAAGCCGATGAAGGCGCCGGCGAGCAGACCGAGCATGGCCATCGAGCGAAAAGCCAGGTTGGCCTTGACCACGCCGACGTTCTCCAGCTTGTCGACGATCTCGGCCGGTGAATAGAGGTCGATGCCGGTCTGGTTGCTTGCCATCAGCCTCAGTCTCTCACAGGGCGCCACGGCGGACATACTGCATCGGACGGATGCCGACGACGAACAGCGTTGCGAAATAAACGCCCACGCCACCGAGCACAAGACCCGTGAGGCTTCGTGCCCGCTCGAGCGGGCCCATGGCCACCCAATCGGCGGCCGGCGGCGAGACGAGCCAGAGCATCGCCCCCATGGTCAGCAGCCCGGCGGCCAGCTGCAGTACAAAGCGGCCCCAACCCGGCTCGGGCTGAAAGATGGCCTGCCGGCGCAGGAAAAACAGCAGGAGGGTGGCGTTGAAGCAGGCCCCAAGCCCGATGCCGAGCGCAAGGCCGGCATGCCCGAGCGGCACCACCAGAGCCAGGTTGAGCGCTTGCGTCACGCCAAGCGTAGCCAGCCCGATCTTGACCGGCGTGCGGATGTTCTGCCGAGCATAGAAGCCTGGCGCCAGTACCTTGACCATGATCAGCCCCACCAAGCCGGCGCTGTAGGCCCAAAGGGCTTGGCGGGTCATCTCCAGATCATGGGCAGTGAAGGCACCATGCAGAAACAGTGTGGCCACCAGTGGCGTGGCCAGCAGAGCGAGGCCAAGTGCCGACGGCGCGGCCAGCAGCAAGGTGAGCCGCAAACCCCAGTCGAGCAGCCGGGAGAACGCTGCGCGGTCGTCGTCGGCGTAGTGCCGCGACAGCGAGGGCAAGAGGATGGTGCCGAGCGCCGCGCCGAGCAGGCCGGTGGGGAACTCCATCAGACGGTCGGCGTAGTAGAGCCACGACACGCTCCCGGTCATCAGGAAGCTGGCGAAGATGGTGTTGATGACCAGCGAGATCTGCCCGATCGAGACACCGAACAGGGCCGGTCCCATCTGCCGGGCGACACGCCGCACGCCCACATCGGCCAAGTCGAGGCGCGGCATCCGCGCATAGCCGATGCGCTGCAACACCGGCCACTGCAGGCCGAGCTGCAGGATGCCACCGACCAAGGCGCCCCAGGCCAGCGCCATGACGGGCTGCTCGAGGTGCGGCGCGACGAACAGCGCGGCGACGATGAAGCTGACGTTGAGCAGCGCAGGCGCGAGCGCCGGGATGGTGAAGCGCCCGTGGCTGTTGAGGATGCCTGCAGCCAGCGCCGTCAGAGAGATGAAGAGGATGTAGGGGAACGTGACCCGCAGCAGGTCGACGGTGAGGTCGAAGGTGGCGGGCTCGGCAGCAAAGCCAGGCGCGGTGACCATCACCACCACCGGCGCTAGCAGCACGCCGACCACCGTCACCAGCAACAGCGTGAGGAGCAGCGCGCCGGCACAGCGTACTGCCAGCGCGCGGGCGGCATCTTCGCCCTGACGGTTGCGAACCTCGGCAAAGATGGGCACGAAGGCCTGCGAGAAGGCGCCCTCGGCGAACATGCGGCGCAAAAGATTAGGCAGCCGAAAAGCCACGAAGAAGGCGTCGGTGACAGCACCGGCACCAAAGATGCGTGCGATCACCGCGTCGCGAACGAAGCCGAGCACGCGCGACAGCAGCGTCATGCTGCTGACGGTGAACAGCGCCTTGAGAAGGTTCATGCGTGCTTGCCACCAGCCATGACGGCGAGTATTATCGCGGGTTTTTCCGGCCCGGACACGGGCAATGCCCGAATCGGGTTACATCAGTCAAGGATATCCGCAGACCCATGGCCAACACCGTACAAGCACGCAAGCGCGCCCGCCAGAACGCCGCCCAGCGCGAGCACAACGCCAGCCTTCGCTCCGAGTTCCGCACCGCCATCAAGCGCGTCCGCGCCGCCATCGAGGCCGGCGACAAGTCGGCTGCACGCGCTGTGTTCCAGACCGCGGTGAGCACGCTGGATAGCATCGCCGACAAGAAGATCTATCACAAGAACAAGGCCGCCCGTCACAAGAGCCGCCTGTCGGCCGCGATCAAGGCGATGGCCTGACAACCGCACCCGGCAGCGGCTTCGAAAGCCGCTCGCCCCAACAAAAAACCCGGCTGACGCCGGGTTTTTTGTTTCCGCGGATGACCGCCGCTCATCGGGTTCAGGCGTTGCCACCGCTGCCGCCGTCCAGGTTATCTCGCTGCGCATAGATCGACGCCAGCATCGCACCGTAGGGCACGTCCTCCACCGCCACCGGCCACGGCAGGTCCGGCTCGTCGGGGCCCACCTCCGGTTGCGGCGCCTCTTCGCAGACAGCCTCGGAGCGCACCTCCAGATCGTTGTCGCGAGCGAAGGCCAGCACGAACTGCCAGGCACGCGGATCGGCTTGCTCAAACTCGCCACTCACCAAGACGCTGCGAAAGCCCTCGACGACCACGGGCTTCATGTGCGGAGAGTAGGTCATGCGGGCCTTGCTGCAGAAACTCGCGGTCTGGCTGCACAGACGCTCCGCCCAGTCACTCGGCCGGAACTGTTTACCGGCCTTGGTCTTGCCGACGATGATCAATTGTGTGGTGCTCACGGCGCTTCCCTTGCAATGTCGAAACCCTTGCGGCGACGCAGACAGGGAGCATTGCGCAATGCCTCAACCCGCCTCCGGCCACGGCCAGAACTGCAGCGACAGGTCGGTGGCAACGACATCCTTGGTCAAGGAACCCACGGAGATCCTGTGAACGCCAGTCCCGGCAATGTCCCGGACCGTATCCAGACTCACCCCGCCAGAAGCCTCGAGTTCACCCGCAGCACCATACTGCTGCACCGCAGAACGCATCATCTCAAGGCTGAAGTTGTCGAGGAGGACCCGCGAAACACCGGCCTCCAAAGCCTGCCGCAATTCGTCCAGTGAGGTCACCTCGACCTGCAGCGGGACGTTTGCTGCGCTGCAGTATACAGCGGCCATGGCGGCCTTGATGCCGCCTGCCGCGCGGATGTGATTCTCTTTGATGAGCACACCATCAGCCAGACCGATACGCTGGTTGCAGCCGCCCCCCACACGCACCGCGTACTTGCTGGCCAGCCGCAGCCCGGGCATGGTCTTGCGCGTGTCGCAGATATGCGCCGGAGTGTGCGCGACTGCATCGACAAAGGTCCGCGTACGCGTAGCGATGGCCGACAGCGTCTGCAGAAAATTGAGCAGGGTGCGCTCGGCCGTGAGCAGCGCCGCTGCCGGGCCCTCAAAGTGCGCGATCACACTGCCGGGCGACACCCGCGAGCCCTCTTCCACCGCCCATTGCACGGCCAGACGTGCATCAACCGCCGCCAGCACTGCGTCAGCCCACGGTTGGCCGCAGATCACCGCGTCGTCACGGCAGACCAGCCGCGCCCGTACCACCGCATCGGTCGGCACCAAGCGCGCTGTCACATCACCGGTGCCGATGTCCTCGGCGAGCGCGCGCACGGCGTCCGCCGCCGCCGATGCGGTGAACACGGAGAGCGGCAACTGGCTCATGCACTCACTCCCGCCACGCCGCCTCCAGCGCATCTTCCAGGCGCTCGACGCCGATCGCCTCGATGCCCGGCACGGCCGGCCGTGCCACATTTGCCTTGGGCAGCAGCGCACGCGAGAAGCCGAGCTTGGCCGCTTCGCGTAGGCGGTCCTGGCCGCGCTGCACCGGCCGCACCTCACCCGCGAGGCCGACCTCACCAAACGCCAACAGCCCGGCCGGCAGCGGCCGGTTGCGCAGCGACGAGACGATGGCCAGCAACACCGGCAGGTCGGCCGCAGGCTCACCGATGCGCATGCCGCCCACGGCATTCACGTAGACCTCCTGATCACCGGTGGCGATGCCGGCGTGGCGGTGCAGAACCGCCAGCAACAGGGCAAGGCGGTTGGTCTCGAGGCCCACAGCGACGCGGCGCGGGCTTGAGCCATAGCTCGTGTCGACCAGCGCCTGCAACTCGATGAGCAGCGGCCGCGAGCCTTCGAGCGTGGCCAGCACCGCGGTGCCAGCCACCGGCTTGGCATGGCCGGCGAGGAACAGTGCCGATGGGTTGCCGATCGGCTTGAGGCCGCGCTCGGTCATGCCAAAAACGCCCAGCTCATTGGCGGCGCCGAAGCGGTTCTTGATGGCACGCACAAGTCGATAGCTGCTGTGCGCATCGCCCTCAAAGTACAGCACCGTATCGACGATGTGCTCAAGCACACGCGGGCCGGCCAGGGCCCCCTCCTTGGTGACGTGCCCGACCAGCACGATGGCTGTGCCCGACTGTTTGGCGTAGCGGGTGAGCTGCGCGGCACACTCGCGCACCTGCGCCACCGAGCCGGGCGCCGAGGTGAGTGCATCCGAATACAAGGTCTGGATGGAGTCGATCACGGCCAGCACCGGCCGCGTCTCGGCGAGCCGTATTAACACGTTCTCGAGCCGGATCTCGGTGAGCAGTTGCAGTTGCGCGGCATCGACCTGCAGCCGTTGCGCGCGCATGGCGATCTGCTGCGCCGACTCCTCGCCGCTCACATACAGCACCGGACCGATGGCAGCGAGCCGAGCGCCGGCCTGCATCAGCAGCGTCGACTTGCCGATGCCCGGGTCGCCGCCGAGCAGCACCACGCCGCCACGGACGATGCCACCGCCAAGCACACGGTCGAGCTCGTCGATGCCGGTGGGGGTACGGGCCTCCTCGCGCGCCTCGACGCTATCGAGCGTGACGACGCGGGCTGCGCCCGCCTCACCCGCCAGCGAGACAAAGCGGCTATGGGCGGCCGCCGGCTCGGCGACCGTCTCCACCAGCGTGTTCCAGAGCCCGCAGCCGGGGCACTGGCCCTGCCACTTGGGTGCACTGGCGCCGCATTCGGTGCAGCTGTAGAGGGTCTTGGGGCGGGCCATCGGCGAAATCAAACGAGGACAACGCCGCCGCAGCGGTCCATCGCCGCGGCAAGACGCGTATCGAAGGTCGCCAGCGTCCCACCAAGACGCAATGCGAGTTCGAGATAGACCGCGTCGTAGGCTGAGAGTCCATGCTCCCGGGCCAGCGCCAGCACAGCCTCGCGGCGCGCCTGCGGCAAGAGGCTATCGGTGAGGATCGGCAGACCGACCAAACGACCAAGAAAGGCCGCGCCTGTGGCCTCGCTGATCAAGCCTCGCCGCTCACCAACCAGCAGACTGTTGGTGATCTCGGTGTGCCAGAGCCACGGCACCCAGGCATCGACCGCATCAAGGCTGCACAGCATGCGATCCGCCCGTTCGGCCTCGCGCTGATCCGCCCTCTCGTAAAGCCACCCAAGCGCGAACGAGGCGTCCAGAACCACCGTCACCGACGGCCTTCGGCGATCAGCGCCTCGACAGCAGCGGCATCGACGCCCTTGACCCGCGGCATGGCGCGCATGGCGGCGATCGCTGCAACGGCGCCAGACCTCACGTTGCCGGCGCATGGCACGAGATCCGCGACGGGCTTGCCTCGCACCGTGATGGTGAAACGCTGGCCAGCCTGCACCCCTCTTAACAACTCGGGAAGACGGGCCTTGGCATCGAAGGATGCAACCTCAGGAAAGACTTGTCCCATCGGGATGAACCCCAGTTGGTCCGTTAGATGACCAACTCTACCAAAACGGGATCGGAACGTCATCAGGCACACGGCCGACGGCAAGCCACCACTCAGATCTTGGGCAGCGTGACGCCGGTCTGACCCTGATACTTGCCACCGCGATCCTTGTAGCTGGTCTCGCAGACCTCGTCCGACTCGAAGAAGATGACCTGGGCGCAGCCTTCGCCAGCGTAGATGCGCGCGGGCAGCGGCGTGGTGTTGCTGAACTCGAGCGTCACATAGCCCTCCCACTCGGGCTCAAAGGGCGTGACATTGACGATGATGCCGCAGCGCGCATAAGTGCTCTTGCCAAGGCAGATGGTGAGCACGTTGCGCGGGATGCGGAAGTACTCGACGGTGCGCGCCAGTGCGAACGAATTGGGCGGGATGATGCAGCTGTCTCCGTGCATCTCGACAAAGCTGTGCGGGTCGAAGTTCTTCGGGTCGACGATGGTCGAATTGATGTTGGTGAAGACGCGGAAATCGGGCGCGCAGCGGATGTCATACCCATAGCTGCTGGTGCCGTAGCTCACCACCTTACGGCCATCGACCTCGCGCACGAGGGCGGGCTCGAACGGCTCGATGAGGCCGTGCTGCTCGGCCATGCGGCGGATCCAATTGTCGGACTTGATGCTCATCAACACTCCCCTCTGGACGACCGGGAATGGTAACGCAGCGCGACCCTTGGCCGCGAAGCCAGACCTCCGCATCTCTATAATCTGAAAGTTCACACCCGCCCCGCGCGATGCATTGCGCCCCCACACGCCAAGGCACTCCCCATGTTCCAGACCGTCATGACCTTCTTTCACGACATAGAGGGCCTGGGGCAGGTCACCAAATCGGCGTTCCGCATCAGCGTCATTCTCACCGTGGCGTGGGCGGCGATGCATGTCGGTCGGAGGGCTGTCCGTGCCGCCCGCACCCGCGTCTCGAGTCGCCTCGACGACCCGGCCGCGCGCGCCCGCGCCGAGACCATCGGACGGGTGCTGCGATACCTGCTCATGGTCATCATCTCGGTGGTTTCGACGCTGCTGATCCTCACCGAACTCGGCATCAGCGTCGCGCCGCTCCTGGGCGCAGCAGGGGTGGCCGGCCTCGCCATCGGCTTTGGTGCGCAGAGCCTGGTCAAGGACTACTTCACCGGTGTGTTCCTCTTGCTCGAGGACCAGGTCCGGGTGGGCGACTGGATCGAGGTGGATCAACACGCTGGCACCGTCGAAGAGATGACGCTGCGCTTTATCCGGCTGCGCGATTACGAGGGCCGCGTGCATTTCGTGCCGAACGGCACCGTGAGCAGCGTCATCAACTTCAACCGCGGCTACAGCCAGACGGTGATCGAAGTGGGCATCGATTACAACAGCGACGTCGACCGCGCCATGGCGGTGATGCGCGAGACCGCCGCCGGCATGCGCGCCGACCCGGCGTGGGCACCCCTCATCCTTGAAGACATCGAGATGGCCGGTGTGGAGCGGCTCGACGAATCAGCAGTGACGCTGCGCGCCCGCATCAAGGTGGTGGCGCAGCAACACCCGGGAGTGCGGCGCGAGTTCCTGCGCCGGGTCAAGGTGGCGCTCGACAAGGCGGGCATCGGCATCCCCTTTCCGCAACGCACCCTCCACATCGTCAACCAGAGCACAAAATGAAACGCCCAACCTCGGGGGCTGGGCGTGGGGTCTGGTGGCCAGGGGCAGAATCGAACTGCCGACACTGCGATTTTCAGTCGCATGCTCTACCAACTGAGCTACCTGGCCAGAAGAGCGCGGAGGGTACCGGCCGCCCCCTCCCGAGTCAAGTCAGGCCAGCAAATAAAGGCCCGCACGCGGCGGGCCTGCGGATCGGACACGCAGCGCTCAGGCGCGGCCGCGCTTCATCATGGTCAGTGCCGAAAAGATGGCACCGATCGCCAGGCAGGCGATGACCTTGCCCGGCGACTCAGAAGCCGGAAGGATGAGGTAGGTGACGATCGAGATGCTGGCAACCATGCCGCCGATGCCGGCGTAGTGCATCACTTTATCCATGCTGAGGCTCCTGAGTGAGTTGGGGATACGGCGTCGCGAACAGTAGAGGCATACCCCGCCAGAGGTCAACGCAGCGGACGTTTTCTTGAATGAATCCAGACCGATACGCGATGGGCAGCGCGCCACCCACACTGGCATCGCGCGCACCCTGCAGCAGGCTGCGGGTGCCTGCGGCACAATACCGGCCTATGAAGGTAGATGCTTGGGACTTCAAAGGCTGGATGCGCGCAGCCAAGCGCGACGGACTGGCGCTGTGGTTCGCCCTGCGCCACCCACGCACACCCGCATGGATCAAGGCCGGCCTGGTGCTGGTGGTGGCCTATGCCCTCTCCCCGATCGACCTCATCCCCGATTTCATTCCGGTGATCGGCTACCTCGATGAAGCCATCCTGTTGCCATTGGCCGTAGGCTTGCTGGCACGCGCGTTGCCGGCCGGGGTGATGGCCGAATGCCGCGCACAGGCCGAGCAATGGCTGGCCGATGGGCGTGCAAAGCCGCGCATGGTGCTCGGTGCGGTGCTCATCGCCGTCATCTGGCTGGCGCTGCTGGCTGCGGCTTGGCAGGCCTGGTCTGGCTCTTAATTTCGCTGAGCCCAGCCGTCCTTGAGCGTCACCGCTCGGTTGAACACCGGTGCAGTTGGCTTGCTGTCGTGCCGGTCGGCCACAAAGTAACCATGCCGCTCGAACTGGAAGCGCTGCTCTGGCAGGGCATCACGCAGTGACGGCTCCAGCTGAGCGCTGATGACACGCAGCGAGTCCGGGTTGATGTCGTCGAGGAAGTCGCGCTCGAGCTCAGGCGCGTCGCCCTCACGCCGCGCGCCCGGGTTGGGGTGCGCGAACAGGCGGTCATACAGCCGCACGGTGGCCGCATACGCATGCGCCACCGAGACCCAGTGCAGGTTGCCCTTGGTCTTGTAGTTGTCGGCACCGGGGGTGCCGGATTTGGAGTCGGCAAAGTACGCGGCGTGCACCGCGGTCACGTTGCCGGCCGCATCCTTCTCGCAGCCGGTGCAGGTCACCACAAAGCCATAGCGCAGGCGCACGGTGTTGCCCGGGTAGAGGCGGTGGAAGCCCTTCTCCGGTACCTCCTGGAAGTCCTCACGTTCGATCCACAGCTCACGTGTGAAGGGCATGTCGCGCTTGCCCAGTTCGGGGTGAAGCGGGTGGTTGGGCGCGTGGCAGGTCTCGACCGCGCCCTCGGCAAAATTGGTGATCACCAGCTTGAGCGGGTCGAGCACCGCCACCCGGCGCTCGGCGGCCTCGTTGAGATGCTCACGCATGCAATCCTCGAGCACGCTCATGTCGATCCAGCTGTCCGATTTGCTCACGCCGATGCGTTCGGCAAAAAGGCGGAAGCCCTCCGGCGTGAAGCCGCGCCGGCGCGCGCCCACCAGCGTGGGCAGGCGCGGGTCGTCCCAACCAGCAACATGGCCCTCCTCCACCAGCTGGATCAGCTTGCGTTTGGAGAGGACGACGTAGCTCAGGTTGAGGCGGCTGAATTCGTACTGGCGCGGCAGCGGCGTGTTGAGCAGGCCGAGTGCCGCCAACTTCTCGTTGAGCCAGTCGTAGAGCGGACGGTGGTCCTCGAACTCGAGCGTGCAGATGCTGTGGGTGACGTTTTCCAGCGCGTCCGACACCCCGTGGGTGTAGTCGTACATCGGGTAGATGCACCACGCAGCACCCGTGCGATGGTGATGCGCGTGGCGGATGCGGTAGGCCACCGGGTCGCGCAGGTTGATGTTGGGGCTCTGCATGTCGATCTTGAGCCGCAGCACGTGCGCCCCGTCGGCAAACTCACCCGCCTTCATGCGGCGGAACAGGTCGAGGTTCTCGGCGACGCTGCGGTTGCGATACGGCGAGTCCTCACCCACCTGGGTGAGCGTGCCACGCCGGGCGCGCATCTCGTCCGCGCTCTGGCTGTCGACATAGGCGTCGCCGCTCTCGATCAGCTTTTCGGCGAACGCGTAGAGCCAGGGGAAGTAGTCGGACGCGAAATACTGATGCGAGGCGCCAAAGGCCTCCCAGCCAAAGCCCAGCCACTGCACCGCCTCAAGGATGCCGTCGACGTATTCCTGTTCCTCACGGGTCGGGTTGGTGTCGTCGAAGCGCATGTGGCACACACCACCAAAGTCTCGCGCCAGCCCGAAGTTGAGGCAGATGCTCTTGGCGTGACCATAGTGCAGATAGCCGTTGGGTTCGGGTGGGAAACGCGTGCGCACCTTGGCCGGATCGGGGGCACCGGCTTGCTGCTGTGCGGAGGGCCCGGGCGTGCCCGACCAGCGGCGCGTGGCGTAAGCGCCCGCGGCAAGATCAGCCTCGATGATGTTGCGGATAAAGTTGGCGGCGGGTGCCGCGGGGCTTGGAGGGGCTTTACTCACATCGGGACCGCTGCATGGTGGGAAGACTCGACCGGGGCGATGCGACTGTGGCCAAAGTGGGATGGCCAAGGGTGTCGCCGGCTTTGTCCGACGCTCCGCATTCTAGCCTTACAGCCGCCATGGCTTTCTGCTAAGTTGCCGGCAGAAGAGGTCTACCGCTTGAACTACTGCACCCATTGCGCCGCGCCTGTCGACGTCCGCATCCCGCCGGACGACAACCGGCCGCGCCACGTTTGTACCGCCTGCGGCGTCATCCATTACATCAATCCCAAGGTGGTGGTGGGGTGCCTGCCGGTGATCGGCGAACAGGTGCTGCTGTGTCGACGAGCGATCGAACCGCGCTACGGTAAATGGACCCTGCCCGCAGGCTTTCTGGAGTGTGGCGAGACGCTGGAGACGGGCGCACTGCGCGAAACGCTCGAAGAGGCTGGCGCCGAAGTGACGATCGAGGGCCTCTACACGGTGCTGAGCATCGTCCATGCCAATCAGATCTACATGATGTTCCGCGCAACGCTGCCGCAGCCGGTTTTCTCTGCCGGCACCGAGAGCCTTGAGGTGGCGCTCTTCGATGAGGCCGATATCCCCTGGGATGAACTCGCCTTCAGCACCATCCGGCGCACACTCGAGCACTTCTTCGAGGACCGCCGCAACGGCGGTTTCGGTCTCCACATCGGCCACATGGAGCGCCCGAGCGGCCGTGGCTAATCGCCGGCTGCCTGCCCACGCTGCCAACGCACGATCCAGACTTGCAGTACCGCCGTGGCTGGCAGCGCCACCAACACCCCACTGAACCCGAAAAGCTGGCCAAAGGCGAGCAGCGCGAACAAGACCGTGAGCGGATGCAGGCCGATGCGGTCGCCAACCAGCCAAGGTGTGACCACCAGATTCTCAAGCGTGTTGCCGGCTACAAAAACCAGCGCGATCGCCCACAAGGGTGCGGCCTCGCCCGGCAGCAGCGCTGCCGCCCCGAGCGCCAAAACGGCGCCCGCCACCACCCCGAGCAGCGGTACGAAGGTGAGGATGCCGGCCAGTACGCCGATCGACAAGGCATGCGGCACGCCAAGCAGGCCGAGTGCCGCGGCATAGACCACTGCCATGGTCAGCATCACCGCCAGTTGCCCGCGCACGAACTCGCCAAGGACCCGATCGGCGTCGGTGGCCAAGGTCACCACATCGTTGCGCACAGCGGCCGGGAGCAGCGCCGACAGCGCCGGGCCGATGCGCGGCAGATCGCGCAAGGCATAGAACAGCACCACCGGGAACAGCACCAGCGCGCCGAGCGCCCCCGCGATCGCCTTGCCGCCCTCGCCGGCCTTCAGCAGGCCGCTGCGCAGCCAGCCCGAGATCTGCCCGACATGGCCCGTCAGGAATGCCTGCACGTCGGACAGCGGATCGACATCGCCAGCGATATCACCGAGCAGCGCAGAGAGATGCTCGCGCACCAGCGTCAGCATCTGCGGCACGCGCTCCGCGAGCGCTGCGGTCTGCGCGAGCAATAGCGGCAGGATGAGCAAGGCAAGGCTGGCCAGCACCGCGATCAAGAGCAGCAGCACCAGTGCGGCAGCCAGACCCCGTGGCACGCGTCGGGCATGGAGCCGGAGCACCAGCGGCTCAAAGATGTAGGCGAGCACGCCGGCCAGCGCAAAGGGCGCGATGACGTCACCGAGCAGATGCAGCGCCAGAGCGGCGAGCAGCGCGGGTACGAGCCAGGCCGGCAAGGTCATGGGCGGACGAACTGCCAACCATAAAAAAGCGCCGGACCCCAGGTTCCGACGCTTCTAGAGAGAGATGCCTTGCTCATCTGGCGGCCGCTCGACCAGCCACAGCCCACAGCGAGCCGGAGCGCTCGACGCCCGCCTACTTGAGCTTGATTTCCTTGTAGGTCACGTGCTTACGAGCCTTGGGGTCGAATTTCTTCATCTCCAGCTTGTCCGGAGTGGTCTTCTTGTTCTTGGTCGTGGTGTAAAAGTGGCCGGTGCCAGCGGTCGATTCGAGCTTGATCTTGTCGCGCATGGGGATCTCCTCAGACCTTCTCGCCGCGAGCGCGCAGCTCGGCGACCACAACATCCAGGCCCTTCTTGTCGATCAGGCGCAGACCGGCGTTGGACAAGCGCATGCTGACCCAGCGATTCTCGGTCTCCGACCAGAAACGGCGGTACTGCAGATTGGGCAGGAACCGGCGCTTGGTCTTGTTGTTGGCATGCGACACATTGTTGCCAACCATCGGCTTCTTGCCGGTGACGATGCAGACGCGCGACATAGCGGTCTCCGATAACACGAAAGCCCGAGAATATAGCCCGAAACCGCGACGCATTCAAGCGTATCGAACGTGTGCAAGCGTTGCGCGGGGTTGTGAGCCGCCACCGGCTGAGCGCCGTCAAAAGGCGGTTGCCGACAGCGGGCTATTCTGTTATCTAAGCGCTCGCCCCCGGGACCGGGATCGCACCGGGGCTACAACGACAAGCGATTTCCCACGGAGACTGCAGTGGACACCCAGAAGCATTTCACGCCCTATGAGCTGGCGGCTGGCGAGGCCTACATGAACGCCAACCAGCTGGCCCACTTCCGCCGCATCCTCGAAGAGACCCGCAAGGAATTGAGCCGAGACATCGACCGCACGGTGCACACCATGCAGGACGAGGCCACCGTGTTTGCCGACCCCAACGACCGCGCCAGCCAGGAATCGGACATGGCGCTCGAGCTGCGCAATCGCGACCGCGAGCGCAAGCTGATCAAAAAGATCGATGAGACCATCGCGCGCATCGATGCCGACGACTACGGGTTCTGCGACAAGTGCGGCGTCGAGATCGGCCTCAAGCGCCTCGAGGCGCGGCCCACCGCCACCCTGTGCATCGATTGCAAGGAGCTCGATGAGATGCGCGAGCGGCAGGTGGCACGCTGAGCGTCAAACACCGAGCGAAACACTCAGAAGGGGTGCGCTGACGCGCCAAACAAAAAAGCGAGGCCGAGGCCTCGCTTTTTTGTTGTGACGACACAGCCAAAGTCGACGGGCGCGGCGGCAGCGGCTTAGCCACCCCCTTAGCACCCAGGCATTCACTCCTCGGCCGGCGCATCCTCACTGAGCAGCGCCTTCATGGAGAGGCGCATGCGGCCCTTCTCGTCGGCCTCGAGCACCTTGACGCGCACCACCTGACCCTCCTTGAGGTAATCGGTGACGGCGTTGACGCGCTCGTTGGCGATCTGGCTGATGTGCAGCAGGCCATCCTTGCCGGGCAGCACGTTGATCAGCGCACCGAAGTCGAGGATCTTCACCACCGGGCCTTCGTAGACCTTGCCCACTTCGACCTCGGCAGTGATCTCCTCGATGCGGCGGCGAGCCTCGTCGACCGCGCCCGGCACGGCAGAGGCCAGGGTGACGGTGCCGTCGTCCTGGATGTCGATGGTGGCCTTGGTCTCCTCGGTCAGCGCGCGGATCACAGCGCCGCCCTTGCCGATGACATCGCGGATCTTCTCCGGGTTGATCTTGATGGTGATCATGCGCGGCGCGTAGGTCGACACGTCGTCGCGGGCGGTGTCGAGCGCGCCCTTCATCAGGCCGAGGATGTGCAGGCGGCCTTCACGCGCCTGTTCGAGCGCCTTTTGCATGATGGCCGGCGAGATCGAATCGATCTTGAGGTCCATCTGCAGCGCGGTGATGCCGTTCTCGGTGCCAGCGACCTTGAAATCCATGTCGCCCAGGTGGTCCTCGTCGCCAAGGATGTCGGAGAGCACGGCAAAGCGCTTGCCATCCTTGATCAGGCCCATGGCGATGCCGGCCACGTGCGCCTTCATCGGCACGCCAGCGTCCATCAGCGCCAAGCAGCCGGCGCAGACCGAGGCCATCGAGCTCGAGCCGTTCGACTCGGTGATCTCGGAGACCACACGCATGGCGTACGGGCACTCCTCGGCGCTCGGCAGCACGGCGATGAGCGAGCGCTTGGCCAGACGACCATGCCCGATCTCGCGGCGCTTGGGCACGCCGACGCGGCCGGTTTCACCCGTCGCAAAGGGCGGCATGTTGTAGTGGAGCATGAAGCGGTCGTGGTACTCGCCCTGCAGCGCGTCGATGATCTGCTCGTCGCGCGCGGTGCCCAGCGTGGCCACCGCCAGCGACTGCGTCTCGCCGCGCGTGAACAGCGCCGAGCCGTGGGTGCGCGGCAGCACGCTGGTGCGGATGCTGATCGGGCGGATGGTGCGGGTGTCGCGGCCATCGATGCGCGGCTCACCCGACAGGATCTGGTTGCGCACGATCTTGGATTCGAGATCCTTGAACGCGCCATTGGCGGTGTTCACGGCCATGGTGTCGGCGCCCTCAGGCAGCACGGCGGCCATCACGGCCTTCTTGACCTCGCTGATGCGGCTGCTGCGCTCCGACTTGCTCTTGATGCGGAAGGCCTCATTGAGGTCGTTCTCGGCGATCTCGGCGATCTTGGCGACCAGCGCCTCGTCCACCGCCGGCGGCGTCCAGTCCCACGACTCCTTGCCGGCTTCGTCGGCCAACTCGTTGATCAGGTTGATGACGGCCTGCATCTGCTCGTGGCCGTAGACCACGGCGCCGAGCATCACATCCTCAGGCAGCTGCATGGCCTCCGACTCCACCATCAGTACGCCATCGGTGGTGCCAGCGACGACCAGGTTGAGCTCCGAGGTCTCGAGCTGGGTCTTGGTCGGGTTGAGGATGTACTCACCGTCGAGGTAGCCGACGCGCGCGGCACCGATCGGGCCGTTGAACGGCAGACCCGACAGAGCCAGCGCTGCCGACGCGCCGATCACGGCCGGGATGTCGGAATCGATCTCAGGGTCGATCGAGAGCACGGTCGCGATGACCTGCACCTCGTTGTAGAAGCCCTCTGGAAAGAGCGGACGGATCGGACGGTCGATCAGACGGCTGGTGAGCGTCTCCTTCTCGGAGGGCTTGCCCTCACGCTTGAAGAAGCCTCCCGGGATCTTGCCGGCGGCATAGGTCTTCTCTTGATAGTCGACCGTGAGGGGGAAGAAGTCCTGGCCGGGCTTGATGTCCTTGCGGCCGACGGCGGTCACCAGAACGACGGTGTCGTCCAGGCTGACCAGCGCGGAACCATGGGATTGGCGGGCGATCTCGCCGGTCTCGATGGTCAGCGTCTGCTGACCGAAGGGGATGCTCTTGCGGGTGATGGTCACGTTTTCCTCAACATTGAATAGCCGCGGGCTGACACCATGCTTCCGACCTCAGCCCTGAACCATTGACGGCTGTAATTGAACGGCTTGCAACAGACAAACAAAAACGCGGGGCCGATTGTCGCGATGGATTGCGACCGGCGCCCGCGTCAGCGAGACAAAGAATGCTTTACTTGCGCAGCCCGAGACTCTGGATCAAGGCCTTGTAACGGTCGTTGCTGCGGCTCTTGAGATAATCGAGCATCTTGCGGCGACGGCTCACCATCTTGAGCAGGCCACGACGCGAGTGGTGATCTTTGGCGTTGGCCTTGAAGTGGCCCGTGAGATCGTTGATGCGAGCGGTAAGCAGCGCCACCTGAACTTCCGGCGAACCGGTGTCTGCGGCGCTCTGCTTGTACTGGCCGACGATCTCGGCCTTTTGTTCGATGCTGACTGCCATGTTCTGGATCCTGTGCGGTGGAGGCGGCCGAATGCGGGCCGCGTTCAGGTAAACCAGTATTCTAACCCGCGTCAGCGTGGATGCTCAATACCCACCACACACGACGACGTGCCTCAAACCACGGGTGCCATCAAACGCACCGGGCACAACACCCCTTCGGCGTCGACCTCCGCCACACCGAGGAAGTCAGCATCGGTGGAGCCCGGCCCCCACACCGCGAAGGGGCCTGCGGCCGGCTGCCGCCCCACCACCAGATGCTGCCCCCAGGCAAAACGACGCGCGACTTCGACATCTGCAAGGCGCAGCTCAGGCAAGTGCGCGACCATCTGCCGCGGGTGTAACAGGGCACTGACTGCAGCGTCAGCCGGCGTCGATTCGAGGGCAGCCAGGCTCACCGCCTGCGCGACCGTCCAGCCGCTGCTGGCAGTGCGGCGCAACGCCGCCAGATGCGCTCCGCAGCCGAGCGCAGCGCCGATGTCCTCAGCCAGCACGCGGATGTAGGTGCCCTTGCTGCAGGTGACATCGAGCGTGGCACGGACCGCACCGGCATCACCGGCCTCAAGCCCGAGAAGCTCGATGGCGCGCACCTCGACAGGCCGCGGCGCACGCTCGAGTATGACCCCGGCACGCGCATATTGGTAAAGCGGACGGCCCTCACGCTTGAGCGCCGAATACATGGGAGGCACCTGCTCGATGGCGCCCGTGAAGTGCGTCAGCGCAGTTCTCAGCGCAGCCTCGTCGAAGGCCGCCGTGCGGCGCTCCAGCGGTTCGCCGTCGGCATCGCCCGTGGTGGTGGTGAGGCCGAACGACAAGGTGGCGGTGTAACGCTTGTCGGCATCCAGCAGAAAGCGTGCGAATTTGGCTGCCTGACCCAGACACAGTGGCAGCAGGCCGCTGGCCAGCGGATCGAGGGTGCCGGTATGGCCGGCCTTCTCCGCCTGCAACAGGCGACGTGCCCGCTGCAGCGCGGCATTGGAGGTGATGCCGGAGGGTTTGTCGAGCAGCAGCAGGCCGTCGACCGCCCGCCAGCGCGAGCGCGCGGTCAAGCCGTCGGGCCGCGCCGCCGGCGCGCAGGGGCTGCCGCCGCGTCGACCGCGTCTGCTGCGACCTCATCGGCCGGGTGTGCGCGATCCTCGGCCACCGCCTGGTCGATGAGAGCCGACAGCCGTGAGCCGCGCTCGATCGACTCGTCGAGCACGAAGCGCAGTTGCGGCGTCTGGTGGATGCTGGTGCGCCGTGCCAGTTGGCTGCGCAAAAAGCCAGCCGCACGTCGCAGCGTGGCCAAGGACGCCTGTATGACATCGGCATCGCCGAACACCGACACGAACACTTTTGCGTAGGCGAAGTCGCTGGTCAGCTCCAGACCCGTGACGGTGACCAGGCCAGCGCGCGGATCTTTGAGCTCGAGGCGGATGATCTCGGCCAGCTCACGTTGCAGCTGGTCGGCGACGCGCTGGACGCGACTGTCGGCCAAGTGCGCGCCCTACAGGGTCCGCGCGACTTCGACGATCTCGAACACCTCGAGCTGGTCGCCCTGTTCGATCTCATTGAAATTGCGCAGCGTCAACCCGCACTCGAAACCGGCCTTGACCTCTTTGACATCGTCCTTGAAGCGTTTGAGCGAGTCGAGTTCGCCGGTATGCACCACCACGTTGGCGCGCAGCACCCGCACCTGTGAACCCCGCTTGACGGTGCCGTCGAGTACATAACAGCCCGCCACCGTGCCCACCTTGCTGATGCGGTACACCTCGCGGATCTCGACCAGACCGATGACGCTCTCGCGCTTCTCCGGTGCAAGCATGCCCGACAGCGCCGCCTTCACCTCATCCACAGCCTCATAGATGATGTTGTAGTAGCGCAGATCGATGCCGTTGTCTTCGGCCACCTTGCGCGCGCCGCCATCGGCACGCACGTTGAAGCCGATGACCACCGCCTTGGAGGCGATCGCCAGATTGACATCGGACTCGGTGATGGCGCCCACCGCCGCGTGCACGATCTTGACCTGCACCTCGCTGGTGGAGAGCTTCTGCAGCGCGTGAGCGAGCCCTTCGAAAGAGCCTTGCACGTCGGCCTTGATGATCAGCGGCAACTGCTGGACCTCGCCCTCTGTCATCTGCGTGAGCATGTTCTCGAGCTTGGCGGCCTGCTGCTTGGCCAGCTTGACGTCGCGAAACTTGCCTTGACGGAACAGCGCGATCTCGCGCGCCTTGCGCTCGTCACCGAGCACCAGCGCCTCATCGCCGGCGGCGGGCACGTCGCCGAGGCCCTGGATCTCGACCGGGATCGAGGGGCCTGCGCTCTGCACCGCCTTGCCCGCCTCGTCGGTCATGGCACGGATGCGACCGAACACCGAGCCCGCGAGGATGATGTCGCCGCGCTTGAGCGTACCGGACTGCACCAGAACGGTGGCCACCGGGCCCTTACCCTTGTCAAGACGCGCTTCGATCACCAGCCCCTTGGCCGGCGAGTCGACCGGCGCCTTGAGCTCCAACACCTCGGCCTGTAGCAGGACGTTCTCGAGCAGGTCGTCAACACCCTCGCCGGTCTTGGCCGACACTGGCACGAACGGCACTTCACCGCCGTACTCTTCCGGCACCACCTCCTCGGCGACCATCTCCTGCTTGACGCGGTCGGGGTTGGCACCCGATTTGTCGATCTTGTTCATGGCCACCACGATCGGGACACCGGCCGCCTTGGCATGGCTGATAGCCTCGCGCGTCTGCGGCATGACCCCGTCGTCGGCAGCCACCACGATGATGACGATGTCGGTGGCTTTGGCACCCCGCGCACGCATCGCCGTGAAGGCCTCGTGGCCCGGCGTGTCGAGGAAGGTGACCATGCCGCGCGGCGTCTCGACGTGATAGGCGCCGATGTGCTGGGTGATACCGCCGGCCTCGCCCGCGGCGACCTTGGCACGGCGGATGTAGTCGAGCAGCGAGGTCTTGCCATGGTCGACGTGACCCATCACGGTGACCACCGGTGCCCGGCCCAATTGCTCGGCGTCGTGGTGCTCGGCACCATCGTCGAGGAAGGCATCCGGGTCGTCGAGCTTGGCCGCAAGCGCCTTGTGGCCCATCTCCTCGACGACGATCATCGCCGTCTCCTGATCGAGCATCTGGTTGATGGTCACCATGGAACCCATGCCCATCATGGTCTTGATGACCTCCGTGGCCTTGACCGACATCTTGTGAGCGAGGTCTGCCACCGTGATGGTCTCGGGCACGTGGACCTCGCGCACGACCGGCTCGGTCGGCGCTTGGAAGCCGTGCTCGCCATCGTCGCGATGGCGCGGCTTGTGCTTGTCGCGCCAACCATCGCCACCGGTGGGGCCGCGCGTGCGCAGTCCACCGCGGCGTGCCGGCTGCCGGTCCTGCCAGCCCTTGTCGGCCTTTTTCTCCGGCTTCTTGTCAGCCGGCTTGTCACTCGGACGGGCGGCGGCGGGCTCGCCGCCGGGCGCCACCTGGCCGGTCACCACCGCGGCAGCAGCAGCGGCAGCCTCGATCTCCTGCATGCGCTTGACCTGCCGCTCCTGCTTCTCCTTGATCTCGGCAGCCTGCCGAGCGATGAGCTCAGCCTGCTTGCGGGCCTCGTCCTCACGGATCCGCGCCTGCTCGGCCTCCAACTCCGCGCGTGCCGCAGGGGACTGTTGCGTCTCTTCGGGCGCATCCGCCTCGCGCTTGACGAACACCCGCTTCTTGCGCACCTCGACCTGAATGGTCCGCGCTTTGCCGGTGCTGTCCGATTGCTTGATCTCGGTGGTCTGACGGCGGGTCAGGGTGATCTTGCGCCGTTCGGCGGTGCTGCCATGCTGCTTGTGCAAATAGGCCAGCAGGGCCGCTTTATCGTCTGCGCTCACGGGCTCCGCGGCCCCGGATTTGCTCACGCCGGCCGAGGCAAGCTGCTCCAGCAGCCGGTCGATCGGTACGTTCAGTTCCTTGGCGAAATCCTCGACATTCATCTTCTACGTTGTCCTTGCGCGCACCGCGCGCTGATCACTGTTGTGCCGCTGAATCCCTGCTGTTGCGCTCGTTGCAGCCGCTCACTCCGACGCGAACAGCGGCGCACGCGCTTGCATGATGAGTTCGGTGGCGCGCGCCTCCTCGATGCCGGTCATCTCGACCAGTTCGTCGGTGGCGAGATCGGCCAGCGCCTGCTGGGTCTGGATACCGGCCTGCTTGAGGGTGGCCACGGTCTCAGAATCGATGCCCTCCAGCGTGGCGATGTCGGTCGCGTCTTCGACCCGCTCCTCGCTCACCAGTGCCTCGGTGAGCAGCACGTTGCGGGCGCGCTCGCGCAATTCGTTGACGATGTCCTCGTCGAAGCCGTCGATCTCGAGCATCTCGGCGACCGGCACGTAGGCGACCTCCTCCAGCGTGCTGAAACCTTCGGCGATCAGCACATCGGCCACTTCCTCGTCGAGATCGAGCTTGTCCATGAACAGATGGCGGATCGAGTCTGACTCTTCGGCGCTCTTTTGCGCAGCCTCCTCGACGGTGACGATGTTGAGTTGCCAGCCCGTGAGTTCGGAGGCCAAACGGACGTTCTGGCCGCCGCGACCGATGGCCTGCGCGAGCTGGTCCTCCTGCACCACCACGTCCATCGAGTGCAGCTCCTCGTCGACGACGATGCTGCTGACCTCGGCCGGCTGCAACGCCTTGATGACGAAGCTGGCCGGATCGTCCGACCAGAGGATGATGTCGACACGCTCGCCCGCGAGTTCATTGGTGACCGCCTGGACACGCGAGCCGCGCATGCCGACACAGGTGCCGATCGGGTCGACGCGGGCGTCGTTGCTCTTCACCGCGATCTTGGCGCGCAGGCCGGGGTCGCGGGCGGCGGCGCGGATCTCGAGCAACTCCTCCTGCATCTCCGGGACCTCGAGTTCGAACAGATGGATGATGAAATCCGGCGAGGTGCGAGAGAGGATGAGCTGCGGACCGCGCGCCTGACGGTCGACGCGCAGCACGAAGGCGCGCACGCGATCGCCGACGCGCAGGTTCTCCTTGGGGATCATGTGCTCGCGCGGCAGCAAGGCCTCGAGCTTGCCGCTCTCGATGATCATGCCCATGCGATCGAGGCGCTTGACGGTACCGGTGACCAGCTTCTCGTCGCGGTCGAGGAAATCGTTGAGCAACTGCTCGCGCTCGGCGTCGCGCACGCGCTGCAGGATGACCTGCTTGGCCGCTTGCGCGCCGATGCGGCCGAAGTCCACCGCCTCCATGGGCTGCTCGACGTAGTCTCCGACCTGCTTGCTCGGGTCCTCCTCTTGCGCCTCGGCCAGCAGATACTGGTAATCGGGGAACTCGAACGGCTCGTTCTCGTCGTCCGCAACCACCTTCCAGCGGCGGGTGGCGGTGTACTCACCCGTGTCGCGATCGATGACGACCACGATGTCGGCGTCCTCGACCACCTTCTGCGTCGCCTGCCACGCCTTTTTGGTCGCAGACGCCAAGGCCAACTCGAGCGCGACGAACACGGTCTCACGGTCGACGTTCTTCTCGCGGGCCAACGCATCGACCAGCATCAGGATCTCGGATTTCATCTCAGCCTCTCAGCCCTTCAACCTTTTTCAATCTTTCAAAACACCGGCACCAGCCGAGCCTTCTCGACATTGCCGATATCGACCTTGTGCGTGCGGTTGTCGACCCCCATGGTCAGGCCCTCAGCACCCGCCGCGATGAGGACGCCAACCAGCACGCGTGTGCGCCCTTCGATCGGCATGCGCAGCGTGACTCGCATGCGCTGCCCGACAAAGCGCGGAAAATCCTGCTCACGACGGATCGTGCGGTCGAGCCCCGGCGAGGAGACCTCGAGCCGCTCATAGTCGATGTCCTCGACCATGAACACACGCGTGAGCTGGTTGCTCAACAGCGTGCAATCGTCGATGGTGACGCCGTTGCCGCCCTCGGTGGCGGAGTACGGGGTCACGCCGTCCCAAGGCCGGTCGATGAAGACGCGCAGCAGACGGCCGCCGGCGGCGCGCTCGATGTCAATCACATCGAACCCCAACCCGGCTGCCACTGACCTCACAAGCTCATCTGCACCCTTCATCGTCTCGCGGAAACAAAAAATGGGCTCGACGGCCCACGAACAATTGCATGATCTGCACAGAACGTAAGAATAACAGAGAAGCGCCCCCGCATGAACCCCGACCCCACCCCGATGGTGCCTCCGAGACCTCTTCCCCGCGACTTCCTGACGACCTGGCTGCGCATCGGCGCCACCGGTTTTGGCGGGCCATCCGGCCAGATCGCCCTGATGCACGACGAGCTGATCGAACGACGCGGCTGGTTGAGCGAAGCGGCGTTCCGCCACGCACTCGGCTATTGCATGGTGCTGCCTGGCCCCGAGGCCCAGCAATTGGCCACCTATCTGGGCTGGCTGCTCTATGGACCAGCCGGCGGGATGGCTGCTGGACTGCTGTTCATCCTGCCCGGCTTGCTACTGGTGCTGGGACTCTCCTGGCTGATCGTCGGCTGGGGCCACCTGCCGGCGCTGGGTGCAGCATTGGCCGGGCTCAAGCCGGCGGTGGTGGTGCTGGTGGCGTCGGCGGCGTGGCGCATGTGCAGACGACTGCAGCCGCGCGAGACCCTGATCGCCGCGGCGGCACTCGCCGCGACCCTCTCGGGTCTGCTCCACTTCGCAGCCATCATCGGCGCGGCAGCGCTGGCCGGCTGGCTGCTCATGCGCGGCGGGTCGACCGGGCCGGCACTCGCGGGACGCGATGCGGACACGGGCTGCCTGCCAAAACCATGGGGCGCCGCCCCGGCGTCAGGAGCCGATGGCCATCTATCGCTGCTGCGCTTGCTTGGCAGTGGCGCGCTGGCCTTGCTGGTGTGGACGGTCTGCCGCTGGGGCATCGCCCACACCGGGCCAGAATTGCTTGGCGAGTTGGCCGATTTCTTCACCCGCGCCGCGCTGGTGACCTTTGGCGGCGCCTACGCGGTGCTGCCCTACGTGTTCGACGTGGCGGTGCGCGAGGCACATTGGCTGTCGCCCGCGCAGATGATCGACGGCCTCGCGCTGGGCGAGACGACCCCAGGGCCGCTCATCCTCGTCAACAGCTACATAGGCTTCGTGGCCGGCTGGAACGCTGGCGGCGGTGCTGCTGGACTGGCACTGGCCGCCGCCCTGGTGGTGACCCTGTTCACCTTTCTGCCGTCTTTTGCGTTCATCCTCATCGGCGCCCCATGGGTCGAGCGCAGCCGGGACCTGGTGTGGCTGCAGGCGCCTTTGTGCGGCATCTCGGCGGCCGTAGCAGGCCTGGTGACGGCCCTCGGGCTGACTTTTGCCGCACACGTGCTGTGGCCAAACGGCTGGATCGAGGCACACCCGTCGGGTGGCATCGACCCGCGCGCCGCAGCGCTACTGGCGACACTTGCGATGCTGCGCTGGCAACTGAGCCTGAGCGGCGCGCGCCTGGTGATCGCTGGAGCCGTGCTCGGCACGGCGCTGGGCCTGCTGACCTGAGCCGCAGGCAAGCAGCTTAGCGCCGCTCGCGCTCCGCCTTGCGCTCGCGCTCGAGCGCCTCGAACTCGCGCTTGCGCGCCTCGGCCACCGAGAGCTCGTAGAAGTTGCCATCACCCGCGAGCAAGGCGATACGCAACTGTTCGATGGCGCGGCCCAGCTCATTGCGGCGAGCATGGTACTCAGCGAGCGTGCTGTGCGACATCAGCTGGCGACCATTGTCGGCATAGGCGCGCGCCAGCAGCGGCAGCAGGTCATTGTCACCGGGGTAATTGCGCACCTGTTGCTGCAGCAGGGTCATCGCTTTGCCGGCGAGGCCATTGTCGAGCAGCCACCGCGCCTGATCGTGCACCAGCTGGCGGCTGCGCGGAAAGCGCTGAGTCGCCGATTCGTAAAAAGCCTCCGCGGCCGCACGATCGGCCGACTGTCCGAGCAGCCGCCCCCATGCCGACTCGACGATGGCGTGATCCGGCCACTCGCGGCGGGCCGCTTCGAGCGCGAGACGCGCCTGCCGCACGTCGCCGGCACGCATCCACGCCTGCCCGAGCCCGTACTGGCGAGCGGCCTCCGGCATGCCACGCAGACCGTCGGGTTGGCGCAGCGCGTTCACCGCGTCGCGCGGCTCACCCTCGGCGGCGCGCGCCTTGGCCCGCAGCAGTTGGAAATCGTGGCTATCTGGCACCTGACGGTAGCCGGTCTGTTGCGAACGGTTCTGCATGTCGGCCATCCGCTCTTGGGTGAGCGGGTGGGTGCGCAGATAAGCCGGCGCGTTGTTCTCGAGAAAGCGCGTGGCGTCCTGCAGACGGGCAAAGAAGCCGGCCATGCCCGCTGGGTCGAAGCCCCCGCTGACCAGCATCTGGTAGCCCAGGCGGTCAGCCTCACGCTCGTTGTCACGGCTGAAGTTGAGTGCGCTCTGCATCGCCACCGCCTGCGGCACGGTCATCGCCGCGGCCGCCAGATCGGGACTTGAGCGAGCTGCCAGCAGGGCCACCGCCAACGAGAGCAGCATGGGTATCGAGCTCGATTGCTGCTTCTCGAAGAAGCGGGCGATGTGGCGCTGGGTCACATGCGAGATCTCATGGCCCATCACCCCTGCCAGCTCCGATTCATTGTGGGCCGAGCGCATCAGACCGGTGTGTACACCCACAAAGCCCCCCGGCAAAGCAAAGGCGTTGATGCTGCGGTCGCGCACAGCGAACACGGTGATGGGCGTCGCCTTGTCGGGCGAACCGGCGAGCAGACGATCGGCCAGCTCATTGAGGTATTGCACCATCTCGACATCACGGAGGTAGCCCGGATCGTTGCGGATGTCGGTCATGATCTGTTCGCCGAGCTTGCGCTCCATCACCGGCGAGAGCACGCCAGCCGACGGGTCGCCGAGGTCGGGCAACTCGATCGCGGGGCTGGCCATGGCAAGCATCAGCCCGACCAGGAGAAGCGGCGCTCGCAAGCGATAGGTTGGTGCGGACACGGGGCGGCGTTGGGTCACAGGTTGCGTGAGAACGAGTATGGATAGGATACGTTGTCAGCGCGGGCGTTCCCCCGCGTCCGGTATCCGGATACCCTCCCGGGCATGAACACACTCACCCACTTCGACGCCGCCGGACAGGCCCACATGGTCGACGTCGGCAACAAGCCGGAGACAGCGCGACTCGCACGCGCCGGCGGGCGCATCACCATGCAGCCGGCCACGCTGTCCACGATCCTCGCCGGCGACGCAAACAAGGGCGACGTGCTGGGCATCGCCCGCATCGCCGGCATCATGGCCGCCAAACGCACCGGTGAACTGATCCCGCTGTGCCATCCGCTCGGCCTCACGCGCGTCGCAATAGAGTGGAGGCCGGACGAGGCTGCTCATGCCCTGCACGTGGAGGCGGTGGCGGAGTGCTTCGGCCGGACCGGGGTGGAGATGGAGGCGTTGACGGCCGTGAGCGTGGCACTGCTCACCGTCTACGACATGTGCAAGGCGATCGACCGCGCCATGACCATCGACGGCGTGCGGCTGCTCGAGAAGCGCGGCGGCAAGAGCGGCAACTGGGCCGCCAGCGCGACCTAGACTCAGCTGCTGGGGGTTGGGGGCGGCCCACCACCTCCGGTGGTGCGGGGCGGCCCACTACCTCCCAGGGTGTGCCAGGCGGCCCACTACCTCCGGTGGTGCGGGGCGGCCCACTACCTTGGGCGGGGTGCGGGGCGGCCCACTACCTCCGGTGGTGACTTTCCTCGCTCCTCTCGCTGCGCTCGGAAGTCGCTTCGGAAAGACCACCGGACGGGGGCCGCCCCGTGGCGGTTGTGGGTGCTGCGCTGAGCGCCGCTGGCGGGGCGCATCGGGAAAGCTCTTCGCTGCGACTTTCGAACGCAGTGAGCAGGAGCGAGAAG
>CAMDGF010000011.1 GCA_945897555.1 Klebsiella pneumoniae | reverse complement strand
GTCTGGTCGGAATCCGCGGTGGCGGTGTTGTCGAGGTCACCATCGCCGCCGCCCTGGGTATCGAGGTCGCTCTGCTGCAGCACGTAGCTGCTGTCGAAGTTCTGCGACTCGCCGGCGGCGAGGCTGATGCCGCTCAAGTTCTGCCCGGTGAGCGGGTCGACAACCGAGACACCGGTGAGGTCTTGGTTGCCGGTGTTGGTCACCAGAACGTTGTACTTGATGATGTCGCCGGCCTCATCAGCGATGCCGTCGCCGTCCGGCGTCACGCCATCCGACTCGAAGACGCCCGCTACGGTCTTGTCGATGGCCAGACTGGGCATGAGCGGGATGATGGCCTCGGCCGAGAGTTGCAGCGAGGTGGCGCCGGTGCCACCGATGTCGACCGTGGTCTGCAGCGAGCCGCCGGTCCACGCGGACGCGCCATTGGTCGGCCCCGCGCCCTGGTCCTCCACATCACCATCCTTGGCGATCTGTAGGCCGTAGTAGATCTCGGCGCCGCCCTTGGTGGTGGTCGTGCCGGAGTACACAAAGGTCACCGTGACGTGACCCTGTTTGTTTTTGGAACCCGAGTAGGTGACCGCGCTGACGTTGGTGATGTCGGCGTTGACGCTCATGAAGGCGCCGGCCGTGCCGCCGCCATTGCTGAAGGTGCCGTCGGTCGAGGGCGTGTTGCCGGTCGGCCAGCTGGACGGTGTCCGGCTGATCTCCACACTGGTCAGGCCGACGAAGCCGCCCGAGTTGGTGTTGGCCTGATAGTAGTCGTAGGTGATGTTGAAGCTGTAGGTCTGCCCCTGCACCAGCGGCTTATTGTTGCTCGCGCTGTAAACAAAGACGTGCGGGATGACCTCGCCCTCTGTGTAGTCGGACTTTCTGTCAGAGAGGATGTTGTTGTTCCACTCGGCGCTGGTGCCCGATGCGGCGTCGCCGTCGGCCCAGTGCTGATAGACCTTGCTGACTACGCCGACCGTGGTGCTGGTGGCGCCGACCGAGGGTGCCTCCTTGTCCCTCGCCAGTAGCGTCCTCGGGTCACCCGAGGAGACCGCCCAGCCAAGTTCCGACAACGATGTCTCGGCGGTTTCAGACCCGCCCCGATGACCCGTGTCATGGCTTGTCGACTTCTGCAAAGACCACTTTTTCTTGGATGTCATGCTGTCGTCTCCTGAGTTTCCGGGCCCCGACCTTTTGTCGGGTTGGCCAGATGGCGCCGCGAGATGCGGCTACACACTGGGATTCAGGATTGCAGCGAGCCTGTTCGAGGTCTGCCGGATAAGGGCGACATCTCTGTGGGGCATGGTGTCGCTGCGGTAGGAAAAGCCCTACAGGCGAGGAGAAGGTTGCATGGCGGATATCGTTATCGCTGACCAGTACCCGGTGGTGCGCATCGGCTTGCGCCACGTTTTTGGCGTCACGCGCGACTTCTGCGTGGTCGCCGAGGTCGGGCACTCGTCAGAGGTTCTGCAGCTGTTGGGACGGGTGCCCTGCGATCTGCTGATGCTTGACCCCGCAATGCCGGAGTTGCCGCTGGTTGAGATGCTGGGGCACCTTCGGCGCAACGCGCCGGCATCTCGTGTGCTGGTGTTCGGCATCAACAACGAGGAAGACTTCACCCTGCCGCTGATTGGCATGGGCGCAGCCGGCTACCTGC
The DNA here is from genome assembly GCA_945897555.1 of Klebsiella pneumoniae. Taxonomy (GTDB): domain Bacteria; phylum Pseudomonadota; class Gammaproteobacteria; order Burkholderiales; family UBA3065; genus UBA3065. The sequence continues at coordinate 46,111 of CAMDGF010000011.1, read as the reverse complement.
ACAAGCGCAGCCAGCCCGAACAGATCCTGCTGGCTGCGCGCACGGTGTTGGGCGGCGACACTTACCTGGCGCCGCGCGCCGCGCGCACCCTGATGGCAGGGAATGGGGCGGAACGGGCGGTGGTGCCGCACCTGGCGCTGTCGCGCCGCGAGATGGGCGTGTTGCTGATGCTCGGCGCCGGCAGGCCGCTCAAGCGCATCGCTACCGAACTCAACCTGAGCACCAAGACGGTCAGCACCTACCGCAGCCGCGTCCTGCAGAAACTCGGCCTAGCGTCCAACGCCGACCTGACCCGCTACGTCATCGAGCGCCGACTGGCCTAGACCAGCATCTCACCAGCGGCAGGGTGCGACAGGAATCCCGCCGGGCTGGCGCTCGCACCGTAGGCGCCCGACTGGCCGATGGCCAGCACGTCGCCCGGCTGCACGTCGCCCGGCAGCAGCGCCTCGCGCGCCAGGACGTCCAGCGGCGTGCACAGCGGCCCGCAGACGGTAAAGGCCGAGTCGGGTCGGGCCCGCAGATCGCGTGCCAGCCAGACCGGGTAGTCGCGGCGGATCACTTGGCCGAGATTGCCCGACGCCGCCAGGTGCTGGTGCATGCCGCCGTCGCACACCAGAAACTCGCGGCCACGTGAACGCTTGCGGTCGAGCACGCGGGTGAGGAACACGCCGGCCTCGCCGACCAGGTAACGGCCCATCTCCAGCACCAGCGTGGTGTCCGGGAAGGCATGGCGATGCGCGGCAGCGATGCTCGCCATCGCGCTGGCGATCGGCGCGGTGTCGATGCGCTGCTCGCCAGCAAAGTAAGGGATGCCCAGCCCGCCGCCGAGGTTGAAGATGCGCGGCGTGGCAGGCGCGCCGCCGGCCAGTCGCGCGCAAAGGGCGTGGCTGCGCCGCAGGGCGTCTGCCACCTGCTCGCCGTTGAGATTCTGCGAGCCGGCGTAGATGTGGAAGCCGGCAAAGTCGACATCAGCCGGCCACGCGGCGAGGACCCCCGGCACCTGCTCGGCGTCGATGCCGAACACCTGCGCGCCGCCGCCCATGCGCATGCCCGACTGGCGCAGCTCGAAGTCCGGGTTGATGCGCAATGCCGCCAAGCTGCGTCGCCCTCTGGCGCGGGCCAGTGCCGCCAGTCGCGCCAGTTCGCCTGCTGACTCGACGTTGACGACGGCGCCCGCACCCATCGCGGCGCGCAACTCGTCGTCGCGCTTGCCAGGCCCGGCGAAGCCCAGGTCGGCGCCGCGGTGGCCGGCATCCAGCGCCAGCTGCAGCTCGCCAGCCGAGGCGACGTCGAAGCCGTCGACGAGCGGCGCGAGCAGGCGCAGCAGGTCTGGCATCGGGTTGGCCTTGATGGCGTAGTGCAGACGCACGCCAGCCGGCAGTAGGTCGCGGACCTCAGCCACACGCTCCCGCACCAGCCGCCCGTCGAGAGCGTAGAGCGGTGTGCTGATGCGCTCGGCCAGTGCAATGGCAGGCTCGGCGCCCAGCATCAGCGCGCCCTGCGGATCCACCGTGAACAGCGGCGGCGCGTGAGCGGGTGCCGTGTGCGGGGCGGCCTGCGTGGCGGCCAGGCCAGCGCGCGCGCGATCAGTCATCGCCGTCGCCGTTATGGTCGGGCTGTGGATGCGCGGCGCGCTGCAGGGTCCTCTGGCGGATCAGCACGCGGTCGAACTTACCATTCGCGTTGCGTGGCAGCGAGCCATCCCATACCTCGATGCGGCGCGGCACCATCCACGCCGGAAGCGCGGCCCGCAGTGCCGGCAGCAGTCCTTCGTGCGCGCTGTCACGGTCGGTGGCCATGGCGTGGGCATCTGGCACCGCCGCGGCGCTGCCGGCCACCACCAGCACGATCGCGTGTCCGAGGGTGGCATCGGGCACGCCCATTGCGACGCACTCTGGCCAGCCGGCCGCCGCAGCCACCGCCTCCACCTCACTGGGGCTTACGCGGTAGCCCGAGGTCTTGATCTGCTCGTCGTCGCGCCCGACAAAGTAGAGATAGCCCTCGTCATCGCGCCACACGGTGTCGCCCGACCAGACCGCCGGCTCACCATCGGGTCCGGGTCGGAAGCGCTCGAGGCTGCGTGCCGGATCGTTCCAGTAGCCGCGCGTCACCAGAGGCCCCTGCTGCACAAGTTGGCCGGGTTCGCCAGCCGCGCAAGGCGAGCCATCGGCGCGCATCACATGCAGCCGGGTGCCGCCCGGGATGGGCAGGCCGATGGAGTCAGGCTTGCGGGCAAAATCCTCTGCTGGCAAGCGGCTCGCGCGGAACGCCTCGGTCAGCCCATACATGGCGATCGGCTCTGCCTGTGGCCAGTGCTGGCGTAGCGCCAGCCAGGTGGGCTGTGGCAAGTGGCCTCCGGTATTGGCAAAGTAGCGCAGGCTGCTGCCGCGCGGCACGGTGGCCGTCGCCGTGATGCGAGCAGCGTCCCGCGGGCCCGAGTGTCTTGGCAGAGCGGCCGCCAGCTGCAGATAGAGTGGCGGCACCCCGGTGATGCCGGTCACCCGGTCGCGTTCGAGTGCGCTGAGCACGTCGGCCGGGAACAGGTGGTCGAGCAGCACCACCGCAGCGCCCACGGCGAACGCGCTGGTGAGTTGCGAGAAGCCCGCGTCAAAGGACAGCGGTAGGGCGGCGAGGAGCCGGTCGTCGGCGGTGTGGTCGAGATAGCGGTTCACTGCATCGGCGCCCGCCAGCAGGTTGGCATGCGTCACCATGACACCTTTGGCCGCACCGCTGCTGCCCGAGGTGTAGAACAGGATCGCCAGCTCCTCGCCATCGCGCTCGGCAAAGCCGGCTTGCAAAAGGGGGGTGGACGGGTTGTCAGGGTTCGGGGCGCGGGTGCAGCAATCGGGCGCGTCGACATCGACCAGCACCCCGGGGCTGTGGTTGGTGCTCATGGCGGGGGTGCTGGCCCAGGCAGAGAGGCGAGCGCCATCGCTGAACAAGGCGGCGGCACCGCAGTCGGCCAGACAGGCTTGCACCTGTGCGGCGCGGAGCGCCGGGTTGAGCGGCACCGCCACGTGCCCGGCACGCATCGCGGCGAACATCGCCACCACGGTGTCCACCCGCTTGTCGAGCCATATGGCGACGCGTGCGCCGCGCAGTGGCAAGTTCCGCCGCAACCAGCCGGCCGCCCGATCGACGCGCGCGTCAAGTTCGGCGTAGCTCAGTGCGATACCCTCCCGCCAGAGGGCGATGGCCTCGGGTGCTTTTCGTGCGGAGGCCCGCAGCAGATCGTCGGTGGTGATGATCGTCCGCATCGTCATGCGCGGACCGGCCGCCGGTGGCGAGTTGTTGCGCCGGCACCACGACGGCACTCGCTTTTGCACTGGCTTGATGTCGTCGGTGTCCACGGCGGCGCGGACTTCCTATAATGGCGCCCCCGGACACGGTGGTGCGACGGCCCCCGCGGCGCTGAGCCCCGCTGGCATCGTCCGGCCTCACACGCGCCCTCACCAGGGCCGGGACACGACAAGACCATGGCAGTAGACATGCAGACCGAGTTGGCACGCATCCTCGACGACGTCCTCGTCCTCAACGGTCGCGGCGCCATGTTGTGCGCCGATTCGCGACTCATGGGGGCCATTCCGGAGCTGGATTCCATGGCGGTGTTGTCGGTGCTCGAGGCCATCCGCCACCGTTTCGACGTGAGCATCGCAGACGACGAGATCGATGGCCGCATGTTCAGCACCCTCGGGGCCCTGACCGCGTTCGTCAGCGCCCGCGCTTCGGCCTAGCGCGCACCCGCCTTGCCACTCTTGCCGCCGCGCCGCGGCGGTTCGGGCTCGGCTGGAACCTCTTCGTCGACCAGATCCACCACCGTGCCGTGGATCTCGACATCAAACCACGACCAGAAAGCGGCCAGCGAGCGATCCTTGGGCCAGTGCGAGGCATCGTCGACCCAACTGCCGAGCTCTGCCTCGAACAGCTCGACGGCGATCTCGTCGATGAAGCTCACCGCGTCCTCAGGCTCTTCGAACTCGGGGATGAGCAGTGCAGTGCAGTCGATGCGCAACTGATCGAGCGTGAGGTCGACCTCGTTGCCCGGCGTCTTGCACAGCCAATCGAGGAAGGGCTGCTTGGGCTTGATCACGGCCAGATTGCGGTCGATCACGTACATGGGGGGTCTCCGGTCGGGGGCGCGGGGCGCGAAGGCACGGATTATCGCACCGCTTGTGAACGAGCCGTCGCAGCCGATGTCCCACCCCGCTGTGGCGGCTGGCGCCGGGTGTCCAGCGCCCATGGGCGGCGCCATTCTGTCCGGATTGGACAGGTTCAAGCGGTATCTTGTCGCTCCCTACGGATCATCACGGACTGGCGACGACACGCGTCAGTCACAGAAAAACACGAGGTGCCTGAATGCGCAACGACTCCCGACTTCTCTTTCCGCGGACCCCCGACCTGCGCACCACCGACCCGATCGCCTTCCGGCGGACACTGGGTGAGTACTTCCACAGCACGTTCAGCACCTATGAGTCGCTGTTCGAGGCACTGGTGGACGAGGACAGCTTTCGCACCAAGCCCATCAGCCTGCGCCACCCGCTGATCTTTTATTACGGGCACACCGCCACCTTTTTCACCAACAAGTTCGTTCTGGCTGGGCTCATCAGCGAACGCATCGACCCGCGCTTCGAGTCGATGTTCGCGGTGGGGGTCGATGAGATGAGCTGGGACGACCTCAACGAGGCGCATTACGATTGGCCCACCGCCGCCGCGGTGCGTGCCTATCGCGACAAGGTCCGTGCCATGGTCGATCGTGTCATCCGCGAGGCGCCGCTGCAGCTGCCGGTCGACTGGGACAACCCATGGTGGGCCGTCATCATGGGCGTCGAGCACGAGCGCATCCACCTCGAGACGTCGTCGGTGCTCATCCGTCAGCACGCGCTCGGGCGCGTGCGGCCGCTCGCGGCATGGTCGCCCGATCGCAGCGGGCTGGCCGCTGCCCCGACGCCCTTCGACGCCCCGGCCAACGCGCTGGTGCCAGTGCCTGCCGGCACGGTACGCATGGGCAAGGCCCTCGACGACCCGATCTACGGCTGGGACAACGAGTACGGCGAGCGCAAGGTCGAGCTCCCCGCTTTCGAGGCGGGCCGCATGCTGGTCAGCAACGCTGAATACCTGGCCTTCGTCGAGGCGGGTGGCTATGCCGACCCGCAGTGGTGGGACGAGGAGGGCGAGGGCTGGCGCCGCTACTCGCTGGCGCAGGCGCCGACCTTCTGGGTGCGCGAGGGTGTCACCTGGAAGCTGCGCCTGATGACCGAGGTGGTGCCGATGCCTTGGAACTGGCCGGTCGAGGTCAATTGCCTCGAGGCCCGCGCTTTCTGCCGCTGGATGACCGCTACCACCGGCCGCAACCACCGTCTGCCCACCGAAGACGAGTGGTATCGCTTGTACGACGTCGCCGGCATCGCCGAGGTGCCGCACGATCGTCCGGCCGCCGCCAACCTGCACCTCGACCACGGGGCCTCGAGCTGCCCGGTCGATCGTCACGCGCAGGGCGACTTCTTTGATGTGGTCGGCAATGTATGGCAGTGGACCGAGACGCCCATCTACCCGTTCGAGGGCTTCCGCGTCCACGACATCTACGATGATTTCTCCACGCCCACCTTCGACGGCCGCCACAACCTCATGAAGGGTGGTTCGTGGGCCTCTTGCGGCAACGAGAGCATCCGCGCCTCGCGCTATGCTTTTCGCCGTCATTTCTTCCAACATGCGGGGTTGCGCTACGTGGTCACCGATACGCCTGCCGTGGCGCCTAACGTCTATTACGAATCCGATCGCCAGCTCGCCGAATATGTGGAGTTCCACTTCGGCGACGAGTGCTTCGGCGTGCCCAACTTCCCGCGCGCGCTGGCGCAGATCGCCATCGCGGCCATCGGCGACCGCCCGGCGCGGACTGCGCTCGATCTGGGCTGCGCCACCGGCCGCGCCACCTTCGAGCTGGCCAAGCATTTCGGGCATGTCACCGGCGTCGACTTCTCGGCGCGCTTCATCAACGCCGGTGTGCAGCTGCGTGATACCGGCGAGCTGCGTTATCAGCGCGTCGAAGAGGGTGATCTGGTGAGTTACCAGACGCGCACGCTGGCCGCTCTAGGGCTGGTGGAGGTGGCCGGCAAGGTCGATTTCCTGCAGGGTGATGCCTGCAACCTCAAGACTGTGCTCACTGGCTACGACCTCATTCTCGCCGCCAACCTCATCGATCGGCTCTACGATCCGATGGCCTTCCTTGGCCGCATCCACGAGCGGCTCAATGTCGGCGGGGTGCTCATGCTCAGCTCGCCCTACACCTGGCTCGAGGACCACACATCCAAAGAGAACTGGCTCGGCGGCTTCAAGAAGGACGGCGAGAGCTGGACCACGCTCGATGCCCTCAAGGCCGCGCTGGCGCCGCACTTCCGCATGCTCGGCGAGCCCCGCGACGTCGCTTTTGTGATCCGCGAGACGCGCCGCAAGCATCAGCACACCTTGGCCGAGGTCACAGTGTGGGAAAGGGTGGCCTGAGTCTCGCACCGCCTCGGTGCAGCCCCGCGCGCCATTGAGCCGGCTTCGGGGCGCTTCGCCGGTGTTCGACTTCGACAAGCCGGTGGAGCGCGTGGGTACGCACAGCGAGAAGTACGACCTGCGCCGGCGTCTGTTCGGCACCGATGCGGTCGAGCCGCTCTGGGTGGCCGACATGGACTTCGCCGCGCCGCCGGCGGTCCAGGCCGCCCTCGCGGCACGCGTGGCGCATCCGGTCTATGGCTATACCGTGGTCCCGGACGCTGTGCCGGAGGCGCTCAGCGGCTGGCTTGCGCGCCGGCATGGCTGGCAGGTGGATGGCCACCGCGTCGCGCTCGCGCCCGGCGTGGTGCCCACGCTCTACGCGGCGGTGGCTGCCTTCACCGAACCGGGGCAGGGCGTGGTGGTACAGCCACCGGTCTACCCGCCGCTGTTCGACGCCGTCACCCGGCAGGGCCGCGTCGTGCTCGAGAACCCGCTCTTGCAGGGCAGCGGGCGGGAGTCTGGCGCTGGCTACTCTATGGACCTCGACCGGCTCGAGGGGCTCGCGCGCGGGGGCGCACGCCTGTTGCTGCTCTGCAGTCCGCACAACCCGGTCGGGCGGGTCTGGCGCGAGGACGAGTTGCGCGCGGTGCTCGACATCGCGCGGCGGCACGGCATGGCCATCCTCAGCGACGAGATCCATGCCGACCTGGTCTACGCCCCGCGCCACGGCGCAGCGGCCGATGCGCCGCTACACATCCCCCTCGGCCGGATCGCTACCGCCGAGGATGCAGTGGCCACGGCCGTGGCTCCAAGCAAGACCTTCAACATCCCTGGTTTGGGCCTTTCGGCGGTCATCTCGTCCAGCGACGCTGTGGCCAGTCGTCTGGCCGAGGCGTTCGGCCGACTGCCCGTGAGCGTTGCCAACCCGCTCGGCTTGGTGGCCTTTGAGGCCGCTTACCGAGAGGGCGACACCTGGCTCGATGCCTGCCTCGATGTGTTGCGCGCCAACCGCGACGCGCTGTTCGAGGCGCTCACTCCGGCTGTCGACGGATGGGTCAAGGGCACGCCGCCGGAGGCCACCTATCTGGCGTGGCTGGATTGCCGTGGCACCGGCATGGACGATACCCGCCTCATGCGCGCTTGGGTCGAGGCTGGGCTCGGACTCTCGGCGGGTGCACGCTTTGGCGTCGGCGGCAGCGGCTTCATGCGGCTCAACTTTGCCATTCCGCCCTCACGCATGGCCGACTGCCTGCGTCGTGTGGCTGCCTTCAGCCGCCGCTGAGCGTCAGTGCAGCTCGCAGTTCGGCGCGCAACATCTCGCGTATCTCCGGTGGATCCAGCACCTCCACGCTGCTGCCGTGCCGCAACACCTCACCGAGTAACTCGCGTGGATCGGAATAGGGCACTTCGAGCACATAGCGTCCCATCTCATCAAAGTCACCCCGCTGTTGTGAGTGCCAATGCTCGGCCGCTACCCAACGTGAGCGCTCGGCGCTGAAGCGCAGCCGGGCCCAGCGCACATCGGCACCCGAGAAGATGCCGTAGCCGGCGCTGAAGAACGCGTCGAGTTCAGCGTCGGTGCACTCTGTGGCGGGCTGCTCGAGGGTCTGCATGCTACGGAAGCCATCGAGCGCGAAACTCCGTAAGCCGTCTCGCAGGTGGCACCAGGCATCGAGATACCAGTTGCCGCGGTAATGCACGAGGCGCTGCGGTGACACCGCGCGGTCGGTCACATCGTCTCTGGCGCGTCCGTAGTAACGGATGTACAGGCGCTTGCGGCGCAGCAGTGCAAGGCCGATGCCGGGGAACCACTGGTTGGCCGGCGGGCGCGTGCCGGCACGGGTGATGCGGATGCGCCGCCGCAATTCCGCAGATCCCACCTTGCCGTCGCCGAGAATGGCGTCGATGCGGGCCATCAGCGGCCGGATGTGCGGGGTCAGCAGGTTGCTGTCGAGTTCCTCGAGCAGCTGGCTCATGGTCAAGAGGGCAGCGACCTCGGCCTCGCTGAACCAAAGGCCCGGCAGGGCGTAGCGCGGCCCGGGGCCCTGTTCGGCAAAACGGTACCCACCACGTTCGCGGTCGTACTCGATGGGCGCATTGAAGCGGTCGCGCAGATAAGCCAGATCGCGCTTGAAGGTGGCTCGCGAAACGCCGAGTGCCTTGAGCATCTCGCTCAGCGGCACCACCTGCCGCTCGTGCAGGAGTTGGTCGATGCGATGGATGCGCTCGGCGTCGTGCATGACATTTGACGAGTCGGGGTACCTCTCAGCCTAGCAGAGGCTCGCGCGGTGAGCTTTGGACTGACGCCATGATGCAAAAAGTCTGGACATTGTCCTAGACAAAATTTATCATCACAATATCCACATTCATGAGACTAATGGCCTGTGAAACAGCCTCTTGCCGCCCGAATAGCCTTGGGCAAGGCGCAGATCAACCGTTTGGAGAGCGAGTACCAAACGCTGTTGAGCGATCCCGCAGTCTCCACCCAATGCCAGATCCTTCTTGGCTGGCTTGAGTCCATCCTCGACGTTGGTGTGAGTCAGGAGTTGTGGAACCGGTCGTTCCAGCGCGCGGTGGCCGAACTCGAATCACTGCGTCAACGCGGTACGTGGAGCCCCGGCTTCCAACCTGACTCTTCGGGCTACAGCGCGTCCCACTGAGCGTCTGTTCGACCCTCACTGGGTCTGGACGCGCAGTCAGGGAGCACGGGTGGGCATGCGCTTGCCTGATCCTGACTGGTGCCGGGAGGGGGACTCGAACCCCCACACCATCTCTGGCGGCGGATTTTGAATCCGCTGCGTCTACCGATTCCGCCATCCCGGCTGGAGGGGAGGGCGGATTATCGTGTGGTGGGCAGCGCCGCTGCAAGCAAAAAAGCCGGACCGGCGTGGCCTTCCACCCTCGCCAGCCCGGCGTGAGAGCCCTCAGTTCGGACGCATGAGCGGTGGCGCCGTGGCTGCGATCGCGCTGACCACCTCCGGCATCACAGTCATGATACGGATGAGGGTGGCCGCTGCTCCCGTCGGCGCACGCTTGCCCTGTTCCCAGTTGCGCAAGGTGTGCAGTGGCACGCCGAAGCGTCGGGCGAACTCCGTCTGCGTCAGGCCGCTGCGAACGCGCACGGCTCGCACTGCGCTGGCTGCCGTCTCGCCACCATTCGCATGCGCGGCAAGGCCGACATGATTGGTGCGGCGTGACATCGGCGTGAGCAGTGCGGCGCCCCCCAGGGTCGGTTCCGGCATCCACTCGCCATCGACGATGAAGGCTCGCAGCCGCCTTCCGGCGTCGGGGTCGTCGCTGGCGAAGGCCCGCTCGATGCGGATGAAGCGATCGATATCGAGTTGGGTGCTCGCCATCCACCAGCCGGGGAAATCGCGTTTGAGTGCCGAACGCACGCGCAGCACCGAGAGCCCGACATGGCGTGGGTCGCGGCCGATCGCAGTGAGCACCTCGCCGACCCGCTCGGCCGTTCCCTCCAACACCAGCAATACGGCGTCGCCTTGTCGTACCAGCACGCCGGTGATGTTGCGCTTGCGGTTCTCGCGTCGCGCTTGCGACAACAATTCGACCCACGCATCACCGCCCTGCACCATGCGGCTGCGGCACACCGCCTGCACGAGTTGGCTAGGCGATGCAGAGGGCTGGAAGGGGCGGGGCATCGACGGCCGATCGGCGCGCTGCGATGTCTCGGCAGTCAGCGGATCTTTGCGTGGCGTCGAGTCGGTCTTCATGGCCGTTAATCTACTGACCAGCTACCGGCGGTGCATTGCGCCAGATCAAGCGCTGTCGACCGGGGGGAGGCTGCGGTAGAGTCGCGTCCCATGCCGCTCACGCTTGCCGATTTCGATTACGGACTCCCGCCTGATCGCATCGCCCAAGTCCCGCTGGTCGATCGGGCGGCGTCGCGCCTGTTGGTCCTGCGAGGCGAGCAGATCACCGACTCGCGGGTGCGGGCCTTGCCGCAATGGCTCTGCCCCGGCGATCTCATGGTGTTCAACGACAGCCGTGTCATCCACGCGCGCCTCTGCGGTACCAAGGCCACCGGTGGTCGGGTCGAGGTGCTGGTCGAGCGCATCGTCGGAGAGCGCGAGGTCCTTGCCATGCTGCGCGCCAGCAAGACGCCCGCTGCCGGCAGCGTGCTGGCACTCGACGGCGATCTCCGTGCCACGGTGATGGGTCGCGCCGGTGAGTTCTTCCACCTGCGCTTCGACGGCGACGCGCTCGAAATGATCGAGCGGCATGGCCGGCTGCCCTTGCCGCCTTACATCGAGCGAGCAGCCGATGCCGTCGACGAGGCGCGCTACCAGACCGTTTTTGCGCGCGAGCCCGGCTCGGTGGCCGCGCCCACCGCCGGCTTGCATTTCGACGAGCCGCTGCTCGCCGCTCTGCAGGCGCAGGGTATCGAGCTGGCGTGGGTCACGCTGCACGTGGGTGCCGGTACCTTCCAGCCGGTGCGTGTCGACCAGCTCGACGAGCACATCATGCACCGCGAGTGGTGGGTGGTGCCCCAGGCCACGGTCGATGCGGTAGCTGCTGCCCGTGCCCGTGGCGGGCGCGTGGTGGCAGTAGGCACCACCGCGTTGCGCGCGCTCGAATCGGCTGCAGCAGAGGGCAGTCTGCGTGCCGGCAGCGCCGAGACCGGGCTGTTCATTCGCCCGGGGTATGATTTCCGCGTCATCGATGCGCTCATGACCAACTTCCATCTGCCCAGGTCGACCCTGCTGATGCTGGTGTCGGCGCTCGGCGGAGTCGAGCCTATCCGTGCTGCTTACCAGCACGCCATCGCGCAGGGCTACCGTTTCTTCAGTTACGGTGACGCCATGCTTATCGACCCGCAGCCTTCGGGCTCGCGCCCAGCGCTCACCTGATCCGTGTCATCCACCGCTCAGCCCCCCTTGCGCTTCGAACTGCTCGCCACCGATGGTCCCGCCCGTCGTGGCCGCATCACGCTCAAGCACGGCGCGATGGATACACCCGCCTTCATGCCGGTGGGTACCTATGGCGCGGTCAAGGGCCTCACGCCCGAAGAGGTCGCGGCCAGCGGCGCGCAGATCCTGCTCGGCAACACCTTCCACCTGTGGTTGCGTCCCGGCACCGATATTCTCCACCGCTTCGGCGGGCTGCACGGCTTCATGAACTGGAGCGGCCCCATCCTCACTGATTCGGGAGGCTTCCAGGTCTGGTCGCTCGGTGCGCTGCGCAAGATCAGCGAGGAGGGTGTGCGCTTTGCGAGCCCCCTCAATGGCGATCGGCTCATGCTCACGCCGGAGGTCTCGATGCAGATCCAGGCGGCGCTCAACAGCGACATCGCCATGATCTTCGACGAGTGCACGCCTTACCCGGCCACGCCTGCCGAAGCCGCCGACTCGATGCGCCTCTCCTTGCGCTGGGCGCGCCGCAGCCGCGACGCTTTCGATGCCACCGGCTGCGGCAACGCGCTGTTCGGCATCGTCCAGGGTGGCATGTACGAGGACCTGCGCGAGGAATCCTTGGCCGGCCTCACCGACATCGGCTTCGAGGGTTATGCGCTCGGAGGGCTCTCGGTGGGCGAGCCCAAGGCCGACATGCTGCGCATCCTCGAGCATTCGGCGCCGCGTCTGCCGGCGGATCGCCCTCGTTACGTCATGGGTGTGGGCACGCCACTCGACCTGATGGATGCGGTGGAGCGGGGCGTCGACATGTTCGACTGTGTGTTGCCGACGCGCAATGCGCGTCATGGCATCCTCTACACCACGCTCGGTGAGCTGCGCATCAAGAACGCCGCACACCGCGCCGACCCGCGTCCGATCGACCCGGACTGCGACTGCCACACCTGCCGTCATCACAGCCGTGCCTACCTGCACCACCTGCACCGCACGGGCGAGGCGCTCGGTGCGCGGCTCAATACGGTCCACAATCTGCGCCACTACCAGCGACTCATGGCCGGCATGCGTGCGGCCATCGAAGCTGGCCAGCTGGCCAGCTTCAACCGCGAGCGTCGGGAACGCTACGCCACCGGTGCTGCCTGAGTTCTGGTGATGCGTCGCGTCGGCCCGCCAGCGCCTCCGTGCTACCATCGCCCACCATTTTTGCTGCCCTCCACACCCCGAGCCCAGACCCGATGAAAGCCGCTCCCGTTCTCGCCAGCGTCCTCGCCTCCTTTTCCGCGCCCGCCTTCGCCGAGCAGCCTGCGCCAGCCTTCGATTGGGCCGGACTGCTGCCGATGGTCGTCATCTTCGTGCTGTTCTATTTCATGCTCATCCGCCCGCAGATGAAGCGCGCCAAGGAGCACAAGCAGATGATCGATGCGCTGCAGGTCGGCGATGAGGTCGTCGCCGGCGGCGGAGTGCTGGGCAAGGTGACCAAGGTCGCCGACGCGTATGTCACGCTCGAGATCGCCAAGGACACGCGCATCGTCGTGCAGCGCCCGAGCATCCAGACCGTTCTGCCCAAGGGCAGCATCGCAGCGGCCTGATCCAGCGGGCGGCCGTCGCCCCATCGCCAAGCCACCGGACACCCCATGAACCGCTTCCCGCTCTGGAAGAACGCCCTCATCGCCATCGTGATGGCGCTTGGCGTCATCTATACGGTGCCCAACCTGTTCGGCGAGGTGCCGGCGGTGCAGGTGGTCCCTGCCCGCCCGGGTGTCAAGGCCGACACCGCCCTCATGGGGCAGGTCGAACAAGCACTCAAGGCCGGTGGCGTGAGCCCGGGCGCAGTGGTCAGCGACGAGCGCAGCATCCGTGTGCGCCTCGGCAGCACCGAGGAGCAGCTCAAGGCGCGCGACGTCTTGCAACAGGCGCTCGGCAACCAGTTCATCATCGCACTGGCGCTGCAGTCGGCCTCGCCGGAGTGGATGGGGTCCATCCGCGCACTGCCCATGTATCTGGGCCTCGATCTTCGCGGCGGTGTGCACTTCCTGCTCGAGGTCGACATGAAGACGGCGCTGTCCAAGGCCATCGAGCGCAGCCAGAATGAGCTGCGGGGCAGCCTGCGCGAGGCTCGTGTCGCCTACGGCGGCATCAGCCGCCAGGGCGACGACCTCACCCTGCGCTTCAAGGACGAGGAGTCGCGCAAGAAAGCGCGCGCACTGGTCGAGCGCGATTTCCGTGGGCTTTCGATGCGCGACGACGTGGTCGGCGAGGACCTCCGCCTCATCCTGTCGCTCACCCCCACCGAGCTCAAGCGCATCGAGGAAGCCTCGCTGCAGCAGAACATCACCACGCTGCGCAACCGCGTCAACGAGCTCGGCGTGGCCGAGCCCATCGTGCAGCAGCAAGGTCCGTCGCGCGTGGTGGTGCAGTTGCCGGGGGTGCAGGACACCGCCAAGGCCAAGGACATCCTCGGCCGCACCGCCACCCTCGAGTTGCGCATGGTCGACGAGGAGCACAGCGATCCAGGGGCATTGGCCGCGGCTGAGGCCGGGCAGGTGCCGTTCGGCTCCGACCTCGTCTTTGAGCGCAGCGGCCGCCCTTACCTCGTCAAGAAGCAGGTCTACCTCACTGGCGAGAACATCTCCGACGCGCAGCCCGGCTTCGACGGCCAGAGTGGCCAGCCGGCGGTGCACATCAACCTTGACGGCAAGGGCGCCCGCATCTTCAAGCAGATCACCCGCGAGAACGTCGGCAAGCGCATGGCCATGTTGCTGGTCGAGAAAGGCCAGTCGGAGGTGGTCACAGCGCCGGTCATCCGCACCGAGATCGCGGGAGGTCGCGTGCAGATCAGCGGCGCCATGAACACCGAGGAGGCGCGTGACATCGCACTGCTGCTGCGTGCCGGGTCGCTCGCAGCGCCGATGGAGATCGTCGAGGAGCGCACCGTCGGCCCGTCTCTGGGGGCCGATAACATCAGCCGCGGCATCAAGTCGACGCTCTATGGCTTCGCCGCCATCGTCGTCTTCATGGTCATCTACTACCTCGTGTTCGGCGCCATCTCGTCGATCGCACTGGCCAGCAACCTGTTCCTGCTCATCGCGCTGCTCTCGCTGCTGCAGGCCACACTCACGCTGCCGGGTATCGCTGCCATCGCGCTCACGCTCGGCATGGCCATCGACGCCAACGTGCTCATCAACGAGCGCATCCGCGAGGAGCTGCGCAACGGCAACTCGCCGGGTGCCTCGATCGTTGCTGGCTACGAGCGCGCCTTCGGCACCATCCTCGACTCCAACATCACCTCCCTCATCGCCGGCCTGGCGCTGCTCGCCTTCGGTTCCGGCCCGGTGCGGGGTTTTGCCGTTGTGCACTGCCTGGGCATCCTGACTTCCATGTTCAGCGCGGTGCTGGTCTCGCGGGGCTTGGTCAATCTCATCTACGGCCGGCAGAAGCGCATCAGCCACCTTTCGATCGGCAACACCGACTGGGCGCAGCGCGACGCCGCCGCCTGACGAGGACGTACTGCCATGGAATTCTTCCGCATCCGCCGCGACATCCCGTTCATGCGCCACGCGCTGTGGTTCAACGTGGTGTCGATCGTCACGTTCATCGCTGCGGTGTTCTTTTTGGCCACGCGCGGGCTGCATTTCTCGGTCGAGTTCACCGGCGGCACCGTCATGGAGATCGCCACGCCGCAGGCCGCCGACCTGTCCCGCATCCGCAGCGAGTTGGGTCAGCTCGGCTTTGCCGACGCAGCGGTGCAGAACTTTGGCACCTCGCGCGAAGTGCTCATCCGCCTGCCGGTCAAGCAGGGCCTCACCAGCGCGCAGCTGTCCGAGCAGGTTTTCGATGCCCTCAAGGCGGTCGAGCCCGCCATCGAGCTGCGCCGGGTGGAGTTTGTTGGCCCGCAGATCGGCAAGGAACTCGCCACCGATGGCGCCATGGCGCTGCTGTTCGTCTGTCTGGGCATCGTCATCTACCTGTGGATGCGCTTCGAGTGGAAGTTCGGCATCTCGGCGCTGCTCGCCAACCTCCACGATGTGGTCATCATCCTCGGCTTCTTCTCCTTCTTTCAGTGGGAGTTCTCGCTCACCGTGCTCGCCGCGGTGCTCGCGGTGCTCGGTTATTCGGTCAACGAATCGGTGGTGGTGTTCGACCGCATCCGCGAGAACTTCAGCAAGATGCGGGGGCGTACGGTGCCGGAGATCATCGACAACGCGCTCACCCGCACCATGAGCCGGACCATCATCACCCACGGGTCCACCCAGCTGGCCGTGCTCTCGATGCTCATTTTTGGCGGTGAAGCGCTTTACGGCTTCGCACTGGCACTCACCATCGGCATCCTGTTCGGCATCTACTCGTCGGCTTTCGTCGCCTCGGCCCTGGTGATGTGGCTCGGTGTGACGCAGGCGGATCTGGTCAAGCCGGCAAAAGAGCAAGTCGACGCGATGCCCTGATGACGGAGACGCTCGCCGCGATCGCCGATCTGTTGCTGCACTTTGATGTGCATCTTTTGCAACTGGCGCGGGACTACGGCAGCGGCTTTCTGCTCATCCTCTTTCTCGTCGTCTGGGCCGAGACCGGGCTTGTGGTAGCGCCTTTCTTGCCGGGCGACAGCCTGCTGTTCGTCGCCGGGGCGGTTGCAGCACTGGTCGGCATCCCGCTCTGGCTCATCGTGGGTGTACTCATCGCTGCGGCGCTGTGCGGCGACAACACCAACTATTGGATCGCTCGGCGTATCGGGCCCGCCGTGTTCGACGATCCGCAGTCGCGGTGGCTCAACCCGCGCAACCTGCAACGCACCCACGACTTCTATGAGCGGCATGGCGGCAAGACCATCGTCGTGGCGCGCTTCGTGCCGCTGATGCGCACCTTCGTGCCCTTTGTCGCTGGCCTCGGTCGAATGGAGTACCGCAAGTTCTTGTTATTCAGCGTCGGTGCTGCGGTCCTCTGGGTGGGCACACTGGTGCCTCTTGGCTATTTCTTTGGCAATCTGGAGTTCGTCAAGGGGCACCTGTCCCTGATCGTGGTGGTCATCATCGCGGCTTCCATCTCGCCCCTGCTCATTGCCGCGCTGCGCAACCGACGCAAAACCTGAGCGACATGGGGTGGCTCACACCCGCCGCGCCAGTTCGGCAGCTTTGCCGATGTAGGTCGCCGGTGTCATCGCCAGCAGGCGCGCTTTGGCCTCTGGCGGGATCGCCAAGCCGTCGATGAAGCCTTGCAGGTCGGCAGATGACAAGCCTGCTTTGCCGCGCGTCAGCGCTTTGAGCGCCTCGTAGGGATTGGCCACGCCGTAGCGGCGCATCACCGTCTGGATCGGCTCGGCCAGCACCTCCCAGTTGGCGTCGAGGTCTTCCTGCAGCCTTGCCGGGTTGGCCTCGAGCTTGCCCAAGCCCTTGAGCAGTGATTCAAGCCCCAGCAGCGTATGACCGAAAGCCACACCGACGTTGCGCAGAACGGTGGAATCGGTGAGGTCGCGCTGCCAGCGGCTGATCGGCAGCTTCTCCGAAAAGTGCCGGAGCAGGGCGTTGGCCACGCCTAGGTTGCCTTCGGAGTTCTCGAAATCGATGGGGTTGACCTTGTGTGGCATGGTTGATGAGCCCACCTCGCCTTGCACCACGCGCTGCTTGAAGTAACCCAGCGAGATGTAGCCCCACAGGTCGCGGTCAAGGTCGACGAGGATGGTGTTGGCGCGGCCGATGGCATCACACAGCTCGGCGGTCCAGTCGTGCGGCTCGATCTGGATGGTGTACGGGTTGAACTCGAGCCCCAGTGATTCGACGAAGCGCTTGGCGAAAGTCTCCCAGTCGAGGTCGGGGTAGGCCGCGAGGTGTGCGTTGTAGTTGCCCACCGCGCCATTGATCTTGCCAAGGATGGCCACCGCGGCGATGGCGGCGCGGGCCCGCTGCAGGCGGTACACCACGTTGGCCATCTCTTTGCCGAGCGTGCTCGGCGTGGCCGACTGCCCGTGCGTGCGGCAGAGCATCGGCAGCTCGGCCAGACGATGCGCCATCTCGCGCAGCGCAGCGATGATGCGATCGAGCTGCGGCAGCAGCACCTCGTCGCGCGCGGCGCGCAGCATGAGCGCGTAGGAGAGGTTGTTGATGTCCTCGGAGGTGCAGGCGAAGTGCAGGAAGTTGGTCGCCGCGCTCACTTCGGCATTGCCGGCAAAGCGCTTCTGCAGCCAGTACTCCACCGCCTTCACGTCGTGGTTGGTCGTCGCCTCGATGGCCTTCACGGCGGCGCCGTCGGCGCCGGAAAAATCCGCTGCAGCCGCGTCGAGCTCGTCGATGGTGTCGGGTGTGAAGGCCGGCAGATCGCTGATACCGGGCTCGGCCGCCAAGGCCTTGAGCCACTCGATCTCCACACGTGTGCGGGCTCGTATCAAGCCGAGCTCGCTAAAGTGTGCGCGCAGCACGCCTACCTTCCCCGCGTAGCGACCATCGAGCGGGGAGAGTGCTGTGAGGGCAGGATCGATGGCAGCGGATGTGGCGGACATGGTGGCTCGGGCAGGCGGTTCGGGCAGTGCGCGAATGATACGCGATGGCCGTCCGGCGGCCTCTGAGGCGGCGCAAGGGTCAAGGCATGTGCGTCCTCTGGAGGGGGGTGTGCCTCCAGGCCCAGGGAGGGAATATGCCCTCGATGGCACGCGTCGCGGCCCAAAGGGTGAACCAAGCCGGGCTTATGGCGTCCGAGCCGCATGCCCGAACTCCCAGAGGTAGAGACCGCCCGCCGTGGCATCGAGCCGCATGTCGTCGGACGCTCGCTTGCCGGGGCTGTGGTCCGCGACCCGCGCCTGCGCTGGCCGGTGCCGCCCGACCTGCATGCGCAACTGGTCGATCGCCGCGTGGTGGCGCTGGCTCGCCGCGGCAAATACATCCTCGCCGACCTCGGCGATACCCATCTGCTGCTGCACCTAGGTATGTCCGGCAGCCTGTCGGTGGTGCGCGCCGATGCTCCACCGCGCAAGCACGACCACGTCGACATCCTGCTGGGCGATGGCCGGGTGTTGCGCCTGCGCGACCCGCGGCGCTTTGGAGCGGTGCTGCTGGTGCCCGGCTTGCCCGAGCACCATCCCCTCCTGCGCGACCTTGGCCCTGAGCCACTCGACCCAGATTGGGATGGCGAAAAGCTGTGGCAGGCCACACGCGGCCGTAAGGCGGCGATCAAGACAGTCATCATGGATGCGCATACGGTGGTCGGTGTCGGCAACATCTACGCCAGCGAGGCATTGTTCCGGGCGGGCATCCGTCCTGGCACTGCGGCCCGTCGGCTCAGCCGGCCGGCGTGCGCGCGCTTGGTGGCAGCCATCCGCGAGACGCTGCAAGAGGCACTTGCAGCCGGCGGCAGTTCGCTGCGCGATTACGTGCAAGCCAACGGCGATCTCGGCTGTTTCCAGCTCGAGCACCGCGTCTACGGCCGCGATGGCCAACCTTGCGTCGTTTGCGGCAGCGAGATCCGCTCGGCGCGTCTAGGGCAGCGCTCGACTTTCTGGTGCCCTGACTGCCAGCGTTGATCGGTCGTGGGCGGGCTCTGGGTCGGGTGGTTGGCGGGTCTTCCATCGGGGTGGTGGGCGGGCCCTTCTCGGGTCGACTCTTCTCGCTCCCGCTCGCTGCGCTCGGAGGTCGCAGCGAAGAGCCTCCCCTGTGCGGTGGCCCGCCGGTGACGGTCAGCGCAGCACCCACAAGCGCAAACGGGCGGCCCCCGTCCGGTGGTCTTTCCGAAGCGACTTCCGAGCGCAGCGAGAGGAGCGAGGAAAGTCACCACCGGAGGTAGTGGGCCGCCAACCCCTCCCCTGAGGTAGTGGGCCGCCACCCACCCCCGAGGTGGTGGGCCGCCACGCACCACCTCCGCAGGCAGTGGGCCGCCATGGCACCCCTCCGATGGAGTGGCCGGCTGCCCACCGTCTGCTACCCTTGACGCATGAACATCGACACACTCATCACCACGCTCGACAACGCCTTGCGCACCATCGCCGGGTCGGCACACAGTGCTCGCCCAGTCCCCGGAGACGAGCTGCCAGAGGCCGATCTCGACGACAGCCAGCGGCAGGAAGTGGCGCGCCTGATGCGGGTGAATCATGTCGGCGAGGTCTGTGCGCAGGCGCTCTACGCCGGCCAGGCTCTCACCGCGCGTGATCCCAAGGTGCAACAGGCCATGCGTGAGGCAGCACGGGAAGAGACTGAACACCTGGCTTGGACGGCGCAGCGCATCAGCGAACTCGGTGGGCGCACCAGCCTGCTCAATCCGGTGTGGTATGCCGGTTCATTTGCCATGGGTGCGCTGGCCGGAGCGCTGGGTGATCGCGTGAACCTCGGCTTTCTCGCCGAGACCGAGCGTCAGGTCTACGACCATCTCGAGGATCATCTGGGCCGCTTGCCGGCGCAAGATGCGCGCTCGGCCGCCATCCTCAAGCAGATGCAGATCGACGAAGACGGCCACCGTCAGGCGGCACTCAAGGGGGGTGGCGTCGATTTGCCGGTGCCGGCGCAAGAGGCGATGCGGCTGGTGTCAAAGCTGATGACTCGTACCGCTCACTGGGTCTGACCAGCTCTGATACGCGGCAGGGCGGCCGTGGCAGTCGTCGGGCGGCGCAGCACCGAGCCAGTGCGGCCGGCACTGCCTTCCACCCCGCTCAGCCTGCGGCTTCCGGCTCCTGCACCACTTCGTGGCTGTGTGTGACTTCGGCGGTCTTGGCAAACATGAGCGTCGCCGAGCAGTATTTTTCGGCCGAGAGCCTGATCGCGTGTTCGACCCGGTTGGGCAGCAGCTTTCGGCCTGTCACCACAAAATGCAGATGCACCTTGGTGAATACCTTGGGGTCGGTGTCGGCACGCTCGGCGGTCACTTTTACCTCACAGCCGGTCACGTCCTGCTTGCTGTTGCGAAGGATGCTCACCACGTCGTAGCTGGTGCAGCCGCCCGCTCCCACCAGCAGCAGCTCCATCGGGCGCGGCCCGAGGTTACGGCCGCCGCCCTCTGGCGCGCCGTCCATCACCAACGCGTGGCCACTGCCGGTCTCGCCAACAAAACACACATTCTCGAGCAGCTTGATGCGGGCTTCCAATCCGGGCTCCTGCGTCTACGCCATACGGCATCTGATGCTAGCACGTGCCCGAGACGAGGCCGTGCTGACCGCGGTGTGGAGCGCCGGCGCGGAACACTGGGCCAGCCGTAGGACAAGACGCCGCCACCGCCCACCTCAAGGGCGTTTGAACGTTGACTCGACCCACCTCGCCGCACTACAATCGCCGGCTTTTGGTGAACCGGCTCCTTGCCGCACGAGATTCCAACAATGAAAACGTTCTCCGCCAAGCCGCACGAGGTTCAGCGCGACTGGTTCCTGGTCGACGGCACCGACAAGGTGCTCGGCCGACTGGCTTCGGCCATCGCCCACCGCCTGCGTGGCAAGCACAAGGCCATCTACACGCCGCACGTCGATACCGGCGATTTCATCGTCGTGGTCAACGTCGAGAAGATCAAGGTCACCGGCAACAAGGCTCTGGACAAGAAGTACTACCGTCACAGTGGCTACCCGGGCGGTATCACCGAGACCACCTTCGGCAAGATGCAGGAGCGCTTTCCGGGCCGCGCCCTGGAAAAAGCTGTCAAGGGCATGCTGCCCAAAGGCCCGCTCGGCTACGCGATGCTCAAGAAGCTCAAGGTCTACGCCGGCGACAGCCACCCGCATAGCGCCCAGCAGCCGCGCGCCCTGGAAATCTGAGGAGCCACCCAGTGATCGGTAATTACTACTACGGAACAGGCCGTCGCAAGAGCTCGGTCGCCCGCGTCTTCATCCAATCTGGCAGCGGCAAGTTCGTCATCAATGGCAAGACCATCGACGACTACTTCGCTCGTGAGACCGGCCGCATGATCGCGCGTCAGCCGCTCGAAGTCACCGCCAATGTCGGCAACTTCGATGTCACCGTCAACGTGGATGGCGGCGGCGAGACCGGCCAGGCCGGTGCTGTCCGCCATGGGCTGGCGCGTGCGCTGGTCGATTACAACGCCGATCTGAAGGGCGAGTTGCGCCGTCATGGCCTCATGACCCGCGACGCCCGCGAGGTCGAGCGCAAGAAGGTCGGTCTGCACAAGGCGCGTCGCCGCAAGCAGTTCAGCAAGCGCTAAGGCCGCAGAGAAAGCCGCCTTCGGGCGGTTTTTTTTCGTCCTGCGTCACCACGGGGATCCCATGTCCGCTTCGCAAGCCTCCATCAAGGTCGGTGTGGTCGGCGGCACCGGCTACACCGGTGTCGAACTGCTGCGCCTGCTCGCCACTCATCCAGCAGTCGAGCTCGCCGTCATCACCTCGCGCGGCGATGCCGGCATGCCGGTCGCGCAGATGTTCCCCAACCTGCGGGGGCGCATCGGTCTTGCCTTCACCGCCCCCGACGCGGCCGCTTTGGCGGCCTGCGACGTGGTGTTCTTTGCCACGCCCAACGGCATCGCCATGAACGAGGCCGGCGTCCTGCTGGAGCGGGGCGTCAAGGTCATCGACCTCGCCGCCGACTTCCGCATCAAAGATGTGTCGGAATGGGAGAAGTGGTACGGCATGGCCCACGGCGATCCTGCGGGGGTGGCCGCAGCCGTCTATGGCCTGCCGGAGTTCCACCGCGATGCCATCCGCAACGCGCAACTGGTGGCCAACCCGGGCTGCTATCCCACGGCGGTGCAGCTGGGCTTCATGCCGCTGCTGCGCGCCGCCGTGGTCGATCCGCTCAGCCTCATCGCCGATTGCAAATCAGGGGTCAGTGGTGCGGGGCGCAAGGCCGAGGTGCATGCACTGTTTGCCGAGTCGGCCGACAACTTCAAAGCGTATGGTGTGCCAGGTCATCGCCACCTGCCCGAGATCCGTCAGGGTCTTGCGGGTGTGTCGGGCAAGCCCGTGGGGCTCACCTTCGTACCGCACCTCACCCCCATGGTCCGCGGTATCCATGCCACGCTCTACGCGCGGCTCACCGACACCTCTGCCGATCTGCAGTCATTGTTCGAGCGCACCTACGCGGGCGAGCCATTCGTCGACGTGATGCCGGCCGGCTCACACCCGGAGACACGTTCGGTACGGGGTGCCAATACCTGTCGCATCGCGGTGCACCGTCCGCAAGGCGGCGACACCGTGGTGGTCCTCTCGGTCATTGACAATCTGGTCAAGGGGGCCGCCGGGCAGGCCATCCACAACATGAACCTGATGTGCGGGCTGCCCGAGACCCTGGGCATCGATGACATCGCCCTGTTGCCATAGGGGTTGAAGCGGCACCGGTGCGTCCCCATAATCCTAGAGTCAACCGTTGCCGAGACTCCATCATGAATGCCATCACCGAATCTGCCGTCACTGAGGCCCCCGCCCCGATCCTGCTCACCGACAGCGCGGTCGCCAAGGTGCGCGACCTCATCGCTGAAGAAGGCAATCCGGAGATCCGCTTGCGCGTGTTCGTCAGCGGCGGCGGGTGCTCAGGCTTCCAATACGGCTTCCAGTTCGAGGAATCCACTGCCGAGGACGACACCGTCATCGAGCGCGGCGGTGTCACCTTGCTCTGCGATCCCATGAGCTACCAGTATCTGGTCGGTGCCGAGATCGACTACACCGAAGGCATCGAGGGCGCGCAGTTCGTCATCCGCAACCCCAATGCCACCACCACCTGCGGCTGCGGGTCGTCTTTCTCCGCCTGAATCGGGTGCTCTCCCGTGACAAGGGTCCTGCGGGGCCCTTGATCGTTTCTGCGGTGGCAGATGAGCTATCGCACCCGTGGGGCGGGGTGGCTTGCGCCGAGCACGCGAGGCCCGCGTGCGCCGGTGACGGATGGCAGGTTGCCCGCCAAGCCGGCGAGGTGCTGGCGCGCCAGCCAGGCAAAAGCCGTCGCCTCCACATGCATCGGGTCGAGTCCAACGGCAGATGTGACATCCACCGTGCAGCTGGGCATGGCTTTGCGTAATCGGCCAAAAAGGTCGGCGTTCCGCGCGCCTCCGCCACACACCAGGATGGCACGGCAATCCGGCGCGTGCGCCGCCACTGCGCGAGCGATCACCTGCGCCGTCAGCTCGGCCAGCGTCGCCTGCACGTCGGCCGGATCCTCGCCGTCGAGTGGCATGCCTTCGAGCCAATGCAGATCGAAATCCTCCCGGCCACAACTCTTGGGCGGCGTGCGCGCGAAGAAAGGGTGGGTGAGCAGGCGCTCGAGCAGGGCAGGCAGCACCTTTCCGCTGGCTGCCCAAGCGCCGTCGGCGTCAAACGCCTGCTGACGACACCGGCCGATCCACGCATCGAGCAGCACGTTGCCCGGTCCACAGTCGAAGCCGGAGACCGCGCGTCCGGCATCGAGGATGGTGAGATTCGCCATGCCACCGATGTTGAGCACCACGCGGGTCACGCGTGTGCCGAGCAGCGCTGCATGGAACGCCGGCACCAGTGGCGCACCCTGGCCGCCGGCGGCGAGATCGGCGGAGCGAAAGTCGCACACCACTGCCATGCCGGTGAGCTCGGCGAGCAGGGCGCCATCCAGCAGCTGGATGGTGTAACCGGCTTGTGGATGATGTCGTACGGTCTGCCCGTGCGCGCCCACGGCGGCGACATCGAGGGGTGTCAAGCCCGTATCGCTGAGCAGCGGCTTCAACGTCTCCGCGCAGTGATGGGCCAGCGCGACCGCCGCCTCGGCTGCGCGCGCGAGCTCGTCGTGTCCGCCGGGCCGCTGCAGCGCCAGAAGCTCGGTACGCAGTCGCGTGGTAAAGGGCAGGTGGGCGTGGTGGATGGCCGATACACACACCGATTCGTCCACGCCAGGCCCGTATCCTTGGCTGGCGCCGCAGTCGGCCTGCCCGATGTCTTCGAAGCGGACGAGGACAGCGTCGACGCCATCAAGGCTGGTGCCCGACATCAGGCCGGCATACCACGCGCCGGGTGCTGGTGCTCGGCTCATGCCGAGGGTCACTCGAAACGGGCGGCGACCGTCTGCTTGGCGAAGCCGATCTGCTGCTGGGCGAGGTCACGCTGCTTTTCAAAGAGCCGGCGTGACTCACCGCTCAGGGCCAAGGATGTCGCCATGCGTACACCCTGCGGATCGATCTGCGCGCCCTTGACGCGGAACTCGTAGTGCAGGTGCGGGCCGGTGGCCATGCCAGTGGCGCCAACATAGCCGATGGTGTCACCCTGGCCCACGCGCGCGCCCTTGCGGATGCCGGGGCCAAAACTCGAGAGATGGCCGTAGGCCGTGCTGTAACTGCCGCCGTGCGCGATCACCACCAGATTGCCGTATCCCCCCGAGTAGCTGGCGGTCTCGATCACGCCGTCGGCGGTGGCACGTACTCTCGTGCCAGCCGGTGCGCCGTAGTCGACCCCCCGGTGCGCGCGCCATTCCTGCAGCACGGGGTGGAAGCGTGCAGACGAGAATCCGGAGGTCACACGCGAGAATTCGAGGGGCGACAAGAGGAACTGCCGCCGCAGGCTCTTGCCTTCGGCTGTATAGTAGGCGCCACGCTGGCCGCGCGGCTCGAACCAGTAGGCACTGTGGGTGGTGCCACCATTGCTGAACTCGGCAGAGATCACCCGGCTGCTGCCAGCCGACTCACCGTCGCGCAGGGTCTGCTCGTAGACCACCCAGAAGCGGTCGCCTTTGCGCAGGCCGCGGTGAAAGTCGATGACTCCGGAGAAGATCTCGGCGATCTGCACCGCCACGTTGTCGGGAATGCCGGCCTCGTCGGTGGCAGCGAACAGGGAGGTGCGGATCTCGCCACTGACGAAGCGCGGGAGGGTCTGCAGGGCTGCTTGGGTGGTCCGCACCACAAAGCCTTCTGCTGCTGCGCTGATCTCGATGCGGTGGCCATCCGCGCCGCCAAAAGCCAACCGCGCGAGACCGCCGTCGCCGTCGATGCCGACCTCGATCGACTGGCCCGGCTTGACGCCACCGAGCACACGCCGCGCGCTCGGATCGGCCATCAGGCGAGCGATGTCGCCCGAGGACACGCCAGCCCGCAGCAGCACATCACCCATGGTGTCGCCGCGACGGACGACGGGTGAATAGCGGAAGGTGTGGTTGTCGTCGCCCCCGACGCTCTCGAGCGCCAGCCCCTCGGGCGCATCGATCGCGCGGAGCGCCTGAAGTTCCAGGCTGCTGGGTGGGGCCACGCCGAACGCCGTCAACACCACAAGGCAACCGGTGGCTGCCAGCAAGGTACCGATGCCCCCACGCCACAACTGGTGGCGCCTGCGGGCAGAGAGACGGGCGCGGATGTCGGTCATTGAGGCAAAATTACCATAACTCCCAGCATCGGCAAACCAAAAGTGCCCAATACGCAGGACTTTGCGTCACGGATGACCGAATGGCAGAGGCACTTCGGCCGCCACGGCTTGCCCTGGCAGGCCACCGGCGACCCCTACCGTGTCTGGGTCTCCGAGGTCATGCTCCAGCAGACTCAGGTCGCCACTGTGTTGCCCGCCTACCGGCGCTTCGTCGCACGCCTTCCCGACGTGCAGGCACTCGCTGCAGCACCGCTCGACGAGGTGCTTGGCCTGTGGTCGGGCCTCGGCTATTACAGCCGTGCGCGCAATCTGCATCGCGCCGCCTGCGAGGTGGCTGCGAGCGGTGCCTTCCCGACCGACATCGAGGGCCTGATGCGCTTGCCTGGCGTGGGGCGCTCCACGGCGGCGGCCATCGTCTCACTCGCCTTCGACCGCCCGGCGGCCATCCTCGACGGCAACGTGCGCCGTGTACTGGCGCGCCACGCTGGCATCGAAGGTTGGCCCGGCGAGTCGCAGATCCTCAAGCGGCTCTGGGCCGAGGCGGAGTCGCGGCTCCCCGCACTCGACGCACCGACCGGCACCGCGGCGACCTACACCCAGTCGATGATGGATCTCGGTGCCACAGTCTGTCACCGTAACCGGCCAGACTGCACGCGTTGTCCGGTGGCGGTGGATTGCCAGGCGCGGTTGAGCGGCCGTGCCCGTCACATCCCGGCCCCGCGGCCGGCGCGCGAGCGGGTGCAGCGTCGGGTCGAATTGCTGCTCGACTGCTCCGCGGGCGGGGTCACGCTGGTCCGCCGCCCCGAGCGTGGCGTCTGGGGCGGGCTGTGGTGCCTGCCCGAGGGGCGCGGCAGTCGCCTGTGGCACACCCTGCGCCACGACCTCACCCACCTGCGTCTGGAGATCGTCATCGGCCGTGCTGGCGACGAAGCCAGCGCCCTTAGCGCGGCCAGGCACTTCGCCTGGGACGAGGTGTGGGCGCTCGGCCTGCCACAGCCGGTGCGGCAGGCCTTGCAGATGGCTTACGGCGAGGTGTCTGCCACCCCCGGCGAGAGCGCCGCGTCGTGACCGGCTTCGACTTCCCGGTTCGCGTCTACTACGAGGACACCGACGCTGGCGGCGTGGTCTATTTCGCCAACTATCTGCGCTTCATGGAGCGCGCGCGCACCGAGTGGCTGCGTCAGCTCGGCTTCGACCAGAGCGAACTGCGCGAGCGGCAGGGTGTCCTCTTTGTGGTGCGCGGGGTAGAGGCCACCTATCGCCGTCCTGCGCGGCTCGACGACGCGCTCACCGTACAATCACGGCTCGCTGTGCTCAGCCGCGTCGCGCTCCACTTCGAGCAGTCGATCGTGCGCGATGGCGAGACGCTGGTCAGCGGCAGCAGCGAGGTCATCTGTGTCGGCGCTGAGTCCATGCGGCCGACCCGCATGCCCGACCCGCTGATGCAGGTGCTGCAGACTGTCGTCAGCAGCGTGGAGTAGTTGCCCGGTTTTGCCGAATCCCTTATCCGCCTCCAGGACCCCGATGAACGCCAGTGCCGACCTTTCTCTCCTCACTCTGATCGCTGACGCCAGCTTGCTGGTCCAGCTGGTCATGCTCATCCTGCTCGTCGCGTCGGGGCTGTCCTGGTGGTACATCTTCCGCAAGCGTTTTGCCATCGCCGAGCAGCGTCGTCTGGCCGAGGCTTTCGAGCAGCGGTTCTGGAAAGGGGGCGACCTGCAGATGCTCTATCAGGGCCTTGCCGGTTCCGACGGCGGCGCCATGGGGCGGGTCTTCCGCGCGGGCTATGAGGAGTTCGTCAAGCTGCACAAACAGAGCGGCATCGACCCGGTGTCGATATCCGCCAGCACGCGTCGCGCCATGCAGGCCACCTACCGCCGCGAGATGGACGCGCTCGAATCGCATCTGTCCTTCATCGCCTCGGTGGGTTCGGTGTCGCCCTACATCGGCCTGTTCGGCACGGTGTGGGGCATCATGAACTCGTTCCGCGGGCTCGCCAACGTGTCGCAGGCCACGCTGGCGCAAGTGGCGCCGGGCATCGCCGAGGCGCTGGTGGCCACTGCCATGGGCCTTTTTGCCGCCATTCCGGCGGTGATCGCCTACAACCGCTTCAGCGACGACATCGACCGCCTGTCGATCCGGCTCGAGAGCTTCATGGAGGAGTGCGCCAACATCCTGCAGCGCCAGTCCTCCCGCAGCGTGCGCTAGGTGGCGGCCGTGAGCGCACGTCGTCAGCGCCGGCTCAAGGCCGAGATCAATGTGGTGCCCTACATCGACGTCATGCTCGTGTTGCTGGTCATCTTTATGGTGACCGCGCCGCTGGTGCAGCCGGTCGAGATCACCCTGCCATCGGTGGGCAAGGGTGCGCAGCCATCGGCCAAGCCGGTCGAGGTGCGCGTGGATGCCGAGGGCCGCTTGCAGTGGCGAGATCTTGCCGTGGGCGAGACGTTCGTCTCCGGCAACGAGGGCGCGCTGTTGGCTGCGGTGCAGGCCGCGCAGGCCAAGGATGCGCAGAAGCCGGTCGTCATCGCCGCTGACAAGTCGGTGCGCTACGAGAAGGTGCTGCGCGTCATGGATCTTCTGCAGCGGGCCGATGTGGCCCGTGTCGGCCTGTTGGCACAGCCGCTGCCCAGCGCACCGCGCCGCTGATGCCGGCCGCTCACGCCGCCGCCCCCTGAACGCCATGTCACCCTCCGCCGCATCCATTCAGGCCGAGCGCCCCGGGCTCGCCGGGGTGCTGGCGGTGTCGGTGCATCTGCTGTTCCTCGCGCTCATGGTTTTTGCCGTGGATTGGCAGACGCGGCCCTTGCCAGTGGTTGCGGAAGTCTGGGATGCGCTGCCGGGGCCGAAGGCGCCGCCGCAAGCGCCGCCTGTGCCCGAGCGCCCGCCTGAGCCGAAGCCGCCCGAGCCGCCGCCTCCCAAGCCAGCCCCCGAGCCACCGCCACCCGAGCCACCTGCCCCAGAGCCGAAGCCCGCACCCGAACCACCGCGGCCCAAGGTCGCCGAGCGGCCGCCCAAGCCCGCTGCAGAGCCGAAGGCCGACATCGCACTCCAGAAGGAGAAAAAGCAAAAGGAGGCCGAGCGTTTGGCCGAGGTCGAGTCGCGGCACAAGCGCGAACTGGCCGAGGCGGCACGTCGCGACGACGAGCTCCGCCGCGAGGCCGAGGCGGCACGAAACGCTGCGCAGGCGGCCGAACAGGCGCGCCAGCGCGAGCAGGAGGCTGCACAGGCCGCCGCGGCCGAGCAGCAGCGTCGGCGCGATGCCCAAGCCGCGCAACAGGCGCAACAGGCGCGCGCAGCGGCGCTCGACATCTACCGCGCGCAGATCATGCGTGCGGTGCGGGCTCGTCTGGTCGAGCCGCCGGGCGTGCAGGGCAACCCGCAGGTCGAGCTCAAGGTGTTGCAGTTACCTAACGGAGAAGTGGTCTCGGCCAGGCTGGCAAAGTCGAGTGGCGACCCGGCCTTCGATGCGGCTGCAGAGCGCGCCGTGCGGGCAGCCAGCCCGCTGCCGCTGCCAGCCGATCGCAGCCTGTTTTATCGCGAGCTCGACCTGCAGTTCCGCCTGCGCGATTAGCGCACGGGAACCTCCGGTCGGCCTCATTGACACAGCCGGCGTGACGACGATTTCAGCTATTCTCACGCCCATGATCCTCTCCTTGCGCCGCCTCGCGCTGTTAGCCTGCCTCCTCTGCTGCTCCGGAGTGATGCTGGCCGGTATGGCTCGTGCCGAGGCACTCAGCATCGAGATCGTCGGAGCCGGTGCCAAGCAGATCCCGGTCGCCATCGCGCCGCTCGCTTCGGAGCCGCTGCTACCCGAGAGTCTCAGTGCCGTGGTCAATGCCGACCTTGCTCGCAGCGGCCTGTTCCGTCTCATCGATGCCAGCGCAGTCATGCCTCGCCCGGCCGAGCTCGCGCAGCTCAACGTTGCGGAATGGCGCAGCCAGGGCGCCGACGCCATGCTGATCGGGCGCGTCAGTCCGGCTGCCGGTGGCAAGTGGGAGGTCCAGGTGCGCTTGGTCGATCTCGCCGCTGGCCGTCAGCTGTTCGGGCAGAGCTACGTCATCGAGTCGCGCCAGATCCGCGCCACCGCGCACCGCATCGCCGACCTTGTCTTTGAGCGGCTCACCGGCATGCCCGGTGTGTTCAGTACCCGCATCGCCTATATCACGCGGCTGGGCAAGCGCTTCGAGCTCATGGTGGCCGACGCCGACGGTTACAACCCGCGCACCGTGTTCAGTTCCAGCGAGCCCATCATCTCGCCGCGCTGGTCGCCCGAGGGCGACCGCATCGCTTACGTCTCGTTCGAGCGCAAGAAGCCGGTGGTGGTGGTGCAGACGCTCAATACGGGTGAGCGCCGCGTCGTCAGCGATGTCAAAGGCTCCAATTCGGCGCCGGCCTGGTCGCCTGACGGTCAGCGGCTCGCCGTGGCGCTCACCCGCGACGGTTCTTCGCAGATCTATCTCATGCCTGCCATGGGGGGCGAGCCGCAGCGCCTGATGAAGACCACACCGGCCAACGACACCGAGCCGGCCTTCAGCCCCGACGGCCGCACGCTGTATTTCACCTCCGACCGTGGGGGTGGCCCGCAGGTCTATCGCATCGCACTGGCCGGCGGCAATGCCGAGCGCCTCACCTTCGAGGGCGACTACAACGTCTCGGCGCGGCCGAGCCCCGATGGCAAGTCGATCGTCTTTGTACAGCGCCACGCCGGGCGCTTCCGCATCGCCACGCAGGACCTCGCCAACCGGCAGGTGCTTCCGGTCACCGATGGGCCGGTCGATGAGAGCCCGAGTTTTGCCCCCAACGGCCAGTTGGTGCTGTTCAGCCGCATGCAGGGCGGCCGCGGCGAGCTTGCTGCGGCGTCTGTTGATGGGCGCGTCCGTCAGCGCCTCAGCCTGTCGTCTGGCGATGCGCGTGAACCCGCGTGGGGCCCCATAAGTCAGTAGTGCAGCAGACCTTTTGGTGCAACGTCGATCGTCGCTGCGCCTGTCCGAATCAACCTCACGGCCGCACCACGGCCATCAAAACAGGAGAACCGATGATGAGACCCGCCAACGCCAACTTGCTGCTTGCCGCGGCTGTGATGCTTGCCCTTGCTGGCTGCGCCAGCAAGAAGCCCGCTGGCAGCGAAGGTGCAGCCATCGAGGAGCGCGGCGGTGCCTCGTCGGCCACCGCTGATACGGGGGCATCGGGTTCCGGCAAAGATAATGTGGTGTCGCGCAGCCTCGGCGATGGTGCCGACAGCGACGCCATGGGCGACATCGCGGGTGCGCCTTCGGCCCGTCAGGTCTTCTTCGACCTCGATCAGTACACCGTCAAGCCCGAGTACCAGGGCGTGGTGCAGGCCACCGCCGATTTCCTCAAGAGCAAGCCCAAGGTCCGCATCATCATCCAGGGCAACACCGACGAGCGCGGCAGCCGCGAGTACAACCTCTCGCTCGGCCAAAAGCGCGCCGAGGCGGTGCGCAAGGCGCTGGGCGTGCTTGGCATCGGCGAGGATCGCATCGAGACGGTCAGCTTTGGCGAGGAGAAGCCGATGGCTGAATGTCAGAACGAGTCGTGCTGGGCCAAGAACCGTCGGGCCGACATCGTCTACGTCGCGCGCTGATGATGCCGCGCCTGCTGGCCGCCACCGTGGGCCTTGCCTTGTTGGCGGGCCCCGCGCACGCCATCTTTGGCGACAGCGAGGCGCACAAGCGCATCGATGATCAGGTCAAAGCGTTGCAGGCGGCCACCGAGCAGGTGCGTGCACTCGATGGCCGTATCGGTGCCTTGGAGGGCACGGTCAACGGCGGCACCCTGCTCAACCTGCTCAACCAGATCGAGGCGCTCACCGCGGAGATCGCGCGATTGCGCGGTGAGTTGGAGGCAGCCAACAACCGCCTCGACACCGCCGACAAGCGCGCCCGCGACCTTTACATGGATGTCGATGGACGCTTGCGCGTACTCGAGGTGCCGCCTCCGGCGCCGGTCGCAGCACCTGCCACCGCGGCCCCCGCCATCGCCGATCCGGGTCTGGCGCCGCAGCGCCCCCCGGCCGAGACGGCCCCCATGCCTGCGGTGAGCACGGGCCTTGAGCCCACGCCCGCCACTGCGCCGAGCCCCACCGGAGCGCCCAAGCCTGGGCCGGTCGCGACGCTGCCGACGACGCGGCCGGGTGTGGCCGGGGAGTTGGTGTCGGAATCGACGGCTTACGAGTCTGCGCATGCAGCCCGCCGCGAGTCTCGCTTTCTGGAGGCTGCGCGCCTGTTCCAGCAGTTCGTGTCGAACCACCCGTCGAGCGCCTTGGCAGCGCCCGCGCAGTATTGGATCGGCGATTCCCTGTTCAACGCGCGTGATTACACTGGAGCGATCGCCGCTCAGAAGCGGCTGCTCGAGGTCTGGCCGAACAGCGCCAAGGCACCCGATGCGCTGCTCAACATGGCCAGTTCACAGCGCGAAAGCGGCGATGTCGCCGCCGAGCGCAAGACGCTGGAGCAGCTCATTGCCATGCATCCGGCCAGCGAGGCGGCCGAGAAGGCGCGCAAGCGTCTCGCCGTGCGACGCTGATGGGCGACGCGCTCGAGGCGCCTGCCGGCACCTTGCGTGTCAATGAGGTGTTCTTCTCCATCCAAGGTGAATCCACGCGCGTGGGGCTGCCCACCGTCTTCGTGCGGCTCACCGGTTGCCCTCTGCGCTGCCGCTGGTGCGACACCGAGTACGCCTTCCATGAAGGGGCCTCACGCAGCCTTGAGGACCTTTTGGCCGAGGTGCGCCGGCACCCGGCGCGGCACGTCTGCGTGACCGGTGGCGAGCCGCTGGCGCAGCCTGCCGTGCATGGGCTGATGACGGCTCTGGCCGATGCCGGCCTCGAGATCTCGCTGGAGACCAGCGGCGCACTCGACACCAGCGCGGTGGACCCGCGGGTGCGAGTGGTCATGGACCTCAAGTGCCCGGACTCTGGCGAGGTCGAGCGCAACCGCTGGGCCAACCTCGCGCATCTGCGGCCGCACGACGAGGTCAAGTTCGTCATCGCCTCGCGCGGCGACTACGAGTGGATGCGTGACGTACTTCAGCGCGAGGGCTTGGCCCAGCGTTGCACGGTGCTGGCATCGCCGGTCTGGGGCGAGGCCGATCCCGCCGACCTCGCCGCCTGGGTCCTTGCCGACGGGCTCGACGTGCGCCTGCAGGTGCAGCTGCACAAGGTGCTCTGGCAGGACGCGCGCGGCCGATGAGTGCGCCGGTGGAGGCGGGGGCAGGGCGCCACGCCGTGGTGCTGCTCTCTGGCGGGCTGGATTCCGCTACCACCCTGGCTGCTGCAGTGCGCGCCGGCTGGTTCTGCCATGCCCTGTCGTTCGATTACGGACAGCGCCATGGCGTCGAGCTGGAGGCGGCACGGCGTCTGGCCGCGGCGCTGGGCGCCTGCGAGCATCGCACGCTCCGGCTCGATCTCTCGGCGTTCGGTGGTTCGGCTCTCACCGACGCCCGCATCGCCGTACCCGAGGTGCCGGGCGATGGCATACCGGTGACCTATGTTCCCGCTCGCAACACGGTCTTCCTCTCGATGGCGCTGTCCTGGGCCGAGACGCTCGGTGCCTGCGACATCTTCATCGGCGCCAATGCGGTGGACTATTCCGGGTATCCGGACTGCCGCCCCGCCTACCTTTCGGCCTTCGAAGCCATGGCCAACCTCGCCACAGCCGCTGGTGTGGCCGGCGAGCGTATCCGCATCCGCGCGCCGCTCATCGACCTGAGCAAGGCTGCCATCGTCGGTCTGGCGGTGGCCTGTGGGGTCGATCCGGCCGCCACGGTGTCCTGCTATCAGGCCGACGAGCAAGGTCGCGCCTGCGGGCGCTGTGACGCCTGCCGCCTGCGCGCGCGCGGATTCGCTGAAGCCGGACTGCCCGATCCCACCCACTACCGCTGAGGCTTCGCGCAGGCAGCGTCCGCGCCGAGCCCACCTAGGCGCGAACGAGGATCACCGGGCGCGGCGATTGGTGCAGCAGCCGCATCGACACCGAGCCCATCAGCATGCCGGCCACGCTGCCATGGCCGCGATTGGCCAACACGATGGCATTGCAGCCGTGTCGTTCGGCAGCATCGAGGATGCCAGCCACCACTTCGCCCACCAGCACGTGCGATTCATGCGGCAGATGCGATTCGCGTACCAGCCGCAGCGCGCGGGCGAGGGCTTTACGGCCCCCGTCCTCGTGGTAGCGGCGCAGGTCGGCTTCGCCGATGAACCGGCCGATGTTGCCGCGCATCGCTTGTTGCACGTTGAGCAGTACCAGATGCGCTGGCTGGCGTAGGCAGGCAGCCAGCGCGATGGCGTGGCGCACCGCAGCCAGACTGCGCGGCGAACCGTCGACTGGAAGCAGCAGGCGCATGTGGCCATCCGGGTCTTGCCACTGCGGAGGGTTGCGAGTCATGCCGGGGGGCCTCCATCGATCTGCAAGGGTGCACGAGCCAGTTGGCGGCGTTTCAGCAAGGTCCCGATCGACAGCACCAGAGCCACACCGATGCCACCAGCCAGGCTGCGCAGCCATGGCAGGTCGCCGAGCAGCGCGGCATGCGCCGGGTCGGTGATCAGGGTGACGCCTGCGACCCAGCCCAACAGGCCACCGCCGAGCGTGACGATGATGGGAAAGCGGTCCATCCAGCGCATGATGAGCTGCGACGAGAACACGATCAGCGGGATGCTGACCAGCAGTCCGAGCACCAGCAGCAGCAGGCTGCCATGGGCTGCCGCTGCGATGCCGATGACGTTGTCGAGGCTCATCACCAGATCCGCCACCATGATCACGCGCACCGCCTGCCAGAAGCCGGACACCTCGACCGATCCGCCATCTGCCTCGTCGGCCGGCACGATCAGCCGCACGGCGATCCATAGCAGCAAAAGCGCACCCACCGTCTTGATCCATGGCAGGTCGAGCAGCAGCGCCGCGAACACGGTGAGCGTGACGCGCATCGCGATGGCTGCAGCGGTGCCGATCAGCACTGCACGCCGGCGCTGCAGTTCGGGTAGTCTGCGCGCAGCCAGCGCGATCACCACAGCGTTGTCGCCCGAGAGGACGATGTCGATGCCGATGATCTGCAGCAGGCCGACCCAGAACAGCGGGGTCTGCAACTCCTGAACAACGTCTGCCAGCAAGGGGCGCCACCGGGAGAAAGGGATCCGCGAGTATAGCTGCAGCCCCAGCCATTCCGAGCAGCGCATGCGCACCTATCTAGACCTTCTGCAACACATCCTCGATCACGGCACCGACCGCGCTGACCGTACCGGCACCGGCACGCGTTCGGTCTTCGGTTACCAGATGCGCTTCGATCTTTCAGCGGGCTTCCCGCTGCTCACCACCAAGAAGCTGCACACGCGCAGCATCGTTCACGAGCTGCTCTGGTTCTTGCGTGGCGAGACCAATGTCCGCAGCCTGCAAGCGGCCGGCGTCACCATCTGGGACGAGTGGGCCGACGAGAATGGAGAGCTCGGCCCGGTCTACGGCCACCAGTGGCGCCACTGGCCGGCGCGCGACGGCGGAGAGATCGACCAGATCCGCCAGCTCGTCGAAGGCATCCGCCGCAACCCGGATTCGCGCCGACACATCGTCACTGCCTGGAACCCGGCCGATGTCGACCGCATGGCTTTACCGCCCTGCCACGCGCTGTTCCAGTTCTACGTGGCTGACGGCCGCTTGTCCTGCCAGCTCTATCAGCGCAGCGCCGACGTGTTTCTCGGCGTGCCGTTCAACATCGCCAGTTATGCCTTGCTCACTCACATGGTGGCGCACGTCACCGGCCTGCAAGCTGGCGATTTCGTGCACACATTGGGCGACGCACACCTCTACCACAACCATTTCGAGCAGGCCCGCCTGCAGCTCGGCCGCGAGCCCATGCGCCTGCCGACCTTGCGGCTGGACCCAGCGGTGCGCGAGTTGGACGGATTCAGTTTCGACGGCATCGTCTTCGAGGGTTACGATTGTCACCCGCACATCCCCGCACCCATCGCCGTCTGAGCCCGAGGCCCCGTCGAACCCATGCTCACGCCCAAGACCCTCACCCTTCTGGTGGCCCGCAGTCGCAATGGCGTGATCGGTGTCGACAACCGGCTGCCATGGCACTTGCCGGAGGATCTCAAGCGCTTCCGTGCGCTCACCATGGGCCATCCCATCATCATGGGGCGGCGCACTTGGGATTCCATCGGTCGTCCGCTGCCCGGGCGTCGCTCCATCGTCGTCACCCGCGACACCGGCTGGCGTGCTGAGGGGGCCGAGGTGGCACACAGCATCGGCGACGCACTGGTGCGTTGCACCGGCAGCGAGCGGCCTTTCGTGGTGGGCGGTGGGGAGCTCTACGAAGCCACCTTGCACCTTGCCACCCACATCGAGCTCACCGAGGTCGATCTCGAGGTGGAAGGCGACGTGCGCTTCCCCGAACTCGACCCTGCGCATTGGAAAGAGTTGTCGCGTGAGACCTCGAGCAGTGGCGGTGTCGGTTACTCCTTCGTCACCCTCGAGCGAGTGATCGGGCTCAGCCTCGGCATCTGAGCCGCTGGCGGCGCTTCAACGGCCTTGCGAACTGCCGCCGCGAGGCGTCTTGCGGCGGGTGCCGGCCATCTGCCGGTCACGCGAGCGCGTGTCGAGGCTGCCGCCACGGCGCTTCGGCGTGTCAGCCGCGCTGCGTCGCGAGCCCGGCACTTTTGGCGATGCCACCTTGCGCTTCGACAACACCGCCGGCTTGTGCTCGACCGGCCGCGGCCGCCACAGCACCAGCGTCTTGCCGATGTGCTGCACGGCGGCGGCACCGGTGGCGGCACACAGCAACTCGAGCATGTCGGCACGGTCCTCGCGCGCCTCATCGAGGATGCGCACCTTGATGAGCTCGTGCGCGGCGAGCGCGCGGTCGGTCTCGCCGATCACGCCGGCACTGAGGCCATCGTTGCCGATCTGCACCACGGGCCTGAGGCTGTGGGCGCGCGCCCGCAGTTCGCGGCGCTGCGCCGAGGTGATCGCCGGCGCCGGCTTGGACGGCGGTGTGGCGCCGTCGATCGTGCTGTCTGTATCCATCGGCCGCATGATACGGCAGCCGGCGCGCGCGTCGCGGCGCAATGGATAATCGCGGTCATGATCAAAAAAGCCAGCAGCAAGCGGTGGATGCGCGAGCACGTCACCGATCCGTTCGTCAAACAGGCACAAAAGGACGGTTACCGGTCGCGTGCCGCCTACAAGCTGCTCGAGATCGCGCAGAAGGACAAGCTGCTGCGTCCGGGCGCGGTGGTCTTCGATCTGGGCGCGGCGCCAGGTGGCTGGGCGCAGGTGGCGGCCAAGGCGGTCGGCACTGCCGGACGCGTGTTTGCCGTCGATCTGCTGCCGCTGCAACCCATCCACGGCGTCCACATCGTGCAGGGCGATTTCACTCAGCCGCAGACGCGTGCCACCTTGCTGGCCATGGCCCCCGGCGGCGCTGACCTTGTATTGTCGGACATGGCTCCCAACATAACGGGTATCACCGACCGCGATCAGCGCCTGAGTTTCGAACTTGCCGAGTTGGCCGTGGGTTTTGCCGCGGAAGCGCTGCGGCCAGGGGGTGCGGTGCTGCTGAAGGTGTTTCAGAGCGAGTGGGTGGAGGGCTTGCGCGCAGACATGGCCGAACTTTTTCAGCGCGTGTCCGTCCGAAAACCAGAGGCCTCCAGAGGCCGCAGTGCCGAGGTGTTCCTGCTCGGCGTGGGATTGCGCGAAACGGCCGCGCCCAGTCCCGCGCAATCGCCGTAGAATCGTCCGTACAACCGCGGGTCCGCCGGGCTCGCCTCGTTCCCACAGGGGCACAACTTGAACAACGTGGCACGCAACATCGCCGTTTGGCTTGTCATCGCACTGGTCATGATGGCCGTCTTCAACCAGCTCGGCGACCGCCGCAGTGCGCAGACGCAGATCGAGTATTCGCAGTTCATCGACGAGGTCAAGGGTGGCCGGGTGGCCAAGGTCACCATCGAAGGGCATGTCATCCGCGGCGTGCGCTCCGACCAGACGCCTTTCGTGACCTACGCTCCCAGCGACCCGTGGATGGTCTCCGATCTGCTCAAGTCCGGCGTCAAGGTGGAAGCCAAGCCAGAGGAAGAGCCGTCCTTCCTCATGAGCCTGTTCGTGTCTTGGTTCCCCATGCTGTTGCTCATCGGCGTCTGGGTCTTCTTCATGCGCCAGATGCAGGGTGGCGGCCGCGGCGGTGCCTTCAGTTTTGGCAAGAGCCGGGCGCGCCTGCTCGACGAATCCACCAATCAGATCACCTTCGCCGATGTGGCCGGCTGTGAGGAAGCCAAGGAGGAGGTGGCCGAGCTGGTCGACTTCCTGCGCGACCCGACGCGCTTCCAAAAGCTGGGCGGCCGCATCCCGCGCGGCGTGCTCATGGTTGGCAGCCCGGGCACCGGCAAGACGCTTCTTGCCAAAGCCATCGCTGGCGAAGCCAAGGTGCCTTTCTTCAGCATCTCCGGCTCCGATTTCGTCGAGATGTTCGTCGGCGTGGGCGCCGCCCGGGTGCGCGACATGTTCGAGAACGCCAAGAAGCAGTCGCCTTGCATCGTCTTCATCGACGAGATCGACGCCGTCGGCCGTCAGCGCGGTGCAGGCTTGGGCGGTGGCAACGATGAGCGCGAGCAGACCCTCAACCAGTTGCTGGTCGAGATGGACGGCTTCGAAGCCAACTCCGGCACCATCGTCATCGCCGCGACCAACCGCCCCGATGTGCTCGACCCGGCGCTGCTGCGTCCCGGCCGCTTCGACCGCCAGGTGGTGGTGCCGCTGCCAGATATCCGTGGCCGCGAGCAGATCCTCACCGTGCACATGCGCAAGGTGCCCATCGCCCCCGATGTCAAGCCGGAGATCCTGGCCCGTGGCACGCCGGGCTTCTCGGGCGCCGATCTGGCCAATCTGGTCAACGAGGCGGCGCTGTTTGCTGCGCGCGGCAACAAGCGTCTGGTCGACATGGACGATTTCGAGCGCGCCAAAGACAAGATCATGATGGGCGCCGAGCGCCGCTCCATGGTCATGCCGGAGCATGAGCGTCGCAACACCGCTTATCACGAGTCCGGCCACGCCATCGTTGCGCGCTTGTTGCCCAAGACCGACCCGGTGCACAAGGTCACCATCATCCCGCGTGGCCGCGCTCTGGGCGTCACCATGCAGCTGCCGCAAGAGGATCGCTACAGCATGGACCGCGAGCAGATCCTCGAGAACATCGCGGTGTTGTTCGGCGGCCGCATCGCCGAGGAGCTGTTCATGAACCAGATGACCACCGGCGCCAGCAACGATTTTCAGCGCGCCACTGATATGGCGCGGCGCATGGTCACCGAGTGGGGCATGAGCGAGGCATTGGGCCCGATGGTCTATGCCGAGAACGAGCAAGAGGTGTTCCTCGGCCGCTCGGTCACCAGCACCAAGAACGTCTCCGAGGCCACGCAACAGAAGGTCGACGCGGAGGTGCGGCGCATCATCGATCAGCAGTACGCGTTGGCGCGCCAGCTGCTCGACGACAACCGCGACAAGGTGCATGCCATGGCCAACGCGCTGCTCGAGTGGGAGACCATCGACGCCGATCAGGTCAACGACATCATGCAGGGCCGTCCGCCGCGCAGCCCCAAGCCATCGGCCTCCAACAAGCCGCCGGCAACAGGCGGCAGCGGTGGCTCGGCCGCGCCGGTCACGCCCAGCGAGTCACCGGCCTGAGCGCAGCCTTTTCGGCGCGAGGGGCCCGCGTTCAGCGGGCCTTTTCGTTTTTGCCTGCGGTTTTTGTCACAATCGCGACATGACTGGATCCGCCGCCTCGTCCTCCGTGCTCTCCTGCGGAAAATACCGGCTGGATCTCGCGCGCCCGCTGATCATGGGCATTGTCAATGTCACGCCCGATTCCTTCTCCGACGGCGGCCTGCACGCGCGGGCTGATGCAGCAGTGGCGCACGCGCGGGCCCTCATCGCTGCGGGTGTCGACATCCTCGACATCGGTGGCGAGTCGACTCGCCCGGGCGCCGAGCCGGTGTCGCTGCGTGAGGAGCTCGACCGCGTGCTGCCGGTCATTGCGGCACTGGCGGAGGAGGGCATGCCGCTCTCCATCGACACCTACAAGCCCGAGGTGATGCGCCAGGCGGTGGCCGCCGGCGCGAGCCTGATCAACGACGTGTTTGCTCTGCGTCAGCCCGGCGCGCTCGAGGCGGCCGCAGAGACCGATGCGGCGGTGTGCCTCATGCACATGCAGGGCACGCCGCAGACCATGCAGGCCGATCCGAGTTACGGCGATGTCGTCACCGAGGTCGCCGGTTTTCTCGCCGGTCGCGCGGCCGATTGCGAGGCGGCTGGCATCGCACGCAGCCGCATCGTCGTCGATCCGGGCTTTGGTTTTGGCAAATCCACCGAGCACAACATCGCGCTGCTGCGCGGGCTCGGGCGCGTTGGCGCCAGCACCGGTCTGCCGCTGCTCGTCGGGCTCTCCCGCAAGTCGGTGCTCGGCCGCATCACCACGCGCGAGAAGGCCACCGACCGCATCGCCGCCAGCGTGGCGAGCGCGCTGGTCGCGGTGCAGCAGGGCGCGCGCATCCTGCGCGTGCACGACGTGAGCGCCACGCTCGATATGTTGCGTGTGTGGCAGGCGGTGGAGGCGGCATGAGCCGGCGCTGGTTCGGCACCGATGGCATCCGCGGCACAGTGGGGCAGGCCCCCATGACGCCAGACTTCGTCACCCGGCTCGGCTACGCCTTTGGCATGGAACTGCAGCGCGAGTCGCGTGGTGGCAGGCCTGCGGTGCTCATCGGCAAGGACACGCGCATCTCCGGCTACTTGCTTGAATCTGCGCTGGAGGCCGGCTTGTCGTCTGCCGGGGTCGATTCTCACCTTGTGGGGCCCTTGCCGACGCCGGGCGTGGCCTATCTCACGCGCGCGCTGCGGCTCTCGGCCGGAATCGTCATCTCCGCCTCGCACAACCCCTATCCGGACAACGGCATCAAGTTCTTCTCAGCACATGGCGAGAAGCTGCCAGATGACCTCGAGGCGCGCATCGAGGCGCGGCTGGACCAGCCGATCGCCTGTTGCCCTACAGCTGAGCTCGGCCGTGCCTTTCGTGTGGCCGATGCAGCCGGGCGCTATATCGAGTTCTGCAAGAGCAGCTTTCCGGCCGATCTCGACCTGCGCGGGCTCAAGCTGGTGGTCGATTGCGCCCACGGCGCGGCGTATCACATCGCGCCCAACGTGTTCCACGAGCTGGGTGCCGAGGTGGTGGCGCTGGCCAACGAGCCGGATGGGCTCAACATCAATCGCGACTGCGGCGCGACCCATCCGGAGGCGCTCGCGAGGGCTGTGGTCGAGCACCAGGCCCACGCCGGCATCGCGCTCGACGGCGATGCCGACCGGCTGATCATGGTCGACGCCGCCGGCCGGGTGGTGGATGGCGATGAGCTCCTCTATGCCATCGTCCGGCAGCGCCACACCGGTTCACCAGTGGCCGGTGTGGCCGGTACGCTCATGAGTAACCTCGGCCTCGAGCAGGCGCTGGGCCGACTCGGCATCCCCCTGGGCCGCGCAGCGGTGGGCGATCGCTACGTCATGGAGATGTTGCGCGAGCGTGGCTGGCTGTTCGGTGGTGAATCGAGCGGCCACATCATCTGCCTCGACCGCCACACCACGGGCGACGGCATGGTCAGTGCCTTGCAGGTGCTGGCGGCCATGGTCGCGGGCCAGAGCACGCTGGCCGCCCTGCTCGCCGATGTGCACAGATGCCCGCAGGTGTTGCTCAACGTGCACATCGCGCCGGGCTTCGACTGGCGCGGCCATGCCGCCATCGCTGCGGCCACCCGCGAGGTCGAAGCGCAACTGCTGGGCCACGGCCGGTTGTTGCTGCGCGCATCGGGCACCGAGCCGCTGCTGCGCGTCATGGTGGAGGCCGACGACAGCGCGCTGGCGGCTGCGTGCGCAGCGCAGCTGGCCGATGTCATCGAGGCTGCCGTCGCAGCTTAAGCGCGGCTGGTCTGCCTCGGCAGTTGGCGCACCACCAGCCAGCAGGCCAGCAGCATCAGCGTCGAGCCGCCGAGCGTCACGGTGAGCCCACCCCACTGGTAGAGCAGCCCCGAGAGCAGCGTGCCGATGAAGCGCCCCAACGCGTTGGCTGAGTAGTAGAAGCCCACGTCTTCGGCGGCTTTCTCGCTGCCGGCGTAGGCGAGGATGAGGTAGCTGTGCAACGACGAGTTGATGGCGAACGCCAAGCCGAACAGCACCAGCCCGCCCACCACCCACCATTCCAGACCGGGGGGGTGCCAAGCCACCACAGCGGTGAGCGCTGCAGTGAGCAGCATGGCCACGGCCGACCACCACATGGCGCCAGGCACCTCATTGCGCAGGCCGTCGTCGCTGCGCCGCACCAGGTGCGGGGTGGCGGCCTGCACCAGGCCATAGCCGATGGTCCACGCGGCGAGGAAAGTGCCCACGCCGGTAAAGCCCCAGCCCTGCGAATACAAGAACACCGGCACGCCCACCACGAACCAGACATCGCGTGCCCCGAACAGCGCCACGCGTGCCGCCGCCAAAAGGTTGACGCCCCTGTTGCGGGCAAAGAACTCACGCGCCGAGGCCGAGGCCCGGCTCTTGCCCATCAGCCGCGGCACCTGCAGCAGCACGCCCACAAACACCACGCCAAGCCCCGCTGCGATGAGCCACAGCGCCGTCTGGAACCCGGCCATCTGCAGCAGCGCGCCGCCGAGAAAGAAACCGACGCCCTTCATGGCGTTCTTGCTGCCGGTGAACCACGCCACCCAGCGGAACAGCTGCCCGGCGCCAGCCCCGGCGGTGAGTTTGATCGCCGACTTGCTGGCCGTCTTGGTGAGATCCTTGGCCACGCCGCAGATGCCCTGCGCCAGCACCACCCACACCACCGAGGCGGTCTCCGTCCACTCGGGCGACAGCGCCGACAGCATCAGCAGGCCGGTGACCTGCAGGCTCAGCCCCACCAGCAACATGCGCTGGATGCCAAAGTGCGTGGCCAGCCAGCCACCCACCAGATTGGCCACCACTCCCGCAGCCTCGTAGAGCAAAAACAGCAGGGCAAGGCTGAAGGGCGAATAGCCGAGCTGGTAGAAGTGCAGCAGCACCAGCATGCGCAGCGCGCCGTCGCTGAGGGTGAACCCCCAGTACGCGGCGGTGACGGTGAGGTAGCTGCGCAGCCCGCTGCCGCTGCTGGCGGCGGTCACAGGCCGAGCGGGTCCATGTGGCAAGCGAGGTCGATCATGCGGCAGGCGTAGGCGAGCTCGTTGTCGTACCAGGCGTACACCTTCAACAGCGTGCCATCGGTCACCATGGTCGACGGGCCGTCAACGATGGCGCTGCGCGTGTCACCACAGTAATCGGCGCTGACCAGCGGGCGCGTCTCGTAGCCGAGGATGCCGGCGAGCGGGCCCGACGATGCGGCTTGGGCGAACAAGGCGTTGACCTCGGCCTCGTCGGTGGCGCGCTCCAGTTCGAACACGCAGTCGGTGAGCGAGGCATTGAGCACCGGCGCTCGCACGGCGTGGCCGTTGAGCCGGCCCTTGAGCTCCGGGTAGATGAGTGCGATCGCAGTGGCGCTGCCGGTGGTGGTGGGGGCGAGGCTCAGCATGGCGCTGCGTGCACGCCGCAGGTCTTTGTGCGGCGCATCCACCACCACATTGGTGTTGGTGGGGTCGTGGATGGTGGTGATCTGCCCGTGACGGATGCCGATGTTCTCATGCACCACCTTCACCACGGGTGCCAGGCAGTTGGTGGTGCAGCTGGCGGCGGTGACGATGCGGTGCCTGGCCGGGTCATAGAGGTGGTGGTTCACGCCCACCACGATGTTGAGCACGTCTCCGGTCTTCACAGGGGCGGCCACCATCACGCGCTTGGCGCCGCGATCGAGGTGGCCTTGCAAGGCTTCGGGCGTCAGGAACTTGCCGGTGCAGTCCAGCACCATGTCGACGCCGAGGTCGCCCCACGGGATGTCGGCGGGGGTGGCGTGCGCCGAGAAGCCGATGTTGCGCCCATCGATGTGGATGGCGTCGGCACTGCTGGCGCCGATGTCGGCTCGCCAGCGGCCCTGAGTCGAATCGAAAGCGAGCAGGTGAGCGGTGGCTGCGCTGCCGCCCTTGAGCTCGTTCATGTGCACCACATCGGCTCGGTTGGCCGCCCGCGGATCATCGGCCTCTCGTGCCACGCCACCCAGCGCCGCTCGCGCCACCAAGCGTCCGATGCGACCCATTCCATTGATGCCGATGCGCATATCGAGCCCTCGCTAAAGTTACGATTGTGCGCGATGGGCGTTACAAAAAGTTTGCGCTTGGGGCGCCGCCTAGTCTGCAAGCCTCATAAGCAGGCTGTTGCGTAGCCGCAACATTCGCATGACTGATGGGCGTATTTGCTCAAGAAACGTCGGCCATGTAAACCAATTGTCATCTTTGCTTGCGACAGTCGGAATGTGGCTGTGTGAGCTGTCACCCCGTCAAAACCGTCCTTCCACGGAGACTAGAGATGATCAAGACCCGTTTCAACCGCCTCGTGCCCATGAGCTCGATGGCCGCCCTCGCTGCAGTGCTGGCCACTGCGAGCGCCCCCGCCTTTGCCAACATGGAAGCGCTGCTCGAGAAGCTGCACGCCAAGGGCGTGTTGTCCGACGAAGAATACAAGGAGATGCGTCAGGAGGCCCGTGAGGCCACTCGTGCCAACCGCGAGTTCAAGGCCGACACGGCTGCAGCTCAAGAGGCCGCCAAGAAGAACCTGGTCGCCAAGGAAGGTTTCAAGTTCACTGACGGCAAGAACTGGGAAATCGGCCTGACCGGTCGTATCAACCTCGACTACCGTTTCAACGACGACTTCGGCGATGCCGCCAGTGTTGTCAACGACCGTGACACCGCTTCGATCGCTGACGGCTTCGAACTGCGCCGCGCTCGCTTGGGCTTTGCCGGTTACGTCTGGAAGGACTTCAAGTACAACTTCCTATTCAACGCTGTTGGAGGCGCTCCCATCGCTGATGAGTTCTGGGTCAACTACGACGCCAACCCCAAGGTGCAGGTGCAGCTTGGCCGCTTCAAGCAGCCGTTCAGCCTCGAGCAGCTCACCAGCTCCAACGCCATCGACTTTGCCGAGCGCTCGTACAACGATCAGAACGGCGTGCCGGCCAAGAAGTTGGGTGCCCAGCTGCATGGCGAGCCGAAGAAGGGCCTCACCTACGCCGCTTCGGTGTTCCAGGAAGGCTTCA
Source organism: Klebsiella pneumoniae (assembly GCA_945897555.1). Lineage (GTDB taxonomy): Bacteria > Pseudomonadota > Gammaproteobacteria > Burkholderiales > UBA3065 > UBA3065. The sequence goes on along the minus strand of CAMDGF010000011.1, from coordinate 1,336 downwards.
ACGAGATCACCCAAGAAGATGGTGACGGTAAGCGCTACGCTGGTCGCTTGACGGCGAACATTGCGGAATTGGCAAACATCAATGACACCGTTCTGCACTTTGGTATCGCTGGTGTGGGCGGTGACTACGCGCTACGGCCCGGCCAGTCGTCACAGACGAACTCGGCAGCTAGCACCGACACACGCAGTGTCGTAAGCTCCTTCCGCACCATGAACCGCGGCTTGGCAAATGCGTTCCGCGCCCGCGTCGGTGGCGTTGACCTCGGGATCACTCCAGGTTCATCGACAAACAACTGTCTCTCGAGCAACGTAGCCATTTGTAACCGGGCGGGACTTGCCTCTGAGTACGGTGTGAACGTCGACTCCAGCCTTTTCGGCTGGGAGACTTCGCTCGCGCGGGGCCCGGTCAAGGTTCAAGGCGAGTATGTCATCAATGATCTCGACGCTAGTAACGTTCTTGAGAACGATACTTTGCGCGGCAAGGTTAAGACCTACTACGTTTCGGCACTGTGGAACATCACCGGTGAAAAGTGGGCCTCGGCCTACAAGGGTGGCAAGTTCGGCGGCCTCAAGCCCAATAACAATTTCTCCAGTGGGGGAGGTTGGGGCGCTTGGCAAGTCGGTGTCCGGTACTCGGAAGTGGATGCGAGTGATCTGACCATCGGGGGTGTCGAGTCGCAGTTTGAATCCGGCACTTTCGGCGCCGGTCCGACCTCCGACGCTACAGCCACGCGCTTGGCTCGTCAAAACGACAAGATCGATTCGTACAGCATTGGCTTGAACTGGTTGCTCAACCCCAATGCTCGGATCATGTTTGAGTACACGCGCACCAACTTTGGCGGTGTAACTCAACCTCTCGATACCAACGCGGCTGCCGGAACCGGTTCGGATAAAGAAGACCTGTTCAGTATCCGCTCGCAACTCAACTTCTGATCCGGCAACGGGTCACCAACTCGGCGCCCCCATGCGGGGCGCCGGCCTGACAGTAACGTTTATGTAATCTGGCGTGCGTAGGCTCAGCCTCGTTGCCAGTCAACCGACTCAGGAGTCTCAAATGCGCTTCAAGCCTTCCCTTCTGCTCGCCGGTGCCGCGCTCGCGCTCGGCAGCATGACCGCCGTTGCCGCCGACATCACCGGCGCTGGCGCCAGCTTTCCCTTCCCCATCTACGCCAAGTGGTCTGAGGCCTACAAGAAGGAAGCGGGCATCGGCCTCAACTACCAGTCGATCGGCTCGTCGGGCGGTATCCGCCAGATCCGCGCCAAGACCGTGACCTTCGGTGCAACCGATGCCCCGGTCGCGGGTGACGAACTCGCCAAGGACGCTATGGTCCAGTTCC
>CAMDGF010000010.1 GCA_945897555.1 Klebsiella pneumoniae | reverse complement strand
ATCGACCACGTCGGCGAGATCCTCGAGATGGCCGAGCGCATGGAGGCGGACTACGTCGAGCTGGCCAACAGCCAGTTCTACAGCTGGGCCTTCCTCAACCGCGACCAGCTGCTGCCGACCAAGGAGCAACTGGTTCGTGCCGAGCAGATCACCGACGCCTTCCGCGAGAAGGTGAAGGGCAAGATGAAGCTGTTCTTCGTCATGCCGGACTACTACTCCGAGCGCCCGAAGAAGTGCATGAACGGTTGGGGTAACGTGTTCATCACCGTGCAGGCCGATGGAACCATGCTGCCCTGCCATGTGGCCAGCATGCTGCCGGGCATCGAGTTCCCGAACGCCCGTGACAAGAGCATGGACTGGATCTGGTACGACTCGCCGGCCTTCAACACCTATCGCGGCGATGGCTGGATGAACGACCTCTGCAAGACCTGCGACGAGAAGGAAAATGACCTTGGCGGCTGCCGCTGCCAGGCGTACATGCTCACGGGCGATGCGACCAACGCCGACCCGGTTTGCAGCAAGAGTCCGCACCACCACAAGCTTGCCGAAGCGGTGGCGGATTCGCTCAAGGCCACTGCCCAGGCCAAGCCGATCGTCTTCCGCACCGACAAGGATTCGCGCGAACTGATGAAGCAGCGTGAGGGTGGCGCCCTGACCGAGGAGCATCGCCGCCTGTTCGAGTGCGGCTCGGTGCCGTCGGCGGACAACAGCCGCATCGGCCAGTAGCGAGCCCGAGCCGGCCAGTGGACTTGGCGACCATCGCACCGACCACTTTTCTCGCTCGCGCTCGCTGCGCTCGAAGGTCGCTTCGAAAAGGGTCGCGTGCACTGGTCGCCCGGGACGGTAGACGGTGAGCGCCCCTGCCGTTCGCGCCGAGGGCTTGGTCAAGCGCTACGGCGACTTCACCGCCGTTGCCAGCCTCGACCTCGAGATCGGGCGCGGTGAGTTCTTTGGCTTGCTCGGCCCCAACGGGGCGGGCAAGTCCACAAGCATCCACATGCTCTCCTCACTGGTGCAGCCGAGCGCGGGCCACGCGATGGTGTGTGGTATCGACACGCAGACCGATCCGGTTGCGGTGCGTCAGCGCATCGGGCTGGTGTTCCAGGATTCGGCACTCGACCGGCAGCTCTCGGTCTGGGAGAACCTGCGCTTCTCCGGCCTGCTCTACGATCTGCCGCTGGCCGAGACCCAAGCGCGCGCCGAGCATCTGATCCGCCTGTTCGGGCTGGAGGAGAAGCGCGACAAGCCGGTCGGCTCGCTCTCCGGTGGCCAGCGCCGCGCGCTCGACATCGCCCGCGGCGTGCTGCACCGCCCCGAGGTGCTGTTCCTCGACGAGCCGACGATCGGGTTGGACCTGCCGAGCCGGCGCCGCATCTGGCGCTTCATCGCCCAACTGCGCGCCGAGACCGGCATGACCGTGCTGCTGACCACGCACTACCTTGAGGAAGCTGCGGATTGCGATCGTGTGGCCTTCATCCGCGGCGGGCGCATCGTCCTGCAGGGCGAGCCTCAAGCCCTGGTGGCCGACCTCGGCATCGACATCGTGGAAGTGAACGCTCACCAACCGGACGCTGTACGCGCCGAGTTGGAGGCCTTGCTCGGCCCGGCGCGAATCGAGTTCGAGACGCTCTCGTTCCGCCCGCCGCAGCACGATGCTGCACGGCTGGCTGCGCTCACGGAGTCGCTCGGTGACCGAGTGCGCAGCGTGGTGGTGCGGCGCCCCAACCTCAACGATGTCTTCATGTGGGTGAACCAGTGAGCGCGCCGCAGCCAACCCCGAGCGTGGCGGACCAGCCACGCGCCCGCCCCGGCCTGTGGCGCCCGGTCTATGCGGTGGTCGAGCGCGACCTGGTCAAGCTCTGGCGGCAGAAGGGCCGGCTGCTGTCGGCTTTGGTGCGGCCTTTGATCTGGCTGTTCGTCATTGGCGCCGGCTTCGAGGCCACTGTGGGTGGCGCTGGCGGCAGCTACCGCAGCTTCCTGGTGCCGGGCGTGATGGGCATGGCGATCCTGTTCGGCGCCCTGCTGGGCGCGCTCTCGACCGTCTACGAGAAAGAGTCGGGGGTGATGCGGATGCTGGTCATCGCGCCCTTTGCGCACCATTGGATCGTGTTCGCCAAGATGCAGGCGGCCGCCATCTCGGCGGTGTTCCAGGCGCTGCTGCTACTCGTCATCCTTGCGGTGCTCGGCGATCTGCCGGCGAGCACGCGCTGGGGGCTGCTGGCGCTCGGGATCTTCGCCACTGCCTATGCTTGTGCCGGCATCGGTATGCTGGTTGCGGCCTTCTCCAAGACGCTCGACAACTTTGCCGCGATCATGAATTTCGTCATCTTCCCGGTGTTCTTCCTGTCGGGGTCGCTTTACCCGGTCGGCAACCTGCCAGGGTTGCTGGGCATCGCCGCGCACCTGAACCCGTACACCTATGGCGTAGATCTGCTCAAGCACGCCTTGCCGCAAGCGACCGGCCGCGGCAGCGACTTTGCGTGGACGCTCGATCTGGCCGTTCTGGCCGGTTTCACCTTGCTGGCGTTTGCGCTGAGCGCTTGGCGTTTTTCGCGCGAGCAAGCCTATGCGCCGCTGTTTGGGCTGGGCGGGGCCAAGGGCGGTGGGCGTGGGGCCGGTGGCCCGCCGAAAGGTGGCGGCCCCGGTGGCAAGCCGGGTGGCGCCAAAGCCGGTTAAAAACGTTTTTATGCGCCTAGATGCGAGTCGGGGCCTTGAAAGCAGACCCTCGATCTGAGCGGTCTCACTTGGCGGTTATGAGCCAGCGCGCCGCGTCTATCGCAAAGTAGGTGAGGATGCTGTCGGCACCGGCGCGCTTGAAACCCAGCAGCGACTCCAGCACCACCGCGCGTTCATCCAGCCAGCCGTTCTGCGCCGCCGCCTTGAGCATGGCGTACTCGCCGCTCACCTGATACACCGCCGTCGGCACGCCGAAGGTGTCCTTGACCCGGCGAACGATGTCGAGGTACGGCATGCCAGGCTTGACCATGACGATATCGGCGCCCTCGGCGATGTCGAGGGCCACTTCTTGTAGTGCCTCGTCGGCGTTGGCCGGGTCCATCTGGTAGGTGTACTTGTTGCCGCCGCCGAGGTTGCCGGCCGAGCCGACCGCATCGCGGAAAGGGCCGTAGAAGCTCGACGCATACTTGGCCGAGTAGGCCATGATCCGCGTGTGGATGTGGCCGCCGGCATCCAGCGCACGGCGCACCGCGCCGATGCGGCCGTCCATCATGTCGGAGGGCGCGACCATGTCGGCCCCGGCGCGAGCGTGGGTGATGGCCTGACGCTCCAGCACGGCGACCGTCTCGTCATTCATCACGTAGCCGGCATCATCTATCAGACCGTCCTGCCCGTGGCTGGTGTAGGGGTCGAGTGCGATGTCGGTGACGATGCCCAGATCGGGCAGCGCCGCCTTGAGGGCCGCGACCGCCCGCGGCACCAAGCCGTCCGGGTTGTAGGCCTCGCGCGCGTCGAGCGACTTGAGCGGTGCGTCGATGACCGGGAAAAGCGCCAGCGCCGGGATGCCGAGGTCGCGGGCCTGCCGTGCGGTCTCCAGCAGCAGGTCGAGTGATTGCCGCTTGACCCCGGGCATCGAGGCCACGGCCTCTTCGCGCTTGGCGCCATCGAGCACGAACACCGGCAGGATGAAGTCGGCAGGGCTGAGCGAGGACTCGCGGACCATGCGTCGCGACCATTCGTCGTGGCGCATGCGGCGCAAGCGGGTGGCGGGGAACTGGCGGCTGGGCTGGGTCATGGATGTCTCCGGCAACTGCCGAGAGTGTAAAGCAGGGCTGACAGTCGGGCCATGCTTGTGCGGATTAACGGGCCGTGCGCGCGCTGCCCATACATCTGATCCGACTCAGTCGAGTTGGCCGACGGTTGACTCTGGTGCCCCTGAAAGCTTCTCCGCCGGCGAGGTCACCACAGGTAGGGAGCCTGCACCAGCCAGCATTCGGCTGATCACGCCGATCGCCTCATCAACACCCTGACGGTTGAGGCTCGAGAACAGTTGAACACTGCTGGCCAGCGGTCTCTCACCCACCGCGCGCTTGACCTTGGCGAGGGTCTGGATAGCCTCGTTGCGAGACAGTTTGTCAGCTTTGGACAGCAAGATATGGACCGGGATCTGCCGCGGTGTGATCCAGTCGAGCATCTCCTCGTCGAGCTGTTTCATGGGGTGGCGTGCGTCCATGATGACCACCAAGCCTGCGAGCGGCTCGCGTTTCTCGATATAGCCGCCAACCAGGGCGTTCCAGTTGCGGCGCATGGCTTCCGGCACCTTGGCAAAGCCATAACCGGGCAAGTCGACGAGGATGCCGCGGCCGCCCCAAGCGAAGAAGTTGATGAGCTGCGTGCGACCGGGCGTGCGCGACACGTACGCCAGACGCCTGCGGTTGGCCATGGCGTTGATGGCGCTCGACTTGCCGGCATTCGACCGACCGACGAAGGCGACCTCGGGCGGCCCCGCGGGTGGGAGGTCGTGCAGCTTGTCGAAGGAGGTGACGAAGTGGATGTCGTGGATGACGGCCATGCGGGCTCAGGGATCAGATGGACGATGGCCGCAGACGGCGGCCGCGGTGGCCACCGGAACGCGCCGGATGGACTAGAATCCGTGCAACCCTTAGGACTTTACACCCCGGAGTTGTCATGAAGCGGTACCTATCCACGCTCATCCTCGCTGCCGTCGCCAGTTCCGCATCTGCCGAGACGCCAAAGCCCGACCTCGCCAAGGCCGAGCAGATCGTCACCAACGTGTGTGCCGCGTGCCATGGTGCCAACGGCATGAGCTTGGCGCCAACCAACCCGCATCTGGCCGGTCAGCACCCCGCCTACATCGCCAAGCAACTCGCCAACTTCAAGGCGGGTGTGCGGCAGAACGCCATCATGGGCGGCATGGCCGCGATCCTGAGCCCAGAGGACATGGTCAGCGTGGCCGCTTATTACGCCAAGCAGACGCCCCCCCCTCCGGCCGGCAGCAACGCAGAGCTGGCGAAGGCCGGGGAGGCGATCTATCGCTACGGCAACGCCTCCAAGGGCCTGCCTTCCTGTTCCGGCTGCCATGCCCCGAACGGTGCCGGCATCCCCGACCAGTATCCGCGCCTGGCCGGCCAGCACGCTGACTACCTGTATTCCCAGCTCAAAGCCTTCTCCGCTTACGAGCGCAACCACATCATGATGAACGGTGTGGCCAACCGCTTGACCGACAGCGAGATGAAGGCTGTATCCGAGTATCTGGCCGGGCTCAAGTGAGCTTGAATACAGCGTTCATGCGCGTGCGGCGAAGTAGGCGGTAGCCACGCGATGCGAACAAGGCGTACAGGTCCTCCGACCAGAGCGCCTCGGAGTTCTCGATAACGATGCAGCGGGGCAGCAAGTGCTGCCCCGCTTCACGCATGAAGGGGCCCAGCACCCTGTCCTCGGCGCCTTCGACATCGATCTTGAGGCCGTCCGCCTGACCGAGACCGCGTTCGGCGATAAAGCCGACCAGGGTGCGTGTCTGCACTTCGATCGTGTTGCTCGCGGTGTCCCCCGTGAGGCTGCTCTGACCGAGGTTCGAGGCGTCGAGCGCAAGTTGCATCCGACCGTCACGATCGGCCAAGGCCCACTGTTGGACCTGGATGAGCCTGCCGAAGTCGTTGAAAGCGGCGTTGCTCCGCAGGCGATCAGCCATGCTGGGGTTGGGCTCGAAGGCGAACACACGACCATCGCCGAGTGCTGCATAACGTTGCGCCAGAGTGAGCGAATAGACCCCGGCGTTGGCGCCGATATCGAGAAAGTATCCCCCTGCGGTGGCTTGTTGCCGCAGCAGTTCGCGTTCGATCCGGTCAACGAACTGCGGCATGAAGAGGAACTTGCGGTCTGAGACGTTCCCACGCCGCGCGACGCGCAGACGGATGCCCTCGCTCTCGCCATCGATCCACGGCCCTGCGCCAGCCAGCGCAAGCCGTCTCGACAGCAGAGCCAGACGGCGCCCGAGCCAGTTGGGGGGCATCCGGTGGCTGATCCGGCGGATGAATTCGCCCGTCCGCTGCAGACGGAATGCGCCCCAGGTGGCTCTGGCGCTGTCGGGCATGTTCCGCGCCAGCAAGAATGCCTCGCGCGCTTTGGCGATCCGCATGAAGCGCTGCACAGCGTACATATAGCTCACCACCATGCCATCGAGGCCGTTGACGACCTCACGTCTGAACAGGAAGGATTTAACGAAAGACAGGGGTGGAGTCAGCAGGAGTTCAACGCCGTAAGGCGGGGGTTTGCGGGCCAGCCAGTCATCACTTTGCGCCGAGGTGTAATCGTTGATCTTGGCAAAGTGATGCGAAAGTGACCGGAACGAGCGGTGAATAAGGTGCCCCTTTAACTTGTGCACGTTGCCTTCACGCACCATTACCGAATCATGCACGGTCGAGTCACTGAATCCCGCGCAAGAACGCTTGTAGAGGCGGATCGGCGAGTTCGTGATCGTTGCCGGATTGCCGCGCGTCTGGAATGGATAGAGCGGGAGCACTGGCAATCGAAAGCCGGTCAAGCCGGGCTGGGGAAGCGGTGAGAACAGGTGCTCGATGTCCGCCCGAAGTGCAGGTGAGACCTCTTCATCAGCATCGATGTTGAGGATCCAGTCGTTGCGGCAAAGCCCCTCGCCAAACACCTTCTGCGGGCCATAGCCTTCCCAAGCGCGGTAGACCGTGCGGGCGCCCAGCGCCTCGCTTACGCTTAGGGTCGCATCCTCGCTGCCGGAATCGATGACGATGATTTCCTCGACCCAGTCGCGCACAGACCGGATCGCCAACGGGATCCGGTCGGCTTCGTTTTTTGCGATGATGAAGACGGAGATGGGTAGTGGGCGCATCAGTAGATCCTGCTCTCAGCAGTGGGCCGCGTCTTGAACCGCCGATGCACCCACAGATATTGCTCGGGCGCCTCGAGTATGGCCTGCTCGACCATCTGGTTGACGCGCACCGTGTCGACGACGTCATTGCCTTGCGGGAAATCCGCGAGCGCCGGTAGCAAACGGATGCGATAGCCTGAGCCGTCGCGCAGGCGGATGGGGAAGAACGGCACCACCGCCGCGCCGGTCATCTGCGCGAGGCGGGCGGTCGTGGTGACGGTGAGTGCCGGCACCCCAAAGAACGGCACGAACACCACTTGCGTGGTGCCGCCATAGTTCTGATCGGGCGCGTACCAGACCGCGTGCCCCTTGCGCAGCTCGCGGACCATGGCCCGTACATCGTTGCGTTCGACCGTGTCGTGCGCCCGCGCCGCGCGTGATTCGCGGATCGCCTGGTCCATCAGCGGGTTCTTGTGCTCGCGGTACATCAGGCTGATCTTCTCGTGCAGTGCGAGCAGGTGACCGCTCACCTCCAGATGAGTCATGTGACAGGTGAGCAGGATCACGCCCTTGCCGCGGGCCAGTGCCTGCTCGAGGTGCTCAAGGCCCTCGACGTGCGACAGCGGCGCGAGGCGGTGGTCGCTCCAGAAGAAGGCCATGGCGGTCTCGCATACGGCGATGCCAAGCGACTCAAAGTTGGCGCGGAGCAACCGTTCCCGCTCATCGTCGTGCATCTGCGGAAAGCACAACCGCAGGTTGATGCGCGCGATCTCGCGGCGATCCGGGGAGGCCCGGTACAGAACCCACCCCAGCAGGTGGCCGACCATCAGCAGGAGCCGATAGGGCAAGAGCGACAGCAGGCGCAATCCGATCAGGCTCGACCACGCGGCCCAATATCGCGGCAGCAGTCTTGCAGATCTCACGAGGGGGAGAAGGCGGATCGCCAAACAGCACTCCGGACAACGCGCGCCCGCGCGGAAAGACAGGCCGGCGCCGATGCTACACTGCCGCACACATGCCTGTCGCCCGACTGCTATACACGCTGCTGCTTGTCGCGGCAACACCACTGGCCGCGCTGTTCCTGCTGTGGCGAAGCCGCAGACACACGGGTTACCGGCGGCATTGGGCGGAGCGTTTTGCCGGCGCGCTGCCTGCGTCTCAAGCCGCGTCGGCTGAGCGCCCGCTGATCTGGATCCATGCCGTTTCGGTCGGAGAGACGCGAGCGGCGCAGCCGCTGGTCGAGGCGCTTCTTGCGCAAAGGCCCGATCTACGCATCCTGCTCACCCACGGCACACCCACGGGACGTGAGATGGGAGTGGCTTTGTTCGGTGACCGCGTCGCGCGAGGCTATCTGCCCTATGACCTGCCATGGGCGGTCGCGGCCTTTCTTGATCGTCAGCGCCCGGCCTTGGGTCTGCTGATCGAGACCGAGGTCTGGCCCAATCTGGTGGCTGGCTGTCTGGCACGAGGGGTTCCGCTGTGCCTCGTCAATGCGAGGCTCTCGGAGCGCTCCCGACGAGGTTACGCCAGACTGCGAGCGCTTGCTGAGCCCGCCTTTGCCGGGCTGGCGCGGGTGGTCGCCCAGACCGTCGCTGACGCAGAGCGCCTGTCGGGCCTCGGTGCGCGAGATGTGCGCATCGTTGGCAACCTCAAGTCGGATGCCGATCCGGATCCGCAACAGATGGCCCTTGGCGCCAGCTGGCGGGCTGCTTGGCATGCGGCGGATGCGCAGGCGGGTGTCGAGCCGCGGCTCATCTGGCTGGCGGCAAGCACCCGAGAGGGCGAGGATGGCCCGGTCATCGAAGCGTGCCGACACCTCGCTGCGTTGACACCGGGGGCCTTGTTGGTCTGGGTGCCACGCCATCCGCACCGCGTCGCCGACATCGAACGTCTGCTCGACGCCGCTGGACTCACGCACAGTCGCCGCAGCCTTACCACCGCGCCGGCGCCCGGAACGGCGGTGTGGATCGGCGATTCGCTGGGCGAACTCGCGGCTTACATCAGCGCCGCGGATGTGGTTTTCATGGGCGGATCGCTGGCGGAGCTTGGCGGGCAGAACTTGCTGGAACCGCTCGCTCTGGGCAAGCCGGTGCTCGTCGGCCCGCACACCTTCAATTTCATGGAGCTCACGCGGGAGGCCGTAGAAACGGGTGCGGCGCTCCGCGTGTCGGATGGCCAGTCTCTGGGTGATGCGCTCGCGCAGCTGCTTGGCGACGGTGCGCGGCGTTCAGCCATGGGGCATCTCGCGCTGGAGCTCCGGCAACGCCATCGTGGCAGTCTTGAGCGGACGCTTGTTGCGCTCGTCGACCTGTTGCCTCAGAGCGGGCTGACGCCGGTGTCCCCGGGGTCGGGCTCTTCGCTCACGGGCACTCGATAGGACTCGTTCGCCCACGCGCCGAGGTCGATGGTGCGACAGCGCTCGCTGCAGAAGGGCCGGAACGGGTTGACCGAGTCGAAGGCGCATTCGGCGCCGCACTGCGGGCACAGAACCATCCGCTGCTTGTGCTTTGTCACGGGCGTGTTCAGCCGCAGTAGGTCACGGCAAGCCCGAATTCGACCGCATCTTCGCAGGGGCGGGGTCGGCCGGTCGGACTGAAGTGCATGAATCTCACCAGCAGAGAAGACCGGTTGGCACTGATCTCGGGGACCAGCATCGAGCCTCTCTCGGTGTCTATGGTCACCAGTAGGGGCTGCCGGGAGAGCGTCCGCATGAACTGCCCACCGGGTGCTCGCTGCGATTCGGTCTCGGCGGAACGCCGCAGCAAACCCAGTAGTATCGCGGCACTGTCGGTGGCGCAGGCAAAGTCCGACAGCCACTCGAGCAGGCGGTCGCGCCGAGCGGACGCATCGATCGCCGACCAGCAGTAGAAACTGGGCGTGTCGAATCGGGTCAGCCCGCCGGGCAGTGCCATGCGAGCGCGCACCATGGCGAGCCAGCCGTCCTCCCGGCAGCGCGATCCGGCTCGGTCCGAGTAGGCGTCGAGGGTGCGGATGATGGCCTCGAGCTCAGACAGCACGCCATCCAGCGTCTCGGAGTCGACTGCCGCCAAATGGCGCAAGTTGCGCAGCAGCGTGCGTTGGCGATCGGCCTCGATGCGGATCTCGCTATTGAGGTCGATGCGGGTTGTCAGCTCCATCAGCTCGCAGAGCGCTGCCAATGCGTAGCGATGTGATTCGGGCGACGCTGCTGCCGCTTGTTCGCGGATGCGGGCAGCGGTGTCTTCGAGGCGCAACAGCAAGCGCACCCGCTCGGTGAGCGGGAACTCGTAACGCAGCGGAGCCTGAACCTCGGTGCCGATGTGCATGCGGTTGTCGGCGTTTCTTCAGCAAAGTTCGCCGAACATAACGCAAATAATTGAGGCAGCGCAAGAACTCTGGGTCGCCGCTGGCCCCGCTGGGCACTGGTGAGGGTCAAACCCCTTGCTTGAGGCTGGCTTGGATGAAGATGTCGAGGTCGCCGTCCATCACGCCCTTCACATTGCCGACCTCCACATTGGTGCGCAGATCCTTGACGCGGCTCTGGTCGAACACGTACGAGCGGATCTGGTGGCCCCAACCGATGTCGCTTTTTCCCGCCTCGAGCGCCTGCTGTGCCTCCATGCGCTTGCGCAGTTCGGCTTCAAAGAGCTTGGCGCGCAGCATCTGCATCGCCTCTTCGCGGTTGCGATGCTGGCTGCGGTCATTCTGGCACTGTACGACGATGCCCGAGGGCGCGTGTGTGATGCGCACGGCCGAGTCGGTCTTGTTGATGTGCTGGCCGCCCGCGCCACTTGCCCGGTATGTATCGACGCGCAGGTCGGCCGGGTTGATCTCGATCTCGATGCTGTCATCCACTTCGGGGTAGATGAACACGCTGCAGAAGCTGGTGTGGCGGCGCGCGTTGCTGTCGAACGGCGAGACGCGTACCAGCCGGTGTACGCCGGTCTCGGTACGCAGGTGGCCGTAGGCGTGGTCGCCGCCGATCTTGAGCGTGCAGCTGGTGATGCCTGCCACCTCACCGTCGGACTCCTCCAACACCTCCACCTGAAAACCCTTGCGCTCGCAAAAGCGCACATACATGCGCATGAGCATGCCTGCCCAATCCTGGGCTTCGGTGCCACCCGCCCCGGATTGGATGTCGATGAAGCAGTTGTTGGGGTCCATCGGGTTGCTGAACATGCGGCGGAACTCGAGTTGCTCAACCGCTTGCTGCAGATGACCGACGTCGGTCTCTACCGCTGCGACAGTGTCCCAATCGTCTTCGCCACGCGCCATATCGAGCAGTTCAGCGGCATCGGTCAGACCCTCGCGGATGCGGTCGAGTGCGCCGACCACCGTCTCCAACGATTTCTGCTCGCGGCCCATGTCCTGGGCCCGCTTGGGGTCATCCCAGAATTCGGGGGCCTCGCTCAGGCGGACCAGTTCCTCGAGGCGCTCATGCTTGGCGTCGTAGTCAAAGATACCTCCGCAGCTCGTCGCCACGATTGGCGAGGTCGCTGATGAGGTTGGCAAGGGCGTTGAGGTGTTCGGCGTCCATGGAGGCTGCGATCGGGCTTGCGAAGGGCGCAAGTGTAGCCGTTCAGCGCCCCGGCGGCTTCTCGCAGCGGTAGCCCTATCGCGTGGGCACCAAGGCCTTGCTGAACTGGCCGGTGGCGGTTTCCCAGGTGAAGCGCGCGGCCTGCTCGATGGCATCCTCGGGGCGCAGGATGAGAGCGCGCCGGCAAGCCGCACCGAGGTCGTCGTCGAGTGCGCCAGCGACACCATTGCCCACGACATCCACCGGCCCTGGCACCGGGTAGGCTGCCACTGGCAGGCCACAAGCCATGGCCTCCACCAGCACGAGGCCGAAGGTGTCGGTGCGGCTGGGGAACACAAAGACCCGCGCCTGCCGGTAGATGTCGGCGAGCTCGGCGTGGGTCTTCATGCCGAGGAATCGAGCGTCGGGGTAGCGTTTGCGCAGGGTTGCAAGGGCTGGGCCATCGCCAGCCACCCATTTCTCGCCGGGCAGATCGAGCTGCAGGAAGGCTTCGATGTTCTTTTCTACCGAGACCCGTCCGGCGTAGAGGAAGACTGGCGGTCCGGCATGGCGACGTTCGGCCGGCGGGTCGGGTCGGAACACACTGTGGTCGACACCCCGCGACCAGTGCACGACGTTGGCAAAGCGCCGCGCCTCGAGGTCACGGATGATGGAACCGGTGGGTGCCATCACCGCCGCGGACGGCGCGTGGAAGCGGCGCAAAAGCCGATAGGCCCAGGCGACGGGGACTGGCGATCGGCTGGCGACGTATTCCGGGAAACGCGTGTGGTAGGCGGTGGTGAACTGCCAGCCACGGTCAAGAGCTATCGCCCGCGCCGCCCAACCCAGCGGTCCTTCGGTGGAGATGTGCAGGGCATCCGGGGCGAACTCGTCGATCTGGCGGGCGACCATCGCCTTTGTACACAACGAGAGTCGGATATCGGGGTAGGTCGGGCACGGGAGGGTACGAAACGCTTGCGGTGTCACGAAGCCGACGGCGAACCCCTGTCCCTGCAGCTCGGCGGCCGTGTTCTGCAGGGTCTTCACCACGCCGTTGACTTGGGGAAGCCAGGCGTCGGTGACGATGAGGATGCGCTTCATCATCGCGCGGTCCGCGCGGTCGATCTGATGTTCGCCATTGCCAGACTGCCTTCCGACCAAGAGGGTTCAGGGGCCGTAGCGACCGCCACCGGGTCTTTTTGCGGGCGCGCATTGCCGCGCCAGGGCCAATGGATCAGCTCAAGGTCACCTTCGGTCGTCTCGACCAGGGCCGTGAGGCTCTCCACCCAGTCGCCGTCATTGCAGTAGAGGAGACCCTCGACGTCGCGGATCTCGGCCTTGTGAATGTGTCCGCAGACCACGCCTTGATAACCCCGGCGGCGAGCCTCGTTCACCACCGCATGTTCAAACTCGGTGATGAAGTTCACGGCTTTCTTGACCTTCTGTTTGAGGTATTGAGAGAGCGACCAGTAGGAGAAGCCGAGGCGGTGACGGACGGCGTTGAACCACTGGTTGAGTTTGAGGATCAGCGTGTAGGCGCTGTCTCCGAGCAAGGCGAGCCAGCGGGCATGCTGCAGCACGCCGTCGAACATGTCGCCATGGATGACCCAGAGCTTCCGGCCGTCGAGCAGCGGATGCACGATCTCGTTGACGATCTCGATATCGCCAAAGCGCATGCCGAGAAACTGCCGTGCCACTTCGTCGTGGTTGCCGGCCACGTAGACCACCCGTGTCCCTTTGCGAGCCTTGCGCAGCACCTTCTGCACCACATCGTTGTGCGATTGCGGCCAATACCAACCCTTGCGCAGCTGCCAGCCATCGACGATGTCGCCGACCAGGTAGAGCACATCGGATTCGTGGTGACGCAAAAAGTCCAGCAGGCACTCAGCCTGGCAGCCGGGGGTGCCGAGGTGGATGTCGGAGATCCAGATGGCGCGGAATCGCTTCCCTTCGCCCCCTTCGTCGGGTGCGTTGTCGACCGGGGCGGCCTGCGCATGCATGGCGCGCAACATGCCTGTACTTCGTGACGGCAACATGACAATCATGCGGACAGAACCCGGGCATCGGTAAGCTGTCTTCTTGACGTGTCGGGTTTCATTGACTGCCCGACGATCGGAGTGACGCACATGGTCCGGCTGATCCCTATCCTGATGCTCTTTGCATCGCTGGCGACGCTACTCGGCGGCTGCGCGCATCAGATGTCAGGCCGCCCCGCGGTCCAGCTGCCGACGCCCGGCGCGGGCACGGTGTTGCAGTTTCGCGAACTCGACGGTTTCAGCGGCGCCCCTGTTGCCGGTGTCGAGTTCACCGTCAGGCGGGCCGATGAGGCGGGCTTCGAGCTTTCGGTCGAGGTTTCCGGGCAACCGCTCAGCGGGCTGCGCAGTGGGCAGATACAGCGCTATGCAAGTGGCTGGAGAGTGCTTGAAGATGCTTTCTATTACCGTCCGCTGCGCTATGAACAGGGCCTCCCTCTGTTTGACGGTCCGCCTGACGGTGGGCGCGAATGGCACCGCTCCGATGTCATCCGGCCGCCGGCGTCACGCGCCGAGGCATGGACCGTACTGATCCGCGCGGCGGGTATGGAGGAGGTCACGGTGCCAGCTGGCACGTTCCGCGCAGCCCGTTATGAGCGCTTCATCTCGTTCTTTAACGATGACCCTTTTCGCTGGCGCACCGACCGCCGAGAGGTGCTCTGGTATGCGCCCGAACTCGGCTTCTGGGTCAAGCGCCAGGTCACTGGCACCTACGTTCGCCCGCCGTGGACCCGCACTCGCCGTGGCGGCGGCGAGATCCTGCGCGAAGATTGGCTGATCTGGGAACTCGAGTCGGTGCGACCCTAGCGGGTGCAGCGGCGTTGCAGGTGCGCCAGCGCCTCCTGCACCTGATCGATGAGGATGAGGCAGACGTCGCCGGGGGCAAGCCGCTCGAGACTACGGTCGATGGCGGCGAACTCGCCATCGAGGGTCTCGACGTGGCGCACGCGTGTCGCACCCGACAGACCCTCGCGCAGCAAGCGGGTGACCTCGCCGCTTGCGCGGCCGCGCTGGCAGGCGTCCTGATAGAGGATGACCTCGTCAAAGCAGCCGCCGAGGATCTCGGTCTGGCGGCGGATGTCCTCGTCGCGCCTGTCGCCTGCGCCGCTGATGACGACCACGCGCTTGCCGGTGGCGATGCGGTCGATGGCCTCGGCTAGAGCGAGCATCGCATCGGGGTTGTGGCCGTAGTCGGCGATGACCGTGGCACCGCGGTGATCGAGCCGGTTAAAGCGTCCGGGGGTGGCATCGATATCGCCCTCGAAACCGGCCAGTGCGACAGCCATGGTGTTGAAGCCGATGCCGAGGCCCCAGCCTGCACCCACTGCCGCCAGCACGTTCTCGACCTGAAAACCCACGGTGCCGCCCAGCGTGATCGGAATGTTTTTGAGCGGCAGACGGGCCAGCTCGCCACGCTCGATGCAGACGATCGCATCATCCTCGACCGTGACGACGCGTTCGCCCCGCACCCTGTTTGAGATCAGGGCAGCGTGACGCGGGTCGCGTCCAAACAGCGTCACGCGACCCGGGCATGCGTCGGCCATCCGCGCGACCAGGGGGTCGCTGACATTGAGCACGGCCATGCCGCCCGGGCGGACGTTCTGCACCACCACCCGCTTGACCACCGAGAGGTCCTCGACCGTGTTGATGTAATTCAGCCCGAGGTGATCGCCGACGCCGATGTTGGTCACTACGGCAACGTCGCAGCGGTCGAAACCGAGGCCCTCGCGCAGGATGCCGCCGCGCGCGGTCTCGAACACCGCGGCGTCGACATCGGGGTGCAACAGTACATTGCGAGCGCTTTTTGGGCCGCTGCAGTCACCGTCATCGATCAACTGCTCGCCGATGTAAACGCCATCGGTCGTGGTCATGCCGGTGCGCAAGCCGGCGTGGCGCAGCATCTGCGCGACGAGACGTACGGTGGTGGTCTTGCCGTTGGTGCCGGACACCGCGACGACCGGTATGCGCCCATCGTCTCCTGCCGAGAACATCAGGTCGACGATGGCTTCGGCGACCGCACGAGGCTTGCCGTAGGAGGGGGCGAGATGCATGCGCAGGCCGGGCGCCGCATTGACCTCGACGACGCCGCCGCCGGTCTCCTCGAGGGGGCGGTGCACGCCCTCGCAGACGAGGTCTACGCCACAGATGTCGAGGCCGACCATCTGGGCCGCCTGCACCGCACGTTGGGCCACTTTGGGGTGGACGTGGTCGGTGACGTCGGTGGCGGTGCCACCAGTGCTCAGGTTTGCGTTGTTGCGCAAGACCACCCGCTGGCCACGGTCGGGGACGCTGGCCGGCGTCAGACCGCCGCTCGCCAGCGTGGCAAGCGCGATCTCGTCGATGCGGATGCGGGTGAGTGCGGTGGCATGGCCTTCGCCACGCAGCGGGTCCAGGTTGACCTGGTCGACCAGTTGGCTGACGGTGTGGATGCCATCGCCCGTCACCAAGGGCGGGTCGCGCCGAGCGGCTGCGACCACGCGATCGCCCACCACCAGCAGTCGGAAGTCGTTTCCGGGCAGATAGCGCTCGACCATGACCGCATCGCCAAACGATGCGGCGACCTCGTAAGCGGCCTCGACCGCTGCGCGACTGCTCAGATTCACCGCCACGCCCTTGCCCTGGTTGCCATCGCGCGGCTTGACCACCACCGGCAAGCCGATGACTTGGGCCACGGCCCAGGCATCGCGCGCATCGCAAGCGGTACGGCCCAATGGCACGGGGACACCGGCAGCGTGCAACAGATCCTTGGTTAGCGTCTTGTCCTGCGCGATGGCTTCGGCGATCGCGCTGGTATGGCTGGTCTCGGCAGCCTGGATGCGCCTTTGTCGCGCCCCCCAGCCGAACTGGACAAGGCTGCCCTCAGTCAGGCGGCGGTAGGGTATGCCGCGCGCCATCGCAGCCTGAACGATGGCCCCCGTGCTCGGCCCGAGGCGCACGTCCTCGTCGATCCGGCGGAGCTCGCTGAGTGCTGCGTCGAGGTCGAAGGGCGACCCCTCAAGCGTAGCCCGGCAGAGCGATTCGGCGAAGGTGAGCGCCAACCGGCCGACCGCCTCCTCGCTGTATTGCACCACCACTTGATAGACGTTGTCGTGGACGGCGTGGACGGTGCGACTGAAGCTGACCGGACAGCCGATCGCCGTCTGCAGGGCCAAGGCCACCGCCTCCAGCGCGTGTGCGAGGGTGGTCAGGTCGTGGCTCACGGATCTGATCTGGCCGATGAGCGGCAGGCGCTCGCGCAGGTGCGACTCGAAGCCGGGCATCCCTTGCAGGCTGGTGTGCTCTGGCGACAGAGCGACGATCGCTTCGATGGCTGTTTCGCGTGTCCAGAGGTTGGGGCCGCGCAAAGCCCGGATGCGTGAGATGTTCATGGAGGCCGTGCTCAAGCGGGAACAGGATGGAGCGTCGCAGCGCGGATCTGCTCGCGGTCGACGCCCAACGCCCAAGCTGCCGCGATGGCGGCTAGGTGTGCGCGGCAGCCGGGGGTATCGGGGCAACCGCCCGGGAGGTCGTCTGTCTGGCAGAGCACCTCGATGCGGCTGCCACGGCGCAACTGCAGTTCACCCTCGCAGATGACCACGGCACGACCCTCCGCGGAGAGGTGTGCGGCGATCACCGGATGGTCTGCATGCCGGGAGAAGTACACGACCTCACCCTCGCAGAGTGCCGCCATGCCGGCGACGATCTCATCTTCGGCGTTGAGCACTGCGACCCCCCAAGGGGGCACGACATCCACCTGCGTGCGCAGGATGGTGTGCAGTTGCTCGGGCGTCTCCATGTCGCGGTCGGGAAAGGTGGTGGCGGTGTCGAGGCCGGTCACCACACCGACGGCGCAGATGTCGTAGCTGGTGCCCTCGTCGAGCAGTTCGCGCATCGGCGTCTCGATCACCGCGGCCTCTACGGCCGGGTTCATGAGCACCTTGCGGCCTTGCTCGAACACCGTGTCGCGACGCGAGGCGGAAAGGATGCCGGGGGCCTCGGTGGGCATGGCGCAGACGAGGCCGGTGCGCCAAGGGTGAAAGGAGAGGATGCGTGCGATGAGCTGGGCCGCGAGCGCGCTGCCGTGGCTACCGCTGACACCGACCAATGGGATGCGCCCGTTGGCGCCGTCGGGGAACAGGTGGCCGACGATGGCAGCACCCACGGCCTGCGGCGGACCCTCTGCCGGCTTGATGTGCATGAGCAGGCCCGGTCCGGCGTTGACCTCGACGATGGCACCGCCGGTCTCGGCGAAAGGCTGGCCGATGTCGGTGCTGACGATGTCGATGCCAGCGATGTCGAGGCCGACGATGCGTGCGGCGAGACAGGCTTGCGCCGCCACCTCTGGGTGCACCTTCGCGGTGCAGTCGATGGCGACGTTGCCATTGCGCTGGATGACGACTTCGGCACCTTCGGCCGGGATGGCATCGCCGTCGGCATAGCCCTGATGGCGGATCTCGAGGATGGCAGCGGAATCGAGCCGGACACGGTTGAGGGGTTGGTCTTCGCCATGGCCGCGGCGCGGGTCGCTATTAAGTTGTGTCTCGATGAGTTCGAGGAGGGTCGAGCGGCCGTCGCCGATGACGCGGGCGATGTCGCCCCGGGCAGCAGCCACCAGCCGGCCACCGACCACAAGCAGTCGATGTTCAAGGCCCTCGATGAAGCGCTCGACCAGCACGCCGCTGCCCTCGTCGATGGCCACCACATAGGCCGCCTCGACCTCTTGGCGGGTCGTGAGGTGGGTGAAGACACCGCGGCCATGGTTACCATCGAGCGGCTTGACCACCACCGGCAGACCGAGCTCTTCGGCGGCATCCCAGGCGTCTGCGAGGCTGTCGACCCGACGGCCTTGCGAGACAGCGACGCCGCACGCCGACAGCAGTTGCCGGGTGAGTTGCTTGTCGCGTGAGATGCCCTCTGCGATGGCACTGGTGCGGTCGGTCTCGGCGGTCCAGATACGACGTTGCGCAGCGCCATGGCCGATCTGCACCAGATTGCCGCTGTTGAGACGCATCCAGGGGATGCGCCGGGCCTTGGCCGCAGCCACGATATGCGCTGTGCTCGGTCCCAGGCAGAGGGAATCGGCCATGTCGCGCAAGGTCTCGACCGCGGCAGCCACATCGAAGGGCTCGTCGTGGATGGCAGCAAGCACCAGTTCGCGCGCGGCGGCCATGGCATGACGGCCGACGGCCTCGTGCTGCACGCTGATGGCGACCTTGTAGACCCCTCGGCGAGACATCTCGCGGGCGCGGCCGAAGCCGCCTTCGAAGCCGGACATGGATTGCAGCTCGAGGCTGACATGTTCGAGGATGTGTCCGGCCCAGGTGCCGCGCTCGAGGCGTTGCAGGAAGCCGCCGCGCTCGCCGACGCTGCAACGGTGCTCGACCAGGCCGGGCAGCCACGTTTCGAGACGCTGCGGCAGGCCAGGCAGAAGGTCGGACGGGAAGTCTTCGAGCGCCCCGATGTCGACGACGGCCTCAAGCACTGGGTGATACTCGACGGTCCACACGTTGGGGCCAGCCATAAAGCGCATGTCGAGGAACTCGAGGCTGAAACGGGCGGGGCGGCGAGGGTGTTCGGGCTTTTCCATGTCGGTGGTTGGGGCTCGCAATGACGTGCTGTGTCAACGCATGGCCGAGCCACTGCGTTGACAAACGATGCACGGCACAATCTCGCCATGAACTCGGCTGGGCCTTCCCACACCAGCACGGATGTCGACGCCTGGTCACGGGCGGCGCAGGCGTTGCTGTCGCCCGACGAAGCCTTGCTTGCCATCGCCGAGACCGACCTCGACACCGATCGGCGCTTCGCACCGGGTGCTGTGGTGCTCACCACCTCGAGGCTGCTGTCGCTGGCACTGGTCGAGCGGCGCATCCGAGTGGTCGGCGAGTGGTCGCTGCGAGAGGGCACGCTGGTGCTTGGCGACCATGCCGGCGTGGCCAGCCTCGATTGGCGCTGTGGCGATGCACTGCAGGCGCGCTGGGAGTTCCGCCTTGGCTTGCAGCCGGCGGCGCAGACCTTGGTGGATGCCTGGCTGCGCTGGCGCGAGGGCGATCACGCCACGCGTTCGGCCCCATGTCGTGGCTGCGGCGCGCCAGTGTCGGTGGGCGTGTCGCTGTGCGAGGCCTGCGCCGACGACGAGCGTCCACCGTCTACGCTCACCTTGTTGCGCTTGTGGCGCTTCGCTCGCCCATACCGGTCGCGTTTGCTGCTGGGTTTCTGCCTGACGCTGGCGGCCACGGCAGCGACGCTGGTGCCGCCCTACCTGACCATGCCGCTGATGGACAAGTTGCTGATCCCCTACCAGAACGGTCAGGATCTGGACAAGCGGCTGGTGAGCCTCTACATGCTGGGCCTGTTGGCCGCCGCGCTGATCGGCTGGCTGCTCGGCTGGGCGCGCACCTACGTGCTGGCGCGCGTCTCCGAGCGCATCGGTGCCGACTTGCGCACCGCCACCTTCGAGCACCTGCTCAACCAGTCGGTGGGCTATTTTGGCAGCAAGCGCACCGGCGACCTGATGGCACGCATCGGCGCCGAGACCGAGCGCATCAACCTGTTCCTGTCCTTGCACCTGCTCGATTTCGCCACCGATGTGCTGATGATCGGCATGACCGCTGTGGTGCTGTTCAGCATCAACCCCTGGCTGGCGCTGGTCACCTTGTTGCCGCTGCCGGTCATCGGCTATCTCATCCATGTGGTGCGCGATCGCTTGCGTCGCGGTTTCGAGCGTGCCGACCGCATCTGGTCCGAGGTGACCAATGTGCTGGCCGACACCATCCCCGGCATCCGCGTGGTCAAGGCGTTTGCTCAGGAGGGCCGCGAGGCCGACCGTTTCCGCGCGGCCAACCGCCATAACCTCGAGGTCAACGATCGCGTCAACAAGGTCTGGTCGCTGTTCGCGCCGACCATCACGCTGCTCACCGAGATCGGCTTGCTGGTGGTGTGGGCCTTCGGCATCTGGCAGGTCTCCAACGACGAGATCACGGTGGGCGTGCTGACCGCCTTCATCGCCTATATCGGGCGCTTCTACACGCGGCTCGACACCATGAGCCGGATCGTCTCGCACACGCAGAAGGCGGCCGCCGGTGCCAAGCGCATCTTCGATATCCTCGACCACGTGAGCAATGTGCCGGAGCCAGAGCATCCGCGTCCGCTGGCTCGCATCGAGGGGCGCATCGAATTCGAGGGCGTCAGCTTCCGCTACGGCAATCGGCAAGTCATCCGGCGGCTCGACCTCGACATCCGGCCGGGTGAGATGATCGGCGTGGTCGGGCACAGCGGTTCGGGCAAGAGCACGCTGGTCAACCTGGTCTGCCGCTTTCATGACGTGAGCGAGGGTGCGATCCGCGTGGATGGCGTCGATCTGCGCGAATTCGCCGTGGCCGATTACCGCCGTCACATCGGGCTGGTGCTGCAGGAGCCATTCCTTTTCTTTGGCACCATCGCCGAGAACATCGCCTACGGCCGGCCGGACGCGTCGCGCGCCGAGATCGTGGCCGCAGCGCGCGCGGCCAACGCCCACGAGTTCATCATGCGCTTGCCGCACGCTTACGATTCCTTGGTCGGCGAGCGCGGACAGTCGCTATCCGGCGGCGAGCGGCAGCGCATCAGCATCGCGCGGGCGCTGCTGATCGACCCGCGCATCCTCATCCTCGACGAGGCGACATCCTCGGTGGATTCGACCACCGAGAAAGCGATCCAGGCCGCGCTCGACAACCTGGTGCGCGGCCGCACCACCATCGCCATCGCCCACCGTCTGTCGACACTGCGCCGTGCCGACCGGCTGATCGTGCTCGATCGCGGCGAGATGGTCGAGACCGGTACCCACGATGAGCTGATGGCCCGTCATGGCGCCTATTTCGCGCTCCATCAGGCGCAGGCGCGTCAGGCCGAGACGCTGCTTGAAGACGGCCGGCGCAGTGATGTCGTGGCTGGAGCTGCGGCTTGAACGCACCGACGAGCATGCACTGGGCCTTGTTCCACCACCCCGCCGGCCATTGGTGCCTTGAGGCCGATGGCGTGCGGTACGAGCGGGTCGCAGTGGTGCGCGCTTATCCGATCAGTGCGCCCGATGAGGCGGTCTGTGTGCTCGACAGTGATGGCCATGAGTTGCTCTGGATCGATAGCCTTGCGGGGCTCGAGGAAGACCGCCGCGAGCGCCTGCGCTCGGCTCTGAACAGCCGCGAGTTCACACCCGTGATCGAAGCCATCCTGCACATCAGTAGCGTCTCGACACCGAGCCGCTGGACGGTGCGCACCGACCGCGGCATCACCGACCTTCTGCTGCCGGGCGAAGAAGCCCTGCAGCGGGTTGGCGCGTGCAGTCTGCTGGTGGCCGATGCAGCAGGCGTCCACTACCTGGTCCGCGACATCACGGCGCTCGATCGCGCCAGCCGGAAGTTCCTCGAGCGCTTCCTCTAGCGCTGCCCGCTGCAGGCCGGGACATTCATCGAGAGGGTCGGCCGCCCCTTGCACGTGGCGAGCACCGCCGCAGCCGACACCCGGGCGACTCTGTTTAACGGCGCTTGCGGAAGCTCAGCGTCACCTCGCCCACCTTCACACCGAACTTGCTCATGGCGGCGCGGTTGAGTACCACTTCGTCGTCGATCTGGTACATCCAGTCATCGAACTGGAACTGGTACGTGGTGCCGCTCACCGGGACAGCCATGGTGTAAGCGAAGCGAATGACGGGGCCAGTCTCGTCGCCGATCGCCTCCCCGACGATGTCGCCTGCGGTCGCGCTATAGCGGCCCGGCGCGATCTGGCGGATCTTCCAGATGCGATGCTCGGTGGTGCCGTCGGCATAGACGAACTGCTCGTCCAGAGTGCCGTTGGGGCCGTCCCAGGTGCCGGTGAGTGTGACTTTGAAGCGCTTGATGGCCTCACCGTTGCGTGTCTGGAACATGCCCCATGCGTCCACCGTGCCGTTGAAGTAGTCACGGAAGGAGAATTTGGGGCCCTGCTGCGCGTAGTTGGCCGGCGCCACGCTGCTGCAGCCAGCGATGAAGGTGAGCGCAGCCAGCGCGGCGGGTGCGAGGAAGCGGCGGAGGGTGTGCAACATGGTTTTGCTCCAGCAGTGGGTTCAGTTCATCGGACTGCGCAAGGCTGTGGCAGTTTCCTGCGCGCCGATCAGCTGGCGGCGTTGGGCCGGGTGTTGCAGACCGCTGAGCAGACGCCGCAGGGGCCGTTCATTCGCCCGCGCCGGCGGGTGTTGCCGCGCGCGTCAGACGGTCGCGGACCGCCGCCCATTCGGCTGTGTCCGGCGGCAACTTGGCGAGGATGCGGTGGGCGCCGGAGGCGTCCAGTCGGTGAAGGATGTCGTAAAGAGCCGCGGCGGCCGCCGCTGGATCGGCGGGTAGCGCGAGCACCGAATCGCCGTCGCTTTTAGCGGCTTCCAACTCGTCATGGCTCGCGAACAGCCGGAGTGGCGTGCGCGGCGCATAGTGCGCGGCGAGTTGCCCCGGCGCGCGCGGCGTTGCAGACGTGGCCGGCCGCGGCGGCACCCCGGCGATGCCGGTGAGCGCCTCAAGCGTCCAGTGTCCTGGCCGCAGGATCTGCCAACCTGCATCGTCAACAAACACCACGGTCGATTCGATGCCGACCCGGCACGGCCCACCGTCGAGGACCGGTGGCGGTGCATCGCCGAATCCCTCGAGCACGTGGTCGGCGCGACTGGGGCTGAGTTGCCCGAAACGGTTGGCCGAGGGCGCCACCAGCGCCCCGCCGGCGCCCTCGATCAGCGCCCGAGCCAGCGGATGATCGGGCACGCGAAGGGCGACGGTGTTCTGCCCACCGGTGATCTGGCGCGGCACATCATCACGGGCGGCAAGGACCAATGTGAGTGGCCCCGGCCATGCCGCTGCGGCGAAGCGCTGTGCCGTTTCCGGAACGCTCGCCGCCCAGCGGTCCATGGCGGCTGGCGTAGCCAGGTGGACGATGAGCGGGTGGTCGAGCGGGCGCTGCTTGCGTTCGAACACGCGGGCGACCGCAGCGGCGTTGTAGGCATCGGCGGCCAGACCGTAGACCGTCTCGGTCGGCATGCCGACGATGTCGCCGGCGCGGAGCAGGGCGATGGCTTGCGCAAGGCTGGGGCGCAGCGGATCGGTGGGCGGGGGCTCGGCGGGCATCATGGCTCGCCACTCTACCGCGACTGCTGCAGCACACCGCGCTGGCGATCAGATCCGCCGCGCAAACGTGCGTCTCTCGGGTGGGCAGGTCAGACGCCGATCTCGCGACCGTCCTCGCGCCAGATGCAGATGGTCGCCGAGCGCGGTCGCCCGAAGGCGGGGTCTGGCCACGATGACACGGCCATCGGTTTGGCTGGGTCGGATCGCTCGCGCGGACTCTCGCCCGGGTGCTGGATATTGATGAACAGCGTACGCAGGTCTGGGCTGATATCGATGCCGGTGATCTCCGAGCCCCGCGGCCCGATCAGGAAGCGCCGAAACTCGCCTGTCGCCACATCGCAAGCGAACATCATGTTGTTGCTCATGCGCGCATAGGGGCCCTTGCCAAGCTTGTCGGTGGACACATCGGTCTGTGTCCAGAGGATGCCGCGCGGGTCGAACCAGAGCCCGTCGGGGGAGCCGAACCAGTCGCCCTTGATGTCGCCTCGGTGCTCGGGCGCTTCGGCCTGCGGGTCTCCGCCTTGGGCGAACACGTCGCAGCGAAACCGGGTCGATCCTGCATCGCCGTTGTGTTCGACGATGCGAAGGATGTGGCCCATGGCATTGTTCGGACGCGGATTGCTGCTGTTCACGGCATGCTTCTTGCCGCGGTCGGTGTTGTTGGTGAGCGACACGTAGACCTCACCACTCATCGGATGGGCGGCGACCCATTCCGGACGGTCGAGGGGTGTAGCCCCCACCGCGTCAGCGGCCATGCGCGCATGGATGAGCACTGCGGCTTGGTCGGCGAAGCCCTTGTCCGGGGTCAACCCACGCTCGCCCCACACCAGAGGCAGCCACTCTCCGGCGCCATCCTCATCGATGCGCGCGACGCACAGGGTGCCCTCGTCGAGCAGCCGGCTCCAGTGGCTGCGGGCGACCCTGAGGCGCGGGTCGTAGCTGTCGCGGCTGATGAATTTGTAGAGGTATTCACCGCGCTGGTCATCGCCAGAGTAAACGGCGACGCGGCCATCCCGAGCCAGGCGCACCATCGCGCCCTCGTGCTTGAAGCGTCCGAGTGCCGTGCGCTTGACGGGCGTGGCCCCGGTGTCGTGCGGGTCGATCTCAACGACCCAGCCGAATCGGTTGGGTTCGTGCGGATGGGCATCGGCGTCAAAGCGGGGGTCGTAGGCATGCCAATGGAACATCGATCGATCATCGAGGCCGATGCGCGATTCGACCGCGGAGCGTGCCCCGGCTTTGTGGAAGTAGCGGTCGAAGTTCTCTTCGCAGCTGAGGAAGGTTCCCCACGGCGTGACACCCATCGCACAGTTGGCCAAGGTACCGAGGATGCGCACCCCGGTGGGGTCTGCTGCGGTGCGCAGCAGCATGTGCCCAGCGGCCGGACCACCGACCGCACACGGCGTGCTGGCCGTGATGCGTCTGGCCAGCGGCCCGGGGGCCACCGCCCAGCCGCCTGTCTGCTGCTCGACGTGGCAGATCGAGACGCCGACCGCAGCTTGCGATTTGGACACTTTGTCGGCAGACCAGGTGGCTGCGCCGTCGGCATGCAAGAGGCCATCGTCCAGATACTCATGATTGGTGACCCAGAGACCGCGGTCGGGCGTGCCCGGCGCGGTGAAAAGCGCGCAGCCATCGTGATGCATGCCAAAGAGCTCGGCTTGTCGGGCCGCGGCGTGGCTCGCGTCGCCCGGCATCCCGGCGCCCGAACCATCGAGGCGGTCGCCCCACGCTGCCATGACACGCCAGCGGTAGCCGCGCGGAACCACCACGGTATCCGACTGCTCCGAGAGCGACACACTGCCAAAGCCAAAGGGTGCGGGGCCAGGCGCCCGGCTCCAAGCCGGCATCGCCCGCAGCAATGCCAGCGCGCCCGCGGCTTGCAACACGGCACGACGGGAGGGCAGCAGAGGTGTGTCGCCGGTAAGCCTCGGGTTGGAGCTGGGGAGTTGGATCTTTTTCACGATGGTCGGATGTTCGGGTTCAGGGCTATGAGCCGCGGCGCCAAAGCGGCGGGACGGAAAAGCGAAGATTGAGACTGTTTTTTGACATCGGTGTTGCGTTGGATGCGCCGACGGCTCCGTGCAAGGCAGCGCGCTGATGCGACGCATCCGCCGTGTCGACCCGCCGGAATCGCTGGCCAATGCACCCGTGCGCTGCATCCTGTGCGGACGTGCGGTGCCGCCGCAGCAACTCGATTGGCATCACCTGGTCCCAAAGCTCAAGGGTGGCCGGGAAACGGCTCCGATGCATCGGATCTGCCATCGACAGGTGCATGCTTTGTTCCATGAGGGCGAACTGGCCCGACGTTACGCCAGCGCCGATGCCTTGCTGGCCCACCCCGAGGTGCGTAAGTTCGTCGATTGGGTCTCGACCAAGCCCGATGATTTCTATGAATCAGTGCGTCGTCACAAGGGGAAGAAGTGAGCACTCACATTGTTACCCACGTCTATTTCGACGGCGGCTGTCCGGTGTGTCGGCGTGAGATCGACTGGTACCGCTCGCGGCCATCCCGCACGCCTATTGACTGGGTGGATGTGAGCACCAGCACCTGCGACCCGGCGGGCGACCTGTGTCGCGCCGACGCGCTGCGCGTCTTTCATGTGCGCTGTGCGGGTGGCCGTCTGGTGCGCGGCGCGCAGGCTTTTGCGCTGCTCTGGCAGCGCTACCCGGGCCTGGCGCTGGCTGGCCGTATCGCGGCAGCGCCCGGTATCCGGCACTTGCTCGACATGGCTTACACGGTGTTCCTGCGCGTTCGCCGGAGCTGGCGCCGCGCTTGATCGGGTCTGCGGGGTTGGCTGCAACCGTAGCGTCACGCGCGTCGCGCACAATCGCATCATGATGCCGAGCTTGCGCACCGCAGATTTTGCCGGGCCCTTGAGCGGCCTCCGTTGCCATGCAGCCGCGCTGCTGCTGGCCACCGCCTCGCTGACTCCCGTAGCGACCTGGGCGGCTCGCCCCATGGTGACCGACGACGCGCGCCTGACCGATGCGGGCGCTTGTCAGGTCGAGACCTGGTTCCGTTTCAATCGCTCGAGCACCGAATACTGGGCGCTGCCAGCGTGTAACCCGGGCGGCAATCTGGAGATCACGCTGGGCGGGGCGTTTGCCGATTCCCGCGGCGTCTATCACGCTGACACGGTGACGCAGGTCAAGACCTTGTTCAAGCCGCTGGAGGTCGACGGCTGGGGTTATGGGTTTGCCATCGGTCGGGCGCGACACATCGGTGCAGGCGTCGAGGACACGTCGAACGTGCAGCGCTATTTCTACCTGCCGATCAGCCGTTCGCTGTTGGGCGATCGCTTGGTCATCCACACCAACATCGGTGCGACGGAGCCCAGCGGCGCCGAGCGCCTGCGCGGCATCGGCGGCGTCGGCGCGGAGTGGGACATCGCTGGCAGCGGGCGCACCTGGTTGATGGGCGAGGTCTTCGATCATCAAGCGGGCAAGCCATTCTTTCAGATCGGGGTGCGGCGTTGGCTGGTGCCTGGCCATGTGCAGATGGATGCCACGTATGGCGACCGCTTTGACGATGGGACCGCGTTGCGCTGGTTCACCATCGGTTTGCGCTTGATCAGCAACCCCCTCTTCTAGCCGAAAAAAAGGGCCGGCTGACGCCGGCCCCGGGACACGAAACCAAGCGGGTCAGATGCCGAGTGCCGCCTTGGCCTTCTTCAGCGATGCCATGGAGGCGTCGTGATTTCCGGCCGCGTGGTGGGCTTCTCCCTCGGCGCGCAGCTTCTTGGCCTCTTCGAGCTTGGACGCCTCCACCTTGCTGACCTTCAGCGCAGCGTCGATCTGCTTCATCTCGTTGGGGCAGTTGTGCGCAAGCGCAGCACCGCTGAACGACACCAGAACCGCCATCAGAAACGATTTCGCGAGATTCACTGGATCACCTCCTTTCATGCTGTTACCCATCCGGGCGTGCTCATACCATAGGCGCATTCGGCCTTGGCCGCCATTCCCGGACGGATGTCATCGGGTCTGTCGGTTTGGCAGGGCCGATCCCCACGCGGTAGCCCGCGGGCTGTGAGGCGACTGTCGACAGGAGGTGTGATTTGCAACGTCGGGTTCTGGTGGGTCGTGCCGCCGCGCTCATGCTGGCCGGCATCGCAACAAGCGGGCTGGGTGCAGGCGCCTTTGCGACCCGGGCATGGGGCAAGCCGATGCAGCCTGGCAGCACCGGCTGGGTCTGGGACGACATCTTCCTCACGCCCTTGTTTTCGCCCACTCATCCCGAGCAACCGGAGCGGGTGGCGGCGATCCGCCGTACGGTCGCGGCGCGTGGGCTCCAGCGGGACCTCGTCAGCCTGCCGATCCGTGCGGTGGCTGAGGACGAGCTGCGGCTCATCCACACCGATGCACACATGGCGGGCATCCGCGCCAGACACGGCGAGACCATCGATCGGCTCGGCCGCGCAGGGGTGGGCGCCGCACTGGCCGCCTGCGACGCGGTGCATGCGCGCAAGGTGCGCAATGCCTTCGCCTGCTCGCGGCCGCCAGGCCACCACGCGCGCAACGACGGCGAGGAGGTCGGCTTTTGTTTGTACAACAACGTCGCCATCGCTGCCCGCTACCTGCAGCGCAGGCTTGGCTACAAGCGCATCCTCATCGTCGACTGGGACTATCACCACGGTGATGGCACCGAGCACTTCTTTTACGATGACCCTTCGGTGCTGTTCTTCGACACCCACGATTGGCGTGCCTATCCACGCACCGGCGACCCCGCTCGGCGCGGCGCCGGGCAGGCGGTGGGCACCAAGATCAACGTCGATCTGCCGTGCGGTGCCACCGATGCGCAGATGCTCGCCGCATACGACGAGCGTCTGATGCCCGCCGCTGATGCCTTCAAGCCCGACTTCGTGCTCGTCTCGGCCGGCTTCGACAGCCGCATGGAGGACAAGCTCGGCTGCTTCGGCATCACCGACGACGGTTACCGGCAGATGACCGACCGCGTACGTGCCATTGCGCGCCGACATTGCGGCGACAGGGTGGTATCGGTGCTTGAGGGCGGCTATAACTTCGAGGGTATCGCCAGCGGCGTGGCCACTCACGTGGCTGCGCTCATGGCCTGATCCGCCAGCGCCGGATCCATTTGCGGAGCCCCGTATGCGTGACCATTTGTCCTCAGCCGTGACCGCCCCCGAGCCGGGTGCCGTCTGGCCTTCGCACGGTGCGCCCGACGCGATTCGCAGGCGTCGCGCCCTCGCCACATCACTCGCGCTGCCGGGGGCATGATGCGCACGCCACTGTTCCCGCTCTCGCATGGGGTGTTCCCGGACGGCCTGCTGCTCCTCAACATCTTTGAGGTGCGCTACTTGGACCTCATTCGCCGCAGCCAGCGTGAAGGCGCGCCGTTCGGAGTGCCCTGGCTGGCCGAGGGGCATGAGGTGCAGGTGCCAGGCCATGTGCCTCACCTTCACCCGGTCGGCTGTATGGTCGAGGTCGTCGAGGTCGAGGAGGTGCAGCCCGCCGTGCTGCGCGTGGTGTGCAGGGGTCTGCAGCGCTTCCGGCTAGCAACGCACGAGGCTGGGCCCTACGGCGTCTGGTACGGCGACGTCGAGATGCTTCCCGACGACCAGCCGGTCGACATCCCCCCCGAACTGCAACCGCTCGCCGACCAGTTGGGGCGGCTCATTCGTGGTGCCCAGCAAGCTGGCCGGCTTGACGAGATACCGCTTCTGGCCCCCTATCGCCTCGACGAATGCGGCTGGGTGGCCAATCGCTGGACCGAATTGCTGCCCTTGCCAGGCGAACTCAAGGCCGGCCTGTTGGCGACTGACGATGCGTTCGAGCGTTTGCAGCGTCTATCGGGATATCTCGAACCCCTGACGTGATTCAGCGAGCCTTTGTGCGCGCTAAACTGCGTACCAACGGCATCGACAAGGACCCACATGTCAGCGGTTGATACGCTGAAGGATCTCGCGATCCTCAGTGACTGGACAGACGATGAGCGACTTCTGCTGGCCTCGCGCATGGAGGTCTTTGAGGTCGAGGCTGGAGCCGCACTCCTCAACGAGGGGCAAGCGGCTGATTTCATGTATGTGCTCGAGCATGGCCGCCTGCGCATCCTCAGCCGCGGCGAGATCCTGGGCGTGGTCGATACGGTGGCTTGTTTTGGTGAGATCTCTTGCCTGTTGCCTGGCACGCCGGTCACGGCGACCGTCCTGACAGAATCCAGAAGCCGGGTCTTTCGGGTCGGCCGAGACGACCTGCTCGCCGTGGCAGAGCAGGTGCCCAAGCTGTGGCGGTCGATGTTTGCGCAGATGAGTGAGCGCCTCAAGCGGGCCAACAAGCGCCTCTCTGAAGTGCTGGAGCACTCTCCGCAGGGCTTTCTCAAGCTCGATCGGCACGCCCACATCACCAACGAGTATTCGGCCAAGGCCATCGAGTATCTTGGCAACAACCCGCTCTCGGGCTTCTGCCTGCCTGAATTCATAACCCCCGACGACCCCGCCGCTGTTGCTTCGTGGCAGTCGGTGTTCAGCATGGTGTTCGAAGACGTAGGCGTGCCGCTGAGCGATCTGTTTGAGCTGCTCACACCGGAGGCCAGGGTCCAGGCCAACGGGGTCTGGCGCGATCTGCGGTTGCAGTTCCACCCCATCTACGATGAGCGGCGCAAGGTGGTCGCCGTGGACGTCGGTATCGAGGATGTGACCCAGGAGCGGGAGCTGGAGCGCGCCAGTGCGGTAGAGCGTGGCCGGCAGGTCACGCTGGGCAAGATCTACCAGAACCCGGACTCTTTCTTCAGCTTGCTTCGACTGATCGACGAGGTCGAGGCACTGGTCGCCTCGACGCTCGCGGCAAGCCAAGCGGCAGGGGTCGCCGCGAGCTCCGAGACTTTGGCGCGGCTCATGCGCGAACTCCACTCGCTCAAGGGCTTCGCGGGTAATTTTGGTCTCGCGGGTCTGCGCGCTTCGGTTCACGGGCTCGAGTCCGAGATTGGCCGATGTGTGGCCAGCGGCGCAGGCGCTGATGCCGCCGCGCTCGAAGCTCTTGCAGCAGCCTTTGAGCGACTGCAGGCGAGCGCCGAAGAGGGGCGCGCGCTCAAGGCGATGATCGATCCGAGCCTGGTGAGGCGTCTGGAGGGCGTGGTGCTGGTGCCCGATCAGTTCGAGGCCATGCGGGCAGCGCTCGCTGCCAGCGATGTGGCCGCAGCCAGCGCCATCCTTCAGGCAGCGGAGTCGGTCGAGGTCAAACAGCTGTTCGCCTGCTGGCCCCATGATATCGAGCGGCTCTGCAGCCAGCTGCGCAAAGCTGCGCGGCTCGAGATCTATGGTTCTGGTGGCCTGGTACCCAAGTCCATATTCATTGCGCTGGATCGGGTGCTGGTGCACGCCCTTAACAACGCCATGGACCATGGTCTTGAGGACGAAGAGACGCGCATCTGCGCCGAAAAGGAGCCCGAAGGCCTTGTCTCGGTGATGGTCGAGGTGGGTGCAGATGCGCTGGCCATCGAGATCGCCGACGACGGGCGCGGCAGCGACTTCTCCTCGGCGGTGGCCAGCGCACGTGCCAACCCTGCGCTCGATCAGCGCCTCGTGGATGCGGCGGTGGACGCGGGAGAACCTTGGCGTGTGCTGCTGATGCCGGGTTTTAGCACGGCCGAATCACTGAGCGACCTGTCTGGCCGTGGCGTGGGCTTGGACGCGGTGGCTTCGGGGGTCGCCGAGCTGGGCGGCGAGATCGGCATCGACAGCACGCCCGGGCAGGATTTCAGGCTCAGCATCAAGGTCCCGCTTACCGTGCCGACGCCTCTGGTCCAGAACAACAGCCGACCCGGGAGCCGCTGATGTTTCCCCAGACCACCCTGTTCATGGTCGTCGATGACATGGAGCCGCTGCGTCGTGTGGTGCGCGCCATGCTCAAGAATCTCGGCTACCTCAACGTGCTCGAGGCCTCCAGTGGGCAGCAAGGCCTTCAGGTGCTTGAGAAGACCTTTCTCATCGGCAAGCCGGTGGAGGTGATTCTGTCCGACTGGCAGATGCCGGGCATGACCGGCATCGAGTTCCTGGAAGTGGTGCGCACCACCGAACAGTACGCACACCTGCCTTTCATCATGATCACCGCCGAGGGGCAACGCGAACAGATCCTTGCGGCTATTCAGGGAGGCGTGTCGAGCTACCTGATCAAGCCGATCAGCCCCGCCGTGCTCGAAGAGAAGCTCAAGGCGGTGTGGTTCAAGATGCAGGAGACGGGCAAGGCGCCTGGCGTAGGCATCGTCCCGCTGGCGCCGCCACCGCCACCGCCACCGCCAGCGGCCGCCTCCGCTCCGGGGCAAGACGCCTGAGCCTGAATCCCGGGGCGTCAGTCTCTGGTTCTAGAGCGGCCTACTTTGTTTGTGCCCGATAGCCCCTCGGAGGTGGCCTTGGTTGACCCGACGAACTGCAGCATCCCCTGCAATCTGTGTGGCTCCTCCCATGTGCGTCAGATCGCCGATCGCGATCGCGATGGCGCGCCCTTGCGCACGGTGATGTGCGAATGTTGTGGCTTGGTCTGGACCGACCCGCGGCCCGATGACGCGGCGAACCGCCGCTTCTATGCCGAGGATTACCGCCTGAGTTACAAGGCCACGCCCACGCCCAAGCGCAAACATGCCTTGCGCGAGTCTCGCCGTGCGCTGGCACGTTACGAGCGCATCCAACCCTTGCTGAGGCCGGGGGCAAGGGTGCTCGATGTCGGCGCGGGTGCGGGGTTCTTTCCCTATGTTCTGCAATCCCATGGAGTAGACGTCTGCGGCATCGAGCCCAACGCGGGCTTTTGCCGATGGGGCTGTGAGACTTTTGGGGTGGATGTCCGCAGCGGTTTCTTGCAGGACTTCGACTTTTGCGCCGAGCCTTTCGACCTCATCACACTGAACCATGTGCTTGAGCATCTGCCGGATCCGGGTGCGGCTTTGGCCATCCTGCGCACTTGGCTCAAGCCGCAAGGTGTCCTCGTGGTGGAGGTGCCCAACATCGAATCCCGCTGGCACGCGCCTGAGAAGCGTTTCCACATCGGCCATCTCTATAACTTCAATCCGGATAACCTCTTGCGCCTCGCCCGCTGTCGCGGACTCGTGCCGGCCGACGTTCGTTTGCAGCCGGAGACAGCGCACATCAATGTGGTGTTTCGGCGGGTCGAACCTGAAGCTTCTGGCACCGACTGCCGGATGCCCGACAACGCCGAGCGAGTCGCCAAGGCTCTGGCGGCGCATACACGGTTGCGGCACTACGCCTCGCTTGCACCGCACCTGCGCGCTTTGCGCAAGTGGGCCGGTTATGTGGGTGAGTACCTGTCGACGCGAGGTGGCGGTTCGGGACGTGAGATCGCCGATCGGGTCATCGCAAGGCCGCTCGCTGCGACCGTCAAATAAGATAAATGAATTAAAAAATCGCAACTAGAATGTTGATGCATGTTGTAGTGTCTCGACTCTTTGATCGTCGCGGATACGTGCAAGAGGTGCGTCATGGGCAGAGCCGTTCGAAAACCCGCTCACGAGTTTGATGAGGCCACGGACCCTGCTGAAGGGGCCGACGATCGCGCGCAGGCCGATGCACAACTACTCGATGCCATCTCCGGTGCGTGGGCGGTCATCGAATTCAAGCCAGACGGCACCATCACCCGCGCCAACCGCAACTTCTGCCACGCAGTGGGGTACCACGAGCATGAGCTGGTGGGCCGTCATCACCGCATGTTCTGCGCGCCGGGCTTTGCCGAATCGCGCGAATATCAGGAGCTCTGGGAGTCGCTTCGGCATGGCAAGAACATTGGCGGCATCCACCTTCGGCGGCGCAAGGATGGCTCCACGTTGTGGCTCGAAGCGAGTTACATGCCGGTGTTCGATGAGTCGGGCAAGGTATGTCGCGTGGTCAAGATGGCGGCCGATATCACCGCCACACGCGAGCGGGCCCTGGAAAACGACGTCCGCATCGGTGCCATGCGGGCCACCAGCGCCGTAGCGGAGTTCACACCAGCCGGCGACCTCGTCGACGCAAACCTCATGGTCTGGCGGATGCTCGGACACAGCGAGGTGGGCGCCGCTGCCGATGCACCCGCTGGCTTGCTCGGCTGGATCATCACCCCTGAGGAGATGGCGCAGCTGATGCGTGGGGGCAATGTCACCACCGAGTCGATGATCACCGACGGCAGCGGCAATGAGCACTGGCTGCTGGCGCACTTGAGCCCGGCCCGCAACGCATCGGGCGACATCACCAAGATCATGCTGTTCGGCACCGACGTGACCGCGCGCAAGAAGACCGTCGAGGAGACCAACTTGCTCATGCGGCAGGTGCTCGAGGTGAGCAACCAGATCGGCAACATCGTTGGCACCATCAACGGCATCGCGATCCAGACGCAGCTGTTGTCGCTCAATGCGGCGATCGAGGCCGCGCACGCGGGGCGTGCCGGGCGCGGTTTTGCGGTGGTGGCTGAGGAGGTGCGGACTTTGTCGAGCCGCTCGGCCGATGCTGCTCAAGAGATCGGTGGCCTGATCGAGACCACCAAGGAGCGCATCGACGAGCTCGCCGCATCGCTCGGCAGGTTGGCTGATTCCCGCTGAGGCGTTCGCGCGCGGTGCTGCGGGCTGTCTGCTCAGCGATCGACCCGCGCTGTGCGGCGCCTGCGCTTGGCGAGGATCAGGGCGGTGTTGACACCAGTCAGCGCCATGATCGGCCAAAGCAGCGTGCACAACGAGATCCAGAATAGGCGGCTCGCCACGGTAGGTCCGCCGGGTGGGTCATCGACTTTGCGGGGGCCTTCGCTGAAAAGGTGGCGGTTGCTGAATGTCGCAACCCCGAAACAAGCGCCGAACAGCAGGAAAAGCCAAATGTAGGCATTCATTGCCAACCCCTCCGAACGTCATCCAAGCGTTACGGCAGGTTAGAGCAAGATCCTGTCCAGTAGGCGCGAGTATCTGCGACTGGTGGAGGTCATCGACCCGGCGTTGGCGAGCGGCGACCCCGGAGCCGGTTTTTTGGCGGCACCCTGTTGTCGGGCCGGTGGTGAGGGGCGGCTGGGTCCTGTCGCGTTCCTAGATGCTGACGAAGGCACTGAGGTTTGCCGCCACTGCCGTGGCGATGGCGGCGAAGGTGGCTTTCATGCCACGCACGCGCAGCGGGATGTCGTCGCGCGAGAGCGCTTGCGCGTGGGTCAGCCGCCCGAATATCAGCAGCGCCGCAGCAAGCAGGGTGATCGGCCAGGCGCCATGGTTGAACTCGGCGATGGCGATCATCAGCAGCGTGAGCGGGACGTACTCGGCGAAGTTGGCGTGGGCGCGGACAGCCGCCTCGAGCTCGTCGTGTTGGCCCGTGCCGAGGCGCACTCCGTGCTTGCGCCGCAGGGCTATCACCCCGAAAGCGAGGCGGATATACAAGACGCTGAGTGCAGATGCCGTGATGGCTGCAATGGGGGCGGCAGGCAGTGTTAGGGTCGGCATGGTCCGAATTTAAAGCAAACGGCCCGCACACTGGCGGGCCGCGACAAGGGCAACCTCAGACCGTCCCACACGTGGACGGGCCTTTGGCGCATTACTCCATGCGGGAGAGCCATCGTTCGTCCACGACAAGGTTTCGAACTCCGTGAGCGTGGTCTTCTTTGAAGACGTTTCCATTGCACCACCTGCCGACAGATTCGGCATTTACCTTGGTTACCTGCGGGCCAACGCTCCACGACGCTTGAAGAGGCGACGCCTTTTCGTTGTATGCAGGCCCTGTGGTCGAGCCTTGGTAGTCGATCGTACCGCTGGCATCACCTGGGATATTGAGCGCCTGGTGGTAGCCGTTGACCTCACCCAGCGCGGTCAAATCGACGAAATCGGCTGCGCGCGCGTCACTGACCAACACGAATACTCGGGCCTCAACCCGCAGCTGTGGGTTGGCGATGGATTCGTCCAGGCAGGCGTTCAGGGTGGGTCCCGGACCCACCCGCGCAGAGCTATGCACAAAGTGGACTTCAATCGTGTCGCCTGCTTGGAGACCGCCGTGCTCGCTGGGGCAAATCTCGACGTCCAATGGTCGAGACTCGGCAGCGCTTAGTTGCCCGGAGAACTTGTAGCCTGTTCCGTAGCCACGGCCATCTCCAAAGCCCGCAAAAGTGACGAATTCGCCACCTTTGTGTTCGGCATTTTTGTGGAAGTGGATATTGCACAGGTTCATCTGTGCGATCGGGGGCGCAGACCCGAAGACCCGCTTGTTCGAGCCCCTCTTGTCGGTCAGGTCTCGGGGCGATTGCGGGCCGAATCCTTTGCCTTCGGACGTTCGCACGAGGGAGGCGTTCTGCGCTGCGGCCACAGAAGCATCAACCTGTTCGGCCGGCTCATGTGCTTGGGCCAAGCCAACGAAGATCAGGTGAACCCACGCTAGATGCCTGATTGCTCTCATGCCACCCACCTCAAAATGTCGGAAAGACAGACTGTGCGCCCGATTGCATCTCGATGTGCAAAAGTCTCCCAGACTCCCGGGCGCTAGACCGCCCCAAAGCAAAACGGCCCGCACTCGGCGGGCCGCGATGTCTGGTGGGTTGTGAAGGATTCGAACCTTCGACCTACGGATTAAGAGTCCGCTGCTCTACCAACTGAGCTAACAACCCGGAAACCTGCCCGCGGAGGCCGTTGGTGGGTCGTGTGCGACTCGAACGCACGACCAACGGATTAAAAGTCCGCTGCTCTACCGACTGAGCTAACGACCCGCAGGACCGCGGATGATAGTCGGGGCGGATGCCAAGGTCAACGCAGCTGGGGGAAAAGTGGATGCCGAGCCTCGCTGCGGCGATGCCCGTGAGTCTTTCAGTCTGCCGATCCGCTGGCCAAGGCTGCGAGCCGGCCCATGGCGCTGCCGTCTGCCAGCGCTTGACGCGCTTGCGCCACGCCATCCGCCAGCGAGCCAGCAACACCAGCCACGTAGGTGGCCGCGCCAGCGTTCAGCACGACAATGTCCGCTGCCGGGCTTGATTGCCCGGCGAGCACGTCGCGCAGCATCTGAGCCGATTGCGCGACACCTTCGACCCGGATCGTGGCGAGTTCTGCCCGCGGGATACCCAGAGCCTCGGGCGTGATCGTGTACTCGCTGATCATGCCATCGCGCAGCTCGGCGACGTGGGTCTCCCCGCTGATGGTGATCTCGTCGAGGCCATCCGCGCCGTGCACCACCATGACATGCCGGCTGCCAAGTTCGCGCAGCACCTCGGCCATGGTGCGTGTGAGTGGCCGGCTGAATACGCCGAGCAGCTGGTTGGGTGCCGCAGCCGGGTTGGTGAGTGGACCGAGCAGGTTAAAGATCGTCCGCACGCCCAGCGCTTTGCGCACCGGTGCCGCGTGCCGCATGGCGCTGTGATGGTTCGGGGCAAAGAGAAAACCCAAACCGACCGTGTCGATCAGCTTCCCGACCCGCTCCACTCCGATGTCGAGATTCACGCCCAAGTATTCGAGCACATCGGCACTGCCACTGCCCGAACTCACCGCCCGGCCCCCATGCTTGGCAACGCGCGCACCACACGCCGCGGCCACAAAGGCCGCTGTGGTCGAGATGTTGAAAGTGTGGAGCGAATCGCCGCCAGTGCCACAGGTGTCTACAAGGTGGCTGCGATCGGCCACCGCCACCTTGGCCGAGAGCTCGCGCATCACTTCTGCGGCGGCCGCGATCTCGGTCACTGTCTCGCCTTTGCAGCGCAGAGCGACGACTGCCGCCGCGATCTGCGCCGGCTCGAGCGCTCCGCCCATCAGCGCACGCATCAGCGCGAGCATCTCCTCGCGCGGCAGGTCTTCGCCAGCGAGCAAGCGGTTGAGGGTGTCCTTGAACATCATGGCGCGGTGCTCAAGCAGCGTGTGCGCTGCCGGCCCACTTCACGCCGACAAAGTTGCCGAGCATGGCGTGGCCGTGCTCGGTGAGGATCGACTCGGGGTGGAACTGCACGCCCTCCACAGCCAGGGTCTTGTGCCGAACGCCCATGATCTCGCCGTCATCGGTCCAGGCCGTGATCTCGAGGCAGTCCGGGATGCTCTCGCGCTCGATCACCAATGAATGATAGCGGGTGGCGGTGAACGGGTTTGGCAAGCCCCTGAAGACGCTGGTGTCGTTGTGATGTACCAGCGAGGTCTTGCCATGCATGAGCTGTTTGGCGCGGATGATGTGCCCGCCGAACGCCTGGCCGATGCTCTGGTGGCCCAGGCATACGCCGAGGATAGGGATCTGTCCGGCAAAGCGCTGGATGGTCGCCACCGAGATGCCGGCTTCGTTGGGCGTGCAAGGGCCGGGCGAGATGACGATGTGGTCCGGCTTCATGGCCGCAACCTCATCGACGGTGATCTCGTCGTTGCGGTGCACGCGCACGTCTTGCCCCAACTCGCCAAAATACTGGACCAGGTTGTAGGTGAACGAGTCGTAGTTGTCGATCATCAGCAGCATGACGCGGGTCCTCGATGTGCAAGCGCGGGGTGGCGCGCCGGCTCCGGTGGACGATGGTACCCCTGGAGAGTCTTTTGTTCTCGGCTCGCGATGTCCCGGTGGGCGATCAAGGTGGCACGTGCTAGTCGAGCAGTATCAGAGCCCAGGTCACGGGCACATTCACCAACGCCACAAAGACCCCAGCGGAGCCGGCATCTTTGGCGAACTTGCTCAGTGGGTGGTCGTCGTAGCCCACTCGATCGATGGCCTTCTCGATACCGGTGTTGAGCAACTCGGCCATGAGCACGAGAACGAGGCTGCCCACCATCACGGCGTTCTCAAGGCCACTGCGGTCGAGGAATGGCAACGCTGCCAGGAACAGCAGGCCGAGCGCACATTCTTGACGGAAGGCAGCCTCCTCCCGCCAGGTGCTTGCCAAGCCATCGATGGAATGCCGGCCGGCGTCGATGATGCGGGGGATGCCGGTCTTTTTGGGGCGCACATTCACCTCAGGAACAGCCGGTATGCCGGGTTGTCCGTCTCCTCGACGAAGGGGTAGCCGAGCGCATCGAGGAAGCCCTGAAAACGGAGCTTGTCTTGGGGCGGCACCTGGATACCCACAAGCACGCGGCCGTAGTCGGCGCCGTGGTTGCGGTAATGGAACAGCGAGATGTTCCAGCCCTGCGGCATCTGCGTCAGGAAGTTGAGCAGTGCACCGGGGCGCTCCGGGAAAGTAAAGCGGTAGAGGGTCTCGTCGAGGGCATCGGCGCGTCCCCCGACCATGTGCCGCAGGTGGCTCTTGGCCATCTCGTCGTCGGTGAGGTCGAGCGTAGGGAGACCCTGCGCGGCGAGGTTGGCGGCGAGTTTGCGCCCTTCCTCCCGGCTCGCCACGCTCACGCCAACAAAGATGTGCGCCGCCTTGGGGTCGGCATAGCGGTAGTTGAACTCGGTGATGTTGCGATTGCCGATCTGAGCGCAAAAAGCCTTAAAGGCGCCCGGCTGCTCAGGGATGGTCACCGCCAGCACGGCCTCGCGCTGCTCGCCCACTTCAGCGCGCTCGGCCACAAAGCGCAAGCGGTCGAAGTTCATGTTGGCGCCCGAGGCGATCGTCACCACCGTCTTGCCGGCGAGCTTGTTCTTGGCCAACCAAGCCTTGGCCCCGGCCACGCCGAGCGCGCCGGCCGGCTCGAGGATGCTGCGGGTGTCTTCGAACACATCCTTGATGGCCGCGCAGATGGCGTCGTTGTCGACGCGGACGATGCCGTCGCAGAGGTCCTTGCATAGGCGGAAGGTCTCCTCGCCGACGAGCTTGACCGCCGCGCCGTCGGCGAACAGCCCGACCTGCTCCAGCTCGATGCGTTTGCCGGCGGCCAGCGATTGCGCCATGGCGTCGGCATCGGCAGCTTCCACTCCGAACACCTTGATCTCTGGCCGCAACGCCTTGATGGCCGCTGCTACGCCGGCCAGCAGACCGCCGCCACCCACACAGCAGAACACCGCATCGATCGGGCCCGGATGTTGCTCAAGGATCTCCAGCCCGACGGTGCCCTGGCCGGCGATCACGTCGGGGTCGTCGAAGGGGTGGACGAAGGTCATCCCCTCGCGCTGTTCAAGCTCGCGGGCGTGAGCGTAGGCCTCGTCGTAGCTCATACCGTGCAGCACCACCTCGCCGCCGCGCCGGCGCACCGCATCGACCTTGATGGCTGGCGTGGTGGTGGGCATGACGATGACCGCGCGGCAGCCGATCTTCGCCGCCGACAGCGCCACACCCTGCGCGTGGTTGCCGGCCGAGGCGCAGATCACG
Organism: Klebsiella pneumoniae; assembly: GCA_945897555.1. GTDB lineage: Bacteria > Pseudomonadota > Gammaproteobacteria > Burkholderiales > UBA3065 > UBA3065. The sequence goes on along the minus strand of CAMDGF010000010.1, from coordinate 9,335 downwards.
CCCTTGGCCAACTGCTCCGGCGTGAGGTGGGCGATGCGGTTGTAGGCGCCTCGCAGCTTGAAGCTGAACACCGGCTGCTGGTCCTCGCGCTTGAAGAACACCCGATTGCCGACCCGCTCCGACAGCGCCGGCGCGAAGCCCAGATCGGTGCGCACAGCAACGTCGTAGACGCGCGCGTCACGGATGCGCTGCAGGTAGTCGGCGGGGCTCGGGCGGATGGATGACACGACGGTGGCGGATGCTGAAGTGGCGGGTGCAGGTTTACAGCTGTAGCGACGGGCAGGGGCGAGGCTGGCGCAGGGCCAAAGAACGCGACTGGCAAGGCCGTCAAGGTTATCAGAGCGCATCCTCGCGGGCCGCGTAGCGCTGCCCTTTGGGCTATTCTCGTTGCCTCCGAAACTGCCGGAGAGCGCTCCATGGGCCTTTTTGCTTCGTCCGCCGACCAAGCCAAGCGCGCTGTCGCTGAGGCAGCGCTGGCCTACGTGCCGCGCGGTGGCGTGATCGGTGTCGGCACCGGGTCCACCGCCAACTTCTTCATCGACCTGCTCGGCGACCTGCGTCAGCAGATCGTCGGCGCTGTCGCCAGTTCCGAGGCCACCGCGCAGCGGCTCAGGAAGGTGGGTATCGAGGTGCTCGACCTCAACTCGGTCAACGACCTGCCGGTGTATGTGGACGGCGCTGACGAGATCAGCCCCGACCTTCATCTGATCAAGGGTGGCGGCGGCGCGCTCACGCGCGAGAAGGTCGTCGCGGCGGTGGCGCGCCAGTTCGTCTGCATCGCCGATGAAAGCAAGTGCGTCGACATCCTCGGCCGCTTTCCCTTGCCAGTGGAGGTCATTCCCATGGCGCGCGCCTTTGTGGCCCGCGAGCTGGTGCGGCTCGGTGGCGCTCCCGATCTGCGCATCGGTTTCACCACCGACAACGGCAACTGCATCCTCGACGTACACGGCCTCGAGATCCTCAATCCCATCGAGTTGGAGCGCGAGATCAACCAGATCGCCGGTGTGGTGACTGTGGGCCTGTTCGCCCGCCGGCCAGCGGACGTCGCTCTCATCGGAGCGGCGCAGGGCGTGCGCCGGGTCGAGGCGAGGGCTTGAGCAATCGTCGCATTCGTTCTGTCATATTCCTCTCATAGACTACGAAGCCATTTTGCATTTAGTCCAGCGTCGCCCTCAGGAGCAGCCATGAACGAGCACACCAGCAGCAGTTTCGACTCCGACCTCGAGGGCATGCGTGGCCGCGTCGCTTACATGGGCGGGCTGGTCGAGGCTCAGCTGAGCCGGCTGGCCAGCGCGCTCGCCACCAACAACATCGGCGATTTCGAGACGGTGATGACCAGCGATTACCAGATCAATGCGCTGGAAGTGGAGATCGACGAGCTCTGCACGCATCTGATCGCGACGCGTCAACCGGTTGCCAACGACCTGCGCCTGGTCATGGCGACGGTCAAGTCCATCACGGATCTTGAGCGCATCGGCGACAAGGCCGAGAAGATTGCTCGCAAGGCACACGCCATCGCGCTCGATGGCGGTTTGCAGGTGACCCGCTTTGTCGAGCTGCGCTCGATGCTCGACAAGGTGATGGTGATGGTGCGCCAAGCCCTGGATTCCTATGCCCGCCTCGACCCGTCGCTGGCGCCGGCGGTGGCGACAGCCGATAAGGCGGTCGACCTCGAGTTCGACGGCATCACCCGCCAACTCATCACGCACATGATGGAGAATCCGCGCAATATCTCGGCGGCGCTCGACATCCTGTTCGTTGCCAAGGCGATCGAACGCATCGGCGACCACGCCACCAACATGACCGAGTACGTGGTCTACATGGTCCAAGGGCGTGACGTGCGCCACGTCACGCCGGAGACGCTCGTGAAGGTGAGCGGCGGCGCCTGATCGCGCACCTGGCCGCATTACACTTGGAGCCTTGCGGGCTTCCCGCCCGTGCATGATCTTGTCTGAGGAACACCTGCCTTGACTTCGCCGAGGACGCTCGCGTCCGTCGACCTTGGCTCCAACAGCTTTCATCTGCAGGTCGCCCGCGTGGTCGACGGCCAGATCTTTCCGCTCGACGCTCTGCGCGAGCCGGTCCGGCTGGGTGCCGGACTGAGTGCCGACAAGATCCTGAGTGCCGAGTCGCAGCAGAGGGCGCTTGATTGTCTGGCCCGCTTTGGCCAGCGCTTGCGCGGTCTCGCACCCGATGACGTGCGGGCAGTGGGCACCAACACCTTCCGCATCGCCAAGAACATCGATGCTTTCGTGCCGGCTGCCGAGGCTGCGTTGGGCTTCCCTATCGAGGTGGTGGCGGGGCGCGAAGAAGCGCGCCTGATCTACCTGGGTGTGGCACACAGCCTGCCGCCTTCGCGGGCGCGGCGGCTGGTGGTGGACATCGGCGGCGGGTCGACCGAGTGCATCATCGGCCAGTCCTATCGCCCGATCCGGCTTGAGAGCCTGTACATGGGCTGCGTCAGCTACACGCTGCGTTACTTCCCAGACGGCACCGTCACTGCCGATGCGATGCAGCGTGCGAGGTTGGCTGCGCTCACCGAACTCGAAGTGGTGGCCCACGAGTTCAGTCCAGCCGATTGGTCGCAGGCGGTCGGCTCTTCAGGCTCTGCGCGGGCGCTCTCGCAGATCATCGGTGAGTCGAGCGGCCTTGATGAGGGCGTGATCACGCTGGAGGGCCTTGAGGGTCTTGTCCGGCGCGGCGTCCGTAGTGGTGGCTTCGATACGCGCGATTTCCCGCAGGTGCGGCCCGACCGCGTTCAGGTGCTGGCTGCTGGCCTTGCCATCATGTGCTCGGTGTTCGAGGCTTTTGGCATCGAGCGGATGATGCCGGCCGAAGGTGCCATGCGCCAAGGCATCCTCTACGACATGCTCGGCCGGTCGGGCGAGAAGGATCTGCGAGGCGTCACTGTGAGCCAGTTCCAGCGTCGCTATCAGGTGGATGTGGCGCAGGCCACGGCGGTTGAGCAGACCGCGTTGGCGATCCTTGGCGATCTGGATGGTGGCGATGAGAGCATCCGCCAGCAACTGCGCTGGGCGGCTGACCTGCATGAACTCGGCCTCTCCGTCGAGCATTCCGGCTATCACAAGCACTCGTCGTACATCCTGCGCAACGCCGACATGCCGGGCTTCTCGCGTGCCGAACAGGAGGCGCTCGCCAATCTGGTGCTGGGCCATCGCGGCAAGCTGGGGAAGGTTGCTACCTGCCTGCGCCACGACCTGCGTCGGGCCCAGATCGTTGCTCTGCGCTTGGCTGCGCTGTTGCACCGGTCTCGGCACCCACTCGACACGGTGCCTCTGCGTTTGCTCGATTGCGATCAGAGCTCGATCCGCGTCTCCCTGGACTCAGCCTGGCTCGAGACGCATCCGCTGACACAAGCGGCACTCGCCGAAGAGGTGCGTCAGTGGCAGCTGGTGGGCTGCGAGCTGCAACTGCACGACACCCCGGGTCTGCGGCGCAGCGCTTGACCGCGTCAGCGGGGCGTTTGGATCAGCATGGCCGGCGGCAGGCAGGCCGTGAGCACCACCGGGCTGCCCTCGCGGCTGCGTCCCGTCAGCCACCAGATCGCGCCTTTACGGACCGCCACCGTGCCCTGGATGCCCAGCAAGCGGGCGGCCACCTCACCCAAGGTCGGCTGGTGCCCCACCACCAGAGCGCAACCCTGGGCTGGGCCAGACCAAGCGCAGGCCTCAAGGACCTCGTTGACGCTGGCACCCGGACTCAGCGCGGCAACAGTCTCGAAATGACTGGAGAGTGCCCTCGCCGTTTGCTGGGCCCGCTTGGCCGGACTGACCAGTATCCGCGCATCCTCTGGCAGGTGATCGCGCAGCCAAGCCGCCATGTTGGCAGCCTGACGTTCACCATGCGGTGTGAGTGCCCGCTCCATGTCGGGGGGGCCATATTCGGCTTCGGCGTGACGCCACAGGATCAGGTCCACACTATTTGTTCCAGAACGGCTTGATGCCGCGAAAGGTATCCCACTGGGCAGCCAGTGAGCCCAGGCGATCGGCAGCGAGGCTGCGCAGATGGGCTTTGATCGCCCGGCGGGCCCGCTCTGCCCGTCCGGCGGGCAGGCTGTCGAGTCGCAGGGAGGCGACTGCGGCGTCGTTGAGGCCGCCGAGCGATTTCTGCATCTGTGCCAGCGCGGCCAGGTAGCGTGACCCGGCGCGCGGCCCGAATGCCGGTGCAAGCGAGTCGGCGGCATAGCGCAACTTCTTGCAGGCGAGCCGGAGCTGGTGGCGCGCCTCGTCGTCAACCAGCATCTCTGGTTGACCCATGCGCAGCACGCTGCGATGCCTGCGGTCGAGTTGCTCGCGCGCAGAGGCGGCGGCACCTTTGCGGCCGGGTGGCGGCGGCAGTTCGAGCCAGGCCAGCAGATCGATGATGAGCTCGCCATAACGTGGCGAACCTACTGCGGCCGTGGCCACTTGACGGGCCGCACGGCGCGCTTCGGATGCATCGGCGAGCAGGCGCGTGTAGCCCGGCGGTGTGCCGCGCGTCGTGAGATAGCCGGGCAAAGTCTCCTCCACCAGCACATCCCAGTCGCGCGCAGGGCCGAGCGCGCGGCCGAGCCATCCGGTCTCGATCAGGAGGTGGGTGGTCAAGGGGTGGTCTGTCCTGCGACGGGCGATCGAGAGCATGGTACGCAGACGACGCGTGGCCACCCTCATCTGATGGATGTATTCGATGTCGGGGTCGTTGTCGCGCACCCCCGCGGCATTGCCATGAAGGTGTCCGATGCCGCTACCGACGGCGTCGACCACAAGGTCATGCCAGCTCTCCGGCACGGCGTGCGCCAGCGGCGGCGCGCTCACCGGCGCGATGGGCGATGCCCGCTCCGGCCATGCCAGGCGATAACCGCGCGCGGCCTTGCTGGTGTCGTCGAGCCAGCCGCCTTCACGCACTACGGCGCGGGCCAGCGCAAGCAGTTCAGTGGTTGCACCGGCTTTGAGTTCGAGCTCGACCTCACAGATGGGTGCATCTTGATGGCCTGCGCTGACGCTGCCGCGATCGAATGCCACCTCAATGGTGGTGCCACTCGGCAGATGCACGGTGCGCGCAAGCCGGTCGAAGCGCGTCTCGAACACCACGTCAAGGCGCTCCCATGTCGCGCTCAGGCCTATCGCACCGCCCAGCAAGTCGGCCGGGACCTTGGCGAACTCCGGTCTGGGCCCGCCCACGGGGGCTTCGGATTCATCGCGCCGATGCAGTCCGCCCACGGCGCCGCCACTGCCCTTGACGGTCTGGACCCACTGCAGGCCCACGCGTCGGACGCGCAACGCGACGCCGTCGCGAGCCAGCGCGCCGTCGGGCGTGTCGAAGTAGAGCGTGCGCAGGCGTTGCTTCGCATCGGAGGTCCGCCACACAGACCACAGCGGGCTGTGCATGAGACGGCGGAGCGATGACGGCGTCATCGCCAACTTGAGTTCGGTCTCCATCCCTTCAGCACTATACCGGTGCATCGAGGCCGAACGTTGCGTCAACTCACTCAGCTCGATGTGAAGGGAAGATGACACGCCATTCGCTTTTTGATCTTATTTGCCCGCACCAATGTCTTCGCCCAGTTTCTGCAGAAGGTCGCTCTGCGCGGCGACGCGTCGTGCGCCGCGACGAGCCGACCGCAGGTGATAGTGGCCGTCGCCGTCCATCAACCAGGCTTGGCTGTTGTCGTTGAGGTACGGGCGCAAGCCTTCGCGCAACACCCGCTCCTTGAGCCGGCGGTCGAGTACAGGGAAGCAGACCTCGACGCGACGGAAGAAATTGCGGTCCATCCAATCGGCCGACGACAAGTAGAGGTCGGGGTCGCGGTGGTTGCGGAAATAGAAGATTCGGCTGTGCTCCAAGAAGCGGCCGATCACCGAGCGCACACGAATATTGTCGGAGAGTCCGGGCACGCCCGGCCGCAGGGCGCAGACACCGCGCACGATGAGATCGATACGGACACCCGCTTGGCTGGCGCGGTAGAGCGCCTCGATGGCCTCCGGCTCCAACAGCGAGTTCATCTTGGCGATGATGTGCGCCGGGCGGCCCGCTTGCGCGTGATCGGCCTCACGATCGATGGCGCGGATCACGTTGCTGTGCAGATCGAACGGTGCTTGCCAGATGAGCCGGTTGGGCATCGGGCGCCCTGTCCCAGTGAGCTGGCTGAAGATGCCCGTGACATCGCGTGTGAGCGAAGGCTCGCAAGAGAACAGGCCAAAGTCGGTGTAGAGGCGAGCGGTACGGGCGTGATAGTTGCCCGTGCCCAGATGGACGTAGCGGCACAGCTCGCCCTGTTCACGCCGAATGACAAGCGCCATCTTGGCGTGCGTCTTGAAGCCGAACACGCCATAGACCACGTGTGCGCCAGCATCCTCAAAACGCTGCGCCCAGCCGATGTTGGTCTCTTCGTCGAAGCGCGCCAGCAGCTCCACCACCACGGTGACTTCCTTGCCCCTTTGTGCCGCGCTGAGAAGGGCCTCCATCAGGGCCGAATCGTGTCCGGTACGGTAGACCGTCTGCTTGATGGCGACCACGTTGGGGTCGCTGGCGGCCTGCTCGATGAAGTCGATGACCGGCTGAAAGCTCTCGAACGGATGATGCAGCAGCAGATCGCGTTGGCGGATCAGCGAGAACATGTCCGTCTGCTTGCGCAGCGCCTTGGGCACCCCCGGCGTGAACGGCGGGAACTTGAGGTCGGGCCTTTCGACCATATCCGGCACCTGCATGAGCCGCACCAGATTCACCGGGCCATCGACTTTGTAGAGGTCGGCTCTGGCGAGGCCGAACTCCTGCAGCAAAAAATCGCTGAGTCCGGCCGGGCAGGTATCCACCACCTCCAGTCGCACCGCATCGGCGAAGCGCCTTTGCGGCAGGCCGCCCTGAAGCGCGGTGCGCAGATTCGCTACCTCGTCCTCGTCGAACTGCAGCTCTGCGTTGCGAGTGACGCGAAACTGGTAACAGCCGGTGATCGTCATGCCCGGAAACAGATCGGCGACCTGGGCATGGATCACCGAGGACAAGAACACCAGCCCGTCGGGATGCCCGCTCACCTCGTCTGGCATGCGTATGACGCGGGGCAGCACCCGCGGCGCCTGCACGATGGCGAGCGTAGGCTTGCGGCCGAAGGCATCGGTGCCTTCGAGCGTCACAGCAAAGTTGAGGCTCTTGTTGAGCAAGCGCGGGAACGGATGCGCCGGGTCGAGCACGATCGGGGTGAGCACGGGCGCCACCTCGCGCTCGAAGAATCCGGCGACCCAAGCTCGTTGCTCGTCGTTCCATAGCGAGCGGCGCAAAAAAACGATGCCCTCGGCGGCCAGTGCCGGTATCAGCACCTCGTTGAACAAGCGATATTGCCGGGCCACCAGTTCGTGCGCCTCGCGCGAGACACGCTCCAGCGTCTGCCGGGGTGACATGCCATCGGGGCCGGGCTGCGGCTTGCGTTCCTCCAGTTGCTTTTTGAGCGAACCGATCCGCACCTCAAAGAACTCGTCGAGGTTGCTGGTGGTGATGCACAGGTAGCGCAGTCTCTCCAGAAGGGGCGTCTCGGAGTTCTCCGCTTTCTCTTGTACACGGCGGTTAAAGGCCAGCAGGCCGAGTTCGCGGTTGAGAAAGTGGCCGGCCTCGCGGGGGCCGGACGGCTTGGCGGGCAGGGTGGCGACGCCGGTGTCGGCGGGGGGTGAGCGCAGTTCCATGGTTTTGGTGAGCCGTGATGAGAGGTGCCGCGCATCAACCAGTGGTTGGCGGCGCAAATACAGCAGACATCATCGCTGCGGAGGCACGAACCCTTCGACCGCGTCGGCCCCGCCGCCAAAGAAATGGCTTTCCATCTGGTCAGCCAGGTATTTTCTGGCGCGCGGGTCGGCCAAGCTAAGGCGGTTCTCGTTGACCAGCATGGTCTGGTGCTTGAGCCACCCTTGCCATGCTTCTTTGGAGACGCTGTCAAAGATGCGTTTGCCCAGTTCTCCGGGATAGGGCGGGAAATCAAGGCCTTCGGCTTCGTGGCCGAGTTTGACGCAGAGGACGGTGCGAGACATCGCGGCTCCGATGGGGGCGGGGATGCAGAGTATAGGTCGGGGTCGGGCGCCTCGGCGCAGGTCGCTTGGGTGCAAAAAAAGGGCCCACATGGGGCCCAAAAGTCGCTGAAGGAGGAGGAATCAGTCGACGAGCTAATGCTAAGGTATTTTTGCGGCAGCGCAACAAATTCTTTGGCCCGGCCTTATTCAATGCTTGAATGAGCACATCGACAATAAATAGAACAAGGTTTACGACAAATTCGTTGCATTGCAACATTCAAGGGAAGGCAGGGCGCTGAACTTTCCGCCATGGCTCCTGCCTATCGCAGACCCGCTCTTTTATGGCACACCGATGCGTAACCTTCTGACCCCTCTTGCTTTTGTGTCGATCGGCCTGTTCACTGCGCCCGCCGCTCTCGCGGCAGACTTTGATGCCGGTTTCATTACACGGTTGTCCACCTCGGTGCTCAAGATCTCGGCAAGCGCCCCGGGCAACAAGACCTTTTCAGGCAGCGGTGTGGTGGTGGGCCGCAACGAGGTGCTGACCAATTGCCATGTCACGCGCAACAGCGAGCAGATCGTCGCGCTGAAGGGCTCGTTGCGCTACAACGCCTATTCCCAGAAGGCCGATCTTCACCGCGACCTCTGTCTGCTGATCACCGACGACATGCCTTTCACGCCAACCCCGGTGCGTGCGACCGGCAGCCTTGCGACCGGCGAGAGCGTGTTCTTCTATGGCTACCCGGGGGGTATCGAGGCGTTCTTTACCGAGGGCAGGGTCAGCTCGCTGCACCCCTATCTTGGCAGCCGCGTCATCGAGACTTCGGCTGGTTTTGGCCTCGGTGCCAGCGGTGGCGGCCTTTTTGATCGCGACGGGGCGGTGGTCGGCATCACCACCTTCCTCTCTGCCGGGCATTCGGGTTACTACTACGCCATGCCGGCCGACTGGCTCGACGAGTTGCGCCGCAAGCCGGCTGAGCCGCTGGGTCCGCTCGCCGGGCAAGCGGTCTGGGAGCTGCCAGTGCCGGAGCAGCCGCCCTTCCTGCAGATGCAGCGCCTCGCCGAAGCCAGTGACTGGGCTGGAGCACTCCGCCACACCACTGCCTGGACCACGGCCGAGCCGGATAACTTCGATGCATGGCTGAGTCACGGCCAGGCGCTGTTGCGCGGCGGCAAGACCGACGAGGCCATTGCCAGCCTGCAGAAGGCGCAGGCCATCTCGCCCGCAGATGCCAACGTCATCCGATCGTTGGGCGCGGCACTGGCGCGCGCCGGCCGGGGGCCGGAATCGGAGGCTGTGCTGGCTCAACTGGCGCCCGAGGACCGCGACTGCGACGTGGC
>CAMDGF010000009.1 GCA_945897555.1 Klebsiella pneumoniae | reverse complement strand
GGGCAGGTGTTCGGGCTTATGCTCGAACTTGCCGCAGCGAACCCTACCGCGTTCGTCATCGTCACCCATGACGAGCGCTTGGCGGCGCAGGCCGGCCGGCGACTGGTGCTGGCGGACGGGCGGCTGCTGGCCTGCTAGCGGCGGGTGGTGTGGGGGCGGTTGCGGGGAGTGGTGGGCGGGGCTTTCCGTCCGGTGGTGGGCAGGCCCTTCTCGGGTCGACTCTTCTCGCTCCCGCTCGCTGCGCTCGGAGGTCGCAGCGAAGAGCTTTCCCAATGCGCCCCGCCAGCGGCGCTCAGCGCAGCACCCACAACCGCCCCGCACCACTGGAAGTAGTGGGCCGCCCACCACCACACCCGAGGTGGCTGCCCGCTGCAAGCGAACTAGTACGCTACGGGGACCGGGTCCAGCGCCCGCCACAGATACCAGGTGGCGACCGTGCGCCAGGGCATCCAGGGTTCGGCGATGGCTCGCGCCTCGCGAGCGCCCACCTTGTCGCCACTTCGGTAGAAGAGGCCGATGGCGCGCAGCAGGCCGATGTCGTCCACCGGCAGCACGTCCGGGCGCATCAGGTGGAAGATAAGGAACATCTCTGCGCTCCAGCGGCCGATGCCTCGGACCGCAGTGAGGCGTTCCAGCAGCTCGGCGTCTTCGGCGCGGGCGAACAGCGCGTCACCCAAGCGGCCATCGGCAAAGTGGCGAGCCAGATCGTGCAGATACTCGGCCTTGCGCCATGACAGCCCGCAATGGCGCAGCGCGTCGGCGTCGATGGCAAGGGCTGCCTCCGGTGTCACGCGACCAAGGCGCATCTCGAGCCGGGCCCATACGGCGTCAGCAGCTCTGACCGAGATCTGTTGTCCGACGATCGCCCGGGCAAGAGTATGAAAAGCGTCACCATGGCTGGACAGGCTGCCCTCGGGGTATCGCTCGATGAGGCCGCCGAGCACTGGGTCGCTGGCTGTCAGGTCACGGCAGGCGGTGTCCCAGTAGGCGGGCGGTCGATGGCGGGTGGATGGCATGGCTATCGGCGGTTTGGCAGATTCGCGCGGCGCAGGAACACGCCAGAGTCGCCATTGTGCCGACCCTGCCCGCCTTGCTGGTCCTTGCTGCCACCTTGCAGACGCAGTTGCAGGCGGCCCTGCCGCCTGTGTGGTCGGTCGCTCTGGCCGCTGGTGTAGCGGCTGCTGCAGCTTGGGCGTGGCGGGTCTGGCCAGTGCCTGCGGCCGGAGGGTCCCGGCTCTCAGGCGCTGGCCGGGGCGGCAGGCAGGCAGTTTTGTTGTTGGCTCTGTGTGTCGGCACCTGGGCGCTGGCCAACGCGCGGGCGCAGGCGCGTCTGGACGATGCATTGGCCGAGCCCTCGGTGGGGCAGGACATCGAAGTGGTCGGTCGGGTGGTCGACCTGCCCCGTGTCGATGCACGTTCAGTCCGCGTCGAATGGGTCACAGAGGCGGTGCTCACCCCCGGCGTACGGGTGCCAGAGCGGGTGTTGCTGAACGCTTGGGTGCCGCGTCGCGCTGCGGGGGCCACAGGCATGGCCGATGTGGGTGATGCCAAACGCCTCGGCGCCGGCGAGCGTTGGCAGCTCACCATCCGCCTCAAGCCGCCGCAGGGGTTGCACAACTTCCATGGCTTCGACTACGAGGCTTGGCTCTTTGCGCAGGGCATCCGTGCCACCGGTAGCATCCGGCAGGCGCGGCATCTGGGTGACTCTTGGCACCTCGATGCACGGCTGGCGTGGCTGCGAGAATCGGTCCGGCAGCGCATGCTGGCCGCACTCGGCGACCACCCACAGGCTGGCGTGCTGGTGGCGCTGGCCATCGGCGACGGTGCCGGCATCGGCCCGGAGCAGTGGCAGCGCTATCGCGACACGGGCGTGATGCATCTGATGAGCATCTCCGGGCTGCACGTGACCCTCTTCGCGGGCATCGCCGCGTGGCTGGCCAGCCTCGGGTGGCGGCATTGTCCACCGCTGATGGTGCGCGTGTCGCGGCGCCGTTTCGCCAGTCTGGTGGCCGGCGCCTGCGCCATCGCCTACGTCGCGCTGGCTGGTTGGGGGCTGCCAGCGCAGCGCACTCTCTATATGGTGTTGGCGATGGCGTGGTCGGCTTGGCGCGGTGAGCGCTGGTTCGGCGCAAGGCCGTTGGCCACGGCTCTGGTGGCGGTCTGCTGGCTCGATCCGTGGTGTGTCCTGCAGATCGGCTTCTGGCTCTCCTTTGGGGCGGTCGGGGTGTTGGTGTTCTGTGGGGCCGGCCGGCTTGAGCAACGCGTCGGTTGGCGTGAGGCCGCAGGCAGTCAGTGGGCCATGACCCTCAGTCTGATGCCGCCCACGCTCTACCTGTTCCAGCAGACCTCGTGGGTAGGACCCTTGGCCAATCTGTTGGCGATCCCGGTGGTGAGCCTTGCCATCACCCCCGCAGCCTTGTTCGGTGCATTTCCTGGGCTGGGGTGGTTGTTGCCACCGGCGGCGTGGCTGATGGGGGTGCTGGACGGGTTTCTTGCCTTGCTGCTCACCTTGCCACAACCGCTCTTGGACGTGCCAGCTCCGCATCTGGCTCTGGCGCTGCTCGGTTTTGTCGGGGCGCTGCTGGTGCTGCTGCCGGCGGCTTGGCCTCACCGCTGGGTCGGTCTGCTCGGGCTGGTGCCGCTTTTCGCTGCCGGTGGGCCACGGCCGCCCGAGGGTGGCTTGCGCGTCACCGTGTTCGACGTTGGTCAGGGACAGTCGCTGTTGTTGCAGACAGCCAGCCATGACCTGCTGTTCGATGCGGGGCCGGTGCTCGGCAGCGACGACGCGGGTGCGCGAACGGTACTTCCGCAGTTGCGGGCGCTGGGCGTCAGGCGCCTCGATACTTTCATCGTCAGCCACAACGACATCGATCATCGTGGCGGCGCGGCGAGCGTGCTGGCGGCGCTGCCGGTCAAGCGCTTGCTGCACACCGACCGCGAGGGCCTCATCACCGTCCCGGTCGGCACCAGCGCAAGCTTTTGCCGCGCCGGTGCCTCGTGGCAGGTCGACGGCGTGCGCTTTGACCTGTTGCATCCGTCGATGGCAGATCTCGAAAGGGGGCTCGATGACAACGAGCTCAGTTGCACGCTGCGCGTGAGCACATCGCGGGGCTCGATCTTTGTGCCCGGCGATCTGGAGAAGGCCGGAGAACGCGCCTTCCTTGAGCGCGTCGAGCAATACGGCATGGATGTTCGCAGCGACGTGATGGTGGTGCCCCATCACGGCTCCCGCCATGCATCCGGCTGGCCCTTGGTCACAGCGGTCGATGCCGCCATCGCTGTCTACCCGGTGGGGGCTGGCAACCGCTTTGGTCACCCCGCGCCGGCCATCCTCGATCGCTACGCGGCGACCGGTGCCGCGCAGTGGCGCACTGATTGCGACGGCGCGGTGCGGCTCGACCTTGCGCCGGACGGCGAGTGGCGAGTCACCGCGAGTCGTGTCGAGGGTGCGCGCTATTGGCAGCGCGTGCGCGAGTGCTCGGATGCCGTTGCGGTACCCGTCGGGCGTGGAGGGTCGAATCGTCCGCTGGGCCGGTAGCCCGGTCGGCCGATTCTGCTGAGTGCTGCGTGTCCGCGCCGATGGCTGGCTGGCGCGCCAGAGCCGTCTGCGCGGGTTGGCGATGACGTTTGTCGGCGTATGAGGCGCGCAACCGTTTGGTCGGCTGGGCATCTGCCCGGCCGACACGTTTATAGTCGCCGCCATGGATACCGCCGAGGCCCGTGCCGAGATGCGTCAGACCGCCGCCGAAGACGAACGCTGGATGCGCCATGCGCTCGGGCTTGCAGCCGGAGCAGCGGCCGCTGGTGAGGTGCCGGTGGGCGCGGTGGTGGTGCGCGATGGCGAGTTGCTTGGCGAGGGTGCGAACGCCCCCATCGGGCTTGCAGATCCGACGGCCCACGCCGAGGTATGTGCCTTGCGCGCTGCCGCCGCCAGCGTCGGCAACTACCGCCTCCCGGGCGCGACCCTCTATGTCACTCTCGAACCCTGCGCGATGTGTGCCGGGGCGATCATGCATGCACGCATTGCGCGGGTGGTGTTCGGTACGCGTGACCCCAAGACCGGGAGCGCTGGCTCGGTGATCGATCTTTTTGCCGAGGAGCGACTCAATCACCACGCGGTGGTCGAGGGCGGGGTGCTGCAGGCCGAATGCGCAACGCAGATCACGGGCTTCTTTGCGGCACGGCGCGCTCGTCTGGCTGGCGGCGAGACCTCGACCAGCCATGGATCGGACCCGGCTGATGGGGCCGGGGAGTGCAGCACATGAGCCTGCGTATCGAAGTCAGCATCGCCGACCAGCGCCTCGACTTGTTCGATGGCGCTGCCCGCATCCGCAGTTATGCCGTCTCCACCGCCGCGAACGGCGCCGGAGAGCGGGCCGGAAGCTACTGCACGCCGCGCGGCCAGCACCGCATCCGCGTCAAGATCGGTGCCGGCTTGGCGCCGGGCGCTGTGCTGCGCGGCCGGCGGCCGACCGGCGAGGTCTGCGACGACGCAGCCTGGCGCGCCGCCCCCGAACGCGACTGGATCCTCACCCGCATCCTCTGGCTGTGCGGTGAGGAGCCGGGCATCAACCGCGGTGGTGAGGTCGACACCTTTCGCCGCTACATCTACATCCATGGCACGCCGGATGCCGTCGAGTTGGGGCGGCCGGGCTCGCGGGGCTGCATCCGCATGCGCAACCGGGATGTGGTGGAGCTGTTCGACTTGGTGGGCGCAGGCACACCGGTGTGCATCTACGCTTGAGCCGGAGCGGCGCCAACGCCGCGAGGGCGCGACGGTGTTCTGGGTCTGCTGGCCCCAGTCCGCGCGGTATCGATCCGTGGCATCAAAAAAGTCCCTCAAGTTTTTCCGGAGCCGTCCGAAAACCTCCCTGACGGCGGCGCGAACTCGATGCTTGACGCACCAACCACCGACCGTCGAGTTCAAAGAACCGCCTTGATAGGAGACCCTAAAAATGGCACTAGTCGTCAATACAAACGTCCAGTCGCTGAACGCTCAGCGCAATTTGGATGTGAATCAGGCCGGTCTCGCGACCGTTTTCCAACGCCTGTCGTCAGGCCTGCGCGTCAACACTGCCCGTGACGATGCTGCTGGCCTTGCTGTGTCGGAAGGCATCCGTGCATTCGTGAACGGCTCCAACGTCGGCATCCGCAATGCCAACGACGGCATCTCGCTGGCCAACACGGCGGAAGCCGCACTGGGCCAGGTGACCAACAACCTGCAGCGCATCCGCGAGATCGCAGTGCAGGCCGCCAACGGCACCATCAGCGATACCCAACGCACCAACCTCTCGGCTGAGACCGCGCAGCTGGCCACCGAAATCACCCGGATCATCCAGAACACTTCGTTCAACGGCAACCAGCTGCTGAGCGGTGGTAGCAACCTGGTGTTCCAGATCGGCGCGCAGTCGGGCAGCACCGATCAGCTGACGGTCACCGCGCAGAATTTGTCCGCAGTCGCCAACTCGATCGCTGCGGGTTCAGGCCTCACCAACACGCAGGCTGTCGCTTCCGCAACCATCGGTACGATCGACACGCAGCTCACGGCGGTCACTACTGCCCGCGCCACCTTCGGTGCGGTGACTAACCGTTTCGAGGCGGTGATCGCCAACCTGCAGGTCTACGCGGAGAGTCTGACCGCTGCACGTGGCCGGATCATCGACGCCGACTTCGCCGCTGAAACGGCTGCACTGACCCGCAGCCAGATCCTGCAGCAGGCCAGCACCTCGGTGTTGGCACAGGCCAACGCCCTGCCGCAGAACGCACTGACGCTGCTGCGTTAACATGGGGCGGTGCTGCCGGCCAAGCCGGCAGCACCGATCGCCTCGTGACCCTCGGAGTCTCGCAAGATGGCCTCCACCCCGGTGCAGAACAGCCTTCAGCCTGCGGCGCCAGATCCCGCAGCCGAACCGCCACGTTCGCGCAAAGAGGCCTCGCTGCCCCCGGTGAGTCTGCCTGCGGAGCCCAAGAAGCCCGAGCCCAAGCCGCCCTCTGGCGTGCCAGCCTCGCAGCAGCCCGGCGCTCAGGCGCAACGCATCGCGGTACAAAAAGCGGCCGAGCAGATCGATCGCAAGCTCGCCGAATCGTTCTCCGACCTGCGCATCTCCATCGACGACACGCTCAACCGTCCGGTTGTCCGCGTCGTCAACGCCAATACGGGCGAACTGGTGCGGCAGGTCCCGTCGGAAGAGGCCTTGCGCATCGCCAAACGGCTCGATGCGCTCAGTGGCCTGCTGATCCGCGACAAGGCTTGAACGGAACCCATCGCCCATGGCCATCACCGCTGCTGGAATTGGTAGCAATCTCGACGTCGAGGGGCTGGTCAGCCAGCTGATGGCGCTCGAGCGGCGGCCGGCGTCGCGGCTGCAGAGCCGTATCGCCGGGCTTAATGCCAACATCTCGGAGTATGGCAAGGTCCGTTCCGAGATCTCTTCGCTTCAGACCGCAGCGCGTGCACTTGGCAGCACCACCGGCTTCAACGTGTTCTCCGCCAGCCTTGCGGACACCAGCGCGGGTTCGGTGGCGGTGAGTTCCGATGCCGCGGCTGGCCAGTTCTCCATCCGTGTGCAGTCGCTCGCCCGAGCGCAGACGCTGGTGTCGCCCAATTCCATCGATGGCGGCGCAACACGCATCACCGATGCCACGGCGGCCATCGACGGCAGTGCCACGCTGACCATCAACCAGGCCGGCGGCAGTTTCTCGGTGAACCTTGCAAACACGTCGCTCAACGGCATCCGGGATGCCATCAATGCGGCCGGCGACAACACCGGCGTGGTGGCCAGCGTCATCAACGACGGCACCGGCTCGCGTCTGGTGCTCCGGTCGGATGCCACCGGTGCTGCCAATGCGGTCACTTCCGTCGATGTCACTGCCGCGAGCAATACCAACTACGATTTCCTCGCTTTCAGCGCCGGCACCGCTTATGCCGACAATGCCACCACCACCGGCGAGTCGGTCGCAGGGTCCGACGCCCAGATCACGGTCGATGGTGTCACCGTGACGTCCTCCACCAACGCCTTTTCGAGTGCCGTGCCGGGCGTTACTTTCGTGGCCAAGGCGGTGACGGCAGCGGAGGTCTCGCTCACAGTGACACGCGACGACTCCGCGCTGGTCGACAAGGTGAAGTCGTTCGTCACTGCCTACAACAGTCTCGCCCAAGCCAACGACCGCCGCTACGCCAAAGGGGGTGCTCTGGCATCCGATTCGACGGTGCTGTCGATGATATCGAGCCTGCGAACGCTCGTCGGAGAGGCCGGCGGCAGCGATGGCAACGCGCTGCGCTATCTGGTCGAGATCGGCATCTCGGTCGACGAGGATGGCGTGATGAGCTTGGACTCCGAGACATTGCGCACTGCGTTGACCAACGACCCAGATGCCGTCAGCAACCTCCTTGCCGACAGCACGAACGGCATCTTCGCGCGTTTCGATACGGTCACCAGCGAATTCCTCGACACAGACGGACTAATCGACTCGAGGGAGGCTGGCTTGCGTTCCAGCATCCAGACGCTCGAGGAGCGGGTCGAACAGATGCAAAAACGACTTGAGTCGGTCGAAGCCCGATTCCGTCGCGAATTCTCATCCCTTGATGCGCTCATGGCGCGTCTGGGGCAGACCAGTGCAGCCATCAGCCGGACCCTTGGATAAGAGAGAGACTCATGAACATGCTCACCGATCGCGGTATCGAGGCTTATCGCCTCAACCAGCTTGAACTTTCGATCAACTCGGCCGAGCCGGTCGAGCTCATCGTGCTGTTGTACGACGGCGCCATCGGATCGGTCCGCCGGGCGGTGCTGCTGTTGGGCGCAAGCGACGTGCCGGGCAAGGCGCGCGAGATCACCCGTGCGACCAACATCATCTCGGAACTGCGGGCCGTCCTGAATCTGGAGAAGGGCGGCGAGATCGCCGCCAATCTGGCTGCGCTCTACGACTACCTGCGCGGCCAACTCTTGCAGGCCAACCTCAAGAATTCCGCGGAGAAGCTCGAAGAGGTGGCAGCGCTCTTGACGGATCTGCGCGGCGCTTGGGCCGAACTGGCCGAAAGCCAGCGCGACCAGACGCGCACCGCCGGCGGTGTCGCCGCGCCACTGGCCGCCCGTGCCGGCTGATGACCGCCTTTCGGGTGCCTCGAACGAGGCGCTCGTGGCAGCCCTTGCCTTGTCACGGCAGATGCTTGAGGCGGCCAAGGCTGGCGATTGGGATCGGCTCGCCGCGCTCGAGAAGCAGCGCAGTGCCTGCATCGGGGATGGCTTGCCTGCCAACTCGGTGCTCACGCCGGCTGCAGCGGCTGAGGCCAAGTCGCTGCTCGCGACCTGTCTTCGCCTCAACGATGAGATCACCGCGCTGACCGGCGCACACATGGCGCGACTGGGCGAAGTGCTCGCGGAGATGTCGTCGGCCTCCACGGCAACGCCCCCGCCCACCCGGCCGACCCGATGATCGCCGTCGACCTCAGGTCGATGGTTCCGCTTCCGGCGCTGTCCGGCCAGGAGCTCGCCGGCGTACAGCTGACCGTCGGCGACATGGTGCGCGCCCGCGTGGTGGAGTCCGGCGCTCAAGGGCGGCCGGTGCTGATGCTGGGCGCAGCCACTTTTGCCATGGATCTGCCGTTCCCGGTCACGCCCGACCAGTCCCTCGAGTTCACCGTACTCGAGGTCAAGCCGGAGTTGCGCCTCGCCATCGCTCGACCGCAGGCCGCCCCGGCGAGCGTGGCCACCGCCGAAGGTGAGGCAGCCCCTGACCTGCAACTCTCTGTGGAAGGCCGGTTGCTGAGCCGGGTGGGCGAGGCTTTGCCGCCGCCGGCCGCGCCACCGCGCGTGGCCGTGCCCGGCGCCGCCGACGCAGCACTGTTGCAGGATGCGGGGCGGCTCGCCCTCGCCTTGCGCGAGGCGGTCGATCGCAGCGGGCTGTTCTATGAGCGCCATCAGGCGCAGTGGGTCAACGGTCAGCGTAGCGAGGCGTCCTTGCGACAGGAGCCGCAGGCCAGCTGGCCCCTGGCGGCAACCCTAAGGCCCGCCGAGGCCGAACTCAGTGCCCGGCTGGCTGGAGTGGGTCTGAGCGGGCCGGCGCTGGAGATGGTCCGTCAGCAGGTCGAGGTGTTCCAGCAGCAGGCTTTTGCCATGCGCGCCGAGCTTGCGCCGGGTTTTGCCATGGAATGGCGCGCGCAGGTCGACGAGGACAGCCGCGGCGCCGGCGGCGACCCTGAGGAACGCATCTGGGAGACGGTCCTCACCAGCGAGCTTGGCAGTCTCGAGCGCATCGAGGCGCGGCTCTCCTTGCAGGGTGATCGGATCGGCATCGCTCTGCGAGCGCAACCCGGAGCGCTCGAGCGCCTGCGCGAGGCCGCGCCAGCGCTCAACGAGGCATTGGCGCAAGCGGGCCTGCAGGTCCGCCGCATGGCTTTTGAGCCGACGTCCGCTGAACCGGGCGCGGACTGAAGCGATGGCCGGTGACGCAGCGGGCAAACCGGGTCGAGCGGTGCCGCGCTCGGCGGTCGCACTCGCCTACAGCCAGACCGAGGCCGCGCCGACGGTGTTGGCGAAGGGGCGCGGCGAGCTGGCCGACCGCATCATCCAGAAGGCCCGCGAGGCAGGCGTTTACGTGCATGAGTCGCCCGATCTGGTGCGGCTCCTGCTGGAGGTCGATCTCGACACGCAGATCCCCCCGGCGCTGTATCGCGCGGTGGCCGAGGTGTTGGCCTGGCTCTACCGCATCGAGCGTGGCGAGGCTGCCGGGCTTCCCCCGGTCGCCACCGGGCTGCCAGAGACGCTGCGCACCAGCGCGCCGGGTGAAGCGCCGGTCGGCGAGGCCTAGCCCCCCGCCGCAAGGCCTCAGGCCACGGCGATGGCACTTGCCAGTGCTTGCTCGAGTTGCGCCACCAGACGCGCATCGCCAAGGCCTGGCCCCGACACCAGAAAGCTGTCCTCGGCCCGCTCGCGGAGGGTGTTGACCTTGGCCGAATGGACCGCCACTGCGTGCTGCAGCAGCACCTGGGCCATGCGTGACAGCAGGCCCGGCTGGTCGGCCGCGATCACGGTGAGGATGCGGTAGCGCGGATCCTCGCCGCTGCGCAGGTTGATCTCGGGGCTGAGCGGAAAGTGACGCACCTGACGGCTCAGGCGGCCCTGCAAGGGCGGAGGCAGCGCCTCGTCGCTCTCCAGAGCGGCGAGCAGATCGTGCTCGACCAGCGCGACGATGTCACGGTAGCCGGCGGCGTCACGGCCCGGGTCCATGACGAGGAAGACGAACAGGTTGTAGCCGGTGCGCGTGGTGTGCAGACGAGCCTCGACGATGCTGTAGCCGAGGCGCTCGAACACCCCGGTGACGCGCGCAAACAGATCGGCGCGCTCCGGGCTGTAGACGAGCACCTGCAGGCCCTCGCCGATGGGTGCCAGCCTTGCGCGCACCACTGCGGCGCCCGCGTTGTGGCGCCCGTAGAGCGAGCGCGCATGCCAGGCGATGTCGGCGGCTTCGTTGCGCATGAAGTAGTCCGGCTCGAGCGTGGCCCAGAAGCCGCGGTTGGGTTCGGCGGCGAGCGCATACAGGCGCAGGATGCTCTCCGCCTCGACCTGGCGCGCCTGCATCCACGTGCCTTCGGCACCGCGTTCGCCCCGGAGGTGGCGCAAGGCCTGCCGGTAGAGATCCTCCAGCAGTTTGCCCTTCCAGGCGTTCCACACCCTGGGGCTGGTGCCGCGGATGTCGGCCACAGTGAGCAGGTAGAGCGCAGTGAGCGCACGTTCGTCCGGCACCTTGCGGCAGAACGCGCGGATCACCGCCGGGTCGCCAAGGTCTTGCTTCTGCGCGGTGGCCGACATCAGCAGATGTTGATTGACGAGGAACTCGGCCAGCGACGTATCGTCGGCGTCAAAGCCGTGCTTTCGGCAGAAGCGCCGCACGTCGACCCCGCCGAGCGTCGAGTGGTCGCCTCCCCGGCCCTTGGCGATGTCGTGGTAGAGCGCCGCGACCCAGATCACTTCGGGGCGCTCGAACTCTGCCATCAGGCGTGAGCAGAGCGGGTACTCGTGGGCGAACTCGGCCTGTGCGAAGCGCCGCACGTTGCGCAACACCATGAGGATGTGCTCGTCGACAGTGTAGACGTGGAACAGATCGTGCTGCATCTGCCCGACGATGCGTCCGAACTCGGGCAGATAGCGTCCGAGGATGTCGTAGCGGTTCATGCGCTGCAGGTTGTGCGTGAGTCCGCGGGGCTCGCGCAGGAGTGCGTTAAAGGTGGCGACGTTGCGCGGATCGCGGCGGAAACCGGCATCGACCCGGTGACGGGCGCGCCAGAGTTGGCGCAGCGTGCCAGCGGTCAGGCCACGCAGTTCCGGCCGTCGCGCCAGTTCCAGAAACGAGCGCAGGATGGCGGGCGGGTGCCGCTCGAAGACATCGCTGGCCGTGATGTCGAGCAGGCCATCGCGGATGATGAAGTCGCCGTCGAGGGGCTGCTCGACCCCGTTGCCGCCGCCGTTCAGGTGCGCATCCAGCAAGCGGATCAGGATGTTGTTGAGCAACACCACCGATTTGGCGGTGCGGTAGTAGCGCTGCATGAGCCGCTCGGACGCGCGACGCCCGCGTTGGTCGGCAAGGCCCATCTCCTCGGCAAGGGCGGTCTGCCAGTCGAACAGCAGGCGGTCTTCGCGGCGACGCGTGAGCCGGTGCAGGCGGAAGCGCAGGTCTTGCAGAAAGCGGTAGTTGCGGCGGATCTGTGCGGCCTCGGCGCGGCCGAGCAGCCCGGAGCGCTGCAAGGCGCCCCAGTCGCTGCCAAAACCGCAAGCGCGCGCCATCCAGAGGACCACATGCAGGTCGCGCAGGCCGCCCGGTGCCTCCTTGATGTTGGGCTCGAGGCTCGAGGCGGCATCCTGCTGCCGGGCATGGCGCTGCTCCTGCTCAACCCGCTTGGCGTGGACGAACAAGCGCACGTCGAGCGCGCGGTCGCGGGCCTGCTCGAAGCGCCGGAACAGTTGTGGGTCTCCGGCCAGCCATCGGGCCTCCAACAGATTGGTGGCGATGGTGATGTCATTGCGGGCGGCCTCAAGGCACTCGTGTGCGGTGCGCACGCTATGGCCCACCTCAAGCCCGATGTCCCACAAAGCGCCGACGAGGCGGTCGAGCAGTGGCTGCTCGTCCGGCCCTACCGGCGCGTCGAGCAGCAGCAGGAGGTCGATGTCGGAACAGGGGAACAGCTCGCGGCGGCCGTAACCGCCGACCGCCGCGAGAGCCCAGCCGGGGGGCATGCCGGTCTCGGCCCAGAGGCCTTGCAACACGCCATCGACGGTGTTCGACCATTGGCGCAGTAGACGCGCCGGCGCGCCGCCGGCGTAGGCCTCTTCGAGCGCGCGTCGGCGCGCTGCGATGGCCAGGCGGAACTCGCCGACGCGCGTCCGCAGCGCGTCGGGGCTCATGGGGGGGAGGGCGTGCCGTCCGAGACGGTGAGCACCTCGAAGCCGTCGGCGGTCACCGCCACGGTGTGCTCCCACTGCGCGGACAGGGAATGGTCGCGGGTGACGATGGTCCAGCCGTCGCCAAGCTGGCGGATCGCAGCTTTGCCGGCGTTGATCATCGGCTCGACGGTGAACACCATGCCCTCGACCAGTTTCAAGCCGGTGCCCCGGCGTCCGTAGTGCAGCACCTGGGGGTCCTCATGGAACACCTGCCCGATGCCATGCCCGCAGAACTCGCGGACGATGCTGAAGCCCTGCGCTTCGGCACAGTGTTGCACCGCGTAACCGATGTCGCCGAGGGTGGCGCCGGGGCGGATCACGCGGATGCCCTCCCACATGGCGCGGTAGGTGACGTCACAGAGGCGCTTTGCCAGCACCGAGCCCTCGCCGACGATGAACATGCGGCTGGTGTCGCCGTGCCAGCCATCCTTGATCACGGTGATGTCGATGTTGACGATGTCACCGCCCTTGAGCACGCGATCGCCGGGCACGCCGTGGCAGACCTGGTGGTTGACCGAAGTGCAGATGCTCCGCGGGTAGGGGGTGTGGCCGGGCGGTGCGTAGTTGAGCGGCGCCGGCACCGTGCCCTGCACATCGACCATGTAATCGTGGCACAGCGTATCGAGTTGGCCGGTGGTCACGCCGGCCCGCACATGCGGACCGATGAAGTCGAGCACCTCGGCGGCGAGGCGCCCAGCGACCCGCATCGCTTGGATGTCCTGCGCAGATTTGAGGGTGATCGAGGACATGGGGCGAGGGTGGTGCTGCGAGAGCCCGATTGTAGTCCAGCCACGTGGGCTTGAGGCTCAAGGCGTGGCCGCGCTATACTCTTGGGTTGGCGTATTTGCCAAATTCTCACACCCGTCTCGTTAAGGTGTCTGCGGCCCGGTCGGTACGTCCGGCTGGCCGTGAGGCGTATCGGCGGGTGGCGGACCAACCTTAACAAGGAGCAACACCTATGGCAGCAACCATGCGCCAGATGCTGGAGGCCGGCGTGCACTTCGGCCACCAGACGCGCTACTGGAACCCGCGGATGGCCCCCTACATCTTCGGCCACCGCAACCGCATCCACATCATCAACCTCGAGAAGACGGCGCTGATGTTCGGTGATGCGCTCGCCTACGTGCGCAAGCTGGCTTCGAACAAGGGCACCATCCTGTTCGTGGGCACCAAGCGGCAGGCCCGTGAGATCGTCGCTGAGGAGGCCGCACGTGCCGGCATGCCCTATGTCGACCATCGCTGGCTCGGCGGCATGCTGACCAACTTCAAGACGGTCAAGACCTCGCTCAAGCGCCTCAAGGACATGGAGGCCGCTACCCTCGACGGTTCGCTCGAGCGCATGAGCAAGAAGGAGGCGCTGTCTTTCAGCCGTGAGCTGGAGAAGCTGCAGCGCAGCCTTGGCGGCATCAAGGACATGAACGGCCTGCCCGATGCACTCTTCATCATCGACGTCGGCTACCAGAAGATCGCCATCCAGGAAGCCCGTTCGCTCAACATCCCGGTGGTCGGCGTGGTCGACACCAACAATTCGCCGGAGGGGGTGGACTACGTGATCCCCGGTAATGACGACTCGGCGCGGGCCATCCGCCTGTACGCCCGCGACGTCGCCGATGCCATCCTCGAAGGCCGCAGCCAGGTCATCCAGGAGATCGTCAAGGCCTCTCAGGAAGAGTTCGTCGAGGTCGAAGCCGGCGCCGAGGGTGACGCCTGAGCTTGATTCATGGCGGAGCGTGAAGGGGGCGCATGGCGCCCCCTTTTCCGGTCCGCGGCGATGTCTTTGCAACACGATGCGGGAAACGTCCATGTCACCGTGGTGATGTAGACGTCCGCAACACAGCCACAAGAGAACGGGAGCAGACATGGCGGCAATCACCGCAGCGATGGTGTCGGAACTTCGGGCCAAGACCGACGCGCCGATGATGGAGTGCAAGAAGGCGCTGACCGAGGCCGACGGCGACATGACCAAGGCCGAAGAGATCCTTCGGGTGAAGTTGGGCAACAAGGCGAGCAAGGCTGCCAGCCGCGTCGCTGCTGAGGGCGTGGTGTCGACCTTCATCTCGGCCGACGGCACCACCGCTGCCATCGTCGAGTTCAACTCCGAGACCGATTTCGTCGCCAAGAACGATGAGTTCCTCAAGCTGGCGGCCGACACGGCCCGCTTGGTGGCCGAGCAGGCGCCAGCTGATGTGGCTGCACTCTCGGCGCTGCCCCTCGGCGAAGGCACGGTCGACAGCGTGCGCGCCGCGCTGGTCGGCAAGATCGGCGAGAACATGAGCATCCGTCGTTTTCAGCGCATCGCCGCCAAGGGCAAGGTCGCGCAGTACATCCACGGCGGTGCCAAGATCGGTGTGCTGGTGGATCTGGTCGGCGGCAGCGAGGAGCTGGCCCGCGACATCGCCATGCACATCGCTGCGAGCAAGCCCAAGGCGCTCCACGCCAGCGAGGTGTCCGAGGACCTGATCGCCTCCGAGCGGCGCGTGGCCGAGGAGAAAGCCAAGGAGGCCGGCAAGCCGGCCGAGATGATCGCCAAGATCGTCGAGGGCACGGTGCAGAAGTACCTCAAGGAGGTCACGCTGCTGGGCCAGCCCTTCGTCAAGGACGACAAGCAGACCATCGATCAGCTGTGCAAGTCGAACAAGGCCGAGGTGGCCTCGTTCACCCTGTACATCGTCGGTGAAGGCATCGAGAAGAAGGTCACCGATTTTGCTGCCGAGGTGGCCGCCCAGGCTGCTGCTGCCGCGCGCTGACGAATGCCCATCGCCTATTCGCGCGTACTGCTCAAGTTATCTGGCGAAGCTCTGATGGGCGACGCCGGCTACGGCATCCATCGCCCGACGCTGGATGGCATTGCAGCGCAGGTGCGCGAAGTGGTGGAGATGGGCTGCCAGGTGGCGATCGTCATCGGCGGCGGCAACATCTTCCGCGGCATGTCGGCTGCGGCCGACGCGATGGACCGGGCCACCGCCGATTACGTGGGCATGATGGCGACCGTCATGAATGCGCTGCTGTTGCAGGATGCCCTGCGCCGAGCGGGTGTCAATGCCCGGGTGCAGTCAGCCCTCAATGTCGAGCAGGTCGCCGAGCCCTACATCCGTGGCAAGGCCATGCGCTACCTCGAGGAGGGGCGCGTGGTCATTTTCGCCGCCGGCACCGGCAACCCGTTCTTCACCACCGACACCGCTGCCGCATTGCGCGGTATGGAGATGGGCGTCGACATCGTGCTCAAAGCCACCAAGGTCGATGGCATCTACACCGCCGATCCCAAAAAGGACCCTTCGGCGCGGCGCTACGACAGGATCAGCTTCGATGAGGCCATCAGCCGTCAACTCGAGGTGATGGATGCCACCGCCTTTACGCTCTGCCGCGACCAGAAGCTGCCGATCAAGGTCTTCAGTATCTTCAAGCCGGACGGGCTCAGACGTGTCATCCTCGGCGAGGACGAGGGGACGCTGG
The DNA here is from genome assembly GCA_945897555.1 of Klebsiella pneumoniae. Taxonomy (GTDB): domain Bacteria; phylum Pseudomonadota; class Gammaproteobacteria; order Burkholderiales; family UBA3065; genus UBA3065. Next base: position 35,630 of record CAMDGF010000009.1, on the reverse strand, counting down.
TCCACGCCTGAGGGTCTGGCACTTTCGCCTACGGAGATTCCATGAGCATCCAGGACATCCGCAACACCGCTGAACAAAAGATGAGCCGCTCCATCGAGTCGCTCAAGACCGACCTGCAGAAGGTCCGCACCGGGCGCGCCAGCGCCGGTCTGCTCGATCACGTGATGGTCGATTATTACGGCACGCCGACACCGGTGCCCCAGGTGGCCAGTGTCACGCTCGCCGACGGCCGTACCCTCATGGTTTCGCCGTGGGAGAAGAAACTGGTGGGTGCTGTCGAGAAGGCCATTCGCGACAGCGATCTTGGCCTCAACCCATCGACGCAGGGCGACGCCGTGCGCGTACCTATGCCCATGCTCACCGAGGAGCGCCGAAAGGAGCTGATCAAGGTGGTCAAGGGTGAGGGCGAGAACGCCCGGGTGGCGGTGCGCAACATCCGCCGCGATGCCAATGCCGCACTTCAGGCCTTGCAGAAGGACAAGCAGATCTCGGAGGACGACGAACGCCGCGCCGAGGAGGATATCCAGAAGCTCACCGACCGCGCCATCGCCGACATCGAGAAACTGCTGGTCGCCAAGGAAGCCGACCTGATGGCGATCTGAGGCGGCCCGCTTGACCGCCTTCGGGAGTTCTACCAGCATCCTCCCGCAGACCACGGATCTGCCGCGACACATCGCCATCATCATGGATGGCAATGGCCGTTGGGCGCATCAGCGGCTGCTACCGCGCGCCGCCGGCCACAAGGCCGGGCTCGGCGCGGTGCGTGCGGTGGTCAAGGGCTGTGCCGAGCGTGGCGTCGGCTACCTCACCCTGTTCGCTTTCTCGAGTGAGAACTGGCGGCGGCCTGCTGATGAGGTGAGCTTCCTCACCCGGCTTTTCCTGTCGACCCTGGATCGCGAGGTCGATCGCCTGCACCGCAACAACGTGCGCTTCCGCGTCATCGGTGCTACGGAGGCTTTCGGTGATGTGGTCTGCCAGCGCATTGGCGCTGCCGAGACGCTCACCGCCGGCAATACCGGCCTCACGCTCACGGTGGCGGCGAACTACGGCGGGCGCTGGGATATCCTGCAGGCCATCGAGCGGCTGCGGCAGTCGGGCCACGAGGGTCCGGTCGACGAGTCAGCGTTGGCCGCGCATCTCTCCATGGCTTATGCACCCGAGCCCGATCTGTTCATCCGCACCGGTGGCGAGGCGCGGGTCAGCAATTTCCTGCTCTGGCAGCTGGCCTATACCGAATTCCACTTTACCGATACCCTGTGGCCCGACTTCGATGACGCGGCGCTGGCGGAGGCGCTAGCCTCTTATGCTCGCCGCGAACGGCGTTTCGGACGGACCAGTGAACAACTCCAGCAGTCAGACTGAACTGCGTATCCGCACGGCCGCGGTGCTCATCGCTGCTGTAGCCGGCGTGCTGCTGCTGGGTCCGAAGTGGTTGTGGGCGCTGGTCGTGGTGGCCATGGCAGGGGTGGCCGGCGCCGAATGGTCGATGCTGTGCGCTTGGCCGACGCGCATGCGCAATGCCTTCGTCGCCCTCATCCTGCTGCTCTCGCTGGCCATGGTCTGGTACGCCGGGCATGACGCGTGGCTCGACGCCGCGATCCTGTTCGGCGCGCTGCTGTTCTGGCTGCTGGTGGCACCGCTCTCTCTACGCAACGGCTGGAGCGGTCGCGGCGCCCGCGGCATCTCGGGCGTGCTGGTCATCGTGCCGCTGGTGTGGGCGTTGCTCTGGCTGCAGCAGCAAGCCGATGGCAAGCTGCTACTGGTCTCCGGCATGGCGGTGGTGTGGGTGAGCGACACGGCAGCTTATTTTGCCGGCCGCGCATTCGGTCGCCACAAACTGGCGCCGGCGGTGAGTCCGGGCAAGACCTGGGAGGGCGTGGCGGGTGCGGTGGCCGGTGTCGCCGTCTACACCTTGGCGTTGGTCCTGGTCGTAGGTGAACGCTTGCCAGCGGGTCTGCCCGAGATGTTCGGCCTCACGCTCCTCATGTGCCTGCTCGGCATCGTCGGCGATCTTTACGAGTCATGGATGAAGCGCGTCGCCGGGGTCAAGGACAGTGGCGCTTGTCTGCCTGGCCATGGCGGTCTGCTCGATCGTGTCGATGCACTCGCGGCAGCGCTGCCGGCGTGGGCTGGCGGGCTCTGGCTCGCTGGGTACGGCCTATGAGCGCATCCGAGTCGGGCAGCCCCGCCCGCGTCTGTATCCTCGGTGCCACCGGCTCGATCGGGATGCAGACGCTCGACATCGTGCGCCGCCATCCGTCCCGCTTCGTCGCCGACACTCTGGTGGCGCACCGCAACGTTGCTGCAATGACGGGCCTTTGCCGCGACTTTGAGCCGCGTGTGGCGGTGATGGCGGATGCCGATGCCGCCGGACAGCTTGCCGATACGCTCAGGGGCAGCGGCATCGCTACCGCGGTGCGCGGCGGAGCAGAGGCTGTGGCAGCGGCGGCCGCCGAGGCCGGCGTCGATACCGTGGTCGCCGGCATCGTCGGTGCTGCTGGCTTGGCCGCCAATCTGGCGGCGGCGCGCGCCGGCAAGCGCATCCTGCTTGCCAACAAGGAGGCGCTGGTGATGACCGGGCCGCTGTTCATGGCGGCGGTGCGCGACCATGGTGCGACCCTGCTACCGATCGACAGCGAGCACAATGCCGTCTTTCAAGTGCTGCCAGAGGGGCGTCTGGTGCGCGGTGTGCGCAAGGTCTGGCTGACCTGCAGCGGTGGCCCGTTCCGCGACCTGCCCGAGCTCGATCTCGCCACGGTGACCCCGGAGCAGGCCTGCAAGCACCCCAACTGGAGCATGGGGCGCAAGATCTCGGTGGACTCGGCCACGCTGATGAACAAGGGCCTCGAGGTGATCGAGGCGCACTGGCTGTTCGGCGCGCCGGCCGAGGACATCGAGGTGGTCATCCACCCGCAGAGCATCGTCCACTCGATGGTCGAGTACGACGACGGCTCGATCCTGGCGCAGCTGGGCAACCCCGACATGCGCACGCCCATCGCGCACGCCCTGGCCTGGCCGGAGCGCATCGAAGCCGGCGTCGCGCCACTCGACCTGGTGGCCATGCCTCCGCTCACCTTTGGGGCTCCCGATCGCCAGCGCTTCCCGTGTCTCGGGTTGGCGTATGAGGCGCTGCGTCTGGGCGGCACTGCGCCGGCGGTGCTCAACGCTGCCAATGAGGTCGCGGTGGCCGCCTTTCTCGAGGCTGGGCTGCGCTTCACCGAGATCCCGCGCATCATCGAGGCCGTGCTTGCGGCGGTGCCAGTGGTTGCTTGCCCCGACCTCGCCGCCGTGCTGCAGGCCGATGGGGCGGCGCGCGAGATCGCCGCGCGCATGAGCCGCGGCAACTTCGCGCGCTGAGCGCTGCTCCAATGCCACGCAAAGGCCTTGCAAGCATCCTGCTGCGGCCATTCTGAGACATTCACCGCCATGGCATTCTCCAGCTTGCCCTCGACCCTCGCCGCTTTCCTGCTTGCCATCGTCGTCCTCGTGGTGATCCATGAGTTCGGTCACTACTGGGTGGCGCGTCGGTGCGGGGTCCGCGTGTTGCGCTTCTCGCTCGGCTTTGGCAAGCCTTTCTGGTCGCGCACCGATCGCCATGGCACCGAATGGGCAGTGGCGCCCATCCCGTTGGGGGGCTACGTGAGCATGCTCGACGAGCGCGAGGCGCCAGTGCCCGAGTCGCTTCGCCATGAGGCCTTCAATACGCGACCGGTGAGCCAGCGCATCGCCATCGTGTTGGCAGGACCCATGGCCAATCTGATCCTGGCAGTGCTGCTCTACACCGGGCTTGCCATGTACGGCGGCACCCTCCGCATCCCGACCCTCACGGTGCCGGAGGCCGGCAGCCCGGCCGCCGAGGCCGGTCTGCGAGGCGGCGAGCGCATCCTCGAGGTGGGCGGGCGGGCCACGCCAGGCTGGACCGATGTGCGCTGGCAACTCATGCGTCAGTTGGCGGCGGAGCCGGGGGCCATCGCCATCACGGTCGCCGCCGACGGCGTGCGTCGCACCGTGCCGCTGGCCACCGGAGATATCCGCCTGAGCGCCATCACCGGCGACTTGCCGGGAGTGTTCGGGCTGGGGGTCGAGCCGCCGAAGGTGCAGAGCGTCATCGAGCGCGTGGCAGAGGGCGGTGCGGGCGAGCGAGCCGGCTTTCGCGCGGGTGATCGGATCGTGGCGATCGGGGGGCAGCCGGTCATCGGCTGGGACGATTTTGCTGCGCAGGTCCGCGAGAGCCCTGGGCGGGTCATGGCGGTGACGGTCGAGCGCGCTGGCGAACTGCGCGAGTTGCAGGTCACTCCGGACACCGCTCGGGTCGGCGGGGATGCGCTCGGTCGCGTTGGTCTGGCGCCGCAGCCCGACGCCGTCTGGACGGCCGCACACACGCAGCCGCACAGCACAGGCCCGGTCGATGCGCTCGTTGAGGCCGTGTTGCGGACCTGGGACACCAGCTTGTTCAGCCTGCGCATGCTCGGCGGCATGCTCACCGGCTCGGTGTCGGCGAGCAACCTCAGCGGCCCGGTGGCGATCGCCGATTTCGCCGGGCAGTCGGCGCGCATGGGATGGGTCAGTTTTGTCGGTTTCCTCGCCCTCATGAGCATCAGCCTTGGCGTGCTCAACCTGCTCCCGGTGCCGGTTCTGGACGGTGGGCACATCATGTATCATCTGCTCGAAGCCGTGATCGGGCGGCCGCTCCCAGAGCGTGTCATGGCAGTCGGTCAGCGCATCGGCATGGCTGCGCTCGCGGCGCTCATGCTGGTGGCCTTCTACAACGACATTCAGAGAATCCTCACCGGTTAGCCAGCCACATGATATCCCGCCTTGTTGCCCTGGCCTTGCTGATGCTGTGGGGAGTCGCCGAGGCGCGCGACCCGGTGACGGTGCGTGACATCCGCATCGAGGGCATCCAGCGCATCGAAGCTGGTACCGTTTTCAGCTACCTGCCGATACGGGCTGGCGATGTGCTCGACGGCGATCGCAGTGATCAGGCCCTCAAAGCCCTGTTCGATACCGGCTTCTTCAAGGACGTGAGGCTCGAGCTCGAGGGCGACGTGCTGGTCGTCATCGTCGAGGAGCGGCCATCGATCGCCAGCATCGAGGTGGAAGGGTCCAAGGAGTTTCCCGCCGATGCGCTCAAGTCGAGCCTGCAGGAGCTCGGCCTGGGCATCGCCCGAACCTTCGATCGCGCACTCCTCGACAAGGCCGAGCAGGAGCTCAAGCGCCAGTACAACGCGCGCGGCAAGTACGCAGCCACCGTCACCACCACCGTGACACCGCTCGAGCGCAACCGCGTCGGCATCCGTTTTGCGGTGGTCGAGGGTGAGGCCGCCAAGATCCGCCAGATCCGCATCCTCGGCACCAAGGTGTTCAAGGAGGCTGAACTGGTCGATCAGCTGACACTGCGCACGCCAGACTGGCTGTCCTGGTACACCCGCAACGACCAGTACTCCAAACAGAAACTTCAGGCCGACCTCGAGACACTGCGCAGCTTCTACCTCAACCGCGGCTACCTCGAGTTCAATGTCGAGGGCACGCAGGTGTCACTCACGCCCGACCGCAAATCGATCTACATCACCATCTCGGTGACGGAGGGCGAGCCTTACAAGGTCACCGATGTGAAGCTCGCCGGCGAGTTCCTGGTGCCTGAGGAGGAGCTTCGCAAGCTGATCAAGGTCGCGCCCGGTGAGACCTACAGCCGCGAGAGACTCAACGCCTCGACCAAGGCGATCAGCGACCGCCTGTCCAACGATGGCTACGCTTTTTCCAACGTCAACGCCGCACCGGAGATCGACAAGGAGAACCGTACAGCAGCCTTCACGCTGTTCATCGACCCGGGCCGTCGCGTCTACGTGCGGCGCATCGTCGTCAATGGCAACACCAAGACCCGCGATGAGGTGGTGCGCCGCGAGTTCCGCCAGATGGAAGGTGGCTGGTACAGCGCGGCGCAGATCGAGGCATCCAAGCGCCGCGTCGACCGCACCAATTACTTCTCCGAAGTCGGCATCGAGACGCCCGCGGTGCCCGGCAGCTCTGACCAGATCGATGTCAACGTCAAGGTCAAGGAGAAATCCACCGGCGCCATCACCCTTGGCGGCGGCTTCTCGAGCGATGGCTTCCTGCTCAGCAGTTCGGTGTCGCAGGCCAATGTATTGGGCAGTGGCAATTCCATCGGCATCGCCGCCAACACCGGCCGCATCAACACGGTCTACTCCATTTCGTTCACCAATCCTTACTCGACGGTGGATGGGGTGAGCCGCGGTTTCGATCTTTACAAGCGCCGCAGCGACCTCGCACTGCTCTCCTTCGGGCCGCGCTACAACACCGACTCGATCGGCGGTGGCGTGCGTTTTGGCGTGCCGATCAACGAGACCGACACCATCAACCTCGGACTGGCGGCGGAAGCCACCGACCTCGAGGTGTTCGATTGCGACAATCCGGAGTCGACCGCCCGCAGCTTCCGTTCGGCGTGTGCCTACGTGGCGCGGCAGGGCACCTCCAATTCGGGTGTGATCGGCTCTGCTGGTTGGGCCCGCAACCGCCTCGACAGCATCATCCTGCCGAGGAAGGGGTCGCGGCAGCGAGCCACACTGGAGTTCGGAGTCCCCGGGCTCGACCTCAAGTACTACAAATTCACCTACGACCACCTCTACTACACCCCGCTGGTGGGCGATCTCACCCTCAAGCTCAACGCCGAGGTGGGGTATGCAGGCGGTTTCGGCGGCTCGGAATTGCCTTTCTTCAAGAACTTCTATGCCGGCGGCATCACCTCGGTGCGCGGCTTCCGCACATCCAACATCGGCCCCAAGGACGGCGAGGGCACGCTCGCGCGCCCCACTGGGGGTAATCAGCGCCTGGTCACCAGCGCCGAGGTCATGTACCTCATCCCGGGCCTTGGCAAGGAGCGCAACGCGCGCATCTCCACGTTCGTCGATGCCGGCCTGATCCGTAACAGTCTTGAGAATTCTCCGGACGACGGGGCCCGCATCTCGACCGGCATCGGCTTGTATTTCGTATCACCGTTCGGGCCGATCCAGTTGGCCATCTCCAAGCCCCTCAACCCGGGTCCCAACGATGTGACCCAGACGTTCCAGTTCACCATGGGCCAGAACTTCTGAGGCGGTCCGTGTCTTTTGCAGAAAGAGGTTTCGACATGACAGCAGCAATTCGTATCCTCGGCGCTCTGGTGCTCGCCAGCGCGCTCGTGCAACCCGCCGCGGCAGCCGATGCCGGGCTTAAGATCGGCGTCGTGGACACCGAGCGCATCATGCGCGAGTCAGCGCCTGCCGATCGGGTCAAAAAGAAGATCGAAAAGGAGTTTGCGGGCCGCGATCAGGATCTGCAGAAGCTTGCCAAGCAGGCCAAAGACATGCAGACAGCGCTCGAGAAGGACGGCGTGACCCTATCCGACAGCGACCGTCAGGCCAAGGAGCGCGACCTCGCGGCGCTGACCCGCGACCTGCAACGCAAAGACCGCGAGTTGCGAGAGGACTTCAACCGTCGCCGCAACGAGGAGCTGTCCGGCATGCTCGAGCAGATCAACAAGGCCATCAAGAAGCTGGCCGAGAGCGAGAAGTACGACCTCATCCTGCAGGATGCGGTCTATCGCAGCCCCAAGGTCGACATCACCGACAAAGTGCTCAAGGCGCTGGCAGCCGAGACCAAATAGGTCCGGCTCTCACACCCGCGATGGCGATGGCCGTCGAACTCGGCGTGCTCGCCGCAGAGCTGGGTGCTCGGCTCGAGGGCGACCCGGGCGTCGTCATCCACGACGTCGGCACTTTGCAGGGCGCTCGAGCGGGGCAGCTGGCCTTCCTCAGCAACGCCAAGTACCGCAAACAACTGGCGGGCTGTCGGGCCGCGGCAGTCCTTCTGCGCGACGGTGTGGACTGTCCGGACGATTTTGTCGGTGCGCGGCTCTGGGTGGCCGACCCTTACCTTGCTTTTGCCAGAGCTTCGCGCAGATTGCATCCGGCAGCTGCCGTTGTACCGGGCATCCATCCCTCGTCGGTGGTCGATCCGACCGCTCGCATCGACCCTTCGGCTCAGATCGGCCCGCATGTCGTCGTCGGCGCCGGCGCCAGCGTCGGCCCGCACGCGGTGATCGGCAGCGGCTGCCACATTGGCCGTGAGGTGAGCGTCGGTGAGGGCAGCTGCCTGCATCCGAGGGTGGTGGTGTACGACGGCTGTGTGATCGGCCGCCACTGCATCCTGCATGCTGGCGCGGTGATCGGCGCCGATGGCTTTGGTCTGGCGTGGAGCGGCGAGTGCTGGGAGCACATCCCGCAGGTCGGCCGTGTCGTGATCGGCGACCATGTCGATGTCGGCGCCAACACCACCATCGATCGCGGTGCGCTGGAGGACACGGTGATCGGCGCGGGCGTCAAGCTCGACAACCAGATCCAGATCGGCCACAACTGCGTCATTGGCGAACACACCGCAGTGGCGGGTTGTGTCGGCATCGCTGGCAGCACGCGCATCGGCCCGCGTTGTCGCATCGGCGGTGCCTCGATGATCAGCGGCCACCTCGAGATCGCGGGGGGCAGCGAGATCGCAGGGGGTACGGCCATCACCCGCTCCATCACCGAGCCCGGCGTCTATGCCTCGGTGTTCCCCTTCATGCCGTTTGCGCAGTGGCGCCGCAATGCGGCACAGTTGCGCCACCTTGACGACATCGCCCGGCGCATCCGGGCGCTCGAGCAGGGCGCCGGCAGCGGTGCCGCCGATACCCCACCCGAACCTTCCGAGAGCGAATGAGCCAAGTCATCGACATCCGCGGCGTGCTGGAGCGCCTGCCGCACCGCTACCCCTTCCTGCTGGTCGACCGCGTGCTCGATTTCACACCGGGCCAACGCGTCGTCACGCTCAAGAATGTGACCATCAATGAGCCGTTCTTCGAGGGGCATTTCCCCAACTATCCGGTGATGCCGGGTGTGCTCATCATCGAGGCGATGGCGCAGACCGCCGCGCTGCTGGCAGCGGTCACCAGCGAGGCGGCTATGGCTGGCGGGGCCACGGCTGGCGATAACACGGTCTATTTCCTGACCGGCGTCGACAACGCCCGCTTCAAGCGCCCGGTGGTGCCGGGCGACAGCCTGCACATCACCGCCGAACTGGCCAAGCACAAGCTCAGCTTGTGGACTTTCTCGGCCAAGGCCGAGGTCGAGGGCCGTCTGGTCTCGAGTGCCGACATCATGTGCACGGTGCGCGATGTCTGAGCAGCGCATCCACGCCACGGCGCTGGTCGACCCTGCGGCCGAGCTGGCCGCAGACGTGACGGTGGGCGCCTACAGCCTCATCGGACCCCATGTGGTGGTGGGTGAGGGCACGGTGATCGGCCCTCACGTGGTGCTCACCGGCCACACCCACATCGGACGCAATAACCGGGTCTTTCAGTTCAGCTCCATCGGCGAAGCGCCGCAGGACAAGAAGTATGCCGGTGAGCCGACCCGTGTCGAGATCGGCGACCACAACACCTTCCGCGAGTACTGCACGATCAACAGTGGCACGGTTCAGGACGCAGGCGTGACGCGTATCGGCAGCCACAACTGGGTGATGGCTTATGTGCACATCGCCCATGACTGTGTGGTGGGCAACCACACGGTGTTTGCCAATTGCACCAACCTCGCGGGCCATGTGCACATCGACGATTGGGCCATCCTCGGCGGCTACACGGGCGTGCACCAGTTCTGCAAGGTGGGTGCGCACTGCATGACGGCCGTCGGCACGGTCCTGCTGCAGGACCTGCCCACCTATGTCCTTGCTGGCGGCAACACTGCGCAGGCCCACGGCATCAACAGCGAGGGACTCAAACGCCGCGGCTTCAGTGTCGAGGCCATCGCTGGCATCAAGCGCGCCTACAAGACGCTCTACCGCAGCGGCCTGACGTTCGAGCAAGCCAAACTGGATCTGGCCGCGCAGGCTTCGACCACGCCCGAGGTGCAGCCCCTCCTTGATTTTTTGAGTCGGGCCACCCGCGGCATCGTCCGCTAGGTGCCGATTGCGCGCGACAGCTTGCCCTCGGCGTGATCCTCGGTGGCCCGAGTCATGACGGTTGAGCGCAGCGCACGTGCGCCGCTGATCGGCATCGTGGCTGGGGAGGCCTCTGGCGACCTGCTGGGCGCCGGTTTCATCGAGGCGGTGAGGTCGCGTTGGCCGGATGCACAGTTCGTCGGCATCGGTGGCCCCAAGATGCTCGCAGCGGGCATCCATAGCCTGTTCGATCAAGAGATGTTGGCGGTGCGTGGCTATGTCGAGGTGGTCCGTCGCTTGCCCGCGCTGTTGCGCATCCGCCGTCAGCTCGCCCACCACTTTTTGCGGCACCGGCCTGAGGTCTTTGTTGGTGTGGATGCGCCCGATTTCAACCTCACGCTGGAACGGCGCCTGCGAGCGGCGGGTATTCCGACCCTCCATTACGTCAGCCCCTCGATCTGGGCCTGGCGCGGCGGGCGCATCCGCGGCATCGGCCGAGCAGCCGACCGCGTGCTGGCATTGTTTCCGATGGAGCCCCCCCTGTACGAGAAGGCGGGTATCCCGGTGAGTTTCGTCGGCCATCCACTGGCCAGCCGGCTACCCCGGGTGCCGGATACGGCTGGCGCGCGCCGTGCACTGCGCATCGAAGCGCAGCGCACGCCCTTGGTCGCGTTGATGCCAGGTTCGCGCATGGCCGAGGTCGAACATCTGGCGCTGTTGTTCATCCGCGCCGCTGAACGGCTGCTCGCCCGTCATCCCGATGCGTATTTCCTGGTGCCGCTGGCGACCCGGCCGACCTTCGACCGCTTCGATCATCTGCTGCGAACGCACGCGGCACATCCCGAACGTTTCCAGATCATGTTCGGTCATGCCCATCAGGCGCTGGAAGCCTGTGACGCGGCGCTCATCGCCAGCGGCACGGCCACGCTCGAAGCGGCTCTGCTGAAGAAGCCGATGGTGATCAGCTACCGCATGCCGTGGTTGTCTTATCAGCTGATGCGCGGTCGCGGTTACCTGCCCTGGGTGGGTTTGCCCAATATCCTGGCCGGACGCGAGATCGTGCCGGAGTTGCTGCAAAGCGCCGCTACCGAGGAGAGCCTTGCAGCCGCGCTCGAGGTGCAGTTGAACAACCCTGCTGCCGCCGAGCAGCGAGCCGCCTTCGACGAGATGCACACCGCACTGCAGGCCGACACCACGGCTGCCATCGTCGATGCCTTGGCGCCGGTGCTCGATCGCGTGGTGTCTGCTGGAGATGCGGCGTGACCCTTGCGGGTGTCGACGAGGCTGGCCGTGGCCCACTCGCCGGGCCGGTCTGCGCTGCGGCGGTGATCCTCGGCGAGGGCTTCGATGGCAGCGGCCTGGCCGACTCCAAGCAACTGTCGGCCGCCCGCCGCGAGGCGCTCGCGTTGCGCATCCGGGAGGGCGCCTGCGGCTGGGCAGTGGCGTGGGCGACGGTCGAGGAGATCGACCGCCTCAACATCCTGCAGGCCACCTTCCTTGCCATGCAGCGCGCTGTCGAGGGTCTGGCTGCAGCACCCACGGAGGTCTGGGTCGACGGCAACCGGGCGCCGCGCTGGGCCTACACGACGCGATGTGTGGTGGGTGGCGATGCCACGGTGCCGGCCATCTCGGCCGCCTCGATCCTCGCCAAGACCGCTCGCGATGCGATGATGCGCGACCTTGCTGACGCGCACCCTGGCTACGGTTTCGAGCGGCACGCCGGCTACCCCACCGCGGCGCATCTGCAGGCCTTGGAGCGCCTTGGGCCGAGCCCCGTACACCGACGCACCTTCGGCCCGGTGGCGCGGCTGCTGGCGGCACCCTGACGCCTGGCGCAGACCAGCGTTCAGGCCGTTGTGCCGCTGGTCAGCGGCGGATCGCCCATCTCCCAGACGTACAGCGCCGTCGCCATGCCGTCGCCATCGAGCGGCAGGACGCGCTGCGCAGGCACACCGGGCACCTCGAAGCTGTTGCTGACCAGCAGGCTACCCGGCCGCATCTCACGGCAGGCTTTGTCCCACAGGCGAGGCATGGCAGCCGGGGAGAGGTAGGCATAGACCACATCGTGGTGGCCCAGCGGCTCATCCCAGATCGAGCCGTAGACCACGTCAACGGCGGCTTGCGCCAAGCGCATCCGGGCGATGAGCCAGGTCAGGGGCGCGTTCTCGATACCGCGCAGGCGGGCGATGGGGCGGGCATCGCGCAGTGCCTGCAAGAGGCCACCGGTGCCACAGCCGAGATCGACCACGCTCACCGGGTGCTCGTCGGTGACCAGTTCCAGCAGGCGGTCGATGGCCGGCTGGTCGCTCAGGAACAGGGGCACACGGTCGCGCAGCGCGCCCCGAAAGACCAGCCAAGGCAATACGGCCGCGGCGAGCCAGACCAGCGGCGGGATCTGCAGCGCCAATGCCAGCACCATGGCCGGCGCGAAGAGCAGAAGAATGAGGACCCACCAGCGCGGCAGGGTGGTGGCCCAGGCCATCGACGCAGCGATGGCGCCGTGCAGCCACGCCCACTGCACGAGGGTCTCGTCATGCCCCGGCAGCGCCAGCATGAGCACCACCACCAGCAGGGTGGCGCCCATCAGGCAGAGCAATGCCTTGCGCAGCGGCGGTGGCGGTGCCTCAGCGGCGCTGGGGCTGGGCTTCGGGCGGCTCAATCTGGCTCGGCACGATGTCGGAAGGGCGGAAGATGTCGAGCGATCCACCATCTGAGGCGACGATCTCGGCGGCCTTCTTGTTGAGCACCATGATGGTGATGCGCCGGTTGATCGGGTTGGCGGGATTCTCTTTGTCGAACAACGCCGATGAGCCCAGACCCACCACGCGCAGGATCTTCTCCGACTCGATACCGCCATTGATGAGTTCGCGCCGTGCCGCGTTGGCCCGGTCTGCCGACAACTCCCAGTTGGAGTAGCCGCCGAGGCCGCCGGCAAAAGGCTTGGCGTCGGTATGGCCCGAGATGCTGATGCGGTTGGGCACCTGATTGAGCAACACCGAGAGCTGCCGTAGCACCGCCGAGGTGTGTTCCTTCATGCGGCCGCTGCCGAGGTCGAACGAGGGGCGGTTCTGGTCGTCCATGATCTGCAGGCGCAGGCCATCGGTGGTGAGCTCGATCTTGATCAGCTCCTTGAACTTGGCCAGATCGGGCACCACTGCGATGGCCTCTTCGATCTCAGCCTTGAGCGCCTCGAGCTTGCGCTTCTCCACCCGCATCTGGATGGCCTCATTGATCTTGTCGAATTCAGTCTGGCCTTCTCCCTTGCCGGGCTTTTCGCCATCACCCTCGCCGGGTTTCTCACCCTTGCCATCCATCGGGCGGGTGCCGGGCTGCATGAGGATGCCGTCGCCCTGGTTGGGGAGCATGCTCGACCGGGAGCCTGAGCCACCGCCGACCAGGGCCACCTGCATCGGCGTCTTGAAATAGTTGGAGATGCCTTCGAGCTTGGCCTTGTTCACCGAGGTGAGCAGCCACATGAGCAGGAAGAAGGCCATCATCGCAGTGACGAAGTCAGCGTACGCGATCTTCCACGCGCCGCCGTGGTGGCCGCCGTGCAGGGTCTTCTTGACCCGCTTAAAGACTATTGGCCGCTGACTGTCGTCACTCACCTGCGATCACTCCGTCATGGCTGGGTGCGCCACCTCGCGCACCGACTGCCGGTCACTTGCCCTTGCGGTTCTTGATCTCTTCCTCGAGCTCGCGGAAGCCGGGCCGGTCGTGAGAGAACAGGACCTTGCGGCCGAACTCCACGGCCACTGGCGGTGCATAGCCGTTCATGCTGGCGAGCAACACTGCCTTGATGCAATCGTAGATCTTGCCGCTCTCGGTCATCTTCTGCTCGTGCAGCGCCGACAGCGGCGCGACGAAGCCGTAAGACAAAAGGATGCCGAGGAAGGTGCCGACCAGCGCGTGCGCGATCAGCAGGCCGAGCTCTTCGGGCGGCAGGTGCAATGATTCCATGGTGTGCACCACGCCCATCACCGCGGCGATGATGCCGAAAGCGGGCAGGCCGTCGCCGAGCTTGGAGAGCGCGTCGGCAGGTGCGTGCTCCTCCTTGTGGTGGGCTTCGAGTTCGGCATCCATCAGCGCTTCGATCTCGAACACGTTGAGGTTGCCGCCGACCATCATGCGCAGGTAGTCGGTGAGGAACTCGACCACATGGTGGTCCGCCATCACCTTGGGGTACTTGGAGAAGATCGCGCTCTTCTCGGGTTCCTCGACGTCGGCCTCGATCGACATGAGGCCCTCCTTGCGCACCTTGGCAAGGATCTCGAAGAGCATGGCAAGCACATCGACGTAGACCGCCTTGCTGTATGCGGGGCCTTTCAACAGCACCGGGAGGGCCTTAAGGGTGGCCTTGATGGTCTTGCCGGTGTTGCCGGCGATGGCGGCACCGAAGGCACCGCCAAAGATCATCAGCAACTCGAGTGGCTGGAACAATGCGGCGAGGTGGCCCCCGGCCAGCACAAAACCACCAAAGATGGAACCGAGGGTGACCAGATAGCCGATGGCGATGAACATGAGCGGATTACGGCCTTGTGTCTCAAAGAAGGGCTATGTCCGGTAACGGACTCATATCACTTTACTTGAGCCTGAGGACGATGCGGACGCTGTTCGCGGTCCGGGGTATGCTCCGACGCCATGGAGCTGATCCGGAGCCGGCGCAATCCGCTGCTGCAGCAGGTGCGGCAGCTGCTCGAGCGCCCGCGCGAACGTCAAGCCTGTGGGCTGGCCGTGCTCGAGGGCGAGCATCTGTTGGCCGATTGGCTGGGCGCTGGCCGGCCGGTCGAACGCGTGCTGCTGGCCGCTTCGCGGGCCCACGAGGCGCCTCGCTGGTCCGGGGCTGGCACGCCGGTGCAGTGGGTCGATGATGATTGCCTGCGCTCGGTGTCAGGTGCGGGATCTTGCGCGGGAGTGTTGGCCTTGGTGCCCATTCCGGCGGCGGTCCCGGTCAGCTCTGGCAGCGTTGTTGTGCTCGATGGCGTGCAGGATCCTGGGAACGTCGGCACCATCATCCGCAGCGCAGCCGCCAGTGGCTTCGATCAGGTCTGGCTGGGGCCTGGCTGCGCCGACGCCTGGTCATGGAAGGTGCTGCGTGCCGGGCAGGGTGCGCACGCCACGCTGTCCGTGTGTCAGGGCCTCGACCTGCCGGCTGCGCTTGCGCGGCACGCCGGGCGCAAAGTGGCGCTGGTGCCGCACAACGGCGTCCCCTTGCACCAGGCCGACCTCCGCGGCGATGTCGTGCTGCTGCTCGGCGGTGAGGGCGGTGGCCTCGGCGAGGCTGCGGCGGCCGCAGCCGACGTCGTCGTCTCCATTCCCATGCCCGGAGCCGCTGAATCGCTCAACGTCGCCGTGGCGGCAGCAGTCGCGATGTACGAGCGGGTGCGTCAGTCGCTGACCAGCGCCTGAGCGATGCCCCCGGCGATGTGGCGGAGCATGGTCTCGCTCTCGCCGAGCGCCGCATGCACCGTGAGGGTGAGACCCGGGTGGCGCGCCTGTGCCGCGCTCACCAAGACGGGTAGGTCGTCACGCAGATGGCTGCCGACCGACAGGAAGATCGGGAACAGGTCGATCTGCATGATCCCGCAGTCGACCAGTTCGTCGACGACCGTCGGCAGGTCGGGCTCCATGAGTTCGAGGTAGGCGAGGCGCACCGGGCCACCTGTATGGCTTGCCGCAACGATGTCGCGCAGCCGCTCGAAGGGCGTGGCCCATGCTGTAGCGCGCGCACCATGGGCGAACAGGATCAGCGCACGGGTCGACCGCTCCGGGGCGCTCTCAACCACGTCCGGTACTCCCGAAACCGCCGCTGCCGCGCCGGCTCGCAGCGAACGCATCCACCTCGACAAAGGTGGCGCGGACCACCGGTACGATGATCAGTTGCGCGACGCGCTCCAGCGGCTGCAACTCGAAGGCCTCGCGGCCACGGTTCCAGATGGAGACAAAGACCTGCCCCTGGTAGTCGGAGTCGATCAACCCGACCAGATTGCCCAGCACGATGCCGTGCTTGTGGCCGAGACCGGAGCGCGGCAGCACCATCGCGGCGTAGCCGGCGTCGGCCAGATGCAAGGCCATACCCGTCGGGATGAGGTGGGTGGTGCCAGGCGCGATGGCCATCGGCGCCTCGATGCAGGCGCGCAGGTCCAGACCGGCCGACCCTTCGGTGGCGTAGGCTGGCGGCGATTCCCGCAGGCGCTCGTCAAGGATGCGCAGTTCGATCTGCATCAATGTCGTTCCCGGTGCTTGAAGAGTTGAGCGATGTGGTCGACCACCCAGCGCCCCGACACCGCCTTGTCTGCTGCAGGCAGGGTGTGGATGCCGTGATCGTCGAGCAGGTGCAAGCGGCTCTCGGCGCTGCCGATGGCGCTGGTGTCGTTGGCCACCAGCAGTGGCAGTTGCTTGCGCTGCCGTTTGGCCTCGGCGTTGGCAAGGAGGTCCTCGCTCTCGGCGGCAAAGCCGACGCAGAACGGCGCTCCGGGCCGCGCCGCAACCGCAGCAAGGATGTCGGGGTTGGGCAGCAGGTCGAGTTGCAGTGGGCTGCCGTCGCGCTTGATCTTGTGCTCGGAGCGGTGCTCACTGCGGTAGTCGGATACCGCCGCCACGCTGACAAAGATGTCGGTGCCTTCGAGTTCGTTCTCCACCGCGGTGAGCATCTCGGCGGCGGTCTCGACGTTCAGCGTACGGACGTCGCCGGGGGGCGGCAGCGCCACCGGGCCCGATACCAGGGTGACCTGCGCGCCCGCGTCGCGGGCCGCTGCGGCGATGGCGTGTCCCATGCGGCCGGAACTGCGGTTGACGATGGCGCGCACCGGGTCGAGCGGCTCGTAGGTGGGCCCGGAGGTGACAAGGACGCGCCGGCCAGCCAGCGGTTTCGGCAGCAGATGGCCCTCGACCCGCCAGACGATCTCCTCAGGCTCGATCATCCGCCCCGCGCCGACCTCGCCGCAGGCCTGCTCGCCGGTGGCCGGACCGAGGATGGCGACACCGTCGGCACGCAGTTGCGCCACATTGCGTTGCGTGGCCGGGTTCTCCCACATCTGTCGGTTCATCGCTGGCACCACCAGCAGCGGGCAGTCGCGCGCGAGGCATAGTGTGGAGAGCAGGTCGTCGGCCAGACCATGGGTCAACTTGCCGATGAAATCCGCAGAGGCCGGCGCCACAATCACCGCATCGACATTCCTCGACAGAGCGATATGGTCCATCCCGCTGTCTTCGCCATGCCAGAGATCGTCCCGCACCGGCCGGCCGGACAGTGCCTGAAACGTCACCGGGCCGACGAAAGCCTTGGCGGCGGTGGTCATCACGACATCGACGGTGTGCCCCTGACGCACCCACAGGCGCACCAGTTCGGCGCTCTTGTATGCGGCGATGCCGCCGGTGATGCCGAGCACGAAGTGGCGGGTCGGGGGAAGGGCGGGCGTCTGCATGGGCGCGAGTGTAACGCGCACATCCGTAGCGGACATGACGATGACGGCCAGTGGCGGCAGCGCGACGATGTCGAGTTGCTGGCTGCCCTCATGGGCGTTCCGGCGGGGCGCGCCCTGCGCCGCCTGATGCGCGAGGCCGGCGGTCTTGCCGGACTCGTGTCGCCACTCGCGCCTCCGCGGGCTGGCTGGCCCGGGCAGGTCCGTCGGCGGGTGGCTTTGGCGGTGGAACTGGTGCGCCGCGGCATGGCGCAGTCGCTGCCCCGCCCCCGAGTGCTCGACTCGCCCGACGCCGTGCGCGACTTTCTCCGTCTCGGCATCGGCCTTTCGCCGCATGAGGTGTTCGCCGTCATCTTTCTGGACGCCCAGCATGGGCTGGTGGCTTTTGAGGAGATGTTCCGCGGCACCGTATCGCAGACCAGCGTCTACCCGCGCGAGGTATTAAGGCGCGCGCTCCAGCTCAACGCCAGCGCGGTGGTGCTGGCTCACAACCACCCGTCCGGCGTAGCCGAGCCGAGCGCTGCCGATCGCGGCCTTACGGTTGCGCTGCGCGACGCCCTTGCCCTCATCGACGTGCGCACACTCGACCACCTCGTCGTGACTCGGCAGCGCGTGTTCTCCTTCGCTGAGGCGGGCCTGCTCTAGGCGGCCGGCCGCTGGCAAGGCCGTCAGATTCAGGCGGCGATCGCCGGATCTACAGGCCCTGCGCCAGCCGGCGCGTCATCCGCGCGACGGTTGAAGGTGTAGCCGAGCATCACGCTGCCAGGCTCATCGAGCATCGATTCGATGTCCAGCACCAACACCACGGAGCCATCGCCCGAGAGTGTCGCGCCCGATACACCCTTGGGCTTGATCTCAGCCAGTGGCTTGATCACCACGTCATCACGACCGACGAAACCATCCACACCGAGGATGAACGAGCCCCGTGCAGACGTTTGCATGAGCACGCCGAACGGTGGTGCATCGCCTTCGCGGTTGAGCATGCCAGCCAACGAGCGCACTGGCAGCACCTCGTCACGCAAGACGAGCGTGGCACGTCCCGACACATGCTGGATGGTCGAAGGTGAGAGCGGCATGATCTCGCGCACCATCGAGAGTGGCACGGCGAATGACTGCTGCTTGAGTCGCACCACCAGCACCGGCATGATCGCCAGCGTGAGTGGCAAGTGCACGCGGAAACGGGTGCCGCTGCCGGGTTGCGAATCGATGTCGATGCGACCATTGAGCTTCTGGATGTTGGTCTTGACCACGTCCATGCCGACACCGCGCCCCGACACGTCCGAGATCTGGTCCTTGGTCGAGAAGCCGGGCAGGAAGATGAGCTTGAGACTGGAGGCCTCGTCCAGAGAGTTAGCGGTCTCAAAGTCGATCAGCCCCTTCTCCAGAGCCTTGCGACGGATCACGTCGGCACGGATGCCACGGCCGTCATCGCTGATCTCGAGCACGATATGGTCGCCGGCCTGCTGCGCGCTCAGGCGCACCGTCGCTTTGGTCGGTTTGCCCGCGGCCACACGGTCCTCCGGCATCTCGATGCCATGGTCCACGGCGTTGCGCACAAGGTGGACCAAGGGGTCCCTGAGGTCTTCGATGATGGTCTTGTCGAGTTCGGTCTCGTCGCCGCTGATCTCCAGTTCGACATCCTTGCCCAGTTGGCGGGCCAGGTCGCGGACCAGCCGCGGGTATTTCTGGAACAGGCTGCCGACGGGTTGCATGCGCGTCTTCATCACCGCGTTCTGCAGGTCGCCGACCAGCAGGTCGAGTTGGGCGATGGCCGCATCCATGGCGTTCACCGTCTCCGGCCCGGTGTTGCCGGCCATCATCTCGGCACGCAGACAATTGAGTCGGTTCTTGGTCAAGCCGATCTCGCCGGACAGATTGAGCACTTGATCGAGCCGGTCGGTGTCGACGCGGATGGTCGTGTCGCGTGCCGCACTGCTGCTGGACGCTGCCTTGCCTGGGCGTGGTGCATCGGCTGCCGGGCGTGGTGCATCAGCCGCCGGGCGTGGTGCATCAGCCGCCGGGCGTGGGGCAGGTGCCGTGGCTGCAGCCTCCGGGGTGATGGCGTTGGCCGCTTCGGCGCTGGCGGGGGCCACAGCCGCCAGGAGAGCCCCCCAATCGACCATGCCACTGCCGTTCGGCACTGCAGGGGCCGCGTCGGCCGGTGCGGCGTCGGCGGCGGGTGCCAGCTTGCGGCCCTCCAGCACGGCGTCGAGCGCGGCGAGTAAGCTCGCCGGTGCGGGGTCGGGTTGGGCGCCAGCCGACAGCCGGCCCATCATGTTGCGCACCTCGGCCGTGGCTTCGAGGATGACGTCCATGATGGCGGGGTCGAGGCTCAGCGTGTGTTGTCGCAGACGATCGAAAAGGTTCTCGGTGCGATGACAGAGCGCCACCATCTCGGTGGCGCCGAGAAAACCTGCACCTCCCTTGATGGTGTGGAAGCCACGGAAGACGTCGTTGAGCAGGCCATCGTCGCCGGGGCGCTGCTCGAGTTCCACCAGTTTGTTATCGACGCTCGAGAGCAGGTCCGAGGCTTCCTGCAGGAAGTCCTGCAACAACTCTTCCATTCCGCTGAAGGCACTCATGGCGTTCTCCTAGAAGCCCAGGCTCTCGAGTAAGGAATCCACCTCGGCTTGGCTGCCGAGCGACTCGCTGGCGCTCTTGGCATTGAACGCCGGCCCGTGCAGGCCGTCAGTCTCCGCTGCACGATCGGCCGGGGCATGCTCGATGAGGATGGCGAGCAGCTGTTGCTCAAGGCTGGCGACCAGTTCGGTCATGGTCTTGATGACCTGACCCGTGAGGTCCTGGAAATCCTGAGCCATCATGATGGTGTGGAGTTCCTCGCGGGTCGCGGATGCGGCCGTGCGGGTTGCCAGCAGATGGGCCCGGGTGTCCTCGGCCAGCTGACGGAAGGCGATCGGGTCGCTGCCGCTGGCGAACACCGCGTCCCAACGCTGCTCCAGCGCGGCTGATGCACCCACGATGGAATCTTGCAGCGGTTGCGCTCGCTCGGTGGCGGCGAGCACCTTCTGTGCGGCGTCTTCGGTCAGGCGTGCCACGTAGCTCAGACGGTCGCGGGTATCCGGGATGCTGTCCGCAACAGCGGCAAGCTTGCGGTCGTGTCCGAGTTCGCGCAGGGTCTCGTGGAGGCGCCGGGTGAGGTGCCCGACATGCTCGAACACGTCCTGCGGCACGCCGGGCCGTTCCCCATCGTTGGCCGGCTGGGCTGCTGGCGGCAATGCCTCACCGGTCTCGGCGCAGCGCGCTGCCACCGTCTCAGCCACGATGCTGTCGAACAGGGCTTCGAGTTCGGGGCTGTCGGAATCGCTGGCGCTCATCGCGGTCTCCTGTTTCGGCTCAGGTCAGGCCGCGCGAGCGGCAAGGGTGGCAAAGATCTTCTTCAGCTTCTCGTCCAACGTGGCTGCGGTAAAAGGCTTGACCACGTAGCCGCTGGCACCCGCCTGTGCGGCCTCGATGATGTTCTCTTTGCGCGCCTCGGCCGTGATCATGAGCACCGGTAGGTGCTTGAGCGATGCGTCGGCGCGGATGCCACGCAGCAGCTCGATGCCCGTCATGTTGGGCATGTTCCAGTCGGTCACCACGAAGTCGAAGCGTGAGCTGCGCAGCTTTTGCAGAGCGACCACGCCGTCTTCGGCCTCATCGACGTTGACGAATCCCAGCTCTTTGAGAAGGTTGCGGACGATCCTGCGCATGGTGGCGAAATCATCGACGACGAGAAACTTCATGTTCGGGTCGGACATGTGTGAGGGTCCTCTGAATCAGCGGCTGACCAGCGGCCGCAAGGTATCGGCCAGGATCTCGGGGTGGAACTTGGCGACGTAGGCATCTACGCCGACAGCGGCACCCATGGCTTTGTTGGCCTCGGACGACAGTGACGAGTGCATGACCACCGGGATGCCGACAAAGCGACGGTCGGCCTTGATGTGGCGGGTCAGCACGTAGCCATCCATCTCGGGCATCTCGGCATCGACCAGGATCACCTTGAGCGACTGGGCCAGCCGCTCACCATCGCGTTCAGCCTGCGATGCCAAAGCCTGCAGGCGAGTCAGCGCCTCGTGGCCATTGGTCGCCAGCTGTGTGCGGATGCCGAGCTTGTCCATCACGGCACCGATCTCGCGGCGCGCCACCGAGGAATCATCGACGAAGAACAGGAATGTGCCTGGGTCGGTCTCGACCGGCTCCAGCGCAGGCACCACCACCTCGCCAAAGGCCAGCGCGAGGATCTGCTCGACGTCGAGGATCGAGACCAGTTGGCCGTCGGGCAGGTGGGTGATGGCGGTGACCAGACCGTCCTGGCGCGCCATCAGGCCATCAGGCGCATGCACGCTCTCCCAGTCGACCCGCACGATGCGGTCGACGCTATCGACCAGAAAGCCTTGGGTATGGCGGCTGTACTCGGTGACCATCATGGTCCGGTTGCTGCAGTCCGCCACGCCGTCGCGGTCGAGGAAGAAGGCAAGGTCGAGCACCGGGATGATGTTGCCGCGCAGGTTGATGACACCATCCACACCCGCCGGCATGTTGGGCGTGAGTGTGATCTCGGGCGTCTTGCTCACCTCACGCACCTTGAACACGTTGATCGCGAACACCTCGGGTGTGCCGATCGAGAACAGCAGCAGCTCCATGCGGTTGGAGCCTGCGAGCCGGGTGCGCCCGTCGACGGCATCGAGCAGCGAGGTGGCGGCTGCGGTGTCGGTCATCATGTCAGGCGGCCTTGCCGAGCAGTTCGGCGACGGTGGCCGCCAACTTGTGCGGCTCGAACTTCGGTACGTAGGCATCGACCCCGACCGAGCGTCCCAGACGCTCGTTGGAACTCGATGACAGCGAGGAGTGCATCAGCACCGGCACGTGCCGGAAACGCGGGTCGGCCTTGATGCGGCGGGTGAGCATGTAGCCATCCATCTCCGGCATCTCGATGTCGGTGAGGATGAGCCGCACGTGCTTCTCCAAAGCCTCTCCCAGCACATCGGCATGATCGGCCAGCCGCTGCAGGTCCTCCCACGCGCGCAGCCCGTTGATGGCGCTGCGGTGCCGCACATTCATGGCGTCCAGCGTGCGGGTGATCTGCTGCCGCGCCACGGCCGAATCGTCGGCGAAGAACACGATGCCGCTCGTGCCGGAGATCGGCCGGATGCTCTGGAAGATGGATTCGTCCTGCGGTGGCGCCGTCTCGGCAAGGATCTTCTCGACATCGAGCATCATCACCAGACGCCCGTCGGGCAGTTCGGTGACGGCGGTCACAAGGCCGGTCATGTGGGCATTGAGCATGTCGGGTGGGACGCGCATCGACCCCCAGTCGAGCCGCAGGATGGTGTCCACGCCTTCGACGAGGAAACCCTGCGTGTGCCCGTTGTATTCGGTCACGATCATGACTTCAGGCGGGGTCTCGGCGGCGATGCCGGTGTAGCGGCCGAGGTGGATGATCGGCACCAGGATGCCGCGCATCGAAACCATGCCCTCGACCACGCCGGGCATCTCCGGGGCGGCCGTGACAGGCAGTGCCTTGAGCACTTCGCGGACCTTGAACACATTGAGGCCAAAGGTCTCGCGGCGGCCGGTACGCGGGTCTGTCCCCAGAGAGAACAGCAGGATCTCCAGCTTATTGGTGCCGGCAAGACGGGTGCGCGCCTCGACGTTGCGAAAGAGTTCGGACATGGCAGCCAGAGTGGGTCGGTTCGGGGGCTATCGGCATCCAGCAGGCGCGACTTTAGCAGGCTCTTTGTTGCAGACAACATTCCATGCTGCTCCGCAGACCATAATAAGTCCCATGAACGATGAGTCCTGCCATGACCCCGCGCCTCATGCGACCGACCGGGCAGCCTGAACCGTACGGGCCGGCAGGCGGCACAGCCGCCACGGATCCCGCCGTGGTTGAGCGGGTCGGGTCTGCCGCCGAGGCCATCGAGGCGATGCTTGCCGAGCAGGCGCGACTGCGCCGCACGCTCGACGAATCGGCTGGCCGCTTGGCCGGCAGTCTGCGCGAGCGCACCGCCATCGCTGCGCGATTGGCACTCATCCTCGATTCGCTGCCGGGGGCCGTGGCCGTGGTCGATGCCGCTGGGCGCGTGCTGCAGCTCTCCGCCTCGGCAGGTCGCGTCACCGGGCTCGGCCCCGGTGCCCTCTGGCAGACCTTTCTGGCACGGCTCACGCCGACCGCCGTTGCCGACGAGTACATGCTCGACCGCAGCTGCCTGCGCATACAGCAGAGCCGCACGCCGAGCGGCGAGACCGTCTACGCGCTTGCCGATGTCACCGCAAGCATCGCTGAACGTGCCGGCGTGGAGCGTGAGCGGCAGCTGGTGGCGTTGGGGCAGTTCGCCGCCCACCTCGCCCACCAGTTGCGCACACCGTTGTCGGCGGCCCTGTTGCACGCCGGCGTGCTGGCGCGAGGCAGTCTTGACGATGGCCAGCGCGCGCAGCTCGAGGCGCTGCTCGACCGTCTCCAGCACATGCAGGCCTACATCAGCCACGCGTTCGACCAGCTCGGCGACCACGGCAGCGCGCCGCCGGCGCCGATCGCGCTCGGGCCCTTCCTGCTCGGCGTGCGGGCTTCGATGTCCGGGTTGGCGGCGCGTCGCCAGGTCGAGTTGCGTCTCGAACTGCCGGGCGATTGCGGGCAGGTGAGTGGCTGGCGCGTGCCGCTCGAGGGTGCCATCAGCAACCTCATCGACAATGCCATCCACTTCAGCCCCTCGGGTGGAGTGGTCACGCTGCGGCTCGAGCTCGATGCAGAGCGCGTGCGCCTGCGCATCGCCGATCAGGGTCCAGGGGTCGATCGCAACCTGCTGCCGCGCATCTTCGAGCCCTTCGTCTCCGGGCGCGAGGGCGGTACCGGCCTGGGCCTGTCGATCGTGCGCGGCGTGATCGAGCGGCATGGTGGCCGGGTCAGCGTCGATCCGGCACCCGGACACGGTGCCGCCTTCGTCGTCGAACTCCCCCGTGCCGGGACGGGGTCGGCCTGATGGACCGGCTACTGGTGGTCGAGGACGACACCGCCTTGCGCGGTGCGTTGCTGGCCGCGCTGCGTTCGGGGGGCTACGAGGTGGTCGAGGCTGCCGATGGCGAGACGGCGCTGCAAGCGCTCGCCACCGGTCCGGTGAGTCTGGTGCTCACCGACATCCAGATGGCGCCGATGGACGGCTACACCCTGCTTGGCGAGATCAAGCGCCAGTGGCCGCAGACACCGGTGGTGATGATGACGGCCTTCGGCGACATCGCCCGCGCGGTGCAGGCGGTGCGTGACGGCGCCAGCCACTACCTGACCAAGCCGTTCGACATCGACGTGCTGTTGGCGGAGGTGGCGCGCTTCAAACGCACCCTGGCGGAGGACGATGCGTGGGCGGTCACCAGCCCCGGCTTGCGCGACCTCTACACGCTGGCTGCGCGCGTGGCGGCCTCCGACGCCACGGTGCTGGTCACTGGCGAGAGCGGTGTTGGCAAGGAGGTGCTGGCACGTTTCATCCACTCGCGCTCACCGCGTGCCAGCAAGCCGTTCGTCGCCATCAACTGCGCCGCCATCCCCGACAACCTGCTCGAGAGCACCCTGTTCGGGCACGAGAAGGGCGCCTTCACCGGTGCCACCAGCAGCCACGCCGGCAAATTCGAGCAGGCCGACGGCGGCACCTTGCTGCTCGACGAGGTGTCGGAGCTGCCCATGCCGCTGCAGGCCAAGTTGCTGCGTGCCCTGCAGGAGCGCGAGGTTGAACGTGTCGGCGGCAGCCGGCCGTTGCCGGTCGACATCCGCGTGGTGGCGACCAGCAATCGCGACATGGCGGCCGAAGTGGCTCAAGGCGGTTTTCGTGAGGATCTCTACTACCGCCTCAACGTGTTCCCTTTGGCGGTGCCGCCATTGCGGGAGCGGCCGGACGATGTCCTCGTGTTGGCCACCGGTTTCCTGCAGCGGCATGACGCGCGCGCGGCGCTGGCGCCCTGCGCGCGGGCGGCGCTGCGCAGCCACGACTGGCCGGGCAATGTGCGTGAATTGGCCAATGTCATGCAGCGCGCGGCCATCCTCGCGCCCGGCCCCGAGGTGCGGGCTGAACATCTCATGCTGCCTGCGACCGGACGGGTCTTGGCGCAGGTGCAGGCCTCGGCGGCACACAGCCCGCATGTCACGGCTGCCGGAGCGGCGGCGTCGGCCACCGACCTGCGCTCGCTCGAGCGGCAGGCGGTGCTCGATGCGCTGGCCGCGACGGGTGGCAACCGCCGCCTCGCCGCGGAGCGGCTGGCCATGCCGGAGCGCACGCTGCGTCACAAGCTGGCGCGCTGGCGTGAGGAGGGGCTGGTGGGCGACGACGTCTGACACCCGTTGCCACAGCCTCATCGGCCTGCATCTCGCACCCTCGCACCATGGGTGCAGGGCTTATACTCGAAGCGGGGAGGCCATCCGATGAACAGTACCAACGGGATCGACAGCATGCTCGCGCAGATGCGCGCGACCGCAGCTCAGGCGGCACCGCGTCCGCAGGTATCGCCCGCACCCACTGGCGAGGGCTTCGCCGGAGCTCTGGTCGACGCGCTGCGCGATGTCAGCGCGCAGCAGGCGCGTGGCGACGAGCTCAAGCGCCGCTTCGACACCGACCCCAACCTCGCCCTGCAGGACGTCGTCATCGAGTTGTCCAAGGCCAGCCTCTCATTCCAGATGATGGTCCAGGTACGGGAGCGTCTGGTCTCCGCCTACCGCGAAGTCATGAACATGCAGATCTAGGGACTGCATGGCAGAACAGGCCCAGACGTTTTCGCCGGCAGCGCTCCTCGAAGGCTTCAACCGGCTCGACAACACCCGCAAGATCTGGCTCATGGTCGCCCTCGCGGCGGTCATCGCCCTGGTCTTCGGGGCTGTCCTGTGGGCGCGCACGCCCACCTACCGCGTGCTGTTCTCCAACGTTGATGGCCGCGATGGCGGTGCCATCCTCGCGCAGCTCTCGCAGCTCAACGTGCCCTACCGGATGGGCGACAACGGCTCCTCCATCCTCGTGCCGGAGGACGTGGTCTACGACACCCGCCTCAAACTCGCTGCCCAGGGTCTGCCCAAGGGCGGTTCGACGGGCTTCGAGCTGCTTGACAACCCGCGGCTGGGCATCAGCCAGTTCGCTGAGCAGATCAACTACCAGCGCGCCCTCGAGGGCGAGTTGTCGCGTACCGTCGAGTCGATCGGTGTGGTCCGCTCGGCGCGCGTGCATCTCGCCATCCCGCGGCCGAGCGTGTTCGTGCGCGAGGCTCAGCAGGCCAGCGCCTCGGTGCTGGTGGAGCTTGAGCGCGGTCGCCTCCTCGACGCCGAGCAGGTGGCGGGCATCGTGCATCTGGTCTCGAGCAGTGTCACTGCGCTGAGTCCCAAACAGGTCACAGTGGTCGACCAGTCAGGCAACGTCCTCTCGGCCCGCAACGATGGCACCGCCACGGTCGGGCTTGACGCCACCCAGATCCGCTATCGCAAGGAGATCGAGCGCGATATCGCAGCACGCATCGAAGCCATCGTGGTGCCGGTGGTCGGCAGCGGCAACGTCAGGGCACAGGTGGCCGCCGATGTCGATTTCGCTCTGGTCGAGCAGACCTCCGAGACCTTCCGCCCCAACTCCCGCCCTGAAGATTCGGCAGTCCGCAGCCGCCAGGAGAGCGAGTCGCTGAGCACCGGGGCGGGCGCTGGCGGCGTGCCGGGCGCACTCTCCAACCAGCCGCCCGGTGCAGCCGGTGCGCCGATCGCAGGCGGCCCGCCAGCTGCACCCGCCGCTGCAGCCGGGGCACCTGCAGCCGACGCTGCGCCAGCCGGCAACCCCGCGGCGACGGCCGCTGGTGGACAGCAGCAGTCGCAGCAACGTGAGTCGACCGTCAATTTCGAGCTCGACAAGACGATCCGCTACACCAAAGAACCGGTGGGCAGCATCCGCAGGGTCTCTGCCGCTGTGGTGGTGAACTTTCGCCGGGTCGATGGCAAAGCTGGCGAGCCCGCCAGTTTCAAGGCGCTCACAGCCAACGAGATCGAGCAGATCACCAACCTGTCGCGCGAGGCCATGGGCTTCTCCAAGGCGCGCGGCGATACCCTCAATGTGGTCAACGCCGCCTTCACCGGCCCGGCCGAGGCCCCTCCGCCCAAGCCTCTGCTCGAAGACCCCGAGGCGATGCTCGCCCTCGCCGGGCAGAACGTCGGCAACGTGGCGGTCGCGTTGCTCATCGCCTATCTGGTGTTCGGCGTGCTGCGTCCGGCGATCCGGCAACTCTCCACGCTGCCCGAGCCACCTGCGCTGGCCGGATCGGGCTTGCCCGATGGCATGCGGATGATCGTGGGCGAGGATGGCCAGGCGGTGATGGTCGGTCCGGATGGGCAGCCCTTGTATCCCGGCGCGTCTGCCGAGCCGGCGTCGGGTGGCGCGGATGCGAGTACAGTGGCGCTGAGCGATGAGGCGCGTGCACAGGCAGAAGCCGAGGAACGCTTCAATACCGATATCGAGGTGGCGAGGTTCATCGCGCGCAAGGATCCGCGGCTGTTCGCCGAAGTGTTGAGGGGATGGATGAACAATGGCTGAAGAGGACCTCGCCGGGAAGAAGAGCGCCATCCTTCTCTCCAGTATCGGAGAGGACTTGGCTGCTGCTGTGCTGCAGCACATGATGCCGCGCGAGGTGCAGCGGGTCGGCACCAACATCGCCATCCTCGGCACCACCTCCCCCGACGAGCTCCACGAGGCTGTCGAGGCGCTCAAGGAAGCGGTACACGGCAAGATCTCGCTCAACGATTCGCAGGACGAGTACCTGCGCAACGTGCTCAACAAGGCACTCGGCGAAGAACGCGCCAGCACCATCCTCGACCGCATCATCGTCGGGGCCGACCAGAGCGGCATCGATGCGCTCAAATGGATGGATGCCGGGAGCATCGCCGAGCTCATCAAGAACGAGCACCCGCAGATCATCGCCGTGATCCTCGCCCACCTCGAGTACGACCAGGCGGCCGACGTCCTCAAACTGTTCCCGGAGCGACTGCGTGGCGACGCGATGCTGCGCATCGCTACGCTTGAGGGGGTGCAGCCGGTCGCCCTGCGCGAGCTCAACGAGTCGCTGGCCCGCATCCTCTCAGGCGCTGACCGTATGCTCAAGAGCAGTCTGGGCGGGGTCAAGACCGCGGCCGAGATCATGAACTTCATGGGCGCCCTCGAGGCGCCGACCATGGACAGCCTCCGCGAGGTCGATTTCGACCTCGCCCAGGCGGTGCAGGACCAGATGTTCCTGTTCGAGAACCTGCTCGACCTCGACGATCGCTCGATCCAGGCGCTGATGCGGGAGGTGCAGTCCGATTCGCTCATCCTCGCCCTCAAGGGCACCAGCGAGCCACTCAAGGAAAAGATCTTCCGCAACATGTCAGCGCGTGCTGCCGAGATGCTCAAAGAGGATCTGGAGGCGCGTGGGCCGGTCAAGTTGTCCGAGGTCGAGGCCGAGCAGAAGGAGATCCTCAAGACGGTTCGAGCCCTCGTTGAGGATGGCACCATCGTCTTGGCTGGCAAGGGTGAGGAGGGTCTCGTCGCATGAGCGACGAGCGGCGCCCACACGTGTTGCCGGCTTCGCCCGGTCCGGTCCGCGTGGTCGCGCGCGAGCGTCTCAGCGCCTACGACCGCTGGGAGTTGCCGGCGCTCGAGGAGCGTATCCAACAAGCCGCAGTGCAGCTCGCCGGCGGCCCTGCGCCGCAGAATGTGGAGCCCTTGCCGACGGCCGGGGAGTTGCAGTCCTTGCAGGACCGGGCCTACCGCGAGGGCTTGCAGACCGGCCTCGACGAAGGTCGAGCAGCCATGAATGCGCGTCTGGCCACCCTCAACAAGGCCATCGAGCAGGCCAGCAGTCTGCTCGCCGACACCGAGGCCAGCCTCGCCCCAAAACTCCTCAGCCTCGCGATCGCCATGTCGCGCGAGGTCATCCGAGCCGAGCTCAAGCTGCAGCCTGAGTCGCTGCTGGGGGTGGTGCGTGAGGCGCTGGCGGTGATGCCGGGCGGCACCGAGACGCCCAGCATCCATCTGCACCCGGACGACATCGCATGGATGCGCGAAGAGCCCGGTGTGGGCAACGGTTGGCAGCTGGTGCCTGATGCGGGCATCACGCGCGGGTCCTGTCGCATCGAGCTGGGCGACAGCGTCGTCGAGTCCTCGCTCGAAGAGCGCTGGGCCAAGGTCCTGCAGTCGATCGGTCGGACCGATGCCTGGCAGGATGCGGCGGAACGCGGTGCTTGATGCTGGAGCGTACGCAACGCCTGCTCGATGATTGCGCCGAGGCGGTCCGGCGAACACCCGGTCCGGTCTGCGCCGGACGACTGACGCGGGTCGCCGGTCTGGTGCTTGAGACCGCTGGTTTGCGGGTGCCGGTCGGTTCGATGTGCCTCGTCGAGGTCGGGCGCGGCGGTGACCGGGTCGAGGCTGAGGTGGTGGGCTTCATCGGCGGTCGTCAGTTCCTCATGCCCACCAGCGAGGTCCATGGCCTCGAGCCGGGCGCTCGCGTCTACCCGGTGGAGACCGCCGCCGCGGTGCCGCCGCGGCTCGGTGAGGCCTGGCATCCGCGCCGCCGGGCGGTCGATCGCATGCGCCAGGTCGGCGTCGGCGATGCCCTGCTCGGCCGCGTCATCGACGGCCACGGCCGTCCTCTCGACAACGGACCGCCGCTAGGCGAACTCAGGCAGGTGCCGCTGCAGGGGCGGCCGGTCAACCCGCTCGACCGCGACCCGATCGACCACACGCTGGACGTCGGCGTGCGCTCGATCAACTCGTTGCTCACCATCGGCCGCGGTCAGCGCATCGGCCTTTTTGCCGGCAGCGGCGTCGGCAAGAGCGTGACGCTCGGCATGATGGCGCGCTACACCGATGCGGATGTGGTGGTGGTCGGTCTGATCGGCGAACGCGGCCGCGAGGTCAAGGACTTCATCGAGAACATCCTTGGCAAGGAGGGTCTGCGGCGTGCGGTGGTGATCGCAGCACCGGCCGACGTGAGCCCGCTGCTGCGTATGCATGGCGCCTCCTACGCCCACACTGTGGCGGAGCACTTCCGTGACCAAGGCCGCCACGTGCTGCTGATCATGGATTCGCTCACCCGCTACGCGCAGGCCAACCGCGAGATCGCGCTCGCCATCGGCGAGCCGCCGGCCACCCGTGGCTATCCACCGTCGGTGTTCGCGCGCCTGCCGCAACTGGTTGAACGTGCCGGCAACGGGTTCGGCGGCCGCGGCTCCATCACCGCCTTCTACACGGTGTTGGCCGAGGGCGACGATCTGCAGGATCCGGTGGCCGATGCCGCTCGCGCCATCCTCGACGGGCACATCACCCTGTCGCGCACGTTGGCGGATGCCGGACACTACCCAGCCATCGACATCGAGACCTCGATCAGCCGTGTGATGCCAGACATCGTCGAGACCCGTGAGCTCGAGCGGGCCCGACGCTTCCGCGCCCTCTATACGCGCTATCAGCGTTCGCGCGATCTCATCTCCATCGGCGCCTATGTGCCCGGCAACGACCGCACGCTCGACGAGGCCGTGCGCCTGTATCCGGCCATGGAGCAGTTCCTGGTGCAGGGCATGCACGAGGCGGCGTCACTCGCCGACTGTCGCGCGGCCCTCGAGAAGTTGTTGCCCTGACCGCCATGACCGGCCGCACCTTTCCGCTTGAGGCGGTACAGGAACTGGCGCGCTTTCGCGAACAGGAGGCTGGTCGCATGGTCGCGCTGGCGGCTGCGCGGCTGGCCGAGGGGCGGCAGAAATCCGAGGTGCTGCGTGACTATCGGGTGCAGTATTCGCAACAACTCATCACCGCGGCGGGGGACGGTGTCGATGCCGCTCGCATCCGCGACACCCTCGCTTTCATCAGCCGCATCGATCAGGCACTCGAGCAACAGGCACTCGAGATCGAACGCCTCGAGGCCAACTGGCGGGTGAGGGTGGCTGAGTGGAACGAGCGTACCCGTGAACTCAAGACCTATGGGGTGCTCGAGCAGCGCCATCTCGACCGGCTGGCGGTGCGCGACCGCAGGCTGGAGCAGCGCACCAGCGATGAATGGGCCACGCGCCGGCGGGATGGCGATGTCTGAGCGCTATCACGCGGTGGTGCCAGCCGCCGGGGGCGGTTCGCGCCTTGGTGCGGCGCAACCCAAGCAATACCTCGACCTCGCCGGCGATTGCATGCTCTACCGCACCCTTGATGCCTTGCTGGCTGAGCCGCGTCTGAGCAGCCTCCTGGTGGTCGTCTCGCCGGAAGACGCGCGGCGCCCGCCGGCCGGCCGTTTCGACGAGCGGGTGCGCTTTGCGGCCGTGGGCGGGGCCACCCGTGCCGACAGCGTCGCCGCGGGCCTCGACCAGCTCGACGCTGCGGCCGAAGACTGGGTGCTGGTGCACGATGCGGCGCGCCCTGGGCTGTCGCCAGTGGCTCTGGCGCGGCTCATTGATGAGGTCGGTGACGACCCCGTGGGCGGTTTGTTGGCGATGCCGGTGGCCGACACGGTCAAGCGCAGCAACGACGCGGGTCGCGTCGCTGCTACCGTCGATCGCGATCGTCTCTGGGCGGCACAGACGCCGCAGATGTTTCGTGCCGGCGTGCTGCGACAGGCGCTCGCCGGCGAGCGCAGCGGCATCACCGACGAGGCCTCTGCGATCGAGCGGCTCGGCCTGTACCCCTTGCTGGTGCGTGGTGAGGCTGGCAATTTCAAGGTGACACTGGCCGAAGACCTGACGCTGGCCCGGGCTTTGTGGCCGAGTGAGGTGTGACGATGCGGGTCGGTCATGGTTTCGATGTGCATGCATTTGCGGCTGGACGCTTGCTCATCCTCGGTGGCGTCGCCATCCCGCATGAGCGCGGTTTGCTGGGCCATTCCGATGCCGATGTGGTGCTCCATGCGCTTGCCGATGCGCTGCTCGGTGCCGCAGCCTTGGGCGACATCGGCCGCCATTTCCCTGATACCGATCCGGCCTTTGCGGGCGCCGACAGCCGGGTGCTGCTGCGCGAGGTGGTGGCGCGTGTCGCCGCCGCCGGCTGGCGTGCGGGGAATGTGGATGTCACGGTGATCGCGCAAGCCCCGCGCTTGGCACCCCATATCCCGCTCATGGTGCAGAACATCGCGGCGGACCTCGGCCTCCCGGCGGCCGCTGTCAACGTCAAGGCCACCACCACCGAAAGGTTGGGCTTCACCGGCCGCGGTGAAGGCATCGCCTGTGAGGCGGTCTGCCTGTTGCTGCCCTGCTAATCGCTGGCTGGCGGCCGTTTGAGTGGCAGACGGATGCGCGCGGCGAGGCCGCCGCCCTCACGGGGTTCGAGTTCGAGTTGGCCGCCGTGCTGACGCACGATGCGGTCGACGATGGCCAGCCCGAGGCCAGTGCCGCCGCCGCCGCGCGCCATGTCGAGTCGGGTAAAGGGTTGCAGCACACGCTCCACGGCCTCTGGCGGGATGCCCGGTCCGCGGTCGAGCACCTCTAGCACCAGCATCCCGTCCGCTTCGCGCGCCACCACCGAGATGGGAGGCTCGCCGTAGCGGATGGCGTTGTCGATGAGGTTCTGCAGCAGACGCCGCATCGCCAGGGGGCGCAGTTCCGCCGAGCGCGGCGAGGCGCTGGTCTCGATCTGCAGGTCATGGCCCTTCTCGAGGTAGCGATTGGCCAGATTGCCGACCAGCCCGGCGGGATCGATGTGGGCCGCTCGCTCGCTGTTCTCGTCGCGGACGAAGTTGAGGAACTGGCCGATGATGGCGTTGATGTCATCGATGTCCGCGATCATCGCCGCCCGGCCCTGTTCGTCGACATTGTCTGGCAGCATCTCGACGCCGAGCCTCAAGCGTGTCAGGGGCGTGCGCAGGTCGTGGGAGACACCCGCGAGCAACATGGCGCGGTCGCTCTCGGCGCGCTCGAGGTTGCGCGCCATGCTGTTGAAGGCCTGCGTCACGGTGGCGATCTCCCGCGGCCCGCCCTCTTTCAGACGTTCCGGGCGGCTGCCCGAGGCCAGGCGCTGCGCCGCATTGGCGAGGTTGGCGAGCGGCTGATTGAGGCGGCGGACGATCATCGCCGCGCCGAGCATCGACAGCACCAGCACCAGCGCGCTCCAGCCAGCCCATACCAGCGAGCGGTCGTTGCGTGTCGGTGCCCGCGGTATGACCAGCCAATAGCGGTCGGGCCCGAGGTCGAAGCTCACCCACAGGCCGTTGATGTTGTGGCGGTCAAAGCCGACCAAGGTGGTCGGGCCGAGCTCTTTGCGCAGTTCTTCGACGATGCCTTGCTGCAGCGGTGTGAGGTGCGGCTGCCCTTCCATCGGCAGCATCTCTAGCGGATAGAGCTGGATGCTTTCGCTCTGCGACAGTTCGGCGAGCAACATGAGCCTGCGGTTGGCGTGGGAGGCGAGCAGGGCTGCCCGGGTCAGATTGACGATGCTCACCGCCTCGTGTGCTGCCCAATAGGCTCGCACCGGTGTCTCCAGCCGCTCGCTGACGCTCACCCAGGCATAGTGGCCAAAGGCGATGAGGGCGGCGATGAGCAGCATGGTGCGCCCGAACATGGTGTCGGGGAGCCGCTGGATCCACCACGGCGCCGGGCGCGGCGCAATGGCTCGGCCAGCGCTGTCGCGGGGGCTGGCCGGCGCGGCCAGCCGCTCAGGCGCTGCGCTCGCCATCCGGGACAAAGACATAGCCGAAGCCCCACACGGTCTGGATGTAGCGAGGCTGGCCTGCGCTGTCCTCGATCAGCTTGCGCAGGCGCGAGATCTGCACGTCGATGGCACGGTCAAAAGCCTCATGCTCGCGTCCGCGAGCCAATTCCATGAGTTGGTCGCGCGACAGCGGTCGGCGCGCATGCTCGACCAACACTTTGAGCACCGAGAACTCGCCGCTGGTCAGCGGCAGAGGCTCACCATCGCGCGTCAGCTGGCGGGTCGCCAGATCGAGCAGAAAGGGGCCAAAAGCCACCTTGCCGCCCTGCAGCGGAGCGGCCGAACCCCCCGGTGCACCGCCTTTGCGTCGCAGCACTGCGCGGATGCGGGCAAGGAGTTCGCGGGGGTTGAAGGGTTTGGGCAGGTAGTCATCGGCGCCCATCTCGAGGCCAACGATGCGATCGACCTCCTCGCCCCGAGCGGTGAGCATGATGATAGGCAGCTGCTCGTTGTCGGCGCGCAGGCGGCGGCAGATCGAAAGGCCGTCTTCGCCGGGCAGCATCAGATCGAGCACCAGAAGGTCGACCGGCTCGCGTCGGCGCTCGATCTCCATGCTTGCCGCGTCCTGCGCGCTGCGCACACGGAAGCCGTTCTCGCCGAGGTAGCGCGCCAGCAGGTCGCGTAACCGTGCGTCGTCATCCACCACCAGGATCCGCTCGTTCTCGCTCATCTTTTTAGGCCCGACAATGCGCCAACTGTAGCAAAGTAAGATGCGGTGCAAAGTTCTTACATCTGGTAACACTTGGCCGCTCGCCGGACACGGCCCAGAAAGATTGCCGTCCTAGTCTCTGGTTCCGTCGGCAGTGTGGCCGACGTCGTCTCCTTGGAGGCTCTGCGCTTGACAAAAACCGCATCTCTGGCCGCAGCAGGGTTGGCAACACTGATCTTCCTGCCCCTCGCTGCCATCCCCGCGACACATGACGGGCACGACCTGCCCCACGACCCCGAGCTGCGGCTCACCCCTGCCGAGCGCGAGGCGTTCCGTCAGGACGTTGAACACCTGCAGCAGAACTTCTACCAAGCGTCTCCCGAGATGCGGCGGCGCTGGATCGAGGCGGTGCGCGAGCGGCGGCAGCGGCTCGACATGCAGGAGGACGAGGCCGCTCTGGCGGTCTTCCCGCAGCCCAACGTCAGATCCTCGCGCGCGACCTCGCCTGAGCTCCCGCGCTCCAGTGTCATCCGGTCGCCGGCTCGCGAACGCCTCGCCGACTGAGTCTGAGCGAGGCTCTGCACACCAGGTGCAGCCCGCAGTGGGAACTCTCGCGTCAACAATGCCGCTGCAAACCCGTTATATACAGGGTCGCTGACACAATCTAGAATCGTAGGGTCGTTTAGCGACTTACCCTGTTACGGAGGAGATTTTCAAATGAAGCGCGTTGTTCTGTCCGCCCTGCTTCTGGGCCTCGCGGTTCCGGTGTTCGCTGGAGATGCCCCCTACACTGTCAAGGATGGCCTGGTCGACGGCAAGACCTACAAGGGTTTCCAAGTCTGGCGCGCGGCCGCTTGTGAGCGGTGCCACGGCTCCAACCAGGAAGGTATGGTCGGCCCGTCCCTGGTCGAGTCGCTCAAGAAGCTC
>CAMDGF010000008.1 GCA_945897555.1 Klebsiella pneumoniae | reverse complement strand
GGATTCGAACCTTCGAAGGCAGAGCCGTCAGATTTACAGTCTGATCCCTTTGACCGCTCGGGAACCCCTCCTGTGCAAACCGCCGATTATCGAACGCGGCGCCCGACGCTGTCAATGGTCGGACACTGGGGGGATGGTGCCGGCACCAGGGTTCGAACCCGGGACCCCCTGATTACAAATCAGGTGCTCTACCAACTGAGCTATACCGGCAGAAACAGACGCGACGCTACTTGACGAGGTGCAGGCGCGGACGGCCGACAGGCCGTGAAGGTGGCGCATCCACGGGAGGGGGCTGGACTGGTTCGTCCACGTCAAAGAACATGCCTTGACCCGACTCGCGCGAAAAGATACCAGCCACTGACTCGATCGGCACATAGACCTCGTGCGAGACACCGCTGAAGCGGGTCGAGAAGCTGATGGCGTCATTCCCGACCACGAGGTGTCGCGTGGCACCGGCGCTTATATTAAGGACGATCTCGCCATCCCTCACGTAGTCGCGAGGAACAACCACCCGGTCGGAGACCCGCACCGAGAGGAACGGCGTCTCCGCGCAATCGATGCACCACTCATAGATGGCGCGTACAAGGTAGGGCTTGGTCGATCGACGCGCACTCATAGGCGCATCGCTTTCTCCGCCGCAGTGGTCGCCTCCAAAAAAGCCGGTCGGTCGAACAGCCGGGCCAGATAAGCGTCGAGGGGCGCCGCGTCGCGGCCGAGATCGATGTCATAGCGCGGCAAGCGCCACAGCAGCGATGCCACCGCGATGTCGAGCATCGAGAGGTCGTCGCCGAGCAGAAAGCGCCCGCGGGCAAAGATGGGTACCAGCTGGGTGAGACCGGCCGCCACCGCATCGCGGGCAGCCGCCACGCCCGCCCCATCGAGCTCGAGCGTATCAACGTGGCAGAAGAGGTCGCGCTCGAACTCAAGGAGCATGAGCCTCGCCCGCGCCCGCATGCCCGGGTCTGACGGCATCAACTGAGGGTGGGGAAAGCGGTCGTCGATGTACTCGTTGATGATGTTGGCTTCGTAGAGCACCAGGTCGCGATCGACCAGCACCGGCACCTCGTTGTGCGGGTTCATCACCGCGAGGTCTTCCGACTTGCCGGGGGAGTCGACATATTCGACGTGAAAATCCATCCCCTTCTCAAAGAGGACGATGCGGCAGCGATGACTCCTCGGGCAGGTAGTGCCCGAGAACAGCGTCATCATCCCCCGCGACCCCGACGCCAGACCGACACCATCAGTGGACGTCCTTCCAGAATTCCTTTTTGAGGTTGTACACCAGCACCAGCATGACAAGCAAAAAACCGATCACGAGAAAGCCCATGCGCACACGCGATTCACGCACCGGCTCGGCGACCCAGGTCAGGTAGTTGGTGATGTCTCCGATGAGCGCATCGTACTCCGCGGCGTTCAACTGCCCATCGCTGACCTTCACCAGCTTGGGCGCACCGTGGCCGTCGCCATGCTCAAGAGCCACGTCGCCCTGCAACTGGTAGAGCACATGCGGCATGCCTACGCGCTCGTAGACCAGATTGTTCCAGCCGGTGGGGCGCGAATCGTCGCGGTAGAAGGTGCGCAGGTAGGTATAGATCCAGTCGGAGCCGCGCGAGCGGGCCTCGACCGACAGATCGGGCGGCATCACGCCGAACCATGTCTTGGCATCCTGAGGCCGCATCGGGATACCCATGGTGTCGCCGAGCTTCGCCCCGGTGGGCAACAAGGCCTTCTTGATCTCCTCCTCGCTCAAACCGATGTCGGTCAGGCGGCTGTAACGCATGTAACCGAGGCTGTGACAGCCCGAGCAATAGTTTTGGAATGCCGCCGCACCACGCTGGAGCGAGACGTTGTTGCTCAAGTCGACTGGCGCCTTTTCGAGCGGATACTCCCCGCCCGAGGCGAATGCGACAGCGCTGAAAAGAGCCGCCGATAGGAATGCGAACAGCTTCATGCGGTGACCCTCTCCGGAACGGTCTTGTAGGTGTCGCGCGCGGTGTACCAAGGCATCGCGACGAAGAAGGCGAAGTAGATGACGGTGCACAGTTGCGCCACCAGCGTCGCCACCGGAGTGCCGCCGACCAGCGGCAAGCCCGCGGGCACTGTGCCCCATACACCGGTGGGCTGGATGCCGAGGTAGCCTAGGATGACGAAGGCCACGATGAACGCTGCCAGCCAGCGCTTGAACAAGGGGCCGCGATAGCGGATCGAGCGCACCGGTGCGCGGTCGAGCCATGGCACCGCGAACAGGATCAACACGGCTGCGCCCATCGCCGCCACGCCCGGGAACTGTGAGCCGAACATCGGCGGAATGGCCCGCAACACCGAGTAGAACGGCGTGAAGTACCAGACGGGGGCGATGTGCTCCGGGGTCTTGAGCGGATCGGCAGGGATGAAATTGTTGGCCTCGAGGAAATACCCCCCCATCTCCGGAGCAAAGAAGACGACCGCCGAGAAGACGATCAGGAAGACGGTTGCACCCACCATGTCCTTGACCGTGTAGTAGGGGTGGAAAGGGATGCCGTCGAGCGGAATGCCGGTCTTGGCGTCCTTGAGCTTCTTGATGTCGACGCCGTCCGGGTTGTTGGAACCGACCTCGTGCAACGCGATGATGTGCACCACCACCAGGCCCAGCAGCACGATCGGCAGGGCGATGACGTGGAAGGCGAAGAAACGGTTGAGGGTGGCGTCGGAGACCACGTAGTCACCGCGGATCCAGAGCGCCAGATCGGGCCCGATGAAGGGAACCGCCGCAAACAGATTGACGATGACCTGGGCACCCCAATAGCTCATCTGGCCCCATGGCAGGAGATAACCCATGAAAGCCTCGGCCATCAGCGCAAGGTAGATGACCACGCCGATCACCCAGACCAGTTCGCGAGGCGCACGGAACGAGCCGTACATGAGCGCGCGGAACATGTGCAGATACACCACGACGAAGAACATCGAAGCACCGGTGGAGTGCATGTAGCGGATCAGCCAGCCCCAGCTGACGTCGCGCATGATGTACTCGACCGAAGCGAACGCACTGGCGGCATCCGGCTTGTAATTCATGGTCAAGAAGATCCCGGTCAGGATCTGCATGACCAGCACCAGCAGCGACAGCGCGCCGAAGTAGTACCAAAAGTTGAAGTTCTTGGGCGCGTAATACTCACCGATGTGCTCCTTCCACATGGCGGTAAGGGGGAAACGCGCGTCGACCCAGCCCCGCAGGGCTTCGATGCGGCTCATGTCATGTCTCCTTGCCGTCGGCACCGACCAGCAGGACGGCGTCGCTCACGAATTGATGCGGGGGAACCACCAGGTTGACTGGTGCGGGAACGTTCTTGAAGACGCGGCCCGCGAGGTCGAAGCGAGAACCATGGCACGGACAATAATAGCCGCCCGGCCAGTCACCGCCCAGATCTGCAGCACCGACGTCAGCGCGGAAGGTCGGCGAGCAGCCGAGGTGGGTACAGACGCCGACCACCACCAGATACTCCGGCTTGAGCGAACGGGTCTTGTTCTTGCAGTACTCCGGCTGCTGCGGCGCCTCGGAGGCCGGATCGCTCAGCTTGTCGGCGATCTTCTCCAGTTGCGCCACCATCTCGGGGGTGCGACGCACCACCCACACCGGCTTGCCGCGCCACTCCACGGTCAGTTGTGCACCAGGCTCGAGCTTGGAGACGTCCACCTCGACCGGCGCACCGGCAGCCTTGGCCTTGGCGCTCGGCAGCATGCTCCCGACAAAAGGCACCGCAACGCCGGCCGCGGCCGCACCGCCGACCACGCCCGTCGCCATCAGCAAGAACCGGCGTTTGCCGGAATCCACCTGCGTGTCACTCATGAGATCCTTCCTTCGCGAAGAACGCGTCAAAATATAGGCGATTGTAGCGAATCGGAAAGTCCATCCGCTCGACAAGACCTTTCAGACTAGGATTAGACCGGGTTGGGGATGTCGATGAAGCGGCAGTCGAGCCCGACATCCGCGGCCAGCCAGGCCGCCAGCGAACAGACGCCGAAGCGCTCGGTCGCGTGATGGCCGGCGGCGATGAAGGCGACGCCGGACTCTTGCGCGAGATGCGCGCACGCCTCGCTCACCTCCCCCGTGACGAACACATCGACGCCGGCAGCGATGGCATCAGCAAAGTACTCCTGCGCGCCGCCCGTACACCAGCCGACCCTGCCAACAGGCCGCCGAGGGTCGCCGAGCAACAAGGGTTCGCGGCCAAGTGTCACGGCCAGCCGGCGTGCGAGACCGCCAGCGTCCAGCGAGCCGGGGAGCTCACCCGCGCAACCGAGCGACTGCTCACCAAAGAAGTGGCTCGTCACCACGCCCATGGCACGGCCGAGACCCGCGTTATTGCCCACCTCGGGGTGGGCATCCAGCGGCAGGTGATAGGCGAGCAAGGACATGTCATGATTGATGAGGGTCGCGATGCGCCTGCGCTTGAGACCGATGACGGGCTGCGCCTCATTGCGCCAGAAATAACCGTGATGCACCAGCACGGCATCGGCCCCCTCGGCCACCGCTCGATCGAGCAGCGCCTGGCAGGCAGTGACCCCGGTCACCACCTTGCTCACCGTCGCGCGGCCCTCGACCTGCAAGCCGTTGGGCGCGTAATCGCGGAAGCGGCCTGGCTCCAGCAAACCGTCGAGCCGGGCGACCAGTTCCTGGAGGCCGATGGTCGGCTCGGCGGCTGACGCAGAGGGGTGGGCTGTGATCATCTCGCGTGGCGGCTCCGAGCGCTGGGTGGGTACGCGGCTAGAATGTACCAAACCTTGATGAGCCGCCTGCCGGCCCCACTTTCAGACCCATGCTCCGTCTCTGGCAATTGTTCAGTCAGACCGTCACCGTCGCCGTGGCCGTGCTGTTCGTCGTCTGGACCTTCCACCCGGAATGGCTGCGACGCCCGCTCGGACAGCCCGCCCCGCTGCCCACCATCCGCGAGGTGACCCCGACGGCTCCGGGCGCTGCGGCGGCGGCCGAGGCCGGCAGCGCTTTCGCTGCGGCTCGTGCCAGCCGGTCGGTGGTGAGCATCTACACCTCCCGCGAGGTCACTCGCAGCAACCCCTTGCGCGGCCACCCCTTGCTCGGCCCCTTGTTCGAGGGCGGCCCACAGACCGAGGACCAGCCGGGTCTCGGATCCGGGGTGATCGTCAGCCAGAACGGCTACATCCTCACCAACAACCATGTCATCGAAGCGGCAGACGCCATCGAGGTGGCGCTGGCAGACGGTCGCACCGCGCCCGCGCTGGTGGTCGGGGTCGATCCCGACACCGACCTCGCGGTGCTCCGCCTCAACCTCGAGGACCTGCCGGCGATCACCTTCGCCGACCCCTCGCAGGCGCAGGTCGGAGAACCCGTGCTCGCCATCGGCAACCCTTTCGGTGTGGGCCAGACGGTGACGCACGGGATCATCAGCGCGCTCGGCCGCTCGCGACTCAATCTCAACACGTTCGAAAACTTTATCCAGACCGACGCTGCGATCAACCCGGGCAACTCCGGTGGGGCGCTGGTCGACATGCGCGGCAACCTGCTTGGCATCAACACGGCGATCTTCACGCGCAATGGTGGTTCGATGGGCATCGGCTTTGCCATCCCGGTCGATCTGGCGCGCGGCGTTCTCGACCAGATCGTCCGCAGCGGCAGCGTGACACGCGGCTGGATGGGCATCGAGATGCAACCGCTCACGCCCGACCTCGCTGCTTCACTCGGCGCCAGCGGACAGCAGGGCGTGCTGGTCGCAGGGGTGATGCGAGGCGGCCCGGCGGCGCGCGCCGGCGTGCGTCCCGGCGACATCATCGTCGCCATCGACCGCAAACCGGCACGTGAGGCCGCGACATTGCTCAACCAGGTGGCCGGGCTGCAGCCGGGCAGCGTGGTCCAGGTGGACGTGTTGCGCAACGGCAAGGTCGTCGTGGCGAATGTCGAGATCGGGCGTCGGCCGACCGAACCACGGCGACGAGCCCCTGGCTGAACCCCAGCCTCTCAGGCGTTCGGCTGAATGAAACGGCCCGTCAGGACGCTCTGCAGAAGCTCGCGCGGCACCTGTGCGCTGAGCACTGCCTGACCGATCGCCTTGAGCAGCACGAAGCGGATGCGACCGGCTTCGACCTTCTTGTCCTGCGCCATCAGCTCGAAGTAGCGCTCGGCCCCGTAATCGGGCGCGCGCACCGGCAACCCGGCGCGACGGAACAAAGCTTCGATGCGGGCCACATCCGCCTCGCCGATCCAGCCCAAGCCGAGCGAGGTCTCCGCCGCCAGCAACGTGCCGGCCGCCACCGCATGTCCGTGCAGCCAGTTGCCATAACCGGCCGCGGTCTCGATGGCATGGCCGAAGGTGTGACCGAGGTTGAGAAGCGCGCGCACCCCTCCTTCATGCTCGTCCTCAGCCACCACCTCGGCTTTGTTGCGGCAGGATCGCAGGATCGCCTCGATCAGCGCATCGGTGTCGCGGGCGACCAGCGCTGGCATCTTTGCCTCGAGCCACTCCAGAAAAGGCAGATCGCGGATCAGGCCGTATTTGATGACCTCCGCCAGCCCGGCGGCCAGTTCGGCATCAGGCAGTGTCCGCAGCGTATCCGTGTCGGCCAGAACCAACCGCGGCTGGTAGAAGGCGCCGATCATGTTCTTGCCGAGCGCGTGGTTGACGCCTGTCTTGCCACCGACCGAGGAATCAACCTGCGACAAAAGGGTCGTCGGCACCTGAATGAAGGGCACGCCGCGCAGGTAGCTTGCAGCGGCAAAGCCGGTGAGGTCGCCGATGACGCCACCGCCGAGAGCGATCAGGGTGGTCTTGCGCTCGCAGCGCGCCCGCAACAGGGCATCGAACACCTGATCGAGGGTGTCGAGGGTCTTGTAGGCCTCACCGTCGGGCAAGACCACCTCGGTGACAGACACCCCCGCCTGACGCAGCGGTTCGGCCAGACGGGCCAGATAGAGGGGTGCCACCGTGGTGTTGGAGACGATGGCGACACTCGGCGCAGCCAAGTGCGGCACGATGAGGTCGGCCTGGCCGAGCAGCCCGGGCCCGATATGGATCGGGTAGCTGCGGTCGCCCAGCGCGACGGTCAGGGATTGCATGCAGGCACCCCCCCGGAGACGTCCTCGACCCGTGGCGGAGAGAAGCGCGCGGCGATCTGCCGGGCCAGTTTGCCCGCGCTCTGGCGACCCGTCTCGACCACCAGATCAGCGACCTCGCGATACCAAGGGTCGCGCTCGTCATAGAGCTCGACGAGGCGCGCACGAGGATCGGCGGTCTGCAACAGGGGGCGGGCACGGTCGTTGCGCAAGCGCACGAACAGGCTCTCCGGCCGGGCATGCAGGTAGATGACAAAACCGCGCCCTCCCAGATCCCGGCGGTTATCGGGGTCGATGATGGCGCCGCCGCCTGTGGCAAGGACGATATGGTCGCGACACGTGAGTTCCTCGATGACCTTGCGCTCGCGCGCACGGAAACCGGCCTCACCCTCGAGTTCGAAGATGGTGGCGATGGGCACGCCATTGCGCGCCTCGATCTCGTGGTCGCTGTCGACGAAAGTCAGCCCGAATTCGCGCGCGAGCAGGCGGCCCACCGTCGATTTACCGGCGCCCATGAGACCGACGAGGAAGATTCGCGTGACAGCGGACATGGCCGCATTCTAAACGAGGCGCCCGGCGCATCTCGGGTCACGGCGCGGACCCGGTCAGTCTGACGCGGCTGGCCACTGCGGGGTCGCTCCATGGGCAGGCCCAGGCGCGACGATCGGCGCTTGCTCGACGATCCGCGGAGTGACGAAGATCAGCAGCTCTGTCTTGTCGCGCTGCGCACTGTTGCTGCGAAAAAGCCGTCCGATGGCGGGCAGACCGGCAAGCCATGGGATGCCCGCGCGGTTGTTCTGCTCGGACTCGGTGAGGATGCCGCCGATGACCACCGTGCCACCGTTCTGAGTGCGCACCTGGGTCTGGATCTGTCGCGTGTCGATCGGCGGACCGAACGCCGTGACATTCACAAAATTGGGGGAATCCTTGTTCACTCGCAAATTCATGATGATGTGGTTATCCGGAGTGATCTGCGGACGGACGCGCAGCGACAGGGTGGCTTTTTTGAAGGTGACTGCAGTGGCCCCGCTGGACGTCGCCAGCTGGAACGGGATCTCGGTGCCCTGCTCGATCACGGCCTCCTCCTGGTCCGCCGCGATGACACGCGGACTGGAGACGATGCGCCCACGACCATCAGCCTCGAGCGCCGTGACCTCGAGGTTCAAGAAGCGGGTGAGCCCAGCGTCGAACAGGGCGAGGCTGAAGGCGCCGGGTGCAGCGCCACGGATGGCAGCAGCCGGCAGGTTGACCCAGAGCGACTGCGCCAGCGCATCGACCGCCGGACCCAATGTGGGTGGCTCGACCAGCGTGTTGGCAGGCAGGTCATACTGACCGGACTGACCAGCGACTCCGCCGGCCCCGGGCAG
Organism: Klebsiella pneumoniae; assembly: GCA_945897555.1. GTDB lineage: Bacteria > Pseudomonadota > Gammaproteobacteria > Burkholderiales > UBA3065 > UBA3065. The sequence continues at coordinate 49,479 of CAMDGF010000008.1, read as the reverse complement.
CCCCCCTCCCGGCAGGAGCCGCACACCGCCGCCGATGCCGGGCGTGCTTCCGCGGGCGTTCGACATGTCATTGACGCCGAGACGCGCGCCAAGATTGCGGCCAAAGGTGTCGGCGGCCTCGACGATGCGCGCCTCGATCATGACCTGTCGCAAAGGGATGTCGGTGTCGGCCACCAGCCGACGGACCTCAGCCAGACGTACGGCTGTGTCCTGCACGAAGATGCGGTTGGTGCGAGCATCGGCGATGACCACACCGCGTTTCGACAGCACGCGATTGCCCTGCTCGCCCAGCAATAGCCGAAACGCCTCGGCGCGCTGATAGTGCAGCTGGATACTCTCGCCGATGATCGGCTCCAGATCGGCGCGCTGCGCCTCAAGGGCCTGCAACTGACGCTCCCGCTCGAGCAACTCCTGTCGCGGCGCCACGAGGATGAGATCGCCGACGCGCCTCTGCTCGAGGTCTCGACTCAGTAGAACCAGATCCAGCGCGGTCTGCCAAGGCACGTCCCGCACGCGCAGGCTGACGCGCCCTTCGACCGACTCCGCAGCGACGATGCCGAGCCCCGAGAAATCGGCGATCGCCTCGAGTACAGCGCGGATGTCAGCCTGACTGAATTGCAGACTGATGCCCGCCGACTCGTTGATGCTGGCTACGGCTGGCAGGGTGCCCGCAACAGGCCCCGCGCGCGGTGACGATGTCTCGGCCATGGCAGCGCCCGGCTGCAGCACCAGACAGGCGAGGAGCGCGCAGCCAACGTGCCTCACTTCCACGGCCCTGCCTCGTCAGACCCGGCAAGCCACAGCGTGCGTCGCTCACCGGTGGCGCTGGCCAGCACCACACTCGCCACGCCGGCACCTGCGAGCCTGAATCCGCTGGCGCCGAGCGGGTCAGCCAGACCGAACATGCGCAACCCCTCGCCGGGGACTTCGAGCAGTGCGGCGAGCCGGTCGCCCTGACGCAGGATCCCCGCCAGCCGTACACCTGCCAGCGCATCGGGCTTCGGCGTACGGTGACCCGGATCGTTGGCGACCGGCTTGGCCCTGGCAGAAGGTGCAGCATGCGGCCCGGCTGCGCTGCTCAGAAGGGCTTCTGGCACGAGCGCCTCCGGCCGCTCGCCCGTCACCACAGAGCTCGTAGCGTGCAAACGGCCCAATTCCGCAAGCCCTTCCTGGTCGTGGATCTGCACGGTCAGCTCGCAAAGGACCGTGCCGGCCGCAGACCCGGGCGCAAAGCGCAACGCCAACAGCTCGATGGCAAGTGCCGGTCGATCCATATCTGTGAGGAAGCCGTCGACTCCGGACAACGAGCCCTGCACATTCAGCCGCAAGCGCATCGGCGAGGGCGTGTCGGTCGCAGTGGCCTCCGGCACGAACTGCAACATGGTCACTCCGGCGTCAGCTGCGAGCGCTTCAAAGTGAGCGAGCAGGCCAGGGGCCGCCATCACCGACTGTGCCACGGCCTCAGTCAAGGCGGTCATATGCGCTGGCAGGTCAGCCCTCGACGGATCGCCTTCCGAGCGTCCATGAAGGTCGGCTCTCTGCAGCGTCTGGTGCTGCCGATCGAGCGTCGACCCTACCTCGAGCAAGCGCCGCAACGAGTCGGCCGCCAGCAGCAGTGAGCAGCCCGCGCACACCGCCAGAACCCCCCAAGGCGCCCAGAGCAAAGCCCGCTCGCGGCTGGACAGACGCGTCACGGATGCGCCATCGGTCGGCGCAGTGGCCACTGCGGCCTCTAGGTCGATGGTGGCTCGGGTCATGGTGCTGGCACGCGTACGGCCAGTGATTGACGCCGGATGTGCAGACCGAAACCGACCTGACCGGGCTCGGCTGCAGCATCGCGGATCTCGGGGCCGTCCCAGCGCAGCCCGGGCGTGCTCATGGAAGCGTGACCGAGCCACTGCGAGACCTCCGCTGGGGCGCGTGCACTGCCCGCGATGCGGATGCTTCTGGCATCGATCGATAGCTCGGAAAAGCGGATGCCCGATGGGAGGTGTCGGGAGATGGCTGGCAGCAGCGCCAGCGTCGCCGTGTTGGCCCCATGCAGGCTGTCGACACCGTCGAGCACGGCCTGATACCACTGGATGCGGCGCTGGGCTTCCGCATGCTCGGCAACCGCCGCTTCGGCCCTGATGATGGCCTGCTGCAGGGCATCGCTGCGCAGCAATGCCTCCGATCGCGCGTGCTGCAGCACCGCCACCGATCCCAGCGGAGCGAGCACCAGCAACAGGACCGCCGGCTGCAGCAGGTGCGCCGGTGGTGGCGTGATCGGCGCTGTCGGATCGGCGAGGTCGATCGGCCTCATGCCAAACCCCGGCGCGCGAGGCCGATGGCGCACGACCACACGGCCGCCGACGGGCCTGAAATCGGCGCAAGTCCGCGCGGGTCGGCCAGCCCGGCAAAGGGCTCGGCAAAGCAGCACGACAGCCCGGTGAGCGAGGTGATGGCCAGCGCGAGACCCTCAGCACCGGCACGACCACCTGACAGGATGACGACCTGAGCGACTGCCGGCGTGGGCGAGCGCAGCCCATGCAGGGCTTCGGCGACTGCGCTGGCGAGCTGGGCGGTGGTGCACGATCGCGGCGCCGGAACGACACGGAAGCTCGGCAGTTGCCCTTGTCCGCAAGATGCCACGGCGCGGACCGAATCTAGGCCGGCATCGACCAGCAAGTGGACCGCCCCAGGCACCCCGGAGTCTTGCCAGGCGGCCGCGGCGGCGCGCAGGCTGGCAAACAGGTCGACCTCGATCGGCACTCGACCGAGCCCCGCACGCGCGGCAAGGGACTGTCGCGCCAGCACAGCCTCCCGTCGCGCCGCCACCATGAGGACCGGACGGCTCGAGGTGCCTGCGGAGGGAGCCTCAGCCGAGTCGCCAGGCACGGCCCAAGCCACGCTCAGGTCCGCCGCAGCCACCGGCAGCTGACGTGCGGCGCGCTCGACCAGCTCGCTGACCGCCTCATCGTCGACCTCCAGCGGGACCTGCAGTGCACGCGCCAGCACGTTGCCAGCGGCCACCGCCATGGCTGGCCGCCTCGGCCAACACGATGCGTGCCGGCAGGCCCGCTCGACCGTCTGGCGAAGCAGGGGCACCTCGCCCGCCGCACCTTGAAGGGAGGTGACCGGCGCGGAGGCCAGCCCCGCCAGCTCGATGCCGCGCGGCGACCCGAGCAAGGTGGCGACCCGGATGACCGAGCGCCCGACATCGATGCCGACTGCAACGGCCGGCAAACGCTGGCGGACGTGCTGCAACAGCCGCTTGGACTGCACCGGAAACATTTGTCACGACCCCTGTCGTACGATTCGCGATGTGCTGGATTGCAATCCAATCGGGCCGGTCTGAGAATTCGTCATCCGACCGATACCCCATCAACGTCAGGGTCGCGCCGTTCCCGCCACGCCGGAATCCCACTTGAAGCCCAAAAGACTGCTGCTCGGCCTCGCCCTCGTCGCCACCACGCTGGTCCTGAGCGGCGGCATGCTGGGGGCCTTTGCTGCGCTGATCACCTACCCCAAGCTGCCCTCGCTCGAGGTCCTCACCGACTACCGGCCCAAGCTGCCGCTGCGCATCCTGTCCGAGGACGGCAAGCTGATCGGCGAGTTCGGCGAGGAACGCCGCTCCGTAGTGCGCTTCAAGGATGTCCCGCGGCCCTTGGTGGATGCCATTCTGGCGGCCGAGGACGAGCGCTTCTACCAGCATGGCGGCATCGACTACGCCGGCGTCCTGCGCGCCATGCTGGCCAACTTCGTGGCCGGCGAGACCCGCCAGGGCGCCAGCACCATCACCATGCAGGTGGCCAAGAACTTCTTTCTCTCGAGTGAGCGCACACTCACGCGCAAATTCAACGAGGCTCTGCTCTCCTACAAGATCGAATCGAATCTGAGCAAGGACCAGATCCTCGAGCTGTACATCAACCAGATCTACCTTGGGCAACGCAGTTACGGCTTCGCAGCAGCGGCCCGGACCTACTTCGGCAAAGACCTCAAGCAGCTCAGCCTGGCCGAGACAGCCATGCTCGCCGGACTGCCCAAGGCCCCTTCTACCGGCAACCCCATCACCAACCCCCGACGCGCTCGGGCCCGCATGAACTACGTGCTTGAGCGCATGGGCTCGCTGGGGCACATCACCGAGGCGCAACTCGAGGCGGCAAAGGCGCAGCCGATCAATGTGCGCGCAGCGCGGCTGACGGCTGGCGAGTCGGCGGATTTCGTCGCGGAGATGGTCCGCCGCGACATCTACGAGCGCTACGGCGAGGCGGCCTACAACAGCGGCATCACCGTACACACGACCATCCTTTCGACACACCAGACAGCAGCGCAGACGGCGCTGCGCCAAGGCCTGCTCGACTACGACGAGCGTCGTGGTTACCGCGGTCCGACCCGCACCGTGCGTCTGCCCGACGTGCCGACACTCGCAGAGAAAGCGGCCGACGAGGTGCTGCAAGACGCGCTCCCGGTGGCTGGCATGCAACCAGCGATCGTCCTTGCGGTGGATGCGCGCGAGGTCAAGGTGCGTACCCGTCTCGGCGACAACCTGACCCTGAGCGGCGACGGGCTTGGCATGGTCAAGAACTGGATCGGCGACAAGGCACCGGCGGGTAGACGTCTGCAACGGGGTGCCGAAGTCTGGCTCAAGCAAAGTGAGGACGGCAGTTGGAAGCTGCGTCAGTTGCCGGAAGCAGAAGCTGCCATCGTCTCCATCGACCCCTTTGACGGCGCCATCCGCGCCCTCGCCGGCGGTCTCGATGCCACCCGCAACCAGTTCAACCACGTCACCCAGGCATGGCGTCAGCCCGGCTCGACGTTCAAGCCCTTCATCTACTCGGCGGCGCTGGAGAAGGGCTTTACGCCAGCGACGCTGGTCGAAGACGCCCCCCTGCATTTCGAGGCCAGCGTGACCGGCAGCAGCGCGTGGACGCCGCAGAACTACGACGGCAAGTTCGAAGGGCCGTTACGATTGCGCGTGGCACTGGCGAAGTCCAAGAACATGGTGGCGATCCGTGTGCTGCAAACCGTCACGCCGCTGTTTGCGCAGGAATGGATCACCCGGTTCGGCTTTGATGCACGCCGCAACCCCGCCTACCTGAGTCTGGCACTCGGGTCGGGTGCCGTGACGCCGATGCAGATGGTCGAGGCCTACGCGGTGCTGGCCAATGGCGGCTACCGGGTGAAGCCCTATCTGGTCAAGAAGATCCTCGACAGCAAGGGACGCCTGCTGGCGCAGGCGCAACCCGTGCAGGTCGGGAACACGGCCGAGCAAGTGATCGAACCGCGCAATGCCTGGTTGATGACCAGCCTGCTCAAGGATGTGGTCCGTTCCGGCACCGCGACCCGGGCGCTCAGCCTCGGCCGCAGCGATCTGGCGGGCAAGACTGGCACCACCAACGACAATGTCGATGCGTGGTTCGCCGGCTACACACCCCGGCTGGTCGCCGTGAGCTGGATCGGATACGACCAGCCCAAGAGCCTTGGCCCGAAAGAGACCGGCGGTGTCGCCGCGCTGCCGATCTGGATCGACTACATGCGAGTCGCGTTGCAAGGCATACCGGAGACGGAGATGGCGGAGCCCGCTGGCATCGCCACCGCCTTGATCGACCCTGGCAGCGGCCGCTTTTCGAGCTACGGCCTCACCGAATTCTTCTACCAGGAGGACGTCCCCGACGGCTCGCCTGGCGATGCAGCCGAGCCGCCACCGCCCAACTGAGACCGGACACCGACGATGACCCGAGACATCCCATCGCGCATGCTGCGCGAGGCCATCGCACAGGCTGCGGCCCGCATGATCGCCGAAGACGGGTTGCACGACTACGGCCTGGCCAAGCGCAAGGCGGCAAAGATGCTCGGCGCCTCGGAGCGGCAGCAATTGCCCAACAACGACGAGATCGAGGCCGCGGTGCGTGCCTACCGGGAGGTGTTCCAGACCGACAGCCATCCCGACCTGTTGCGCGAATTGCTCGGCATCGCGGTCGAAGTGATGGGACAGATGCAGCGATATCGGCCACAACTGACCGGATCAGTGCTCAACGGTACCGCAGGCCCCGAATCGGATGTCAACCTGCTGCTCTACGCCGACAGCGACAAGGATGTCGAGATCGACCTGCTCAACCGCGGCATCCCGTTCGAACCGGGCGAGCGCAAGCGGACCTTGCGCGGAGAAGTGCGGCGGGTCCCGGTGCTCTCGGTCTTCGTGGATGACACGGTGGTCAACCTTGAGGTGCTGGAACCGCGTGACCGCAACGACCGTCCGCGGCAGAACGGGCATCGCGCTGAGCGGGCCGACGTCGAGGCGGTGCGCGCCCTGCTCGATGCGCTCGACGACCCGGCAGACCCCACCTGACGCTTGCGGAGCGAGCACGAACACCAGTAAACTTGAGGGCTTTTCCGCTTTCACATCAGGAACAAAGCCATGGTGGTGATTCGTCTGGCACGTGGTGGCGCCAAGCAGCGCCCTTTCTACAGCGTCGTGGTGACCGACTCGCGCAACCGTCGCGATGGTCGCTTCATCGAGCGCGTGGGCTTCTATAACCCGGTCGCCAGCGGCGCAGAGCAGGAGATCCGCATCGACGCCGAGAAGGTCAAGGCGTGGGTGGCCAAGGGCGCGCAGGTCTCGCCAACGGTGCAGCGTCTGCTCAAGACTGGTGTCGCTGCCGCCTGACCAACCCGTGGTGATGGGCCGGATCGCCGGCCCATATGGGGTGCGCGGCTTCGCGCGCGTCCAGGTGTTCACCGAGGCCATCGATAGCCTGCTCGAGTTTGCCGAATGGCTGCTTGGGCGCGACGGTCGATGGCAGGCACGCAGGGTGCTTGAGGCCGGGGTCCACGGCGATGGCTTGGTGGTGCGTTTCGACGGAGTCGACACCCCCGAGGCGGCGCGGGCCCTGCGTGGTAACGAGGTGGCGATCCGGCGCGGCGACCTGCCGGCGGCCGGCGCGGGTGAGGTGTACTGGGTCGACCTGATCGGTTGCGAGGTCACAAACCGTGAGGGTGTGGTCCTTGGTCGGGTAGAGAGTCTGCTGGAGACTGGCGCAAACGATGTGCTGGTCGTGGTGTCGGAACGGGATGCTGCACGCATCGAGCGCTTGCTCCCATACATCGACGGTGTGGTTGAAGAGGTCGATGTGGCGGCGCGCAGTATCCGGGTCGACTGGGAAGAGGATTACTAGGCCAAGACCGGACGCCGCAGTCGTGGGTCTCTGGGCTGGGAATGGGCGGTTTTTGATCGGGGAGGCGGCGTGAGGTTCGACGTGATCACGCTGTTGCCCGAGTTGGTGGCAGCCGTTGCCGCGGGTGGCATCACGGGTCGCGCCTTCGAGCGCGGGCTGGCAGCGTTGCAGACGTGGAATCCGCGTGATTTCACGAGCGACAACTACCGGACCGTGGACGATCGCCCTTATGGCGGCGGGCCCGGCATGGTGATGTTGGCAGAACCGCTGGAGCAGGCGATCAGCGCGGCGCGTCAGGCGCAGCGCGATGCGGGAATCACCGACCCGCAGGCGATCCACATGAGCCCACAAGGCTGCGTGCTGGATCATGCGAAGGTGATGGAATTGGCGCAACGCCCGGGGCTGATCTTGCTGGCGGGGCGCTATGAGGGCATCGACCAGCGGTTGATCGACCGCGCGGTGGATGAAGAAGTGTCGATCGGCGACTATGTGCTGAGCGGCGGCGAGCTGCCGGCGATGGTGCTGATCGATGCCGTGGTCCGGCATCTTCCGGGCGCGGTCAACGATGCGCTGTCGGTGGTCGAGGAATCGTTCGCCGATGGGCTGCTGGATTGCCCGCACTACACCCGGCCGGAGGTCGACCGCCACGGCGAGGCAGTACCCGCGGTGCTGATGTCGGGGCACCACGAGGCGATCCGTCGCTGGCGCCTCAAGCAGAGTCTGGGCCGCACGTTCGCGCGCCGCCCCGATTTGCTGCAACACAGGCGATTGAACGAGGAAGAGACTCGGCTGCTGGCCGAATCCCGGACGGAGCAAGGGACGGGAGGGGCGCTGCAGGAACAGGTCTCGAACGAGAAAAACACTGCCGGCATCGCCGGAAAGGAGAAGAGATGAACCTCATCGAGCAGTTGGAACAGGAAGAGATCGCACGGCTGAGCAAGACCCTGCCCGCCTTCTTCCCGGGTGACACCGTGATCGTCCAAGTCAAGGTCAAGGAAGGCAACCGCGAACGTCTGCAGGCTTTTGAGGGCGTGGTCATCGCCAAGCGCAATCGTGGCCTCAACAGCAACTTTGTGGTGCGCAAGATCTCGGCTGGCGAAGGCGTCGAGCGCACCTTCCAGACCCACTCGCCGCTGGTGGCGAGTGTCGAGGTGAAGCGCCGCGGAGATGTGCGCCGCGCCAAGCTGTATTACCTGCGCGGCCGCACCGGCAAGGCTGCGCGCATCAAGGAGAAGCTCTCCTACTCGGCCAAGGCCGCCGCCAGCGCCGAATAAGCGTCGCCGGACACCGGCTCGCTCAGGAACGCCCGGCGCTGCCGGGCGTTCTGCTGTGTGGCCCACGCAGCGCCGATAATCTGTCGTATGAGCGCCGTCCGCCCCCCAGCCCTCACCTCGACCGCCAGCGACATCGCACCCGCCGAGCAGGCCCGGCTCGACCGCTTCTGCGACGCACTCTGGCTCGAAGATGGCCTCTCCCCCCGCACCCTTGCAAGCTACCGCGCCGACCTGCTCCGCTTCGCGCGTTGGCTGAAGAACCGTGGTGGCAGCCTTGGCGAAGCAGAGCGCACCGACATCGACGCCTATCTCGCTCACCTGTTCGGCGAGGGCGGGCTGCGCGCGCGCTCGGCCGCGCGCGCGGTGAGCAGCCTGCGCCGCTTCTACAGACAGTTGCAGCGCGATGGCGAACGCAGCGACGACCCCACCGCACTCACCGCCAGTCCGCGCTTGCCGCGCAGCCTGCCCAAGAGCCTGAGCGAGGCTCAGGTCGAAGCGTTGCTCGAAGCACCCGACATCGTTGCTGCTGAGGGCTTTCGCGACCGCGTGATGCTCGAGGTGCTGTACGCCACCGGCTTGCGCGTCTCGGAACTGGTCGGGCTACCGATCGCTGCGGTGAGCCTCGACATGGGTGTGGTGCGGGTGCTCGGCAAGGGCGCCAAGGAACGGCTGGTGCCGCTCGGCGAGGAGGCACTGGATTGGATCGGCCGCTACCTGCGCGGTCCGCGCAACGAACTGCTGGACAGGCAGCAGAGCGAAGCGCTGTTCGTCACCCGCCGCGGCGGCCCGATGACACGCCAGGCCTTCTGGCTGCGACTCAAGCGCCACGCGGCCGTGGCTGGCATCCGCAGCGCCGTGTCACCGCATGTGCTGCGCCACGCCTTCGCCACGCACCTGCTAAACCATGGTGCCGACCTCAGGGTGGTCCAGATGCTGCTCGGCCACGCCGACATCTCGACCACGCAGATCTACACCCATGTGGCGCGCGAGCGACTCAAGCAACTGCACCGGCAACATCACCCGCGTGGATGAATCGCAGTCAGGCGGCCTTGCCGGCGGTGCGCTCGATGCGCACACCCAGACGCGCGACGCCGCGGATCAGATTGAGCTTGGCGACGCTGACTCTGCACCAGGGCGCACCGAACTCGTCAAGGATGATGTCAGCGACATGCTCGGCCAGACGCTCGAGCAGAAGGAAATGGTCGACGGCAAGACTGTCGCGGATACGTGCCACCACCTCGCCATAGTCGATGGTGTCGTCGAGGTCGTCGCTCTGCGCGGCGTCGGGGCCCGGCACGCCGATCTGGATATCGAACTGGATGGTCTGCGGGACCTTGCGCTCCCACTCGTACACACCCACCAGCGTATCGATGCGGAATTCCTCAATGAAGATGACATCCATCTGCGACAATCCGGCAATCTGAAACGGCCGCCGATTGTAGTGGACTCCGTGTGATGCTGCCATTCGCCCTGCCGCTGGCTTACCTGGTCGGCTGCATACCCTTCGCCGTACTGGTGAGCCGTATCATGGGGCTGCCCGACCCTCGCACCTTTGGCTCCGGCAACCCTGGCGCCACCAACGTCATGCGTACAGGCTCGCGCCGGGCAGCGGCACTGACGCTGCTGGGAGATGCGGGCAAGGGCATCATGGTTGTGCTGGTGGCCCGCTGGGCGGGCCTGGACGTCGATGCGCTCGCCTTGTGTGGGCTTGCCGCTTTTGTCGGACATGTGTTCAACGTCTTTCTCGGCTGGCGCGGCGGCAAGGGCGTAGCCACTGCGGCCGGCGTGATGCTCGCGCTCGACGCGCAGCTCGGCGGGGCGGTGGTGGCGGTCTGGCTGGTCGGCTATGGCCTTTCCCGAGTGTCGGCGATCGGCGCCCTGGCTGCCGGGTGTGCAGCCATACCGTTGGCATGGCTGGCTCTCGGCGATGGGACTGCGGCGTGGGCCATGACCGTCATGTCCGCCGTGCTGCTGGCGAGACATCACAGCAATATCCGCCAACTGCTGTCCCGACAAGGCGACCCGAAGCCATGATGAACTCGACGCTCCCTGCCCTCCTGCTCGCCCTCCTTGCCGTCGTGGGTGGACACATGCTGGATGGCGGCCACATCGGCACGCTGCTGCACGGCACTGCCCTGCTCATCGTTGTCGGCGGCAGCGCGAGTGCAGTGCTCTTGCAGACGCCGCGGCCGATGATACGGCGGGGACTCGAACTCGCAAACTGCCTGCGCGACGACAAGCCGATCGCGGTCGAGCCGCTGATCGAGCAGGTGGTGGCCTACAGCCGCCTGACACGCCGGGACGGCTTCCTCGCGCTCGAGCCGGCGGCGCTGTCGGAGACCGATCCGTTCCAGCGCCTGGCCCTCGAGATGCTGGTCGATGGGATCGAGCCCGAGGAGTTGCGCAAGACGCTGTCGCTGGATCTGGAAACCTACGAAGCGCGGGAGCGACAGGCCGGACGCATCTGGGAATCGGCAGGTGCCTACGCGCCGACCATGGGCATCATCGGCGCCGTGATGGGCCTTATCCAGGTCATGCAGAATCTCTCCGAGCCGAGCGCTCTGGGGAGTGGCATCGCGGTCGCTTTCGTGTCGACGCTATACGGGGTGGGTTTCGCCAATCTCCTGTTGCTGCCACTGGCCAATCGCATCAAGGCCCGCATCGTCGACGAGGTGCGCCGCCGACGCATGCTGATCGAAGGTTTCTGCGCTGTTGCTGCGGGGAGCAACCCGCGGGTGGTGGAGCGGCGCATGCGCGGGCATGTCGGCACATGAACAATCTCCGCGAAGATGACGATGCGGACAAGCCGGACCGTTGGCTGATCTCCTACGCCGACTTCATCACCCTGCTATTCGCCCTGTTCGTGGTGCTCTACGCCTATTCACAGGTGAACGAGGGCAAATACAAGGCGCTGTCCGAGTCTCTCGGCGAAGCCTTCGGTCGCTCGGGTGGCGGGCTCCTGCCAGCCGCCGGTCGCGTGGTGGGCAATCTGCCGGCGCCTACTGCAGTGGCATCACTCGTGGAACAGCGCATCGCTATCCGCCAACGGACCGCCAAAGGCATGCGCGAAGCACTGAAGGGTATGGTCGATGCGGGCAAGGTGCGCGTCACGGAGATGCCGGATGGTCTGGTGATCGACTTCACCGCCAATGCGCTGTTCGAGACCGGTGTGGCCGAACCTTCTGCCGAGGCGCGCGAGGCATTGAAGGCCGCTGCCCTGCTCGTGGCGCCGACCGACTATCAGGTCACGGTGGAGGGCCACACCGACGACACCCCGATCAGCAACCGCGTGTTCGCATCGAACTGGGAGTTATCTGCCGCGCGGGCTGCAGCAGTAGCCCGCATGTTCGAGAGTGAGGGGGTGAGTGGCGAGCGCCTTGCCGCGCAAGGCTTTGGCCCCAACCGCCCGGTAGCCACCAACGACACCGCCGAGGGCCGCGCACGCAATCGCCGCGTGATGGCCATTCTCAGAGATCCCGCGCCGACGGAGCCCTAGCAACCCCGCCCGGGACAAGCCGCGAAGAGTGGTCAGCCCGCCGGTGCCAGCGGTCGCGGCGCTGCCGCCTTACTCGTCCGCGCCCACCAAGCTGGAATCGTTCACCAGCGCGTCGCGGCGGTTGAGGTAGAAATCGCGTACCACTGAGTACTCATCCCGACCCGCTGCGTCGACGATGTCTTGCGCGTCGAGGAACTCGGCGCGTCGGCTCACAAGGCGACCGCCCCCCAGTTGCGCGCGCGCCGAACTCGGGTCGACATAAAAGATCGGGTCGGTGAGCAGGTCACCCACCAAGCCGACGGTGTCGCGAACAGTGCGTGGACCAAAGAATGGCACCACCACGTAAGCACCGCTGCCGACACCCCATTTGCCAAACGTCTGTCCGAAATCCTCGTTGTGCTTCTCAAGACCCGCCGGGGTGGCGACATCGACAAAACCCAACAGGCCGAAGGTGCTGTTGAAAGCAAAGCGCATGAAATCGCTGACGCCGGCCGCACCCTTGCCCTGAAGCAGGTTGTTGACGCCGATCATGACGTCGCCGATGTTGGAGAAGAAGTTACCGATGCCGGTACGCAACACAGCCGGGAGGACGTTGTAACCCTTGGCCACCGGTGTAAGGATGACCTTGTCTACGCCCTTGTTGAAGGCGTAGACACCACGGTTGAAGCCCTCGATCGGATCACGCGGGTGAGCCGTCTGCTGAGGCGCCGAAGCGCAACCGGCAAGGCCTGCTGCAAACACAACGGCGGCGGCGCATCGATAAAGAGGGTTCATACAGTTCACCTGTTCTTGTTTTTGAGAACGCCGCGCTGGAACGGTCTTTTGCGGCAGGTTGTGGGCGGATGTTATCCGCTGTTGCGCATTCCTGCAGCAATCCCATTGATGGTCATCAGAATGGAGTTGCGCAGGCGTGGTTCCGGATCGCCCTGGCGGAAGCGTGCCAACAGGTCCACCTGCAGGTGGTTGAGTGGTGCCACGTAGACCATCCGGGCGCGCAGGTTCTCGCCCAGCACCGGATCGGCCGCCAACAGCGACTTCTGTTCGGTGATGGCCAAGACATGCTCGGTGGTGCGCTCAAAGGCCGTTCGGATGCGGCCGAAGATGCGATCAGCGGCCTCGCGGTCGGACACCAGATCGGCGTAGCGCTCGCCGATCGACAGGTCCGACTTGACGAGCACCTGCTCGACATTGGAGATGACGGCGCGCAAGAACGGCCAGTGGGCATAGACCTGGCGCAGGCGCTTCATGCCAGACGCGCCCTCCTTGGCGAGGAAGTCGTCGATCGCCGAACCGATGCCATACCAGCCGGGCAGCACGATGCGGCTCTGACTCCAGCTGAACACCCAGGGGATGGCGCGCAGGTCCTCGATGCGGTTGGACTGGGTGCGCGACGCTGGGCGGCTACCCACCTGCAACTGGCGGATCTCGTTGATCGGCGTGCCTTCCCAGAAGAAGGTGAGGAAGCCATCGGTCTCGTAGACGAGGTCGCGGTAGGCGTGGAAGGCGCTGTCGGAGAGGTTGGACAGCACCTCGCGGTCGGCCTGGCTGAAGCCGTCTTCGCCAGAAGCCCGCAGCAGCGTGGCCTCGAGCGTGGCCGAGACCAGCGTCTCAAGGTTGCGGTGGCCGATCTTGGCGTCGGTGTACTTAGAAGCGATGACCTCGCCCTGCTCGGTCAGACGGATCTGGCCGTTCACGGCGCCCGGGGGCTGGGCCATGATGGCTTGGTAGCTCGGGCCACCGCCGCGGCTCACCGTGCCGCCGCGGCCGTGGAACAGGCGCAAACGCACGCCGTGGCGGTTAGCGACCTTGGTCAGGTTGCGCTCGGCAAGGTAGAGCTCCCAGTTGGAGGTGAAGATGCCGCCGTCCTTGTTGCTGTCGGAGTAGCCGAGCATGACCTCCTGGGTCATGTCGCGCGAGGCCAACAGAGCGCGGTATTCGGGGATCGTGAACAGGCGGTCCATGATCGGGCCGCAGGCGCGCAGATCGCCGATGGTCTCGAACAGCGGGATGATGTTCATGTGCAGCTGCGGCGTCTCGCCCGGCTGCAGCAGGCCATGTTCCTTGAGCAGCAGCGCGGCCTCGAGGATGTCGGAGATGCCGGCGCAGTTGGAGATGATGTAGTTCGGCATCGCCTGGCGACCGAAATCGCGATGGATCGCAGCGATCTCGCTGAAGATCTCGAGCTCGCCGGCCACCGTCTCGCTGTAATCGATGAAGGGCGACTTGAGCGGACGCGGGTCGGCGATCTCCTGCACCAGCAGAGCGATCTTGGCCTCCTCGTCGAGGCCGCTGTAGTTGGCGTGCACCAGCGAGCGAGCGAGCAGCTCGGCCACCGAGTTCTCATGCAGGCGGCTGTGCTGGCGCGAGTCGAGCGGCGCGAGGTGAAAGCCGAAGACGCGCGCCGCGCGGCGCAACTCGCGCAGGCGGCCGCGCGCGGCCCAGACCGAGCCTTGCGAGCGCAGCGCCGTATCGATGACATCGAGCTCATGGACGAACTCGGCAGCATCGGCGTAGGGCTTGCCATCGGCCATCGGTGGCTGCGCGTACATGTCGAGTTGCAGCGCTTGCGCGGTGGCATAGAGGCGGCAGTAGATCGAGACGAAGGCGCGCCGATAAGGCTCGTCGGCCCGGTGCGGCGACTCCTCCGGCGAGGCCTCGGCCATCGCCACCAGTTCCGGCGTCATCGGCATGAGCAGGCGCGACTGCGCCAGCTCGCGGATGAGCTTGAGCACCTCGGCGAGATAGAACTCGAAAGCGATCACGGCATGCCGGCGCATGGCGTGGCGGGTGACCTGCGCGGTGACGAAAGGGTTGCCGTCGCGGTCGCCGCCGATCCAGCTGCCCATCATCACGAAATTGTCGAGGCTGGTGTTGGCATGCTCAGGGAAGGCGCGCGCAATGGCGTCTTCAACGCGGCTGTAGACGCGCGGCAATTCGCGCAGCACGGTGTAGCGGTAGAACGACAGGCCGTTCTCGATCTCGTCCTGCACCTGCAGCTTCTCGACACGCAGCATGCGCGTGCGCCACAGCACCTGCAGCGTGTGACGGATGGCGTCGTCGACGTCCTGCGCCTCTTCGGGTGTCATGTCCACCTGGTCGCGCTCGTCCATGCGGTTGTGCACTTCGCGCAGGTTGTCGAGGATGCTCTTGCGCTGGACCTCGGTGGGGTGCGCAGTGAAGACCGGCGCCGTGAGCATGCCGTTGAGGGTGTCCACCACTTTGCCGGCCTCGATGCCAGCCTCGCGGATACGCTCGAGCGCGAGCTCGAAGTCGCCATCTTCGCGCGGCGAACCGGACTTGCGCATCTGCCGATGGCGACGGTTGAGGTGGACGTCCTCGGCGATGTTGGCGAGCTGGTAGAAGAAGCTGAAAGCGCGCGCCACGCGCACCGTGCCAGCGGTGTCGATGCTGGCCAACAGCGCCTGCAGCTTGGCCTCACTGGCTTGGTCGCCATCACGATGGAAGCGGATCGAGAGGCTACGGACCTCCTCGATCAGAGCGAAGATGTCGTCGCCCTCGAGCGCACGCAGCGTGTCGCCGAGCAGGCGCCCGAGATAACGGATGTCGTCGCGCAGGCGCGACTGCAGGTCGATGCTACGGCTCATTCCTCACTCCGGATGTCATTGTTCTATGGGCCGGGACGGCAAGCGTTCGGGCCGGAGAGGCCGGGTGTCGGCCCATGTTAGACTGCAGGACGATTCAACCTTGGCGCCGCATGCGCCGAACCGACGGGTCATGTCCTACAACAACAACGGCCAACCCAACGCAGGTCGCACCGCTCCGGAACGTCTTGTCATTGCAACGCGCGAGAGCCCATTGGCTCTCTGGCAGGCTGAACACGTCCAGAGTCGTTTGAGCGCAGTATACCGGCAAACCCGCGTAGACCTTGCGCGCATGACCACGCGTGGCGACCAGATCCTCGAGACGCCGCTCTACCAGGCGGGCGGCAAAGGGCTCTTCATCAAAGAACTCGAGATCGCGCTGCTCGAAGGCCGCGCCGACCTCGCCGTGCACTCGCTCAAGGATGTGCCGATGACGCTGGAGGCCCCATTTGCGCTGGTCGCCATCGGTGAGCGCGAAGACCCGCGCGATGCCTTCGTCTCCAACCAGTATGACCGCATCGACGACCTGCCCAAGGGTGCGCGCGTGGGTACCGCCAGCCTGCGCCGCGCCTGCCAGTTGCGCGCACGTCGGCCCGACCTGCAAGTGGAGACGCTGCGCGGAAATGTCGGCACCCGCCTGCGCAAGCTCGATGCCGGCGAGTTCGACGGCATCCTGCTGGCTGCTGCCGGGCTCATTCGCTTGGGTCTGGCCGACCGCATCCGCGAAGTGATCGACCCGGCAGTGAGCCTGCCGGCGGTGGGACAGGGCGCGCTCGGTTTTGAGGTGCGCGCCGATCGCACCGATGTGGCCGACCTGCTTCAGGTGCTCAACCACGAGCCGACGCGCCAGCGTGTCACCGCAGAGCGCGCCATGAGTCGCGCCCTGGGGGGTAGCTGCAACGTGCCGCTTGGCTGCCACGCCGTGCTCACGGGCGACCGCCTGCACCTGACCGGCTTCGTCGCCATGCCCGATGGCAGCCGCATGATCCGCGGCGAGAGCGAAGGCCTGGCTGCCGACGCCGAGGCCATCGGGCTCGACCTCGCAGAGCAACTGCGCGGCCGTGGCGCGGGCGAGGTGATGGCACTGCTCGCCGACCACCTGAGCGGGCCCGCCAACTGAGCGGCGCACCCAGGGTGGTCGTCACCCGCCCTGCGGGCCAGGCGGCGGGCCTCATGGAGGCCTTGCGCGGAGCGGGCATGCAGCCCATCAGCCTGCCACTGCTCGATCTGGCTGCACTGCCCCCACCCGCCACCGACACCTTGCACCGGCAGGCGACCGAGGCGCATCAGGTCATCGCCATCAGCCCCAGCGCCGTCACATTCGGCCGCGATTGGTGGCCGCAGCCTTGGCCACCCACCTGCGCAGTGGCCGCTGTCGGCGCCGGCACCGGCCGCGCCTGGCGCGACGCGGGTGCAGCGCACGTGATCGAACCTGAGGGCAGCGGCGACAGCGAGGCCTTGCTCGCGCATGCCGCGTTGCAGGATGTCGCCGGTCAGCGCATCGTCATCCTGCGCGGTGAGGGTGGCCGTGACCTGCTGGGCCCGACGTTGCGAGCGCGCGGCGCAGCAGTGGTGGAGTGGCTTTGCTATACGCGCCGGCCACCGGCGCACCTGCGCGAGCATCTGACTGCGCTGCTGGACGCCCCCCCCGATGCGTGGGTACTGACCAGCAGCGAAGCACTTGCGAACCTCGAGGCCGCTTGGCCGGAAGGTGCAGAGCGCACCGCGCCGGTCTTCGCGGCCCACCCACGGATCGTCGAGGCGGCCCGTCAGGCGGGCTGGATGACCATCATCAGCGACGGGGGCGACGCTGGCTTGATGCAGGCTCTGCGGACATGGTTTGATGCGAACGATCATGAATGAACCGATCCTTCCCCCAGCGCCGCCCGGCGACACAGCCCCACAGCGGCCGACCGCGCCGTCGTTCACATCGACGCTCGCACTGCTGCTCGCGCTCGTCGCGATCGCCGGTTGCGTCTGGCTGGCCATCGACGCTGCCCGCAGCCAGTCCAAGTTGCGTCAACAGATGGTCGACTACCTGGCTCGCGGCGATCGCACCAACACCGAATCGAGACAACTGGCCGACCGCGCCGACAGCATCGCGCGGTCGCTCGACAATCGCATCGAGACGGTCGAGCAGCGGCTCACCGACTGGCAAGGCCAACAGGCGGCCATGGAGGCGCTCTATCGCAATCTGGCGCGCACCCGCGACGAGTGGGTTCTGGGCGAGATCGAACAGATGCTGCTCACCGCCGACCAACAGTTGCAACTGGCGGGGAACATCCGCGGCGCACTCAACGCTCTGCAAGCCGCCGACCAGGTCCTCCAGCGGCAGGAACGCCCTGCCCTGATCCCCCTGCGCCGCGCGCTGGCGGCTGACATCGACGCCTTACGCAGCCGCCCGCAGCGAGATGTGGTGGGGGGCGTGGCGAGGGTGGATGCGCTGATCGCCAAGGTCGATGAGTGGCCACTGCGCCACCAGTCGCGGCTGCAGGCGCGGTCGACCGGCGCCGACGTCGCACCGCTGGGCGGATTGGCCGGCCTCTGGGCCGATGTGCGTAGCCTCATCAGCATCCAGTACAGCGGCGACCGTGACCTCGTCGCCGTGTCCCCCGAGGCCGGCCTGCTACTCCGCGAGAACCTGCGCCTGCGCCTCACCTCCGTGCGTTACGCCATGATCCGGGGCGACGAGGAGCAGATCGCGCGCGAACTAGGTCTGACCGCCGAGTGGATACCGCGTTATTTCAACGAACGCTCCAGCGATGTCCGCAAGGCGTTGCAGCAGATCGGAGAGCTGCGCAGTGGCGCTGCACCCGGGGACCCTCTACAGATCGGCGCCACACTGGAGGCCTTGCGGCAAGCTCGACGCGCTTTCGAGCGGCAGGGCTGATGCGCTCGTTGCTGTGGGTCATCACGCTGTTCGGCGTCGCTGTCGGCCTCGCCACGCTCGCGCAGACGCAGCAAGGCATCGTCCAGTTCGTCTTTCCGTCGCTGCGGGTCGAGCTGGCGTTCTCGCTGTTCGTCGTGCTGCTGCTGGCGTTTGGCGTGGTGTTCGGTACGCTGGTGCGCTTGATCCGCGCTGCGCTGAGCCTGCCTCGCCGGGTCAGTGCCCACCGTCAGACAGTGGCCGAGCGTCGCGCCCGCACCGAACTCGACGCAGCGCTGCGCGCCTACTTCGAGAATCGCTGGAGCCGCGCCGAACGCCACGCCGTGCGCGCCATGGATACCGCCTCCACGAGCGTATTGGGGCAGATCGTCGCAGCGCGGGCAGCGCAGGCACAACGGCAGTACGGCCGCGCCGAGGAACACCTCGACCGCGAGACGGCGGCGAGTGGCGACGAACGCTGGATGGGCGAACTGGCGCGCGCCGAACTCCTCGTTCAACGCAAGCGCGCTGCGGAGGCCTTGCCCCTGTTGCGCCGGTTGCGCAAGCGAGCACCCACACATTCCGGCGCCTTGCGTCTGGAGATGCAGGCACAACTCAACGCCGGCCAGTGGCGTGAGGTGTTGCGTCTCGCCGACCAAGCCGCCAAGCACGGCGCCCTCGACCCCGCCAGTCTCGCGCAGTACCGCGAGACAGCCACCATCGGCGCACTTGACGAGACCGGCCACGATGCATCGACGATCGAGCGCCTGTGGCGCGACACACCGGCCGAACTCAAGAGCCGCGAGACCCTCCGGGCAGCGACCGCCCGCGCCTTGGCGCGTGCCGATGCGCTCGGGCGCGCCCTCGAGTTGCTCAGCGAAGGCCTGCCGGCGCAATGGTCAAGCGAACTGGCAGCGCTCTATCTTGAGCTTGGCGATGAGAGCGAGGCCGCGCAGGCCTTGCAACTCGGCGAGGCCTGGTTGGCACAGCACCCGGCCGACGCGACGCTCCTGCACGCGCTCGGCCTGTTGTGCAGACGTCGCAGCCTGTGGGGAAAGGCGCGCAACTATCTCGAAGCCGCAGTCGCCATCCGTCCGAGCACCACGACCCACCTCAGCCTTGCCGAGCTGCTCGAGAGCCTCGGTGAGGGCGATGCGGCGCTGCCACACCTGCGGGCTGCAGCAGGTCTGGCGGCGCGAGGCGATCTGGCAGGCCGTTGAAGGCGTCGCCTCAGTCGCAACGGCGGATCAACACCTTGGAGCGCCGCTGCCAGTTGTAGAGCCGCTTCTTTGACGCCGGCAACATCTCGACCTCGCCTTCCGTGAAGCCGCGCTCGAGGAACCAGTGGGTGGTCTGGGTGGTAAGGACGAACAAGCGCTTGAGCTTGGTCTCCCGAGCCCGGGTCATGGCGTGCCGCAGCATGCGGTCGCCCAGGCCCGCATCGCGATAAGCCGGCGCCACTGCCAGACAGGCCAGCTCGGCCGCCGCCTCGCCATCAAAGGGGTAGAGCGCGCCGCAGGCGACGATCAAGCCATCGTGCTCGAGCACGAAGAAGCGATCGATCTCCTGTTCGAGTCGCTCGCGCGAGCGCTTGACCAGCACGCCCTGCTCTTCCAAAGGCTCGAGGAGCTGCAGGATGCCGCCGACATCGTCGATGGTCGCCTCCCGCAATTCATCGAGCCCGCTCGCGGTGAGCATGGTGCCGATGCCATCGTGGGTGAACACCTCGGTGAGCAGCGCACCGTCAGTGGCAGCGCTGATCAGATGCGCACGCGCCACGCCGGCCCGGCAAGCGCGCACGGCATGCGGCAGATAGAGCCGGGCATCGCCCGCCGCGAGCTGTGGCAGCAGCGCCTCGGCCTCGGCGATGGTGAGCTCGGCGCGCAACTCGCCCGCGGCATCGATCACGCCCTCGCTGTCCATCATGAAGATCAGCTTGTCGGCCCCGATCGCCGCCGCAGTCGAGGCGGCGACGTCCTCGACGGTGAGGTTGAAGATCTCGCCGGTGGGCGAATAGCCGAGCGGCGACAGCAGAACGATCTCCTCATCCCGCAGGCGGTTGTTGATGGCCACCGCGTCGATCTTGCGCACGCGACCGGTGAACTGCAGGTCCACCCCGTCGACCACGCCGACCGGCTGGGCGGTCACAAAATTACCGCCCGAGACACGGATGTCGGCGCCGGCCATCGGCGTGTTGGGCAAGCCCATGGAGAGCGCCGCCTCGAGCTCGCAACGCACCTCGCCCACGGCCTCCTTGACACACTCGAGCGCCGCCGCGTCGGTGACCCGCAGATCGCCCACATAGCGTCCCTCGATCTCGCCGCGCACCATGCGGCGCTCGATGTGCGGCCGTACGCCATGCACGATGACAAGACGTACGCCAAGACTCTCCAGCAGGTTGAAGTCGTGCACCAGCCCGGTGAAGGTGGGGCTGTCGACCACATCTCCGCCAAACGCGATGACGAACACGCGGCCGCCAAAGGCGTTGATGTACGGCGTGGTCGAGCGGAACCAGTCGACAAAGCGCTGATCGTGCGGATGCCGCGAGCGGAAGGTGCGTGTCGGGTTCTTCATCGTCGCGACCATAGCGCAAAGCCGCTCGGGCTTCAAAGGTCGACGGCAATGGTAGAGTCGCGTCACCCAAGGTGATGTGGCCCGCCATGAATCCCGAGAGTGTCCTGCACTACCTGCGCAGCAACCCTGAGTTCTTCGAGGCCCATGCCGGAGAGATCGCGCAGATCAACATCCCCCACCCGGATCAGGGTCGCGCCATCTCGATCAACGAGCGGCAGCTCCTGAGCCTACGCGAACGCTGCCGGCAACTCGAAGCACAGGTCGCGACCTGGATCGACAACGGGCACGCCAATGATGATCGCAGCGATCGTATGCATCGGCTCGTGATACGAGTGCTCGAAGCCGGGCGAGGACAAGGCGTGGCGGCGCTGCTCGAAGGCCTGCGCACGGATTTTGGTATCCCTTGGGTCTATCTGTCCGGAGTCGGCGCCGAACACGAGGCCCTTGCCGAACATCCAGACGCAGCCACTGAACCCAGTTGCGGTGCAGTGATCGGCAGGCAGGCCGAACGCCTGACCGCACTCGCTGGCCAACCCATCGCCTCGCTGGCGTGGGTGCCGATGGAGACGGCGCTCGGGCAACGCGTGCTGCTGCTGGGCAGTGGCGAGCCCACCCGTTTCCCGTCTGGCGCCGGGCCGCAGTATCTGCAGCGGGTTGGCGAGATGCTCACCGTGCTCCTTGATGGAGACACCTGAACCCGCTGCCCGCGGCGAGGGCGATGACCCGCGCCGCATCGACGCCTTCATCGCCCATCTTGAGGCTGAACGTCGCCTGTCGGCGCACACCGCCGGCGCCTATCGTCACGATCTCGACGCGCTGCTCAAGGATTGCGGTGGCGCCGAACTGACCCGGTTGACCGCCCCGCAACTGCGCCGTGCGCTTGCCCGTCAGCACGCCGCCGGGCTGGGCGGCCGCAGCCTCGCTCGACGCCTTTCGGCGTGGCGGAGCTTCTTTCGTTGGCTGCAACGCCGCGGCGAGATCACCGACAACCCGTGTACCGGCATCCGCGCGCCAAAAGCCCCCAAACGCCTGCCTGAGACGCTCTCGCCGGACCTTACCGGACACCTGCTGGACTTCGAGCCCGAGAATTTTGACGAGCGCTGTGACCGCGCCCTGTTCGAACTCATCTACTCCTCGGGCCTGCGGCTCTCCGAAGCGATAGGGCTGGACATCGGTGTCATCGAAGCCTGCGACGGCACGCTACGTGTGCTCGGTAAAGGCGCAAAGACGCGCGAAGTACCTGTGGGTGAGACAGCCCTCGCGGCAGTGCGCGACTGGCTTGAAGTGCGGCCCGAACACGCCCGCATCGACGAGCCCGCTCTGTTCATATCGCGGCGTGGCCGACGCCTCGGGCCGCGCACGGTGCAGACGCGGCTCGACCGGCTGGCGCGCGCGCGCGGCCTCGAGCAACACGTGCATCCGCACATGCTGCGTCACGCCTTTGCCAGCCACCTCTTGCAATCCTCGGGCGACCTGCGCGCGGTGCAGGAGCTGCTGGGCCACGCCAGCATCAGCACGACGCAGGTCTACGCGCATCTGGACTTCCAGCACTTGGCCAAGGTGTATGACGCGGCGCATCCGCGTGCCAGAAAGAAAGCGTCAGAGGCGAAGTGAGCGCTCGCATCGTTCTGGCGCGCGGCAAGGAGGCGCCGCAGTTCCGCCGCCACCCGTGGGTGTTCGCGAACGCTGTGGAGGCGCTGGTCGGCCGCGCCCGCCCCGGTGATACGGTGATGGTGGAGACTCACGACGGCCGCGCGCTGGGCCGCGCCGCCTGGAGCCCCGCCTCGCAGATCCGCGCCCGGATGTGGACCTTCGACGCCAGCGAGGGCATCGACGATGCCTTCTTTCGTCGCCGCATCGAGGCTGCGGTGGCACACCGCACCGCGCTGCCGGCACTGGTGGGCCAAGACGGCGTGCGGCTGGTACACGGCGAGGCCGACGGCCTGCCCGGACTCATCGTCGATCGTTACGGCGAGGTCCTGGTGGTCGCGCTCAACAGCGCCGGCGCCGATAGATGGCGCGATGCCATCATCGGTGCGCTGCTGCGCGCCACTGGCATCACGCATGTGTACGAGCGCAGCGACAGCGATGTGCGCCGTCTTGAGGGGCTCGAACCGAGGGTCGGGCCGCTGCACGGCGCGCCGCCGTCGGCAACCGTCATCACCGAGCATGGCGTGCGCCTGCTGGTGGATCTGGTGGGCGGCCACAAGACCGGCTTCTATCTCGACCAGCGTGACAACCGCCTCCTGACGCGCAGCTTGGCGGCCGGCAAGCGCGTGCTTAACTGCTTCTGCTACACCGGTGGTTTCAGCCTGCAGGCGCTCGCCGGCGGCGCTCGCCAAGTCCTGTCGGTGGACAGCTCGGGGCCGGCGCTGGCCGCTGCGCAGGCCAGCCTCGCACTGAATCCCGAGCTCGACGCCACGCGCGCGTGCTGGCGTGACGCAGACGTCTTCGAGCTGCTGCGCGAGTTGCGCACGGCTGGCGAGACCTTCGACCTCGTCATCCTCGACCCGCCCAAGTTCGCGCCGTCTAGCGCGCACGCCGAGCGCGCCGGCCGCGCCTATCGCGACATCAACCGGCTTGGGCTGCAACTGCTAGCGCCGGGCGGGCTGCTGATGACCTACTCATGCTCGGGCGGTGTGTCGGCGGAACGCTTTCGCGGGTTCGTTGCATCGGCGGCGGCCGATGCCGGGGTCGATGCCGTGGTGCTGCAGCACTTGCAAGCGGGGCCGGACCACCCGGTCGCATTGGCGGCATCGGAGGGGGAGTATCTTAAGGGCCTGCTGATCACACGGGGCTGAAGCATTGGGGCCACCGCAAGGCCAGCGGCCCGGCGCTTCATGGGGCTGCCAGACGCGCTTCACGAAGTGCAGCCTGCAGGCCGCCGCGGGCAGCCCAGGTTCCGGGCCCGAGGACCCGGTGGCTCAGACCAGCGACCCATCGCGGCCACTCGACATCGACGATGCCGAGGTCGGCGAGGGTTTGCGCACTTCCATGCGCCGGGACATCGCAGGCTTTGAGAAGACAGACGCCTTTGAGCTGGAGCCGTTGCGCGGCGATCGCGGCAAGACTGTCCGAAGTGAGACCCCAGTTTCGGGGCACCGAGAGGTCACCCGCCAGATCGGCGTGCGGCGCCCAGATCGGCGTGACGCCGACCGTCACCGCGGCAAACGCGTCGGCAAGGCGAACGACGACGCGGGCCGACGAACCGAGCCGAGCGGCCAGTTCCGCGGCACAGTCATCCACCGCAACAAGTGCGCGCACATGGGCACTGTCGTCGTCGAAGCCCTCGCGCGCCTGCGCCTCGCGCACCGCGTCGGCGTGTCGCCCTCCCCCGGGCACCAGCAGGCAGCCGGCTGGCTGTGACCTGAGGTCGTCGATGAGCGCGTCGCACGCGTCCGCTAGACTACTGCCAGGCGTCGCATGCAGGATGCTGCCACCGATCTTGAGCGCCCACATGGTCGGATAGCCCAGCCGCGATCCGGCTCAGGCACCAGCTGGCCGCACGCGCAGCGGCGTGCGCCGACACGCCGGGCCCCGGCTCGGTGGACCCGACCTCAGGCGCCGACCCCGCTCGCCTCGACCTGCGCCAGCAGGCGCAGTAGCGCAGCCCCTTTGTGCAGCGTCTCCTGGTACTCGTCCTCCTCGCGCGAATCGGCGACGATGCCACCGCCGGCCCAGAAGCGCACGACACCCTGCGAGTAGACCAGCGTGCGGATGGCGATGCTGGTGTCCATGCTGCCATCAAAGCCGACATAGCCGATCGACCCGCAATAGAGCCCGCGCCGGTGCGGCTCAAGCTCCTCGATGATCTCCATGCTGCGCAACTTGGGCGCGCCGGTGATCGACCCACCGGGAAAGCACGCACGCAGCAGGTCAAGCGCATCGCGCCCCTCCGCCAACTCGCCAGAGACGGTGCTGACCATGTGGTGCACGGTGGCGTAGCTCTCGATGTCGAAGATCTTGGGCACGCTTACCGAGCCCACCTTGCAGACACGCGAGATGTCGTTGCGCAGCAGGTCGACGATCATCAGATTCTCGGCACGGTCCTTGAGGCTCTCGCGCAGGCTGACCGCCAGCGACATATCCTCCTGGGGCAAGCCTGAGCGCCGCCGCGTGCCCTTGATCGGCTTGGTCTCCACGCGGCCGCCACTCGACAACAGGAACCGCTCAGGCGAAGCCGAGAGCACCTGCACGAACGGCAAGTTGAGATAGGCCGCCTGCGGCGCCGGGTTGATCAGCCGCAGCTGTCGGTAGGCAGGCCAGCCATCGCCTTGCGCGCGCGCGCAAAAGCGCTGTGCGAGGTTGACCTGGTAGCAATCACCGGCAGCGATGTAGTCCTGCACCCGGCGGAAAGCCTCGCCGTAGGCCGCACGGCTGAGATTGGACGTGACCTTGGACAACACGCGGAACGGCGCTCGCAGCTTTTGCGCCGGCAGGCTTGAAAAGCGCCTCACCAATGCATCCCAGCGGCCGGCCGTGGACGGGTCGCGGCCAGCGCCGACAAGGGTGGCGGTGCGCCGCTCATGGTCCACGCACAACGCCCAATCGTAGAGACCCACCGCCATCTCGGGGATACGTTCGGCATCCTCCGCCGCCACCGGCAAGCGCTCGATGCGGCGACCGAGGTCATAGGCAAAATAGCCCACCGCGCCGCCCGGGAACGGCAGGTCGTCTTCCACCGGGACCCGTTCGCCAAGCGCCTCTCGCAGCAACTCGAAGGGGTCACGCGGCGACAGCTCGACGGCATCACCGCGACGGATCTCGGTCACCGCGCCGCGCGTGGTGAGCGTGGCGAAGGGCTCGGCGACGAGGATGTCGTAGCGCGCCTGGCCACCGCGCGGTGGGCCACTGTCGATGAACATCGCCCATGGCAGGTCGGCCACGGCCTCGAACAGGTCGGCACTGTCCTCTCGGTAAGGGATCTGCGCTCGCATGACTGTAACCATAGCCTCAACCAGCCGAATGGTGTTCGGCGCTGGCAGCGGCGGCGAGTTCCGCCACCGCCAACGCCGGTGCGTGCTCACGCGCGCCGAGCACGTCGGCGGCACCCACTAGAGCGCCAAAATCCACCGCCGGCAATCCGAGACGGCCAGCGATGCGCGCGGCGAACCAGTGGCCCACGCCGGCACAGACCACCCGCTGCGGCGCGACCGATGCCCATGCAAGGGCGGCTCCCCTCGCACCCGGCGGTGGTTCGGCCGGCTGCCCCCGCTGTTGCACAAGGGACGGTCGCACAAGCGACGCACCGAACACCTGGGTGGCAGCGGCAAGGATCGTCTCCGACATGGCCCCGGCAAGCTGTTCCGCCACCCTGCACCATTCGTCCAGAGGGGCTGCCTCGACATCCTCACCGATCAGGCGGGCGATGCGGCGAGCGCTGGTAGCGGGCGTCTTCTCACCACCGTCAGCCGCTGGCCAGACGTCTGCCGACTCATCGAGATCGCCGGTGAGCCGGAAGATGTCGGCGCTGGTGGCGAAATGCTCGGCCATCAACGGACGCACCGCACCGCGCCAATCGATGGCGTCGGCCACCGCCATCAGCGGCGTGCGTACGACGCCGCGGTAGACCAGCTCGCCGGCGGAAAGGCGCTCGCCGTCGGTGAACCCGCGCGGCTGCGCCACACCTTGATCGAGTCGCACGATGTCGGTGGTTGTCGAGCCGATGTCGATGAACAGGCCGCTCGCACGTTGCGCCGCGCAATCTGCGCTGGCCAGCCAGTTGGCCGAGGCAAGACGCAACGGGTCGCTGCGCGTGATGTCGCGACCGTGCATGCGACCGTCGATGCCGAACCAACGCCACACCGCACCCGCGAAAGCCGCCTCGCAGCAGTCGACGATGGCGACGACACCCGCCGCGCGGTTGGCGAAAGCATCGACCAACTCGCCGGTCATGGTCGCCGCATGCGCAACATGATGGGGTGCGACCGGCCAGCCATGCACAGCCTCCTGCAGGGCCCTGGCAAGGTGCTCGATGCCCCGCCAGAGCGGGCACGGAAGCTGCTGCACCTGCGTCCAGCGGCCGGCCGGGTCGCGCAAGGCGACCTTGAGGTGGGCACCGCCGATGTCCCAACCGCAGATCCACTGGCTCACATCTCCACCTCGAGAGTACTGTCGAGCGTGAATGCTACGGCTCGCCCCGCCGGTGCCAGCGCCACCGCCTCGATCGAGCGTCCTTCAGCCAGCATCAGCAAGGCACCGAGCAGATCCACGCCGGTGGCAGCGTGCAGCGCCACAAAAGCGGTGGTGAGGCGTGGATTGACCTCGATGAGCACCGGATCGTCATCGTACGGCAAGACCAGATCGATGCCCCAACACCCCCAGAGCCCGGGGATGCTGATCTGGACGGCTTGGGCGAGGGCCGCGAAACGGTCACGGTCGGCACGGACATTGGTCACACCGCCCCGGTAAGACGCGACCCCGCTCGCGTCCCAATGAATATGCTGGCGGTTCACCGACAACACTCGCGCATCGACACCGTCGCTGAGCACGCACAGGCTCAGCGGCACGCCCTCGACGAATGGCTGCACCAGCGACGCCGAAGATGCACGCGGGCGCGGCCCGACAGGCAAGCGGCGGACCCAGGCCGCTGCAACGCCATCGTCCGGCTTGACCACCCAACCCGCTGCCGCCGGCAGATCATCCGGCTGACGGACACGGCCAGCGAGAGCCCTGTGGCAATCGGTCTTGGACGCAGCGACGGCGATCGCGCTGGCTGAGGGCCCGAGTAGCCGGGTCCCGGCCGACTCCACGGCGCGCGCCAAGCTGGCCAGTTGGCCATCCGTCTCGGGTGCGACCAACCAGACCGCGTCGGCCGCTGAGACAGCAGCAGGCCAGAGCGATGACCAGCACCCGGGCTCGACCTGCGATGAGATCGCCGGCCAGCGTGGCCTGAGTCCCGCTCGACGCAACAGGCGCGGCTCGAGACCCTGACGTGGCGATCCCGAGGGGCGACACACCTCGGCTACCATGGCAGCGAGCATGCCCTCAGCCTCCTCAAGCAAGGCGTGCTCGAGTGGCCGGTCAAAAGCACCGGCGGTCACCGACTCGATCAAAAGAAGCTGCATGGAGATTGTCCCGGTCCTCGACATCCGCGGTGGCACCGTGGTGCATGCTGTACGCGGTGAGAGAGCATCCTACGCGCCTGTGCGCTCGGTCTTGACCACCAGCAGCGATCCCGTCGCGATGCTGCAAGCCATGTTCGACTGCATCCATGCCAGCGGGCTGCATACCTGCGCGGCCTATGTGGCCGACCTTGACGCGATCGTCAGCGGCAACGCGCAGTGGGGGCTCATCGAACGCCTGCAAAGGGCATCGCCGCACCCGCTCTGGGTCGATGCCGGCCTTGCCAGCGCGGCGGCGGCCAGAGCCGCCCGCGCGCGTGGCGTGGTGCCGATCGTCGGCAGCGAATCACTGACATCACTGGAAGGCTTCGAGGGAGAGGGCCGGATCGACGCAGAGCACTGGATCCTTTCGCTCGATCGGGACCGGCTGGGTGCGCGCGACCCGGCGGGCATCCTGCGGCGGCCGGAATTGTGGCCGCAGCGCGTCATTGCGATGGACCTTACGCGTGTCGGTGCGGCGCTCGGCGGGGTCGGCAGATGGCTCGAGGCTTGCATGTCGATGTCGGCAGGAACGACCTGGATCGCAGCCGGGAGCGTACGTCATCGGCAGGATCTGCAGGCCCTGAGTGTGGCGGGGACAGCGGCGGCATTGGTGGCCACTGCGCTGCACGACGGCACTCTGAGCAGCTGACAAAAAGAAGCCCCCGAGACGGGGGCTCGATCACCGGAAGCCGGCGCGGGGCCCGGGTCAGCCGGGCTGCACCACGACTGCCCGATCAGTTCGCCGCGAAGGGATGCGTGGCTTGACCCTTTTGCGCGACCACGTCCTTGGCCGTGGGCTCGCCGGCAACAGCTCGCTGGAGGGCTTCCCGCGTCGCGCGGTAGTTGAAGTCCTGGATCTTCTTGTCGTCAGACGCATCCCAATGGATGAACACGCCGACCGAGATGAACAGGTCGTCGGCCTGATCGACGGGGATCGTGCCGTCCTCGACCGAATCTGCCACCGCCATGGCGACACCCCGCTGGGCCGGGCCGAACATCTGCACCGCCTGCTTGGCACCTTTGATGGTGACCTTGTTGAACATCACGCAGTTGGGCTTCGCCATCAGGTTCGGCGCGACCACGGCGAGCAGGGCAGTAAAGCCATGCTTGTTGTTGGTCAGGCTGTTGTTGAAGGCGATCTCGGCTGCGGAACCGCGCGGACCGACGATCAGATCGATGTGAGCGACCTCATTGCCATCGCCCACCAACGATTCGCCGATCATGACCTTGTCGATCTTGGCCGAGCGCTTGGCAGCGGATCCCGCTGTTGCAGGCTTGGCGCTGACCGGATTTGCAGCGGGCTGGCTGGCAGCCGTTGCGGGTGCCGGCGCAGGTGCCGGAGAGGACGCTGCGGGCTGCGACTTGAGGCCCAGCGCGCCGAGGATGCTGTCGAGGATTCCCATGTTGACTCCCTTGCGGTGCCATTCCGCCCGAACAGGCGGAACGTACGTCGACCCACTGGCTTGGCTGCATGCAACCAAGCCAGTGAAGTACGCCTTAGTGGGCGGCGAACGGGTGGGCCGAGGTGCCCTTGGCTGCCACAACGTCCTTGGCCTTCGGCTCGCCCTTGACAGCGCGTGCCAGAGCTTCCTTGGTGGCGGTGTAGTTGTAGTCTTGGATCTTCTTGTCGTCTTCGGCCATCCAGTGGATGAACACGCCGACCGAGATGAACAGGTCATCGGCTTCGTCGGCCGGGATCGTGCCGTCTTCCACCGAATCTGCCACTGCCATGGCGACACCACGCTGGGCCGGACCGAACATCTGCACAGCCTGCTTGGCACCCTTGATGGTGACCTTGTTGAACATCACGGTCGCCGGCTTGCACATCAGGTTGGGGGCCACCACGGCGAGGAGGGAGGTGAAACCGTCCTTGTTGTTGGTCAGCGTGTTGCAGAAAGCAGCTTCGGCAGCCGAGCCCCGGGGGCCGATGATCAGGTCGATGTGAGCAACTTCATTGCCGTCGCCAACCAGGGATTCGCCCACCATAACGCGATCGATCTTTGCCATTTCCAGCACTCCTTGAGTATTTACGGGAAAACTTCTTGGGGAAACCATGCCCGCCCGCCGCTATCGGAAGGCTGGTCGGGCCGAATTGTCCTAAAACTTCTGCATCGCGTCCAGTTCTGTTACGAAAACAGCTGCGACGGTCAGGTCGGCCGTGGTGCCCGGGTTGATGCCGCGCAAAAGCAGCCGGTCATGAAGCTCGGTTAATGAGCGAACCATAGCCGGCGACCAGTGAGGCGGGTCGGGCAGTCCGGCCATGATGCCAGACACCTGCGCAGAGACCGCGGACGCCATTGCGTCACCGTGCTTGCGGCGGATGTGGCTGTCGGGCTGCTCGACGAGCTGGTGCAGAAAGCTCGCGGTCACCGCGTCATTGCGGCTGGCCCCGCCCTGCATGAGGCCACTCAGCCGATCGGCCATGCGCCCCACGGTGGCAAATCCGGAGGTGTACTGCTGCGCGATCAGATCGCGGCTGGCTGCCAGCGCCATGGCCTCGAACAGCGTGTGCCGAAAACCTGGACCGGCCCCAGCGGCTGCCGACACATCGGCCTCTGGCGCGGCACCCAAGCCGGCGGGATGAGCGCGAAGGATGGCGCGTGCGGTGGCAAGACCGTCGGCGGCGGTGGTGCCCGAGAGTACCGCCGGCAGATGCCGCCTCCAGGCCCGCGGCACCTCGTCATTGGCCTGCGCACGCATCGCCGCAGCGACCAGCGGCGCCAGCAAGAGCACGATACCGAGGTTGGTGTTGCAGCCGACAGCGGCCACGGTGGCGGCCACCGCGGCTTCGATGCGCGCGCCAAGCCCACTGTGCGCGTCGGTGAGCGGCCCCACCACCACCGTCGCGCTGCGCTGGAAATCGTCCGCAGTCATCCGGTGCGCTGGCATGCCGACGGCGACGTTGCCTGGCTTGAAGGCCTCGACATCGGCGCGGCAGGCGCGCAGCACGGCCAGTTGCAGTGGCGACCGGGTGGCCCGCTCCAAGGTCGGCGTCGATGGCGGGGACATCAAGCCGCCATCG
The DNA here is from genome assembly GCA_945897555.1 of Klebsiella pneumoniae. Lineage (GTDB taxonomy): Bacteria > Pseudomonadota > Gammaproteobacteria > Burkholderiales > UBA3065 > UBA3065. Next base: position 18,382 of record CAMDGF010000008.1, on the reverse strand, counting down.
GCAACAGGTCGTCGACCAGCCGCTGCGCCACATCGAAACCGCAGACCGACTGCAGGCCACGCCAGGCCGGGATGCCATTGACTTCGACCACCATGAGCTGGCCGTCGCGGCCGCAAATGAGATCGACGCCGGCGTAGTCCATCTCCAGGGCGGCGGCCGCATCGACCGCCAACCGGGCCAGTTGCCCCGCGGCCGGTACCGCTTCGCAGCGCGCACCCTGCGCCACATTGCTGATCCAGTCGCTGCCACGCCGGATCATCGCCGCCACCACTGCACGACCGATCACAAAGACACGGAAGTCGTGCCAGCCAGCCGCGCTGGTGTCGACGAAGCGCTGCAGGTAGTAGGCATGCCGGAGCGCCTCAGGCGCCGGCAGTTGGCGGTCGACGACCCGCTGCACGCCGATGCCCTGCGAGCCGAACAGCGGTTTGACCACCAGCCCATAGCCAGCGACAGTCTCGGCGTCGACCACCGCCTGCGCTTGCTCACGCGACTCACAGGCCCAGGTCGGCGGCGTGGGGATGCCGGCGCGGTGCAGCAGCAGGCTGGTCATCGCCTTGTCGACACTCCGCTCGATGGCGCGGCCGTGATTGAACACCGGCACACCGAGCGCCTGCAACGCGTGCAAGACATCGAGGCGGAGGGTGATCTGCTCTAGGCTGCCGCCCGATATGCCCCGCACGAACACCGCGTGGGGCAGACCGTCCGGCGCATCCGCAAAGCCAGGGATGAGGAGCCCCGAAGGCCGCGCAAGGTCGATGCGGCAGTCACGCAGGCTGGCCGTGACCGGCCGCAGGCCACGCGCCACCAGCGCGGCATCCAGACGCCGGCCGTGCCAGCCGGCGTCGTCGGTGGCGATGAGGACCCTTGGCGCCTCAGGCACCAAAGGACTGGTCGAGCAACTCCGGATCAGCCTTGCCGGCACGGTAGGTGCGGCCGGATTCGTAAGACGTCACCGAGACCACCGCTGGCGCGAACAGCGCCGGATCGATCTTGTAGAAATCGTAGTTGACCGCCTCGAACACCTCGGAAAACGGCTTGCCGTAATCGCTCGATGTGCAAGCCGGCATCTTCTCGGCAAGGTCGCGGGCATCGCTGTCCGGACCCAGTACGACCAGATGGACTTCGCCGCACAGCAGGATGGCGTCGTTGGTGCGCCCCATGGCATCGGTGAAGCGGGGCGCCGAGGGGCACAGCGGTGCAGCACCATGGCCGTCGAGGATGTGGTCGAGCGGGAAACCCAAGGTGTTCGCCTTGTGCAAGCCCACCTCGAGCACGCGCGCCACCACCTGCGTGGCCCCGGCAAGGCTGCGGGTCGGGGTGAGGATATAGGTCTGGCGCTCAGCCGGCACCCCGGTATCGCGCGCCACCTTTTCCATGACCTCGGGCGGCGGCGTCTTGTCAGTCTCGATGACCAGCACGCAATGATCGTGCTCGTCCTTGTAGCCGAGCGTGCGGAACAGCTCTTCGCGGGCTGCAAGCGCACGGCCGGGCCCACTGCCCAGCGCAAAGAAGGCATCCTTCCCCTCACCGTGCGAAAGGCTCCAGCCGGCGTATTGAGAACCGAGGCAAGCAAGCAGCGGGTTGGAGGTGCTGACCACGATCTGCCACGCCCAGCGTTCGTAGGGGGCGTAGGAGAGCGAGACGCTGCCGAGCCCGCCCAGGCAGATCTCGGCGATCAAGCGACCTGCCTCGACCCCGCCCGGTGCCCGCACGCCGGCGTCGATGATGGTGGCACCGTTGGCGGTCTGGCTCACACCCACACGCAGTGCACGCGCTTCACGCACCAGCCGTTCAACCAGCGGCTGCGCCGTGGCACTCACACTGGGCCACTGGCCCGGGCTCATATCAAGCATGGTCTCTCCTGAGAGTCATCAATGGTTTGTTCAACCGACGGGATTGTAAGAAAACTTCAGCCGGCCGGGGCGCTGCCAACCGCCCGGCATCGCAGCCTTCGCCGCAGATGCGCGGCAGCAGAGCGTACCTGCCGCATCGCTGTGCGCGCATCCGACGCCTCCGCGTGCAGCGTGCACAAGGGGTCATCGACGCGCAGCACAGCCCCCCGACGCCAGTCTGCACAAGCGCGAGGTGCATCTCCAGTGCACAAAGGCAACGGCGCCCGAACCCACGCCAGAGCTCGACATGTCGCAGCCGGGCGCCAGGCCGGCAGCGCCGCCCCGAGCACAGCAGCCATGTGCAGCGCCATGAGCCCAGGGGCCGCGCGATCGTAGAGCTCGACACTCGCCGTCGGTCGCGGGTTGACCTCGAGAGCCAGCGTTCGACCCTCCCGGTCGAGCACCGCATCGAGACTGCAGAGCCCGCGCAGCCCGCTGGCCGCGCTGACCCGCTCGGCCGCCAAGCGCAAGGCGGCACGGGGGCCCTCTCCGGGGTCGAAACCGCCGACGATGCCGCCAAAGCGGAACGGCAATCCCGGCGCCGGGCTACACCACTGCCGGTTGATGCCGACCGGAACGATGCCACCAGCATGGGCGCAGAACAGCAAGGAGACCGGTGTGCCGCCAACCCGGCGTTGCCAATATGCGGCCACCGTGTCGTGCCGGCCGTCAACACGGAGAGCCACGGCGGCAGCCGGGGTCACGCCGAGGCCGGCGCTGCTGTCCGCATGCTTGCACAACCAACCGCGGGGGTCGGGCGGCGGATGCGCACGCGTCTGTGGTGCATCGATGCCGAGTTGTCCGAACAGCAAGGGCTCGCGGGCTGCCAACCACGACTCCAGCGGCGTATTGAGCAGCCGATACTCGGCGCCAATGGCCCGCAAAGCGTCGCGAGCACCGTCCAGGCCACCGCCGATCAGCACATCTGCGCGCTGGCAGGACACTGGCCCTGCGGCGTCCCGCTGTTCGCCGCGAGGAGGCTGCAACACGTTCGCGATGGCGTGCCGCAGCCTTTCCGGACGTGCGAGTTCATCCAGGGGCAGATGCTGCCAGCCGTCCACTGCCGCCAGCAGATCGTCATCGCCAAACGCATCGACGGCCAACAGTCGCCCCCCCGCAGCGGGCAGTCCTGCACGGCGCAGGCACTCTGCCAGCGCCCGTGCGGACGCCGCTACAACAACGAGCGGCACGGCATCCAGCACTGCACTCACGGCATGGGCGAGGTCGACGCGACGCGATCAGCAGCGCGAGGCCACGCGAGGCCGCTCAGCGCGCCTCCGCGACGAAGGCACGAGCGAAAGAGAAAGCCGCACGGAAGTCGTAGTAGACCGGCTTGTCCGCCTTGACCATGCTTCGGAACATGCGCTGCATGGTCTGATACTTGACATTGCCGATGGCCAGCGGACCGATCGCCACCGTCTTGCCGGAGGCTGAATCGATGTGTTTGCCGTCATCCATCCGGTCGATGCCAGCGATACCGGCCGGTGGCACGGCGTTGACATCAGCCGCCACCAAAAGACGCTTCGTGGTGGCCAGCCCAGCCGGGCCCAGCACCTCCACACCCGCCTTGGAGGTGGCCAGCACCACATCGGCATCGCAGATCATGCCCAACTTGATCTGCTCGAGGTCGGCCTCAGCCGGGGTGATCTGCACCCCATACTTGCTGGCCAGCCGATTGGCCGTGGTGCGTGCATGCGTCATCGGCTCGTAGCCGATGACATGCACCTCGGCGCCGGCATCGGCCGAGAGCACTGCAGCGGCCGCGCCCACCGGCCCGGTGCCGCCGATCACCGCCACGCGCTTGCCCTCCAGCGTGGTGCTGTGGTCGCGTTTGAGCGCACGCTCGACACAGGCGACCATGGCGGCGGCTGTGGTGAAGGCCCCCGATGGGTCGGCGAACACGCTGACCTCGAACGGCGGCACCATGGCGCGGTGCGCTGCCTCGACCATGTCGTTGGCGATCTCATTGTCGCGACCACCGATGAAGATGGCGGTGCGCTTCACGCCTTTGGGTCCGCGCGAGAAGATGGCGTCCTGCGTCATGCCCTGCACCTGATCGACCGTGAGATGGGTGTAGGGGATGACAACGTCATAGCCGGAATCCACCGCCATGTTCACGTCGAACGGGCTGACGTTGGGCGCGTGGGTGAACATGTGCAGGATGTAAGGCGAATCGGACATCAGGGTCTCCAGGGTTCGGGCTTCAGATCGGTGATGCGTTTGGGGTGGTTCGGAAGGCGCCGACGGCCCAGCCTGGACTCGCGCCAGGATGCCGGCGCTGCCGGCTGGACCGGCCCTCAACCCGCCGAGACGACGCGAGCGCCGGCGGCAACGGGGGCGATGTCGGCACCGCAATTGCGGCCGCGGGTGGTCTCGATGCGCACACCCTGTGGGCCGAAACGCTCGCGAAGGGCTGCGGCCATGGCGTTGCCCGCGGCGGCATCGGGCAACACGGCAAACCCCGTGGGCCCCCATGAACTCTGGCCACGACACGGCACCCCCTGGGCATCCAGCCATTCCAGGACGGCTCGGATGCGCGGGCTTGCAAAGCGTCCACCCTGTGCCGGCGCGAAGTGGTCACCGCACTCATCCTGCACCCGATTCACAGCGGCACCGAACGCGGCCAGATCGCCGTCGGCGAGGCCCGGCAACATCTGCATGAGCGCGGCACGGCACAGGCGCTCGGCACGCGCAGCGGTGAAGGGCGGCAAACGTCGGAAGGCCTCGATCTCCTCATCACCGTGCAGCCCTGTGGCCCACTCGTCGTAGAGCAGCAACACGCTCCATGCCTCGGGAATGTCGAGACGCGACACGATCGGCGCCACGCCATTGCCATGGTTGCCGCCATCGACCAAGAAACCGCCTTGTCCAAAACCGGCGATGCCGATACCCGAGCGCAGGCCCCGGCCAGTCGCTCGGGCGAGATCGGCGTCGCTGGCATCGATGCCGGCGATCCAGCACAGGCTGCGGGCGAGGGCAAGGGCGAGTTGCGTGCCGGAACCGAGGCCGACATGGGCCGGAACCGCTTCGGCGATATGAAAATGCCCAGACGGCGAAACACCAAAGTGCTCGGCCGCGCGCTGCACATAGCGCCGCGCGCGATCGGCAGCGACACCTTCCACCTGGAGGTCGGCTGCGGGTGCTGCAGTGACGCGGGTGCCGGGGTGCTGCAGGGTGAAGCCGAGGCTGCCAAAGCGCCGTCCGAGGCCGCCGTCGAGGTCGAGAAAACCCATGTGCAGGCGAGCCGGCGCCCACACCGACACGCCATGAGCGACCCTGGCAGTGGCGACAGATGTGGGTGAGCGCGTGAGCGCCTGCGGGTTACGGGACATGAGCTCCGTTTGGCCGGACACAGCGCCGGTTTTTTAGACTGTGCCGATTATGCATCAAGGTCGGCGGGGCGGCCGCTGGCCGGCAGCGCTCAATTCGCCGCATGACGAGGTTAAACTCTGGCTCCCGCACGAGTAAGACCGCTTATAAAACTCGCTCGCAAACGCAGCGACGTCAAGCCGCCATGGTCGGCAGAACATCAAACACAGGGCGCCTTGCGCATGAGCCACCATCCACCCGAGACACACCACGACGTGCCCTGCGGCTTCTGCGGCCTGTTATGCGATGACCTGAGCGTGACTGCCGACCACGGACGCGTCCGTATCGATGCCGGCAACTGCCCGCGCGCCGTAGCCGGCTTCGATGCCGCCAACCGCCACCTTGAGGCCGGCGCCACCGCCAGAGTCGATGGCCAGTCGGCCACTCTCGAACAGGCGGTGGCCGCGGCGGCCGAGTTGCTGCGTGGCGCCCGCGCGCCCTTGTTCGGAGGCTGCGGCACACACCTGCCAGGCATGCGTGGCGTCATGGCACTGGCCGATGCCACCGGCGGCACGGTCGATCACATGAACAGCTACAGCATGTTCCGCAATTTCCACGTGGTGCAGAACTCGGGCTGGGTGGTCACGAGCCTCTCCGAAGTGCGCAACCGCGCCGACCTGCTGGTCTGCTTCGGCACCGACATCGCCAGCCGCCTGCCGCGCTTCTACGAGCGCTGCCTGTGGGTCGACGACACGCTGTTCGGCCTGCGCGCCGAGGACCGCGAAGTGGTGATCCTCGGTGAGCCGAAGGACGCCGCACTGGCGACCTCGCCGGCTGGACGCGCCCCGCAGGTTTTGGCCTGCCGCAACGAGCAACTGGGCGAAGTGGCGCAGGCGCTGCGCGCTTTTGCGCGCGGCGCACCGGTGAGCGGCGACGCGGTCGCCGGCATCCCGCTGGCGGAACTGGCGCGTCTGGCCGAGCGGCTCAAGGCGGCCAAGTACGGCGTGGTGGCGTGGGTCACCTCCGACCTTGACTTCGACCACGCCGAACTGGCGGTGCAGTCCGCCTGCGACCTGGTGCGCGAACTCAACGCCCACACCCGTTGCAACGGCCTGCCGCTGGGCGGCAGCGACGGCGATTACACCGCGCATCAGGTGATCACCTGGCAGACCGGCTTCACCGTGCGCACGCGCCTGTCGGCCGCCGGCCCGCAACACGACCCGGTGGCGCTGGACGCGGAACGCGTGCTCGCCGAGGGCCGCGCCGACGCGCTGTTCTGGGTGTCGAGCTTCGACCCGGACAAGACGCCGCCGGCAGGCAAGGTCCCGAGCGTGGTGCTCGGCCATCCGGCCATGCAGGTGGAGTGTAACGTCTTCATCCCGGTCGGCATCCCAGGCATCGACAGCGCCGGGCACCTATTCCGCACTGACAGCTCGGTGGCGGTGCCGATGCGCAGCCTGCGCGACATCGGGCTGCCGGACGTGGCAGACGTGACCGCAGCCATCCTCGCCGCGCTCAAGCCGCAGCGTGCAACCGGCACGCAGGAGGTCCGCGCATGCTGATCAAGCTCACCGGCGGCAAGGTCATCGACCCGGCGCACAACCGCGACGGCGTCGCGCAGGACATCTACATCCGCGACGGCCGCATCGTCGACGCGCCCGAGCCAGGCACCAAGGTCGATCAAGAGTACGACCTGCGCGGCAAGCTGGTCATGGCCGGCGCCATCGACCTGCACACCCACATCGGCGGTGGCAAGGTCAACATCGCCCGCGCCATGCTGCCTGAGGACCACCGGCCCGACCTCTGCGCCGCCACCGACCTTCAGCGCTCCGGCTGCGGCCACGCAGCGCCGAGCACCTTCACCACCGGCTACCGCTACGCCGAGATGGGCTACACCGCCGGCTTTGAGCCGGCGATGATGCCGGTCAACGCGCGCCAGGCACACATGGAGATGGGCGACACGCCGATCATCGACAAGGGCGCCTACGCCATGCTCGGCAGCGACGACCTGCTGCTGAGCCTGATGAAGGACGGCGCCGACCAGCGCGTGATCAATGACTACGTGGCCTGGACCATCACCCACAGCCAGGCCATGGGCCTCAAAGTGGTCAACCCGGGTGGCATCTCGGCCTTCAAGTTCAACCAGCGCAGGCTCGACCTCGACGAACAGGCACCCTTCTACGGCGTGACCCCACGGCAGATCCTCAAGACCCTGGCGCAGGCGCTGCATGATCTGGGCGTGCCGCACCCGCTGCACGTGCACGGCTGCAACCTCGGCGTGCCGGGCAATGTGCAGACGACGCTAGACTCGTTCGCCGCGCTGGATGGGCTGCCGGCGCACTTCACCCACATCCAGTTCCACAGCTACGGGACCGAGGGCGACCGCAAGTTCTCCAGCGGCGCGGCGCACATCGCCGAGATGGTCAACACCCACAAGAACATCTCGGTGGACGTCGGGCAGATCCTGTTCGGCCAGACTGTGACCGCCTCCGGCGACAACATGAGCCAGCACCGCAACGCCGCGCATGCCGACCCGTCCAAATCGGTGATCATGGACATCGAATGCGACGCCGGTTGCGGCGTGGTGCCTTTCAGGTACCGCGACACCAACTTTGTGAACGCGCTGCAGTGGTGCATCGGGCTGGAGACCTTCCTGCTCATCGACGACCCATGGCGCGTGTTCCTCACCACCGACCATCCCAACGGAGCGCCGTTTACGAGCTACCCGCACCTGATCCGGCTGCTGATGGACAAGTCGTTCCGCAACGAGCAGCTGGCACGCATCAACACCGATGCCGCAGGTCTCTCGACATTGGGCTCGCTCGACCGCGAATACTCGCTCTACGAGATCGCCATCATGACGCGCGCCGCGCCCGCCAAGACGCTCGGCCTGCGTGACCGTGGGCACCTGGGCGTGGGCGCTGCGGCTGACATCACTGTCTACACCGAGGACGCCGACCGCGAGAAGATGTTCGCCAAGCCCAACTACGTGTTCAAGGACGGCACGCTGGTGGCCCGCGATGGCCAGATCGTGCAGGTGGTGTGGGGCAACACCCATGTGGTCAAGCCGGAATACGACGCCAGCATCGAGAAGGTGATCGAGCCGCATTTCAGGCGCTTCCGTACGCAGCGCATGGGCAACTTCAAGATCTCCAATGACGAGATGTGCGAGTGCGGTCACGGCTCCAAGCTGCATGTGCACGACTGCACGCACGGGAGGACGCAATGAGCGACACGACGCCCGTCCGCGACATGGTCATCAACGGCACCCGAATCGACGACACCTTTGCCGAGGGTTTTGGCATGCGCGGCACGCGCATCCTCATCACCGCGCAGAACCACCGCTGGGCCTACAACGCCGCCAACGCCATGACTGGCTTCGCCACCTCGGTGATCGCCTGCGGTGTCGAGGCCGGCATCGAGCGGGAACTGAGCCCGGACGAGACCCCCGATGGCCGCCCCGGCTACTCAGTGCTGCTGTTTGCCGCTGCATCGGCCGTGCTCATCAAGCAAGTCGAGACACGGATGGGACAGTGCGTGCTCACTTCTCCCACGAGTGCTGCTTTTAGCGGCATCGACGGTGGCGACCGCATCAACCTGGGTAAGAACCTGCGCTTCTTTGGCGACGGCTTCCAGCAGAGCAAGAAGATCGGATCGCGGCGCTACTGGCGCATCCCGGTGATGGACGGCGAGTTCCTGGTCGAGGAGACCACCGGCATGGTGCGCGCGGTGGGCGGTGGCAATTTCCTGGTGTTGGCCGACAGCCAACCGCAAGCACTGGCCGCGTGCGAAGCCGCCATCGACGCAATGAAGAAGCTGCCCAACGTGGTGATGCCCTTCCCCGGCGGGGTGGTGCGCTCCGGCTCCAAGGTCGGCAGCAAGTACAAAGCGCTGATGGCCTCCACCAACGACGCCTTCTGCCCGACCATCCGCGGCATCACGCGCAGCGAGATCTCGCCGGGTATCGAGTCGGTGATGGAGATCGTCATCGATGGCCTGACCGAGGCCGATGTGCGCGAGGCGACCCGCGTCGGCGTGCAGGCCTGCTGCGACATCGGCGCGGCGGGCGGCATCCGCCGCATCTCGGCCGGCAACTACGGGGGCAAACTGGGCCAGTTCCAGTTCCACCTGCACGACATCATGGGAGGTGCGAAGTGAGCGCGTTGACCTTTGCACTGAAGGCTGGTGCGGGCGCAGAAGCCGCCGACATCGACTGCAGCGGCCTGACCGCGGATGCGCTGGGCGGCTTGAGTGCCACGGAGATCGCCGCGCGACCGATCCTGGTGGGTGGGCGCGCGGCGCGCGTCGGCGATGTGTTTGAGGTCAGCGGCGCGGACGCGGCGCAGATCGTGTTCGCTGGGACGACCGGCCGCTGCCACCGCATCGGTGCCGGCGCCACCGGTGGCAGCATCTGTGTCGAGGGCGATGCCGGCGATCACCTCGGATTGCAAATGAAGGGCAGCGAGATCACCGTGACCGGCAACGCCGGCGACTTTGCTGCCTGCGAGATGAAGAAGGGCCGCATCATCGTGCAGGGCAATGTGGGCGACTGCGCCGGTGCGCCCTTGCCCGGCAACAAGAAGGGCATGTCGGGCGGCATGCTGGTGGTGCACGGCAACGCTGGCGAGCGGCTGGCGGACCAGCTGCGTCGTGGACAGATCCTGGTAGCCGGCAACGCCGGGGCTTATGCTGCCTCGCGCATGGTCGCCGGAACGGTGCTGGTGCTCGGCAGTATCGGTGAGCACTGCGGCCACAATATGCGGCGCGGTTCGCTGATCGTGCGGCAGCGCCCTGCCCTGCCAGCCACCTTTGCCGATTGCGGCACACACACGCTGGCCTTCTTGCCGCTGCTGATGGCCTCGTGGAAAGACGCTGGCGCGCCGTTCGCCACGCTGCCGGTCAATCCGAGGGCCGAACGCTGGATGGGCGACACCGGCAATGGTGGCAAAGCCGAGGTGCTGGTCTGGGCGTAGGCTGTCGGGCCCCGCGAATCAAGGCCCGCGGTCAGCGACCGGCATCGTCGTTTGCCGAAAGCGCGTGCGCAATGGCGAGCCCGACCAGACCACCCGCCACCTCGGCCAGCACGAAACCCGGCGCGCTACTGGGCGCGATGCCCGCAAAGGTATCGCTCAACATGCGGCCGAACACCGCTGCAGGGTTGGCGAAAGAGGTCGAAGCGGTGAACCAGTAGGCCGCACCGATCCACGCCGCGACCAGTGTGGGCACATGTGCCGGAGGCCCGCGCAAAATGACCAGCAGCAAGCCAGCGGTGGCGACCACCTCGGCGAGCCACTGCCCGGCACCTTCCCGAACATGCGCGGAAAACTGCCAGACCGGCAGGTCGAACATGGCGTGCACCAGCCAGGCCCCCAAGGCGGCACCGATCAGTTGCACCGCAATGTAAGGGGCCAAGTATGAACGCGGCAGGTCACCCCGCAGCGCCATGACCAGCGACACCACTGGGTTGAAGTGGGCACCACTCAGCGGGCCAAAGACGATGATCAGCAGATACAGCCCAAAGACGGTCGCCAGCGTATTCGCAAGCAGCGCCACTGCAGCATTACCCGCAGCGAGCGTCTCACCCATCACGCCGGAACCGATGACGATGGCCAGCAGCAGCGCTGTGCCGAGCGCCTCGGCGAGCAGTCTGCGGCTCAGCGTCACGCCTTGGCGATCGCGTCGAGTTCCTTCTTGAGCGAGAGCGCGTCGAGCTTCTCCAGCGGCAGCGAGATGAACAACTCGATGCGGCGACGGAGAGCGACGGTTGCCGCCATGAACTTGCGGGTCGCCTCCTCCGGCGTACTGGTGTCCGGGTTGTCGATGCCCCAATGGGCTGTCATGGGTTGGCCAGGCCAGACCGGGCAGACTTCACCGGCGGCGTTATCACATACGGTGAAGACGAAATCGAGCTGCGGCGCATCGGGGCCGGAGAATTCGCTCCAGCTCTTGCTACGGGCATTCGCGACCGATACGCCCTGCTTCTCGAGCACCTGCAGCGCGTGAGGATTCACCGTGCCCTTGGGCGAACTGCCTGCCGAGTAGGCGACGAAGCGTCCCTTGCCCAACTGGTTGAGCAAGCCCTCGGCAATGATCGAGCGGGCGCTATTGCCAGTGCAGATGAAGAGGACGTTGAAGGGCTTGCGGCTCATGAGGTCTCCTGGATGTGACTGGAACGGGTAAGCCCTGGGCAGGGCGGCAGTGTGGTCAAGCTTGGGACGAAAGGACGCGGATGTTTATACACCAAGCCGATTGGACAGCCGAATGGTTGCAGGGATATGGACGCCCACCTTGCATGAACCACCGGCATCGGCGTGCCCTCGACCGTTGGCACGCATCACGCCAATGCTTCGCAGCTCGAACACACGGGAGCGACATCGACACACGCGGCGCCACTGCAACAGTTCTCGGTCAAGAAACCGACCAGTGCTTGCGTCTGATCGAAGCGTGCGCGGTAGATGAGATTGCGACCATCGCGCTCTTGGCTCACTAGGCTGGCGTTGAGCAACTCCTTGAGATGAAAAGAGAGCGTCGCCGCGGGCAGGCCAAGATGCTCGGCAAGCACTCCGGGGGTCATGCCTGAGTTCCCCGCCACCACCAGCCGGCGAAAGACAGCCAGCCGGTGTGGCTGAGCCAGAGCAGAAAGCGCTTGCACGGCTTGTTGTGATTCCATGGTTCCAGTTTTATCCAATTATATTTCCGAGAGATGACGCGCGGGTAGCAGCGCCTCAGATCACCCGAGGCAACACGAATGCGAAGGTGGCGCCCAGCAGTAGCAGCCCCGCCGAGATGCGGAACAGCCACCGCCCGCGCCGACGGTTGGCAGCACACGCGGCAGCCAGCGCCGGGTCGGCAGGGCACGGCAAGCGATCGGCAGCACGCTGCGCAACACCGGCAACAACCATCATCAGCGTGGCTGAGCCAAACACCAGTGGCTTGTTCTCTGAGAGCCAGACGATGCCGGGAAACCAGCTGACCAGCCCGGCCAGCACCGATCCAGCGCCCAACAGCACGAGAATCGCTGGGATGGTGCAACAGACCAGCGTGCTGGCAGAAGCCAGCACGCTGAGCATGCCGACACGGGTCGCTCCACCATCAGCGCGCGGGCGACTCAACGCGCGCCCCCACCTTGAGCTCTCGCACCTCGTAGCCGGCATCGACGATGACCTGCTTGACCCTGGCCGCGTCAAGCTGATGGCCAGGCTTGGCGGTGACCGAGACAAACTTGGCCTTGAGATCGACCGTGACCGATTCCGTCTCGGCCATCGCCTTGAGCTTCTTCTCGATGCCCTGCGCGCAAAAGGAACAGACCATGCCATTGACGGTAGCGGTGAGGCTGTGTGCCCCCTCGGCGCTGGCGGGGGACGATGCCAGCAGCGTGAAGACCCACAGCAAGGGCAGAGTGGCCGAGGCGATAGGAGAAGTCTTGATGCGTTGATTGAGGTTCATGTGGCGATTTCCTTTGCATGGTGCGGGGGGTCGTCGGCCAACGGGGTCTGCCCCGCTGTGTCGCGACCCGCCTGTTAGAAGAAAGTGATCATGAGGTTGGCGCGGACGTTGCCGCGATCACTCACGCCACCCTCGATAAAAAAGCGCTTGTGGATGATGCGCAGCATGGGCGTGACCTCCCACCCGTCGTAGAGCCCGACCATGCGTTTGGCGTCGACGATCAGCCACGGTTGCGGCTCGTCGTAGCTGGCCTCGTAGAACGAGAAACCGGCGCGGACGCTGTAGACGTCTCGATCGATCGGCCCGGCGCGATACAAGCGCGCAGTGGCTGCCGCGTAAAGCCGGGTGGTCTCATAGTCGGCCTGGATGCCGGGCGACCACGCCACGTTGCTGCCGGCCGCGCCGCGATCGAGCTCGCCGAGCCCACCGAACAGCCAGACATTGGCCTGCGCATCGCTGAGGTTCCAGCGCTTGAGCAAGCGGACGTACTCAAGCTGGGTGAGACGCTCATGTGCCGCACCGCGCTCGGGCCGCAACTCGCTGACGCTGGCGCCGATGGCATCGCTACGGGTGAGCGCGTAGTTGGCCGAGACCATACGCCAGCTTTCATCGTAATCGAACATGGCCATGGCACTGCCAGCGAAGCCCATCGGCGCGGCGTGTGCCACACCAGCGGCCAGCAGAGCGACACCCCAGACCCACGCGGACGCGTAAGCCCAAGGGCGCGCCCTGAAACAGGGGCGGAATGTGTTCATACCGGATCTCCAGTGATCGAGGGACGGGCGTAGGCCCGCGCGGCTCAATCAGGCGATCGGTGGCGGCGTATCCGGCGGGCTGGTGCGAGTGGCCGGTGCCGCGCTCATCTGCGGGTAGACGCGCGACGCGAGCAACGGGGCGGCGGGCTCGGCCGCAACTTGCGGCACAAAGGCCACGTTGCCGCACAGCCGCTTGCAGACGTCGCTGCAGTCTTGGGCGCCGGAGTCGTGGCAAGGGCTTTGCGCGGCATCGGTGTGCTGCGCTGCCTGGGCAAGGTCGCCTCCCATCGCATCGGCCGATGCTGCTGCCGACGCGTGCCCGGCGCTGTACGGCATGCGTGCGGCCATGCTCACCTGCCCGATGGTCGAGACCAACAGGAACATGGCGAGGAAGGATGCGAGCCAGCGCTTCATCGTGCTTGGAGTATGGCGGCAGGTATCAGTTCCGAGAGTGACTCGGCGGGGGCGGGTTAGCCGCGCGTTACTCCGCAGCGATAGATGCGTTCAGCGCCGAAGTGGACCGCGAGATCGCAGCGACTGTGCGGTCGATCCGCAAGCGGCTCGGACTAAAGCAGGCTGAAGCGGGCCGGCTGTTTGGCGGCGGAATCAACGCATTCTCCGAATACCAACGCGGCAGGACGCACCCGCACTGGTCGACGCTCCTGCTGCTCAAGCTGCTGGACCGACACCCGGAATTGCTCGGCGAACTCGCAAGCTGAGGCCGCTGGGCCTCAGCCCCGCCGCCGGAACGCGCAATGCCCAGGTTTCGGACCCACCTTTGGGTGGTTGCGGCAGGTGTCCGGCCGCTGCTCGTAGACGGTGCAGCGGCGCGTCTGCCGGTCGAGGAACACGCACTCCCCGCCGGCCTGCCGCGCCAGCGTAAAGAGCCCGGTGGCTGGCGAGTGCCGTTCAACCACCCCGGCCTTCTGCAGGCGCTTAAGCCAGGGCTTCATCGGCCCCTCGGCATCAAAGGCGTCGAGTACGCCAAGGCGCACCAGGTCCGGCACCTTGACTTCCACCGGCATGGTGCAGCAGGTGGCGTGGCAGTGTTCGCACAGGCCGTTGCGGTACTTGGCCCAAGTGGCGAGCCGCTCGAGGTCGGCGTCGGGGGGCAGCAGTGGTCGGCCTGTCATTAGCCACGACTCCGGACATCCCACCATCCCGGCCGGCGGCTTTGGTGCGAGAACGCGAGAACCTCTACAAATGGCTCAGCAACTCGATAGACGAGAGAGAAAGGGAAACGCTTGAGGGCGATGGCGCGGCAACCGCTGCCGACTAACCCACCAGCACCTGGGAGCTCGCCGATGATCGCGGTGACTGCCCTGACCTCCCTTGTAAGGTTGTCAGCGGCAACCGGAGCACCCTTATCGAGATACCAATCTACGGCCGCCTGCAGATCCGTCGAAGCCGTAGCCGAGAACCTAACCCGCACGGGCGGCTACCGCCGCGGCGATCTTTTGCTCGATGCGAGCCAGCACCTCGTCTGCATCGACCCAATCTGCGCAGCCGGCGTCGGCGCCAACCACGCGACGGGCAATCTCCGCCGCCCACGCATCGGCAACAGCCTCCGGCGATTCGGTGTCGCCGGGCTCAAAGCTCTCAACCAACGTTTCGATCAGTCGATCGCGTTCCTCAGGAGAGAGGTCGAGTGCCTTGGCCTGAATGTCCCGGAACCTGTCACCCATGACTGCCTCGCATGAATCTGAAGTAGCCCAATCTAAACCATGCCCGTAGCGGAGTCATCCGCCAAAAGCCCTAGAGCCCACCCGCCCGGTCGATCGCCCCGCTCGCCACTCGGGTCTGCATGCGGTTCCACCACAGCGGCGCAGCGAGTTGCGCCAGATAGGTGCGCGGCATGTATTCCTTGATGCCGATGTCGGTGCCCGGGCGGTAGTCGGCGTCGTACCACGTACCGAACAGGCGGTCCCAGAGCAGCAGGTTCTCGCCGTAGTTCTTGTCGCCCTCGTAGAGCCGCTTGCTGTGGTGCCAGCGGTGCATGGACGGCGTGTTGAACCAGCGGTGCAGCCAGCGCGTGCGCATGTCCACGTTGCAATGGGTCAACAAGCCAAAGAAGGCAGTGATCACGCTGATCCAGGTCATCACCTCGGCCGGAGCACCCATCATGAACAGCAGCGGCAAGCCCAGCAGCATGGCGCGCAGCGTGTCGCCCACATGAAAGCGCCCGGTGTTGAAGAACCAGAGCCGCCGCACCGAATGGTGCACCGCATGAAAGCGCCAGATCGGCTTGAACTCGTGCCCCAGCCGGTGGCTCCAGTAGAAGCCGAACTCGCTGATGACCAGCGCCAGCAGCACCTGCACAACGAATGGCAACTGGTCCGGCCACATGCCTTCCCCAACGCGCAGTGCCTCTGCCAGACCCAGTTCGGCCGCTGCCAGCGTGAACCAGTAAACAAAGGTCTTGGTGACGAAGGTGTGGAGGAAGTCAGGCCAGATCTGGCCGTCGTTCTTGAGCCACTCGCGCTGCCACGGCATGACGCGCTCGAGCACGAACAGGCTCAGCGCCAGGCACACATAGGTGATGACGAACACCAGCGGCCCCTGCCCGGCCTGCATGCCGAGCGCAGTAGAGGTGATGCAGGCGGCGAGGATGCCGGGCCACAACAATGCGGCGACCATGCGGTAGGCCAGCGATTCCCGAGCTGCCGACGGCTGGCCGGCGGCGAGATTCGGCGACACGCCGGCCGAGACCGCCGGGGCAGTCATCACCCCCTCAGTCACGGCTCGCCCCGGCCGCGTTCAGGCGCTCGAGATAGGTCGTCCAAAGGTCGTCTTCATGGCGGCCCATGTCGTAGAGCAGGTCCCACGAGAAGATGCCGGTGTCGTGGCCATCGCTGAAGGTCGGGCGGATGGCGTAGTGGCCGACCGCCTCGATGCCGGTGATCTCGACGTCGCGCTTGCCCACTTGCAGCGTCTCCTGCCCCGGGCCATGGCCGCGCACCTCGGCCGAGGGCGAATAGACGCGCAGCAGCTCGGCGGGCAGCCGGAAGCGCTCGCCGCTCTCAAAGGCCAACTCGAGCACGCGTGACGCCTTGTGCAGCGTGATCTCGGTGGGGATCGGGGTGTCGCGGGTGAGGCCGGCCATGGGCTTAGAGCAGATCCGCCACAGCCGCGCGCTCTTCTTCCAGTTCCTTGAGGGTGATGGCCACGCGCTCGTTGCTGAACGCATCCATCTCCAAGCCTTGGACGATGCTGTAGGTGCCACCCGCGGTGGTGCACGGGTAGCCGAACACCACGCCCTCGGGGATGCCGTAGCTGCCGTCGGAGGGCACGCCCATCGTCACCCATTCGCCGTTGCTGCCGAGCACCCAGTCGCGCACGTGATCGATCGCCGCCGAGGCCGCCGAGGCCGCTGACGACAAGCCGCGCGCCTCGATGATGGCGGCGCCACGCTTGCCTACGGTGGGCAGGAACACATCGCGATTCCAGGCGTCGTCGTTCACCAGCCCCTTGACCGCGTCGCCGTGGGAGGTGGCAAAGCGGTAGTCGGCGTACATGGTCGGTGAGTGGTTGCCCCACACCGTCATGTGCTTGAACGAAGTCACCGCACGGCCAGTCTTGGTGGCCAGCTGCGACAGCGCGCGGTTGTGGTCCAGGCGCAGCATGGCGGTGAAGTTGGCCGGGTTGACGCGGCCATGTTTCTGCGCCGTCTTCATGGCGATGTAGGCATTGGTGTTGCAGGGGTTGCCGACCACCAGCACCTTGCAATCCGGCTTGGCGTGCTGGCCGATGGCCGCACCCTGTACGGTAAAGATCTTGGCGTTGCCAGCCAACAGGTCCTTGCGCTCCTCACCCGGTCCGCGCGGCTTGGCGCCCACCAGCAGGGCGATGTCGGTGTCCTTGAAAGCGACGTTGGGGTCGTCGCTCTGCGTCATGCCCGCCAACAACGGAAACGCGCAATCGTCCAGTTCCATCATCACGCCCGAGACCTTCTTCTGGAAGTCGGGCAGGTCGAGCAGCTGCAGGATGACCGGCTGGTCGCGGCCCAACATCTCGCCCGAAGCGATGCGGAACAGCAGGCTGTAGCCGATCTGGCCGGCGGCGCCGGTGACGGTGACACGGACGGGGGCTTTGGACGACATGCGGACTCCTTGCGCAGTAAGGGTTGACATGCTGCGGCGACGGGGAACGTCGCCGATCGGGCGCGGCGAGTTTACTGCACCGCAGCAACCTTCGGTACCGGCTCTTCAGGCCAACGTGTCAAGCGAGTGCCGCCAATACCGCGTCACGGATGTCGTTGAGAGCGCCCAAGCCATGGACACGGTGGTACGCCGGTGCACCGGGCTCGCCGCGCTGCGCCCAGCCGCTGTAGAAGTCGACCAGTGGGCGGGTCTGCGAGTGGTAGACCTCGAGGCGCTTCTTCACCGTCTCTTCGCGGTCGTCGTCGCGCTGGATGAGCGGCTCACCCGTGGCGTCGTCCGTCATCTCGACCTTGGGCGGGTTGAAGACGACGTGGTAGGTGCGGCCAGAGGCCAGGTGCACACGGCGGCCCGACATGCGCTGAACGATCTCCTCATCCGGCACGTCGATCTCGACCACGTGGTCGATCGGCACGCCTGCTTCGCGCATGGCTTCGGCCTGCGGGATGGTGCGCGGAAAACCGTCGAACAGGAAGCCCTTGGCGCAGTCGGGCTGTGCGATGCGGTCCTTGACGAGGCCGATGATCAGGCTGTCCGGCACCAGACCACCCGAATCCATATGCGCCTTGGCCTCCAGACCCAGCGGCGTGCCGGCCTTGACCGCGGCACGCAGCATGTCGCCGGTGGAGATCTGCGGGATGCCGAAGCGCTCGGTGATGAACGCGGCCTGGGTGCCTTTGCCGGCACCCGGGGCGCCGAGGAGGATGACTCGCATGAAGATATCGATCCGTGGGTAGGGTGAGGGGTCAAGAGACCTTGCAGGCCTTTCGGCTCAGCGGGTCAGGAACGGGTTGGGGCGGGCTGGCCCTGCCCGGTGAGC
>CAMDGF010000007.1 GCA_945897555.1 Klebsiella pneumoniae | reverse complement strand
GGGCAGGTGTTCGGGCTTATGCTCGAACTTGCCGCAGCGAACCCTACCGCGTTCGTCATCGTCACCCATGACGAGCGCTTGGCGGCGCAGGCCGGCCGGCGACTGGTGCTGGCGGACGGGCGGCTGCTGGCCTGCTAGCGGCGGGTGGTCTTTCCGAAGCGACTTCCGAGCGCAGCGAGAGGAGCGAGGAAAGCCACCACCGGAGGTAGTGGGCCGCCCTGCACCACCACCGGAGGTATTGGGCCGCCCCGCACCACCGGAGGTAGTGGGCCGCCCGCCGCTGTCAGACGATCCGCACCTCGGGCTCGAGGGTGATGCCAAAACGATCGGCAACACTGGCGACGATCTGCTGCGCCAGCGCGGCGATCTCGCTGCCGGTGGCGCGGCCGTGGTTGACCAGCACCAGCGCGTGGCCCGCGTGCACCCCCGCATCGCCGCTGCGGTGGCCCTTCCAGCCGCATGCCTCGATGAGCCAGCCAGCCGGGATCTTGACGCCACCATAGGCGGCGAACTGCGGCATGGCCGGGTGCTCGAACCGTAGCTGCGCGGCTTTGGGCTCAGGCACCACCGGGTTGCGAAAGAAGCTGCCCGCGTTGCCGACCTGAGCCGGATCGGGCAACTTACGGCGGCGGATGGCACTCACGGCATTGGCCACCTGCACTGCCGAGGGGCTGACGATGTTGGCGGCCGCCAGCTCATCGCGGATCTCGCCGTAGTCGAGTTCGAGCTCGGGCCGGCGCGACAGCCGCAGCGCGACACGCGTGAGGAGCCGGCGGTCAGGCTCGCGCTTGAACACGCTGTCGCGGTAGGCAAAGCCGCAGTCGGCGTTGTAGAAGCGCTCGACACGGCCGGCCTGCAGGTCGAGCGTCTCCACCCAGAGCAGACGGTCGCGCAACTCCACGCCGTAAGCGCCGATGTTCTGGATGGGTGCAGCACCGAGCGTGCCAGGGATCAGCGCGAGGTTCTCCAGCCCGCCCAGCCCGAGACTCAGTGTCCAACGCACAAAGGCGTCCCAGTCCTCGCCGGCGCCACCGGCCACCGTCACCGTGTCGCCCTGAGTCTCGACGATCTCCCGGTCGAGCATCTGTGGCTGCACCACGAGGCCGTCCCAGTCACGGGTGAACAGCAGGTTGCTGCCGCCACCGAGGATGAGCAGAGGACGCGCCAGCAGCGCCGGCCGACGCAGCAGATCGCGCGCCTCGCCAGGACTGCGCAGACGCACCAGGGCCGAAGCGCGCGCCGGCGCACGAAAGGTGTTGAGCGGAGCCAGGTCCGCGCCATAGTCGATCTGCATGTGGGGCGATGGCTGGGCGCCGACTTACAATGGCGGCATTCTGCACCACCCTCTCGCCACACCGATGCTGATCGTCCTTTCGCCCGCCAAATCGCTCGACTACGACTCCCCTGCGCATGTGGAGACCGCCACCGAGCCGCGCTTCGTGCCGCAGAGCGCCGAGCTCATCGGCATCCTGCGGCAGAAGAGCCCGCAGGACATCGCCGCGCTGATGGACCTCTCGGACAAGCTGGCACTGCTGAACGTCGAGCGCTACGCCAGCTGGAGCCCTCAGTTCACCGCGACCAACAGCAAGCAGGCGGCACTGGCCTTCGATGGCGACGTCTACGATGGCCTCTCGGCACGCACCCTGGGCGCGGAGGATCTGGCCTGGGCGCAGGATCACATCCGCATCCTCTCAGGGCTCTACGGTGTGCTGCGTCCGCTCGACCGCATGCAGCCTTACCGGCTGGAGATGGGAACGGCGCTGCCCAACGCCGGCGGCCGCGACCTCTATGCCTTCTGGGGCAGCCGCATCGCCGAATCGCTCAACGCCGATTTCGGCAACGACGCCGCGCCGGTGCTGCTCAACCTTGCCAGCGAGGAGTACTTCAAGGCGGTCTGCACGAAGACGCTGCGCGCCCGCGTAGTCGCACCGGTGTTCGAAGACGAGAAGGCCGGCCAGTACAAGATCATCAGCTTCTATGCCAAGAAGGCGCGCGGCCTTATGGCGCGCTGGGCGGTCACGCATCGGGTGACCGATCCCGAACTGCTCAAAGGCTTCGACGCCGCAGGCTATGCCTTCGCGCCAGACGTGTCCAAGGCCGACCGCTGGGTGTTCCGCCGCAGCGAGGCCGCTGCCCAAACCGCCTAGGGCTTGCGCCCACCACTGGGCGAGTCGGGCCGAGTTGTCGCATCATGAGCGCCTGAACGTCCGACCGGAGCGCTCCGCATGTCCGCCAACGAACCGCAATCAAAGCTGCAATCGCTGGTCCGCGGCCAGCGCCGCTGGGAGGATTCGAGCCGTCGGGTGGGCGCATCGCTGGTAGCCGGCTTTCATCACCTCATGCTGTTCACCATCGGCGCAGCCACCGTATGGGCTGCGTTGGCAGCCATCCTCGAGATGGTCGGCAAGGGATATATCGGTGTGGAGGACCTGCTGCTGCTCTTCATCTACCTCGAGATCGGCGCCATGGTGGGCATCTACTTCCAGACCAACCACATGCCGGTGCGTTTTCTCATCTACGTCGGCATCACCGCGCTCACACGCCACCTCATCGACCTTGTCAACATCAAGACCGACACCACGACCATCCTCATCTGGAGTGGCTCGGTGCTGGTGCTGGCGGTGTCGGTGGTGGTGCTGAGATATGCGTCGTTCCAATACCCGTCCGACCGCAAGGCGGTGGTCCGCACCGACGCCGATTGAGGCAGGCTAGAGCCCCAAGCGCTCGAACAGCTCGTCTACCCGCTGCTTGACCGCAGCATCCATGACGATCGGTGTGCCCCACTCGCGCTGGGTCTCGCCCGGCAGCTTGTTGGTGGCGTCGATGCCCATCTTGCTGCCCAGCCCCGACACCGGGCTGGCGAAGTCGAGGTAGTCGATCGGCGTGTTCTCGGCCAGCAGGGTGTCGCGCGCCGGGTCGACGCGGGTGGTGATGGCCCAGACCACCTCTTTCCAATCGCGCAGGTCGATGTCGTGGTCGAGCACGACGATGAACTTGGTGTACATGAACTGCCGCAAAAAGCCCCAGATGCCAAACATCACGCGGCGGGCGTGGCCCGGGTACTGCTTGCGAATGGCCACCAGCGCCATGCGGTAGCTGCAGCCCTCGGGCGGCAAGTAGAAATCCACCACCTCGGGGAATTGCCGCTGCAAGAACGGCACGAACACCTCGTTGAGCGCCACGCCGAGCATGGCGGGTTCGTCCGGCGGCTTGCCGGTGTAGGTGCTGTGGTAAATGGCGTCCCTGCGCATGGTGATGCGCTCGACGGTGAACACCGGGAAGTGGTCGACCTCGTTGTAGTAACCGGTGTGGTCGCCGAACGGGCCCTCTGGCGCCGTCTCGCCAGGGGTCAGGTGCCCCTCGAGGATGATCTCGGCGTGCGCCGGCACCTGCAGGTCGGAGCCGATGGCGCGAGCCAGTTCGGTGCGGCTGCCGCGCAGCAGCCCGGCGAACTGGTACTCGGACAGGGTATCGGGTACGGGCGTGACCGCGCCCAGCGTGGTGGCCGGGTCGGCGCCCAGCGCCACGCACATCGGGTAGGGCTTGCCCGGATTGAGCTCGCAATGGTCGCGGTAGTCCAGCGCGCCGCCACGGTGGGCGAGCCAGCGCATGATGAGCTTGTTGCGGCCGAGCAATTGCTGGCGGTAGATGCCGAGGTTCTGCCGCTTCTTGCGCGGGCCGCGGGTGATGGTGAGCCCCCACGTGAGCAGCGGGCCGACGTCGCCCGGCCAGCAGGTCTGGATCGGCAGTTGCGCAAGATCCACCGCGTCGCCCTCGATCACCACCTCCTGGCAGGGCGGCTTGCGGATGACCTTGGGCGCCATCGACCAGATCTTGCCGACGAGCGGCAGCGCGTCCCATGCCTGGCGGAGGTTCTTGGGCGGCTCGGGCTCCTTGAGATAGGAGAGCGTCTTGCCGATGTCGCGCAGGCGCTGGCGCCAGTCGCTGCCCTCGATGCCCATGCCTAGCGCGACACGCTCAGGCGTGCCGAACAGGTTGCCGAGCACCGGCGTGGTGTAGCCAGGCACGTTCTCGAACAGCACCGCCGGGCCGCCGCGCTTGAGCAGGCGGTCACAGAACTCGGTCATCTCCAGCACCGGGCTCACCGGTTCTTTCACACGGATGAGCTGCCCGGTGGACTCGAGGTGCGCGATGAAGTCGCGCAGGTCGCGATACTTCATGCCGGCTTGAGGATGACGAGGAAGACCACGACGAACAGCGCCAGCACCGGGACCTCGTTGAACCAGCGGTACCAGACATGGCTGCGCGTGTTGGTACCGGCGCGGAAGCGCTTGAGCATGGCACCACACATATGGTGATAGCCGACCAGGCCCACCACGATGGCGACCTTGATGTGCATCCACAGCGTGCCAGCACCGATGCCGTAGTAGAGCCACAGTGCCACGCCGAAGATGAGCGTGAGCCACATGAGCGGGCCGACGAAGCGGAACAACTTGCCGGCCATCAGCAGCAGACGCTCGCGCTCGGCGTCAGAGCCCTCGGGCACCATCGCCAGATTGACGAAGATGCGCGGCAGGTAGAACAGGCCGGCGAACCAGCTGGTCATGAAGATGATGTGCAGGGCTTTGACGGTGAGCATGAGGGTGCTGGGTCTGTGAGAGCGGGTGACGGAGTCTCAGCGGAGCGGGACGGGGGTGCAGCGATCCGGCTCGCAGCCCCGCAAGTCTAGCCGGAGGCTGGTGGTTCGGAGCCCTGATCTTGCGAGGCTGTGGCGATCCCGGTGCCGAGCCAGAACTGGCGCACCAGGTCCTGCAGCAAAGGCAGTTGTCCGTGGAAGAAGTGCCCCGCGCCGGGGATGACCGTCACCGGCAGCGTCTGCGGCCGCGCCCAGTCGAGCACATCGCCGAGTGGCACGATCTCGTCTCGCTCGCCATGGACGATCAGCGTCGGCACGCCGACCCACGGCGCGCCGACACGCTTGGGCGAGGTGCCAGCAAGGATGAGGCACTGCGGCGGCGGGTCAAGGCGCGATGCTGCGACAGTGGCCACTGCGCCCCCAAAAGAGAAGCCCGCCAGCGCGAGCGGCAGACCCGGGTAGCGAGCCCGCAGCCAGGCAGCAGCGGCGAGCGCGTCCTCGGTCTCGCCGATGCCGCGGTCGTAGGCACCCTCGCTCTGCCCCACCCCACGGAAGTTGAAACGCAGTGCTGCACAGCCAAGTTGAACCAGAACGCGGGCGATGGCCATCGGCACCTTGTGATGCATGGTGCCGCCATCGGGCGGGTGCGGGTGGCAGACCACAACGGCGGCCAACGGCGCCGGCGGCGCGTCAAGCACCGCTTCGAGGGCGCCAGCGGGGCCGGGGATGGTGAGCTGCTCGCGGCTCGTAAGATCGGTCATAAGCGGTGATTGGCGAAAGTGTTGGGGCGGCCCACTGCCTCCGGGCGTACGGGGCGGCCCACTGCCTCCGGTGGTGACTTTCCTCGCTCCTCTCGCTGCGCTCGGAAGTCGCTTCGGAAAGACCACCGGACGGGGGCCGCCCGTTGACGGTTTGCGGTGCTGCGCTGAGCGCCGCTGGCGGGGCGCATCGGGAAAGCTCTTCGCTGCGACTTTCGAACGCAGTGAGCAGGAGCGAGAAGAGCGTCCCGATGGAAGCCCCGCCAACCACCGGCAGCATCCGTCACCGGCGGGCCACCGCACAGGGGAGGCCCTTCGCTGCGACCTCCGAGCGCCAGCGAGCGGGAGCGAGAAGAGTCGACCCGAGAAGGGCCCGCCCACCATCCAGCTCAGCCGCCGAACAGTCTCGCCAGTTCGGCGCCGGGGCTCGAAGCGCGCATGAAGGCCTCACCGACAAGAAACGCATGCACACCATGGCCACGCATCAGCGCGACGTCATCGGAGGCGAGGATGCCGCTTTCGGTGATCACCAAGCGACCCGAAGGGATGCGCGCCAGCAGATCCAGCGTGGTCTGCAGGCTCACCTCGAAAGTGCGCAGATCACGGTTGTTGATGCCGACCAGTGGCGAGCACATCTGCAGGGCGATGTCGAGTTCGGCGGCATCGTGCACCTCGATCAGCACCGCCATGCCGAGGTCCATCGCCAATGCTTCGAGACCTTGCAGGGTGGCGAGATCGAAAGTGTCGGAACCCGTGCCATCGGCATCGCTGCGGGCAAAGGCGGCGACGATGAGGAGGATGCAGTCGGCACCCATCGCGCGCGCCTCGAGGATCTGCGCTTCGCTCACGATGAAGTCCTTGCGCAGCACCGGGATGGCGCAAGCGCCCCGCGCCGCCTCGAGGTAGGCGCGGCAGCCCTGGAAGTAGTCGACGTCGGTAAGCACCGAGAGGCACGCCGCACCGTGCGCGGCGTAGTCGGCGGCGATGGCGGCCGGATCGAACGGGTCGCGCAACACACCCTTGCTCGGGCTCGACCTCTTGACCTCGGCGATGACCGCCGCCTGCCCGGCCGCGACCTTGCCGCGCAGCGCGCTGACGAAGTCGCGCACCGGCGCAGCGGCCGCAGCCTGATGCCGCAGGTCATCCAGCGACACGCGAGTCAGCAGATCTGCCACCTCAAGTTGCTTGGTGGCGAGGATGCGCTTGAGGATGTCGCTGCTCATGGCCGTTACGGGCTCCGGTGCCGAGTGGGCGAGGGTTGAGGGTGAGTAGAGGCGCTGGCCTGACCAGGCACCCGCCGGATAGAGCATCAGGCAGCGGACAGATAATCCACCGCGATACCGGCAAACACGGCCGCACCGTACCAGACGTTGTGGCGGAAGGCATGAAAACACGCCGCCGGATCGCGTCCGGAGATGAGCCGCACATGGTGCAAGGCAATGCCCGACGCTACGGTGAGGCCGAACATCCACCAGATGCCGCGTTCGAGCAGGCCAGCCGCCACCGCCAGCAGCACCAAGCTGGCGAGGTAGCACAGCGCGATGATGCTGACATCGTAGCGGCCGAAGGTGATGGCAGACGTCCGGATCCCGAGCTTGAGGTCGTCGGCGCGGTCGACCATGGCGTATTCGGTATCGTAGGCCATGGTCCAGAACAGGTTGGCGGCCAACAGCAGCCATGCCACCGTTGGCACCTCACCGGTGACAGCGACAAACGCCATCGGGATGCCGAAGCCGAATGCCAAGCCCAGGTAGGCCTGCGGAATGGCCAAAAAGCGCTTGGTGAAGGGATAGCTGGCTGCCAGTAGCACCGCTGGCAAGGACCACAACCAGACCACGGGCGACAGGGGCAGGATGAGCAGGAAGGCGAGCAGCGCGAGCCCCGCGGCGACCCATAGCGCAGCGCTCGGTGGCAGTTCGCCGCTTGCCAGCGGTCGGCCACGGGTGCGCTCGACGTGGCCGTCCAGGTCGCGATCGGCCCAGTCGTTGATGGCGCAGCCAGCGGAGCGCATGAGCACCGTGCCGAGCACGAATATGAGCACCACCTCGACGGGCGGCGATCCGCCTGCGGCCACCCACAACCCCCACAGCGTCGGCCACAGCAGCAACCAGATGCCGACGGGCTTGTCGAGGCGCACGAGTCGGATGTAAGGAGAGAGGGTTTGCGCGGTGCTGCTCATGCAGGGGCAGGATGGGCCGTGACTGGCAAAGGCTCAGAGCCGCAAAGGATAGCCGAGGTGGGCATGAACGGCCTCACCAGCACTCAACACTGATCAGGGCCTGCGGGGTATGCCGGGTGTAAAGACCTCAGTGACCAGGATGCGGCCCTGCCCCCTGCAGAACAGTGAGCGGCGCGCCCACAGCGGCGCCAGCTGGGCTGCCTCAACGCCACCCGCAGCAAAGCATGCTGCGGCTCCGCGACCACGCCGATCGCGCCCATCCAGAGCCCGCACCAGCAGGTTTCCGCGCCCGACGCGCGGGTCGGCGAACAGCGCCGCGCCGAGCGAGCGGTTGCCAATGCCCGCCAGGTCGCGCCAGGCGGTACGCAGGTCGCCAGGCCGCGCCACGCTGCGCGCCCACACCCACGGCACGCCATCGGCAAGCAACGCCACCTCGCGCAGCCAGACCCGCGCGCCGGGCCGCACGTCGATCATCGCCGCCTCATCGGGCAGCACCCGGCCAAGGCCCTGCCGCAGCACCCGCACCCGCAGCTCGCCACAGCGCGCGCGCACCGCCGCCGTGAGCGAATCGTGATCGGTGAGCCAGGGGGTGACGCCATGCGGAACAGCCCGCAGAACAGGCCTCCAACCGGCAGCAGGACGGGTCAGCATGCGGCGAGTGTAGCGATTCGCCACGGACCGCTGGCCTCTCGCCTGTCGTGCGCCGCAACTCGGCCGGCGCCGGGGAAGTGCTTAGCGGGCCCTTCTCGGGTCGACTCTTCTCGCTCCCAGTGCTTCGCAAGGTCGCAGCGAAGAGCCTCCCCTGCGGTGGCCCGCTGTTGACGGTCGCTGCTGGTGGCGGGCGGGGCTTTCCGTCTAGTGGTTAGCGGGTCTTCCATCGGGACACTCTTCTCGGGGCCTTCGCCCCTGCGAAGAGCTTGGCCCGCCGCGCCCCGCCACTCACGGTCAACGCAGCACCACAAACCTCAACTGGCGGCCCCCGTCGGGTGTCCTTTTCGAAGCGACCTTGCGCAGCAGGGAGCAAGAACAAGTGACACCCGAGGTAGCGGGCCGCCCACTACTGGTTTTTCCCGGCCACCAACTGGCTACGTCCGCCAGAAGCCCTGCCGCTCACCGAGCCAGCGGTCCAGATGCACCGCGACCATGGGGTCGTCGCGGGCGATCCAGTCCTCGGCCAGCTGAGACGCCTGCTCCAGCAGCAGCACATCGCGCTCCGGGTCGGCAAAACGCAGCAAGGGCTGCCCGCTCTGCGACTTGCCCAGAAGTTCGCCCGGCCCGCGCAACTCAAGATCGCGCCGCGCGATCTCGAAGCCGTCGGTGCTGTTGCGGATGATCTCCAGCCGCTTGCGCGCGTTCTCCGAGAGGCCTGGCTCGAACAGCAAGATGCAGTGACTCTGCCGCGGCCCGCGCCCCACCCGGCCACGCAGCTGGTGCAGCTGCGCCAGGCCGAGCCGCTCGGCATGCTCGATCACCATCCAGGTGGCGTTGGGCACGTCCACTCCCACCTCGATCACAGTGGTGGCCACCAGCCAGTCGATCTCGTGGCGCTGGAAAGCCCCCATCACCGCGGCCTTCTCGGCCGCCGCCATGCGCCCGTGCACCAGCCCGAAGCGCACCTCGGGGTGACTGCCGCGCAGCTCCTCGTACGCCTCGGTCGCGGCGCGCAGCTGCAGCACATCCGATTCCTCGACCAGCGGGCAGACCCAGTAGATCTGATGGCCGTCGCCACACGCTCGCGCCAACTTGTCGATCACCTCAGCACGGCGGGGGTTGCCGATCACGCGCGTCTCGATCGGGCTGCGTCCCGGCGGCAGCTCGTCGATCACCGACACGTCGAGGTCGGCGTAGTAGCTCATGGCCAGCGTACGCGGGATGGGGGTCGCACTCATCATCAGGCTGTGCACACCTTCGCCCTTGCCGGCGAGGCTCAAGCGCTGCGCCACGCCAAAGCGATGCTGCTCATCCACCACCACCAGCGCCAGCGCACGGAACGCCACGCCCTTCTGGAACAGCGCGTGGGTGCCCACGACCACGTCGATGTCGCCGGCCGCCACTGCCGCCGCCAGACGCTCGCGCTCGGCCTTCTTCTGGCCACCAGAGAGGCCCGCCACGCGCACACCGAGGGGCTCCAGCCACTGCCTGAACTTGGTCAGATGCTGCTCGGCCAACAACTCGGTGGGCGCCATCACCGCCGCCTGCCGGCCGTTCTCCACCGCACGCAGGCAGGCCATGGCGGCCACGATCGTCTTGCCAGCTCCGACGTCGCCCTGCAGCAGGCGCTGCATCGGCTGCGGCCGCGAGAGGTCTGCGGCGATATGTCTCCAGGCGCGCTGCTGCGCACCCGTGAGGGGAAAGGGCAGGCTGCCGAGCAGCGCGCCGACCAGGTCCCGGCCAGCCGCATCCGCTCCACCCCCCCGCGCGGGGCTGCCGGCCACGGCAGCAGCGCGCCTGTCGGCGTCACTCCCGGGTGCCGGCAATGCCGCTGCCACCAACGCCGCTCGCACGCGCCGAGCCAGGCGCAGACTCAGACGCTGCGCCAGCAACTCGTCAAAGCGCACGCGTTGCCAGGCCGGGTCATCGGCAGGCGGGATGTGTTGCGGATAATGCAGCCGCGCCAGCGCCTCGCGCAGCACCGGCAAGCCCAAGCGCCTGCGTGTCGGCTCATCGAGTGTGTCGGACCAGTCGAGGCTCTTGAAGGCGGCCGCCACCGCGCGCCGGAGGGTGGGCTGCGCCACACCAGCCACGGTAGGGTAGACGGCCGTGAGCCCCGAGCGCGTCGGCGCGCCCGGCTCGCTGACACGCATGCGCGGGTGCACCATCTCTCGGCCGAACAAGCTGCCACGCGCCTCGCCGTACAGCCGGAGCCAGCTGCCGACCGGCAGGGCCTGCAACTGCGCATTGGAGAAGTGGATGAGACGGACGGTGAGTTCATCGCCGGCCTCATCGCGGACCTTGCCGATCCACTGCCGGCGCGGCCGCAGCCGAACCTCGCCGTGCACCAGACGGCCCTCGGTGAGGGCATGCTCGCCGCTGCTCAGCGCACCGATCGGGGTGACGCGGGACTCATCCTCGTAGCGCAGCGGCAGGTGGAGGACGCAATGCCACGGCTCGGTGAGCCCAAGCCGGGCAAGACCGCTCACACCACCAGCACGGCATCGACCTCGACCAGCGCGCCGCGCGGCAGACTGGCAACGCCCACCGCAGCGCGCGCCGGGTAAGGTTGCGGCACGTACTCAGCCATGATCTCGTTGACCTTGGCAAAGTGGCCCAGATCGGTGAGGAATACCGTCAGCCGCACTGCATTGGCCATGCTGGCGCCAGCCGCATGTGCCACCGCGGCAAGGTTCTGGAACACCCGGTGGATCTGTGCCTCGATGCCATCGACCATCAGCATGGTCTCCGGATCTAGGCCGATCTGACCCGAGCAATACACCGTATCACCGACGCGCACCGCCTGCGAGTAAGTGCCGATCGCCGCAGGAGCTTCCGGCGTCGAGATGATGCGCTTCTCGGTGTGATGGCTCATCGGGTGCTCACTTGAGATCTTTGACCAGGGCGTTGCGAAAATCGGCCGCAACCGGCTCCACCTTCACCGTGTACTGCGGGTGGCTGATGCCAGCCGACAAGGCGACGCCGTATTTGAGCGCCTCGGCCATGTCGGTGTCGAGTTCGAAGCGCAGGAAGTGCACGGCGCTGGTCTTCTCGTCGTTCTCACGCTCAAGGTCCTCGTCGGCGATGGCCCAGACCTTCTCGCGGCCCTCGACCTGAAGCCAGACGCGGTCCTCGATACCCTTGAGCTTGCGCAACTCGGCGGCGCGCACCTCCGGGTCGGAGTACTCGATCATCATCGTCGCCTTGAAATTGCGGCCGTCCGGGATGAGCGGCGTATACGCCTCGAGTTCGTCACGGATGCCGGCGTCTTCGAAGATCTTTTCGATGCGCAGCATCTCCTGCACCTGATAGCGGATGGTCATCTCATCCTCGAACAGCATCGTCACGTGCTCGCCCAGCGCAAGGCTGCGCAGGCGTTTGTGTGCGATCACCTCGGCACGGAAATCGTTGCGCACGCGGGCATAGTGTTCGAGGGTCCAGAGCGATTCGCGGGTCAGCGTCATATGCGTCTCCTGAGTGTGTAGCAGCCGGCGCGTCGGGTCAGAGCCCGTAGGCGCGCGCCAGCAGGGAAAGAGGATGTTGAACCTTGTCGTCGGTGGGGCCGTTGGCCACGCCCTCGTCGATGCCCTGCGCGATGTGGTGGCCTGCGAGCTGGCAATCCGACGCGATGTAGTCGACCACACCGTTGGGGTGTTCGTTCATCTGGCGGAACATGGGCTTGCCGATCTTCAGGGCCATCTCGTGGAACTCCTTCTTCACGCCCCAGGTACCGGCGTGGCCAGAGCAGCGCTCCACTGTGTTCACCGCCGTCTCCGGCACCTTCTGCAGCATCTCGCGGGTCTTCTGGCCCACGTTCTGCACGCGCAAGTGGCAGGCCACGTGGTAGCTCACATTGCCCAGCGGCTGCTTGAAGTCGGTCTTGAGCAGGCCATCCTTGTCACGCGCAACGAAATATTCGAACGGGTCGAACATGGCCTTCTGCACCGCCGCGATGTCTTCGTCGCCGGGGAACATCAACGGGATCTCCTGCTTGAACATCAGCGTGCAAGAGGGGATCGGCGTGACGATGGCGTAGCCTGCTTTGGCCAGCTTGGCCAAGCCGGGGATGGTCTGTTTGACCAGCCCCTCGACCGACTCCAGATCGCCCAGCTCGAGCTTGGGCATGCCACAGCAAGCCTGCTTCTCCACCACCACGTAGGGGATGCTGTTGTGCTCGAGCACCTTGATGAGGTCGTGGCCGATGCCCGGCTCGTTCCAGTTCACATAGCAGGTGGTGTAGATGGCGACCTTGCCGGGCGTGCGCTGGCCATCCTTGACCGGATGCTGGTGCGACTCCGCGTGGTTCGATTCGAACGGGCTGGAGGTGTATTCCGGCAGCCAGGCGGTCTTGTGCACGCCGAGCAGCTTCTCGCCGAGGGCGCGCGCAGGGGCGACCTTGGCCAGCGCATTGACGGTCTGTGCCACCACCGGGATAGCGGCAAGCTTGCCGTTGAGCGCGGTATTGGAGAGGGTCTTGTCCCGGAAAGCGGTGGGAATGCCCTTTTTGAATTCGATGGCCTTGTGCTGCAGCATCAGGTGCGGGAAATCGAGATTCCACGGATGCGGCGGCACGTAGGGGCATTTGGTCATGTAGCAGACGTCGCACAAGTAGCACTGGTCCACGACCTTGTGGAAATCGGCCTTGTTCACGCCATCCACCTCGCCGGTCGGGCCTTCGTCGATCAGGTCGAACAGCAGCGGGAAGCTGTTGCAAAGGCTCACGCAACGGCGGCAACCATGGCAGATGTCGAACACTCGTTCGAGCTCGGCCTCGACGGCGGCCTCGTCGTAATAGGCCGGGTTCTTCCAGTCGATGGGGTGACGGATCGGGGCTTCGAGTGAGCCTTCGCGGACGGTCATGGTCGTTCTCCAGAGATGTCGGGCGCGACTTTAATCGAGAGCGGTGGGTGACGTAACAAAACGGGGGTGCCGTGCGACACCCCCGCGAACTGCAAACGCCGGATCAGACCGCCAGAGCTTCGAGTGCCTTGGCGAACTTGTTGGCGTGCGAGCGCTCGGCCTTGGCCAGGGTCTCGAACCAATCGGCGATCTCGTCGAAGCCTTCCTCGCGAGCGTCCTTGGCCATGCCCGGGTACATATCGGTGTACTCGTGGGTCTCGCCAGCGACGGCTGAAGCCAGGTTTTGCTCCGAGCTGCCCATCGGCATGCCGGTGGCCGGGTCACCCACTTGAGCCAGATAGTCCAGGTGGCCGTGCGCGTGGCCCGTCTCGCCTTCGGCAGTCGAACGGAACAGCGTAGCGACTTCCGGGTGGCCTTCGACGTCGGCCTTGTTTGCGAAATACAGGTAGCGGCGGTTGGCTTGGCTCTCGCCGGCGAAAGCGTCCTTCAGATGCTGATGGGTCTTGGTGCCTTGGAGTTGCGGCATGTCAGTCTCCTGGTTCCGATTGTAGGTACCCGCGGCGCGGGATCGATAATCACAGATTTTCAGGCTGATAGATTTCTTCTAAGAAAGTTATCGCCCAGCCGCAGCGGACTATAGTCGGACCGTGTGACAAATGAAAGGTGCCACGCACGATGTGATGCGCTGCCACACCAGAACGCAGAAAATCATGAGGGGCGGCAGGTCAACGCGCTGAATACGAGGGGGGCGCGGAACTGAGCCATGGCACGAAGGTCACTACGGCATGCAGCATGAACTCCTGGGTTCCAAGCGACCCGTGCTGGGCCCCGAAGATACTTATGCCAGCTGTCTACTACAGGTGGTTTACCGCAGCCGTTGCCTGACGGATGCGGTAGGGGAGGCCGACATTCTCGACGTGTCGCGCCGCAACAACCCTGCACGCGACATCACGGGAGTGCTCGTCTCACACGGTGGGTGGTTCATGCAGGTTCTGGAAGGCCCGGCACAAGCCTTGAGCAAACTTCTGGACAAGATCCGCGACGACACCCGCAATGGTGACTTTCTGCTGCTGCGCGCGACCCCGATCGCGCAACGCGATTTTGCCGAGTGGTCGATGGCTTCCACCCTGGTCGACGCCGACCAGTTCATGGATCTGCTTGACGACCTCATGTTCGGCCACGGTGCTGCCATTCACATGTTGCAAGACTTCATCATCAATGGCCGCTGGCGCACGCAACCGGACGATGCCCCCTGCCCCACGGATTGACCAGCCGCTCGCCGTGCCGAGCACAACGTCCGTGTCAGGCGCCCTGCGAAGACGCCTCCCACATCGGCTCCGAGCCGGCCAGAGCCTCGGACAAGCTCTGCAGCTGCAGCAAAAAGGCCTGTGCAGTTGCGGGCGCCAAACCAGGTTCGCAGGAGAAGCGTCTGCGGATCTCTTCGAGCTCAGGGCGTAGATCCAGTCCTTTGCGCGTGGGCTCGATCAACCGATCACCGGGGACGCCATGGTGGGTGCTGCGGGTCAGCATTCGACACACCGCTTAAGTCAACGATCACCGCAAAAAACAAGGCCGACACAGGGCCGGCCTTGCGGGTGAGACTGGTGGCGAATCAGGGACTCGAACCCCGGACCTGCGGATTATGATTCCGTCGCTCTAACCGACTGAGCTAATTCGCCGTGGGTCGCGTAGTCTAGGCTTGACGTCGAGGCAGGTCAACCGGCCCCGCCCTACACCACGCCACGCCCTGTTCAAGATGCCAGACCGCAAGCAGACCCACGCAAGGCCAGCCGATGGCACGCTCGACGCGGTCGTCGCTGGTGGTGGCATCGTCGGCGCGGCCGCTTGCCTCGCGCTCGTCACACGTGGCGACCGGGTGCGCTGGTTCCGCCCAGCCCTTGCCACCCCGCAGCTCCCTGACGGCTTCGCCGCCAGGATCTACGCACTTTCCCCCGGCAATCTCGGCTGGCTCGAACGGCTCGGCGTGGTGACGCATCTCGACACCGCCCGGCTCGGTAGCGTGCGCCAGATGCGCATCCGCGCTCGGCACGGCCACGGGCTCGATCTGTCTGCCGAACAGGCCGGGGCCGCCGAGCTGGCACTGATCATCGAGAGCGACAACCTCTTGCGGGCGCTCGAAGCTGCGCTGGCCGAGGCCGGCGTCGCAGCCGCAGAGCCCGTCGAGACGCGCATCGTCGCACTGCAAGACCGGGCCGACGCGCCGCCAACGCCTCACACACTCGAGCTCGGGCTCGACGCAGGTGAGGTGCTCAGCACCCGGCTGCTGGTAGCCGCCGACGGTGCCGCCTCGCCGCTGCGCGACCTTGCCGGCATCCCCACCACCGGCGTGGATTATGCGCACCGTGCGGTGGTGGCCAATTTCACTTGCGAGCGTGACCACCGCGGCATCGCCTGCCAGTGGTTCGACAACGGAGCCGTGCTGGCCTGGCTACCCCTTCCCGATCGCCACATCAGCATGGTCTGGAGCCTGCCCCAGACGCGCGCCGAAGCCTTGCTGGAGCTTGACGCGGATGCACTGACTGCACAGGTGGGAGCCGCGGGCGAGCACCGTTGGGGCGGCCTGAAGCTGGTGTCGCCACCGCAGTCGTTCCCACTGCGGCGGAAGCGAGCCAAGCAGCTCACGGCCTCCCGCATGGCCCTGGTGGGCGATGCCGCGCATGTGGTGCATCCGCTGGCCGGCCAAGGCATGAACCTGGGTCTGCGCGACGTGCGGGCCCTGCTTGAGGCCACCGACGGCCGTCGCGATCCCGGCGATGCCTATGCTTTGGCACGCTACGAAGCGCTCCGCCAAACCGATGTGCACAGCATCGAGGCGGTCACCGACGGACTCTTCCGCTTGTTCGGCAGCCCGCTCGGCGGCTTCCTCGGTGGCCACGGCATGGGCGTACTGAACCACCTTGCGCCGGTGAAATCCGAGTTGATACGGCAAGCGATGCGTTAGGGTCGCGCCACCACCCTTTCTTTGCCGTCGAGCGGCAAAGCCTCTCTTCCGGAATGCCCATGACCCGCCGCACAACGCTCCGCCATGTCCTCACCTTCGGCCCACTCACCGTGGCACTGGCCCTCATGGCGCTGCCCGCAATGGCCAACGACGCCCTGCGGAAGACGCTGCAGACCCGTTTTCCCGACCTCGGCATCGAGCAAGTGAACAAGTCGCCCATCGCCGGCCTCTGGGAGGTCTATGCCGATGGCCAGATCTTCTACGCCGACGACAAAGGCGACCACGTGCTTCTCAATGGCATGCTGGTCGACACCAAGACGCGCACCAACCTCACCGATGACCGCCTCTCCAAGTTGCGCAGCATCGACTTCACCAGCCTGCCGGTCGAACTCGCCATCAAGGAGGTGAAGGGCACCGGCAAGCGCAAACTGGTGGTGTTCTCTGACGCCGATTGCCCGTTCTGCAAACGGCTCGAGAAGTCGCTGCAGGAGGTCAGCGATGTCACCATCTACACCTTCCTCTACCCGATCGACCGCTTGCATCCTCAGGCCAACGAGCGGTCACGGCGCGTGTGGTGCAGCGGCGATCGCTTGAAGGCGTGGAAAGAGCTGATGCTCGAGGGCAAGAACCCGACCGCCGGCGCCGACTGCGACAACCCGGTGGGCAAGGTCGCGGCGCTTGGCGAGAAGCTGCGTGTCAACGGCACGCCGACGCTGGTGTTCGCCAGCGGGCGCACGGTGCCGGGTGCGATCGGCGCCAAGGACATCGAGCGCTACCTCAACGAAAGCGCGAGGTAGGCGGCTACTGACGCGGCCGCAGCAGCCACATGCGGCCGGGTTGCTGCATGCGGCCGGCCTTGGCCGCAGCCAACTCGCCACGCCCCCAGAACAAATCGGCACGCACCGTGCCGCGAATGGCACCACCGGTATCTTGCGCGGCCATCAGCCGGCGGATGGCGCTGCCATCGTCGGGGTCGGTGGTCACGAGCCAGACCGGACTGCCCAGCGGCACCGCGTTCAAGTCCACAGCGATGCTGCGCGCCGGCGTGAGCGGCACGCCGAGCGAACCGAGCGGGCCATCGTCGCTGGGCGGCAACTCGCGAAAGAACACGTAGCTCGGGTTGCTGGCGAGCACTGTGTCGCGCTCGGCCGGGTTGGCGCTCAGCCACCCACGGATCGACTGCATCGACACGCCGTCGCGCGGCAGCGCACCGCGCTCCACCAAGGTGCGGCCGACCGGCCGGTAGGGGTGACCGTTCTGATCGGCATAGCCCACGCGCATCACCGTGCCGTCCTCCATCTGCAGCCGCCCCGAGCCTTGCACCTGCATGAAGAAGAGGTCCACTGCATCAGCAGCCCACGCCAGGATGGGCGCCGGCAGGGGCGCCAGAGGTGACTTGCCGTTGCCCGCGCCGATGGTATCTCCGCCGTTCCCCTTGCCGGCAGGGCCACCGTTTTGCGCTTCGATCCGGTTTCGAGCGTCGATCTCGGCACGACTGGCGTAGGGCACAAGCTTGCGCCCGTCGAGCCGGCCGCGCAGTCGTTTGCCCTTGAGGTCGGGGTCGATGGCGGCAAGGTCGACCGTGATGAGATCGTCTGGCACACCGTGGATGGGCACGCTGCATCCCGGTGCGCGCGCACGGCAGCCGCGGATCACGGGCTCGTAATATCCGGTGACGAGGCCATCGGTGGCGCCGTTGCCATGGCTCAGTTCGACCGGCTCGAAGCGCACCTCCCAGAATGCCCGTGCAACCGCGTCGTCACCCGCGGGAAGGCTGCGTGCGGCAGCGCAGGCGGCAGCGAGTGGCTTGTCGGGTTTGATCGCCTTGCAGCCAGTGAGGAATGCGGCCAGCGCATCGGCATGACGGTCGTCGGCCCAGCCCGGCAGGTCGGCGAAGCTCACCACGCGGCCAGCGTCGGGGGCAGGCGCTGGCGGGCTTGCTGCTGGAACAGACGGTCTCGCCTTGCCCGGTGCCGGCAACTGTGCGCAGGAGGCCAACACAACGAGCAGGCCTGCCGCGGCCCAGCTACGGCTGGCGCGCTGGCGAGGCCCGCCGGCGGCGTCGGGCAGGGCGCTTGCGGGCCCCCTGGTCAGCGTCGCGATCAATGCAGCGTGCGTGGCAGGCACAGCTGGAACGGCGGGATCTCGGCGTCGAAGCGCGTGCCATCGGCAGCGACCATCTGGTAGCTGCCGTGCATGGTGCCCACTGGCGTGGCGATGGAGGCACTGCTCGAATACTCGAAGTGTTGACCGGGCGCGAGCCAAGGCTGTTCTCCCACCACACCCTGGCCGCGTACCTCTTGCACACGCTTGAGCGCGTCAGTGATGACCCAATGGCGCGCCACCAATTGCGCCGGCACCGAGCCGCTGTTGCGGATGGTCACGGTGTAGGCGAATACGTAGCGGTCGGCGACAATGTCCGACTGCTCGGAGAGGAACACGGCGTGCGCCGTGACCTCGATGCGGTGGATCGCGTCATCACTCATGACCCGATTGCAGCCGATTTCTGGTCGACACGCAAGGCAGAACTCGTGCGTCGACGGCCCTCGGTTACACTGGCGCGCTTTGAGATACGTGCCTGCAAGGCTCTGGCCCATGTCCGGATTCGTCATCGCCCCCAGCATCCTCTCGGCCGATTTCGCGCGGCTGGGTGAGGAGGTGCACAACGTCATCGCCGCTGGCGCCGACTGGGTGCACTTCGATGTGATGGACAACCACTACGTGCCCAACCTCACCGTCGGCCCACTGGTCTGCGCCGCCATCCGCCCGCACACCACCGCCACCATCGACGTCCACCTGATGGTGCGCCCGGTCGACCGGATCGTGCCCGACTTCGCCAAGGCCGGCGCCAACCTGATCAGCTTCCACCCTGAGGCCTCCGATCACGTCGACCGCACCCTCGCGCTGATCCGCGACCAAGGCTGCCAAGCCG
The DNA here is from genome assembly GCA_945897555.1 of Klebsiella pneumoniae. Classification (GTDB taxonomy): domain Bacteria; phylum Pseudomonadota; class Gammaproteobacteria; order Burkholderiales; family UBA3065; genus UBA3065. The sequence continues at coordinate 45,562 of CAMDGF010000007.1, read as the reverse complement.
GGCTGGTGCTCAACCCGGCCACGCCGGTGGCGCACCTCGAGCACGTGCTCGACAAGCTCGATCTGGTGCTGCTGATGTCGGTGAACCCAGGCTTTGGCGGGCAATCGTTCATCGCCTCGACGCTCGGCAAGCTGCGCAGCGTGCGTGCCCTGCTCGACGCCCACGAGCGCGAGACCGGGCACCGCATCCGCCTCGAGGTCGATGGCGGCATCAAGATCGACAACATCGCCGAAGTGGCCCGCGCTGGAGCCGACACCTTTGTGGCCGGCTCGGCCGTGTTCGGTGCGGCCCGCGACGCCGACCCGCACCGCTACGACAGCGTGCTGCGCGCCTTGCGTGAAGAACTGGCCGGCCTTACACCGGGCCGGCTGCACTGAACAGCACCGTGTACGGCGACCACGACCCGATGGGATCCCGCGAACCGTCGTTGGCGGGCCCACGCCTGGCGGTGCGCGCGCTGCTCATCGACCTTGATGGCACGCTGCTCGAGTCGGGGCCCGACCTCGCCCGCGCGATGAACCGCACCCTTGCCGAGCAGGGGCTGGCCGAGCTGGACCTGCCGCAGGTGGTCAGCTTCATCGGTCGCGGGCTCGGGCACCTGCTGGCGCAATCGCTGCGCGTGGCGCTGCAGCGCGAGCCGTCGCAGGCCGAGATCGACGCGCTGCTGCCGCGCTTCGAGGCGCACTACGAGGGCCTGCTGGGCTTTGACTCGCCGCCCTACCCGGGCGTGGTCGAGGGGCTGGGCGCTCTGCAAAAGGCCGGTTTTGCGCTGGCCTGCGTCACCAACAAGCACGAACGCTTCACCCTGCCGCTGCTCGACAAGACCGGCCTCGCCCGGTTCTTCGAGCTGGTGGTGAGCGGCGACACGTGTGCCCGCAAGAAGCCGCACCCCGACATGCTGCTGCACGCCTGTAGCCACTTCGGCGTGGCGCCGGCAGAGGCGCTGATGGTGGGCGACTCGAGCAACGACGTGGAGGCCGCGCGAGCTGCCGGCTGTCCGGTGTGGTGCCTGCCGTATGGCTACAACGAGGGTGGCCCCGGCGTGCCGCTGGCAGCCGACCGCATCATCGCGTCCTTCGTCGAGTTGCCGGCACTGCTGGTGCTGGCTGGCCGCGCCGGCGCCGCGCGAACGACCTCGGCCGATACGGCTCTGCCCGACGAGGCCCCGGCATGAACCAGCACGAGTTCGCCCGCCTCGCCGCCGCCGGCCACAGCCTCATCCCGGTGATGCGCGAGACCTATGCCGACCTCGAGACGCCACTCACCGTCTATCTCAAGCTGGCCAACAAGCCCGACTCCTTCCTGCTCGAGTCGGTGGTGGGTGGCGAGCGCTTTGGCCGCTACTCGATCATCGGTCTGCCAGCGCGCGAGCGGCTGGTGGTGCGAGGTCACGAGGTGACGCTGGAGCGCGACCGCAAGCCGGTCTCGACGCGCAGCATGGCCGACCCCCTGCTGGCGGTGCGTGAGCACATGGCGGCGGTCAAAGCGGCGCCCTGCGAGGGCCCGGCGCGCTTTGCCGGTGGGCTGTCGGGCTACTTTGCCTACGACATCGTCCGCTACATCGAAAAACGCTTGGCCGACAGCACGCCGCCCGATCCGCTTGGCCTGCCGGACATCCTCCTGCTGGTGAGTCATGAGCTGGCGGTGTTCGACAACCTGCGCGGCAAACTCTCGCTCGTCGTCTGGGCCGACCCGTCTTTGCCGGATGCATTCGCTGCCGCGCAGCGGCGCCTGGACGCGCTCACCGCGCAGCTGGACCAAGCCGCGCACGCGCCTGCTGCAGTGTCCGCACCGCCGGTGGATGCGGTGCGCGAGTGGCCAGAGGCGGGCTTTCTGGAAGCGGTCGCGGCGGCGCAGGAGTACATCCGCGCCGGCGACATGATGCAGGTGGTGCTAGCCAACCGCCGCCGCCGTCCGCTGGCGGCTCACCCACTGTCGCTCTACCGCGCGCTGCGCAGCCTCAACCCCTCGCCGTACATGTTCTATTACGACTTCGGCGAGTTCCAGGTGGTCGGCGCCAGCCCGGAGATCCTGGTGCGGCTGGAAGACGGCATGGTGAATGTGCGGCCGATCGCCGGCACCCGCCCGCGCGGCGCCACGCCCGAGGAAGACCGCGCGCTGGCCGAAGACCTGCTGGCCGATCCCAAGGAGCGCGCCGAGCATGTGCAGCTGATGGACCTCGGCCGCAACGATGTGGGCCGCGTGGCGCAGACCGGCAGCGTGCACGTGACCGACCACATGGTCATCGAGCGCTACTCGCACGTGATGCACATTGTCTCCAACGTGCAAGGCCAGCTCAAACCGGGGCTCGACGCCATCGACGCGCTCAAGGCCACCTTCCCCGCCGGCACGCTGTCGGGTGCGCCCAAAGTGCGGGCGATGCAGATCATCGACGAGTTTGAGCCGACCAAGCGCGGCGTGTATGGCGGCGCGGTGGGTTACCTCGATTACAGTGGCAACATGGACGTGGCGATCGCCATCCGCACCGGCGTGGTCCAGGCAGGGCAGCTCTACGTGCAGGCCGGCGCCGGCATCGTTGCGGATTCGGTGCCCCAGTCGGAGTGGCAGGAGACCGAGAACAAGGCGCGTGCGGTATTGCGCGCGGCCGAGCTGGCGGAGCAGCCACCGACCAACGGCGCCTGACACAGGCATCCGCCAAGCGCCGACCCCGGAAACCTCATCCCAACGACTTGATCCCACCCACGACCCACACGCCCGTCGACTGCGTCGGCGGAAGCCCGTCGAACGAACGCCAGACCGACCCGCACTCATGACCGCCGCTTCGCCCCCTTCTGACAGCTTCCGCATCGAGCGCCTCGCCATCGTCGGCGTCGGGCTGATCGGCGGCTCACTGGCAGCGGCGCTGCGTGAGGCCGGCACGGTCGGCACGGTGGTCGGTATCGGCCGCTCGCAGGCCACGCTCGATGAGGCGCGAGCGTTGGGGCTGATCGATCACGGCTTCACCGATGCTGCCGCCGGCGTGCGCGACGCCGATGTGGTGGTGTTGGCGATGCCGGTGGGTCAGACCGGGCGCATGCTCGCCGCGATCGCTCCCGGGGTGGGGCCGCGGGCTGTGGTGACAGATGCCGGCAGCACCAAGAGCGACGTGGTGGCCGCGGCACGCGAGCATTTCGCACCGCACATGGCCCGCTTTGTGCCAGCCCACCCGATCGCCGGCGACGAGAAGAGCGGGCCCGCGGCCGCGCGCGGCAACCTCTACCGTGGCCGCAATGTGGTCGTCACCCCGCTGGCCGAGACCGACCCGGCTGCGGTCGAACGCGTCGAGGCGATGTGGTGCAGCGCCGGCGCGGTGATCCATCGCATGACGCCGATGCAACACGACGATGTGTTCGCCACCGTGTCGCACCTGCCCCATCTGCTGGCCTATGCGCTGGTGGCGCAAGTGGCGCTAGACCCCGACCACGAGCGGCTGTTCTCTTATGCCGCCTCGGGATTCCGCGACTTCACGCGCATCGCCGGCAGCCACCCGGAGATGTGGCGCGACATCGCGCTGGCCAACCGCACAGCGCTGCTGCAACGGCTCGACGGCTACACCGTGCAGGTGGCACACCTGCGCGCCGCCCTCGAGGCCAGCGACGGCGAGGCACTGCAGCGGACCTTTGCATTGGCCCGAGACGCCCGCGCCGAGTGGCTCAAGCGCACCGGCCAGACCTGAGCCGGCCACTCACCGCCCCCACAACCCGCGCCCGCGCAGCCACGCCTCCCCTTGAGCCACGCCACCGACTCCCTCCTGCTGCCGCCAGTGAGCCACGCGCGCGGCACCGTGCGCCTGCCCGGCTCGAAGAGCATCTCCAACCGCTGCCTGCTGCTGGCGGCATTGGCCCACGGCACCACCACGCTGCGTGGCGTGCTCGACGCCGACGACACGCGGGTGATGCGCGACGCACTCACCACCCTCGGCATCACGCTGACCCACCTCGGATCCGCGGCGGGCGGCGACGACTGGCAGGTCGAGGGCGCCGGCGGCGTGTTTCCAACGAAGCAGGCCGACCTTTTCCTCGGCAATGCCGGCACCGCCATCCGCCCGCTCGCTGCGGCGCTGGCGCTCTCCGGCGGTGAGTACACGGTGCGCGGTGTGCCGCGCATGCACGAGCGCCCCATCGGTGACCTGGTCGAGGCGCTGCGCGCGGCCGGCGCCGCCATCGACTGCACACAGAACGAGGGCTACCCGCCGCTCGCCATCCACCCGGCCACGCTGAATGACGCGCCGATCCGCGTCCGCGGCGATGTCTCCAGCCAGTTTCTCACCGCGCTGCTCATGGCCTTGCCGCTCACCGGCCGCGCCACCACCATCGAGGTGGTCGGCGAGCTGATCAGCAAGCCCTACATCGAGATCACACTCAGGCTCATGGAGCGCTTCGGCCTGCGGGTGCAAAGCGAGAGCTGGCAGCGCTTTCGCGTGCCACCCGGCCCATACCGCGCGCCCGGCGAGTTGCATGTGGAAGGCGATGCCTCCGGCGCTTCCTACTTCCTCGCCGCTGGCCTGCTGGGCGGAGGCCCGGTGCGGGTCGAGGGGGTGGACAGTGGCTCGATCCAGGGTGACATCGCCTTCGCCGACGCGTTGCGCATGCTGGGCGCCACCATCACCACCGGCCCGGGCTGGCTGGAAGCGAGCGCGACGGCGCCTGGCGCTGTGCGCGCCTTCGACGCCGACTTCAACCACATCCCGGACGCCGCCATGACCCTGGCGGTGTGCGCGCTGCGCGCCGACGGCCCGTGCCGGCTCACCCACATCGGCTCGTGGCGGGTCAAAGAGACCGACCGCATCCACGCCATGGCGACCGAGTTGCGCAAGGTCGGCGCCATCGTGGAGGAGGGCGAGGACTGGCTGCGCATCACCCCACCGCTCAACTTCGACTTTGCCGCCGTCGACACCTACGACGACCACCGCATGGCGATGTGCTTCTCGTTGGTGGCGCTGATGGGCTCACCAGTGCGCATCAACGACCCCGGCTGCACCGCCAAGACCTACCCCGGCTACTGGGACGACCTGCGCAGACTGTTGCCGGCTGACGAGCTGGCGCGCGGGGAGGTGCCGGTGATCGCCATCGACGGCACCGCCGCATCCGGCAAGGGCACCATCGCGCAGCGTGTGGCGGCACGGCTTGGTTGGGCATATCTCGATTCTGGCGCGCTCTACCGCGTGGTCGGCCACGCCGCCGTGCATCATGGTGTGGACCTCGACGACGGCACTGCACTGGCGGAGCTGGCGCAGCGGCTTGACATCCGCTTCGACGGCGAGCGCATCGTCGTCGACGGCCGCGATGTGAGCGATGCGGTGCGCAGTGCCGCCGCTGGTGTAGCGGCCAGCCGCGTGGCCGTCCACCCGCCCCTGCGTGCCGCGCTGCTGCAAGCCCAGCGCGCCTTCCGCGATGCACCGGGCCTGGTGGCCGACGGCCGCGACATGGGTTCGGTGGTGTTCAGCGACGCGCGGCTCAAGGTCTACCTGACCGCCAGCGTGAGCGCGCGCGCATCGCGCCGCTACAAGCAACTGCAGGCAAAAGCGCTTTTGCAAGACAAGCCCTTGAATGGCAACGAGGATAGTGGTAGCCTCACCGCCCTCGAGCGGGAACTGGCCGAGCGCGACGCCCGCGATGCGGCTCGCGCCACCGCCCCGCTCAAGGTGTGTCCCGGGGCCGTCGTCATCGACTCCACCGAACTCGGCATCGATGCCGTGGTGGAGCGTGTGATGCAGGCAGCGCGGGACGCCGGTCTGGTCTGATCCGCTTCTCGCCGCCTTGCGGCGCGTCCCTGAACAAGCCGAACCACTCGCAGCAACAGGTGCCCGAGGCCGCCCGGCCGACGGTGTGTGCAATCAACCCCGGTCCGCACGGCCCGGGCCGATGGAAACCCCTGATCAATGTCCACCGCAACCGCAACCGCCCCCCTGCAACACGCCCCTGAGAGTTTCGCGGCGCTCTTCGAAGAGAGCCTGAGCCGTCAGGAGATGCGTTCCGGCGAGATCATCACCGCCGAAGTCGTCCGCATCGAACCCAATTTCGTCGTCGTCAACGCTGGTCTCAAGTCCGAGAGCTTCGTGCCCATCGAGGAGTTCCGCGACGACCGCGGCGAGCTCGAGGTCGCCGAGGGCGATTTCGTGGCCGTCGCCATCGAATCGCTGGAGAACGGCTTTGGCGAGACCCGCCTGTCGCGCGACCGCGCCAAGCGCCTTTCGGCCTGGCATGCGCTCGAAGCAGCGATGGAAGCCGGCACCGTGGTCGAGGGATTCGTCACTGGCAAGGTCAAGGGCGGCCTCACCGCCATGGTCAACGGCATCCGCGCCTTCCTGCCCGGCTCGCTGGTCGACACCCGGCCGGTCAAGGACACCACGCCCTACGAGGGCAAGAGCTTCGAATTCAAGGTCATCAAGCTCGACCGCAAGCGCAACAACGTGGTTGTGAGCCGCCGCGCCGTGCTCGAGCAGAGCATGGGTGCCGACCGCGCCCAGCTGCTGGAGACGCTGAAGGAAGGCGCCGTGGTCAAGGGCATCGTCAAGAACCTGACCGACTACGGCGCATTCGTGGATCTGGGCGGCATCGACGGCCTGTTGCACATCACCGACATCGCCTGGCGGCGCGTCAAGCACCCGTCCGAGGTGCTCAATGTGGGTGACGAGGTCGAGGCCAAGGTGTTGCGCTTCGATCAGGAGAAGAACCGGGTCTCCCTGGGCATCAAGCAGCTCGGCGACGACCCGTGGGTCGGCATCGCCCGCCGCTACCCGCAGGGCACCCGCCTGTTCGGCAAGGTCACCAACATCACCGACTACGGCGCGTTCGTCGAGATCGAGCCCGGCATCGAGGGTCTGGTGCACGTCTCCGAGATGGACTGGACCAACAAGAACGTCAACCCGGGCCGTGTCTGCCAGGTCGGCGACGAGACCGAAGTGATGATCCTCGAGATCGACGGTGACCGTCGCCGCATCTCGCTGGGCATGAAGCAGTGCATGTCCAACCCTTGGGACGAATTCGCGGCGACCGCCCAAAAGGGCGACCGCGTGCGTGGCCAAGTCAAGTCGATCACCGACTTTGGCGTGTTCATCGGCCTGCCGGGCGGCATCGACGGCTTGGTCCACCTGTCCGACCTGTCGTGGTCGGAAGCCGGCGAAGAGGCGGTCAAGCGCTTCAAGAAGGGCGAGGAACTGGAAGCCGTGGTTCTGGCCATCGACGTCGAGCGCGAGCGCATCAGCCTCGGCATCAAGCAGATCGAGGGCGATCCTTTCTCGAGCTTTGCCAGCAGCCACGACAAGGGCAATATCGTGAACGGCATCGTCCGCAGCGTGGATGCCAAGGGTGCCGTGCTCGCGCTGGATGGCGACCAAGAGGGCTACCTGCGTGCTTCGGAATGGTCGCGTGACCGTGTCGAGGACCTGCGCGCCTTCCTCAAAGAGGGCGACAGTGTCGAAGCCATGGTGATCAACGTCGACCGCAAGAACCGCTCGATCCAGCTCTCGGTCAAGGCCAAGGATTACGCCGAAGAGACCGAAGCCATGAAGCAATACACCGAGAGCCCGGCCAGCACCGGCACCACCAACCTCGGCGCACTGCTCAAGGCGAAGCTCGACAGCGGCAAGAGCGAATAAGGCCGGAGGCGACACCCCGTGACCAAGTCCGAGCTGATCGCGCAGCTTTCAGTGCGCTTTCCGCAGTTAGTGCTCAAGGACGCCGAGATCGCGGTCAAGACGATCCTCGATGCCATGTCGCAGACGCTTTGCGAAGGGCACCGGATCGAGATCCGTGGTTTTGGCAGCTTCAGCCTCAACTACCGGCCTCCACGCCAAGGGCGCAACCCCAAGACCGGCGATACCGTGCCCGTGCCAGCCAAGCACGTCCCGCACTTCAAAGCCGGCAAGGAGTTGCGCGACCGCGTCGACGAGAGCGCACGCCACGGCTGAGGCCGCCGTGGCGTTAACCGCAACAAGCTGACGGAAGGCTGCCCCAGGGCAGCCTTCTTTTTGGCTGAAGGATGTTGCCCACGACGAATCGGTTACAGTTGCGCACCGGGCGCTCCCAGCGCCGCATCGACGCGCCACCAGAGACCATGGACCCTTCGCCCCTGACCCGACTCGCGCAGATCGCCGCGTGGCTGGTCAAAGGGTTGTTGTTCCTGCTGCTGCTTGGGCTCGCCATCAAGAACAGTGATGCGGTGACCCTGCGCTACTACCTTGGGCTGGAGTGGCGCGCGCCGATGGCGCTGATGCTCTTCGTGTTCTTTGTCGCCGGCGCGCTCATGGGCCTGTTGGCCATGCTGTCGCCCTGGGTACGCCAGCGCAGCGAGATCCGCCGCCTGCGTGCCGAGTTGGCGCAAGGCCCGGCGCGGGACGCTACAGATGCTTGAGATCGAATACTGGTGGCTGGCCGTGTTGCCGGCCTTCTTTGCGCTCGGCTGGGCGGCAGCGCGCATCGACATCCGTCAGGTCATGCGCGAGGCCAAGGCCCTGCCTCGGGCTTACTTTCGCGCGCTGAACCTGCTGGTAGAAGAAGACACCGACCGTGCCACCGATGTGCTGGTCGAGCTCGCGCGCGCTGAGCGCGGCAATACCGAGCTGCAGCTGGCGCTGGCCGGCTTGTTCAGGCGCAAAGGCGAGACCGACCGCGCCATCCGCATCCACCAGAACCTGCTCGAAGAGGCTGCGCTGGACACCGAGTCGCGGCAGAAGGTGACGCTGGAGCTGGCGCTCGATTTTCTCGCTGCCGGCCTGCTCGATCGCGCCGAAGGTGAGCTGCGCCGATTACTCGGCACGCCGCAAGAGGCCCGTGCCCTGCCGCCACTGCTCAACCTGTATGCCGCCGAACGCGAATGGCACAAAGCCATCGAGACCGCCCGTCGCCTTGAGGAAGTGACCGGCCACCCGCGCCCGCAAGAGATCGCGCAATACTGGTGCGAAGTGGCACAACGAGCCTTCAACCACTCCGATGACGCTGGCACACAGTCGGCACTGGAGGCCGCGCTCGCGGCCAACTACAAGTGCACACGCGCCAACCTGATCGGCGGCCGTCTGGCCTTGCGTCAAGGCGACCCGGCACGGGCACTGGCCTGCTGGCAACGCATCGAAGCCCAGAATGCCGACGATCTGCCGCTGGTCGCCGGTCTTATCGCCGAATCAGCCTTGGCGCATGGCAGCGGTCAGCATGCCGCGAACCTGCTACGCGGATTCTGGCAGCAGGCTCCGACGGTCGACGTGTTGGACGCAGCGCTGCGCGTGGTGCTGGCGGTGGAGGGCGAGCACGCGGCGCGCGCACTGCTGGCCGAAGCAGTGCTGCAGCGCCCCTCGATCCTGGCAGTGTCGCGCCAGCTCGAGCACGGTAGTGCGCTGGGCGACATCGCCACGCTGCGCCAACTGCTCGGCCAGCACACCCGCCGCTTGTCGCAATACCGTTGCACGGCGTGTGGCTTCCGCGCCCGATCGCACTACTGGCAGTGCCCGGCCTGCTCGGCTTGGGAGACCTACCCGGCACGCCGAGTAGAAGAACTGAATATCTACGACTAGCCACCACCACATTGCGGCCGATGGTCACACTTGGGCCGCCCGGTTCGCGTAGGCTGAGCCCTGTTTACAAGACCGGACCCGCCAACATGGCCAACGAACCTCGCATCATCGTGGCGCTCGACCACGCCAGCGCCGAACCCGCACTGTCGCTGGCCAAACAGCTCGACCCGCAGCAATGCCGCCTCAAGGTGGGCAAGGGCTTGTTCACCGCCGCCGGGCCCGAACTGGTACGGCAACTCACGGCCATGGGCTTCGGGGTCTTCCTCGACCTCAAGTACCACGACATCCCCAACACCGTGGCCAGCGCCTGCCAGGCCGCAGCGGAGCTGGGCGTGTGGATGCTGAACGTGCACGCCAGTGGCGGCGAGACCATGCTGCGCGCCGCACGCGCGGCGATCGACGCACATCCTGCAACCGACGCGCCGAAGCCCCTGCTGATCGCGGTGACGGTGCTCACCAGCATGACGCGCGAAGACTTGGCTGGCATCGGCCTCGACATGGAGCCGCGTACGCAGGCCTTGCGGCTGGCGCGACTCGCTGCCGCCTGCGGCCTCGACGGCGTCGTCTGTTCGGCACTCGAGGCCACCGAGATCAAGGTGGCTTGCGGCGCCGACTTTCGTTGCGTGACCCCGGGTATCCGCCCTGCCGGCAGCGATGTCGGTGATCAGAAGCGCATCAGCACGCCGGCACAGGCCCTTGCCAATGGCGCCGACGATCTGGTGATCGGCCGCCCGATCACGGCTGCGGCCGACCCGGCTGCGGCATTGGCCGCGATCCTTGCGGAGATCGGTGGCACGGCCGCTTAGAGCCGCCCGGAGAGTCGGTAGATCAGCCCCTGCTTGTCGTCGGCGATGAGCAGACTGCCATCGGGCATGGCCAGAACATCGGCCGGGCGCCCCCAGGCGTATTCGCCTTGCAGCCAGCCGGTGACCAGATCGTCGACGCGCTGTACGAGGCTGCCAGACGGCTTGCGGTCCAACACCACTCGCACCACCTTGTAGCCCGATTTGCGCGAGCGGTTCCACGAACCGTGCAGCGCCACCACCGCATCGCCGCCCCAGAAGGTGATGCCCAGGGGTGCCACATGCGGACCGAGTTTGGCCACAGGCGCCACGAACTCGCTGCAAGCGCGCCCGCGGCCATACTTGGGATCGGGCACCGCGCCTTCGTGGCAGAACGGAAAGCCGAAATGTTGGCCGACTTCGGTGAGCCGGTTGAGTTCGCAGCTGGGCAGATCATCGCCGAGCCAGTCGCGACCGTTGTCGGTGAACCACAGATGGCCCGTGCCGGGCTCCACGGCAAAGCCGACCGAGTTGCGCACGCCGCGCGCCAACACCTCACGCTGGCTGCCATCCGGCTGCATGCGCACGATCTGCGCGTAGCCGTCGGCATCGCGGTCGCACACATTGCACGGCGCGCCGATCGGCACGATGAGCCGCCCCTGCTCGTCGATGCGCAGATAGCGCCAACCATGGTGGGTGTCGGCTGGCAGGCGGTCGTTGACCAGTTCCGGCTTGACACGGGGTCCGCCACGCGCCAGCTCGGCGATACGCGCCTCGACGTTGGCAACGCGGTAGATACGCGAGATGTCGGCGATGTAGAGGTCGCCACCGTGCACAGCGATGCCGGTGGGCATCTCCAGCCCCGACAGCAACGTGAGCACCCGACGCTCGGCCAGGGCTGCACCGGGCAGCACCGCTGTGACCACGCCAGCGTCACGCGAGCCCACCAACAGCGCCCCGGACGGCAGCAACGCCATCTGTCGCGCGTTGCTCACGCCAGTGGCGTACACCTCGATGGTGTGGCCCTGCGGCACACGCAGACGGGAGATGCCACCGGTCTCGTCGGCGTGGGTGCTGGGCGCGACGATGGCCAACAGGCCGAGCAGGGCACGCCAGCAGCGCCGCTGTTGAGGTTCTTGCCCCTCGGCGACGGTCTGCGGCGGGCCGCCGACCCGCGTGCTAGCCTTGCGCCCGAGCGTGCTGCGGCGATCGATGCCGGCAACTCGCCCACCTCCCCGGAACCACTGTGCAAGCATCGAACAGACCTTGAAACCCCTCACCTGCACCCCCCCTCTGTACACGCTGCGCATCGATGACCCGCGCGGCCACATCTGGCGTGTTCAGGTCACGGTAGAACACACTGCCGCCGAAGGCCAGCGCTTCTGCTTGCCGGTGTGGATACCGGGCAGCTATCTGGTGCGCGAGTACGCCCGGCACGTCGTCCGCGTCCATGCTCATGGGCTCGAGGGGCCTGTGACGATCACCAAGGTCGACAAGCAGACCTGGCTGGCAGCGCCCTGCAGCGGCCCGTTGCGGGTCGAGTTCTTCGTCTATGCCCACGATCTGTCGGTGCGAGGGGCCTGGGTCGACGACCACCGCGCCTATTTCAACGGAGCCGCCCTACTGCCTTGGGTCGAGGGCCAACAGAACGGCCCGCAGCAACTGCGCATCGAGCGCATCGCCGACGCCTGCGCCTCCGGCTGGCGGGTGGCCACGGCCATGACCGCCGCCGAGGTCGACGCCGATGGCTTTGGCACCTATGTTGCCGCCGATTACGACGAGCTCATCGACCACCCGGTGGAGATCGCGGCGTGGCGGGCGGTGCATTTCGAGGCTCGCGGCACACCGCACCGCATCGTGCTGAGCGGCAGTCACAGCGAGCACGGCGTCGACCTCGACCGTCTCGCCAGCGAGGTGCAGAAGATCTGCGAATGGCAGATCGATCTTTTTGGTGGGACCGCGCCCTTCCCACGCTACGACTTCTTGTGCCTGGCCACGCGCGATGGCTATGGCGGGCTGGAGCATCGCGCCAGCACCAGCCTCATCGTGCAACGCGACCACCTGCCTCGCGCACACGGCCACGACGAAAAAGGCTACCGCGGCCTGCTCGGTCTCTTCAGCCACGAATACTTCCACAGCTGGCTGGTCAAGCGCATCAAGCCGGCGGACTTTGCGCCCTACGATCTGACGCGCGAGAACCTCACGCGCCAACTCTGGCTGTTCGAAGGCTTCACCTCCTACTTCGACGACCTCGCTCTGTTGCGCGCCGGCGTGATCGACGCACCGACCTACCTCAAGCTCGTGGCGGAGACCATCAGTCGTGTCTACAGCCTGCCCGGCCATCGCGCGCAGACGCTGGAGGATGCCAGCCTGGATGCCTGGATCAAGTACTACCGGCCGGACGAGAACAGCCCCAACGCCACGGTGAGCTACTACGCCAAGGGCGCGCTGGTGGCACTCGCGCTCGACCTGCACCTGCGGCGCGCCACTGCTGGACGGGTCTCCCTCGACACGGTGATGCAGGCGCTGTGGGCGCAGCACGCCGAAGCACCGCTGCACGACGGTGACTTCGAGGCGCTGGCCGAGGCGGTGAGCGGTCTGGAGCTGGGTGGCTTCTTTGAGCGCGCGCTGCGCGGCACCGACGGGCTGCCGCTCGACCAGCAGACGCCGGCCTTCGGCGTGGATTGGCGGTGGCGCGTCGGCGAGTCCGACGACAAGGCCGACCCGGTGACGCTCGGCGCAAAGTTCGAAAAGGCTGGTGCGGCCCGGGTCAAGACAGTGCTGCCCGGAGGCCCGGCGCAGCGCGCGGGTCTGGCGCCCGGCGATGAGGTGATCGGGCTCGACGGCTGGCGGGTCGATGCGGCGACGCTGCCAGACGTGCTGAAGGCGCTGGCACCCGGCGTGCCGATCGCCCTGCACAGCGCGCGCGACGGCCGCCTGCGCGGCGGCGAGATCGTGCCGGTGGCGCCCGAGCCCGACACCTGCGTGCTCACACTGATGGAGGCTGCCGACGAGGCCGCGCTGGCGCTGCGAAAAGGCTGGCTCGGCGCCTAGTGCTGGCGGCTCAGTCCGCCCACTCGCTCTTGAGCACCTTCCATTCCTGCTTGCCGCCCTCGACATTGGAGCAGCCCAACGGCTCCGGCTCTTCGCCCGGTTTGAGCAGCGACTTGCCGCGATCAGCGGTGCGGTTATCCATGTACCAGCGCTCGAGCACCAGCCGCATGCTGCGATTCGGATGCTTGTTGGCGATGTAGATCATCACGCCGTTGCGCTGCACGCACTTGGAATCGAAGTCGGTGCTGAAAGCGATGAACTGGAGCGGATCCTCGTCGGCAAGGGCCGCCGGGAGCGGCAGCCCCAGGCCGCACAGCAACAGGATCGGCAATAAGGCCGCGAGCGGCTTGGCCGAGGTTGGCAAGGGCACGGCAGCGCGAGGCAGGCTGGGCATGGGCAAGTAAACTCCTCGGGAGATGCATGGTCAGACTTCGCTGACCCGATTCTGCTCCACCTCCGCTGCCAATTGTCTGCCAGCCTGTCTCCCGACCTGTCCACCCCGCTCTGCACTGCCCCCGGCGGCGCTGAAGTGTCCCGCCTTGATGCCCTGCGCTGTCTTTGCCGCCTCGGCCTCGAGAGCTTGCGGGGGCGGTGTGCGCCGCTCGATGCGCTCAACCGCCTGGCGCCTGACCATACCCACCGCCTTGTGGCTGATCAGGCCTATGGGAGCCACGCGCGCCACGGCATCGACCTCTACCTGCCGCTCGGCGCCACGCCGGCCGCAGGCTGGCCGGTTCTGCTGTTCTTCTACGGCGGCAGCTGGCAGAGCGGCAACCGCAGCGAATACCGTTTCCTCGGCGAGGCGCTGGCATCGCACGGCATCCTTGCCGCGGTGGCCGACTACCGGCTCTACCCCGAGGTCCGGTACCCGGGCGTGCTCGAGGACAGTGCAGCGGCACTGGCTTGGCTGCGCCGCGAAGTCGGCCACCACGGTGGCGACCGGTCGCGCATCTTCGTCGCCGGCCACAGCGCCGGCGCCTTCAACGCGGCGATGCTCGCGCTCGACACCACCTGGCTCGCACCGCATGCGTTACAGCCGGCAGAAGCGATCGCTGGCTGGGTCGGCATCGCCGGTCCGTACGATTTCCGGCCGCTGATCGACCGTGCGCTGATGGCGATCTTCAACCCGCCGGACGATCCCGACACCACGCCCGATGCCACCCAGCCGATCTTCTATGCGCTGGCCGGGGCGCCCCCAGCGCTGCTGGTCGCGGCGCGCGAGGACCACATCGTCTACCCCGGGGTGAACACCGGCGGGCTGTCCCAGCGGCTGCGCGCACTCGGTGTGCCCGTAACCGAGCGCTACTACGCCCGTGCCAACCATTACACCGTGGTCGGCGCCTTTGGCCGACCACTGCGCCCGATCGCGCCGGTGCTCGCGGATGTTTGCAGCTTTGTGGGCGCCCATTGAACGCGACCCATGCCGCCCAGAAACCATCGCCACGCCGGCGCACGAACGTTTGTAACAATCAGCATCGTTCAGGGGGTGGCAGACGCCGCCAGATTCGCTATGCTGAATCGACGCATCCCGTCCTTGACCGGAGGTGTCCATGACCCGCATCGCCTTGGCCCAACTGTTCGCACTCACGCTCGGCTTGTTGCCCGCGTGGGCGACGGCGAACGTGTTCGGTGTCGATCGTCGTGAACAGGCAGCGGCTGACAGCGACCCGCTGCGCTGGGTCGGGCAGCTCTACAGCGAGCGCGAGAACTTTCAGACAGGAAGCGCCGTGCTGGTGGGCGAATGCCACATCCTCAGCGCCTATCACTCCACCTTCTTTCGCCGTGACGGCAATCTCAACAAGCCCTCGGGCCTGGTGTTGTCGCGTTTCATGCTCGACCCCGACCCGGACAAGCCGGGCAGCTTTCGCCGCAGCACACTGGCACGACCGGTGCTTTGGGGCGAGTTCAGCCGCTGGTCGCTGCGCGGACAATCTGAAGATTGGGCGCTGCTACAACTTGACGATTGTCTGGGCCGCGAGGTCGGTCATGCAGACATCGCACGTGCCGGCGAAAAGGCGCGCAATGGCTACGGCGAGTTGCTGTTCGCCGGCTATCCGCAGTCGCGCCGGCCGCTGGGTGGCGTGACTTTCGAACGGGGCTGCCACGCATGGGATTACGGCCCGATCTTCCCCATCGTCGGCGTCGACTGCGCGTTCGAGAAGGGTGCGTCGGGTGGGCCTCTGCTCGAGTTGATCGACAGCCGCTGGACGGTCGTCGGGGTGGCAAGCTATCGCAGCAACCCGGTCGATGAGCCCCTGCCGGCCTATATGCGCAAGCATCGCAATGTCATGGTCTCGTCGGATGCGTTCAGCGCGCGTGTCGGACAGACCCTGCAGATGGCCGGGCAGCTGCGGCCTTCCGCGAATGCCCCGATCGCAGGGGTGCCCAGCCTGGCCGGGTTCGCCACACAGCCCTGAGCTGGCTGCGCCCTGCCCAAGGGCCTGCTGCGCCGGCTACCATCCGGCATGGCTCTTCGTTCCACCATCCACAAGGCCGACCTGCAGGTCAGCGATCTCGACCGTCAGGTCTTCGAGTCGCAGGCGCTCTCGCTGGCGCTGCACCCCTCCGAGACCGAAGAGCGCCTCATGGTCCGCCTACTCGCCTACGCCCTGAACATCGGCGAGGGTCTGGCCTTTGGTCGCGGCATCTCCTCCGACGACGAAGCGACACTCTGGCAACACGACCTCGCCGGCAACCTGCAGTTGTGGGCCGAGGTCGGCCTGCCGGACGAGCGCTTGTTGCGCCGCGCCGCCGGCCGCGCGCGCCAAGTGGTGCTGTACGCCTACGGTGGCCGCGCGGTGAGCGTGTGGTGGCAACAGAACCGCGAGCCCCTGGCGCGGCTCGCCAACCTGCGCGTGTTCGAGGTGCCGCAGGATCTGAGCCGCGCCTTGGCCGCCTGCGCCGCGCGCAACATGGCGGTGCAGGTCACGGTGCAGGATGGGTTGATCTGGTTCGCGGTGGGCGATACCACCGTTGAGGGGACGCTGACGCAGCTGCAAGCGGGGCGCTGAGGCCGGACTACACCCGCGCCAGCACCGGCGCCAGGTAATGCCCGGTGTGGCTCTCCGGCGTTGCCGCCACCTGCTCCGGCGTGCCAGCGGCGATGATGCGCCCACCGCCAGCGCCGCCCTCCGGGCCGAGATCCACGATCCAGTCGGCGGTCTTGATCACATCGAGGTTGTGCTCGATCACCACCACCGTGTTGCCGTGCTCGCGCAGCCGGTGCAGCACCTTGAGCAGCAGGTCGATGTCGTGGAAGTGCAGGCCAGTGGTCGGCTCATCGAGGATGTACAGGGTGCGCCCGGTGTCGCGCTTGCTCAGCTCCAGCGACAACTTGACGCGCTGCGCCTCGCCACCGGACAGCGTGGTCGCACTCTGGCCGAGCGTGATGTAGCCCAAGCCCACATCCATCAGGGTCTGCAACTTGCGGGCGATCACCGGCACCGCATCAAAGAAGCCGAGCGCCTGCTCGACCGTCATCTGCAGCACCTCGGAGATGGTGCGGTCCTTGTAGCGCACGTCGAGCGTCTCGCGGTTGTAGCGCTTGCCATGGCAGACGTCACAAGGCACGTACACATCCGGCAGAAAGTGCATCTCGACCTTGATCACGCCGTCGCCCTGGCAGGCCTCGCAGCGGCCGCCCTTCACATTGAAGCTGAAGCGCCCGGGGCCGTAGCCGCGCTCGCGTGACAGCGGCACACCGGCGTACAACTCACGGATCGGCGTGAAGAGCCCGGTGTAGGTGGCTGGGTTGGAACGTGGCGTGCGCCCGATCGGGCTCTGGTCCACCGAGATGACCTTGTCGAAATGCTGCAGCCCGTCGACTGCCGCATGCGCCGCCGGCTCGCTGCTGCCACCGTAGAGGGTGCGCGCGATGGCGGTGTAGAGCGTGTCGTTGATCAGCGTCGACTTGCCCGATCCGGACACGCCGGTCACACACGTGAGCAGCCCGACCGGGATGGCCAGGTCGACGTTCTGCAGGTTGTTGCCGGTGGCGCCGAGCACGCGCAACCAGCGCTCGCCCGGCGCGACGCGGCCGCCCGGCATGGTGATGCGCCGCCGGCCACTGAGGAAGGCGCCAGTGAGCGATGCGGGGTGAGCGGTCACTTCGTCCGAAGTGCCCTGCGCGACGATCTCACCACCGTGTTCTCCGGCACCGGGCCCCATGTCCACCACATAATCTGCAGCGCGGATGGCGTCTTCGTCGTGCTCGACCACGATCACCGTGTTGCCGATGTCGCGCAGCCGCTTGAGCGTGGCCAGCAGGCGGTCGTTGTCGCGCTGGTGCAGGCCGATGCTCGGCTCGTCGAGCACGTACATCACGCCGGTCAGGCCGGAGCCGATCTGACTGGCCAGCCGGATGCGCTGCGCCTCGCCGCCGCTCAAGGTATCGGCAGAGCGGTCGAGCGAGAGGTAATCCAGCCCGACGTTGATGAGGAACTGCAGCCGCGCGCGGATCTCTTTGACCACTTTCTCGGCGATGGAGGCGCGCTGGCCACTCAGCGTGAGCTCGTCGAAGAAGCGCACCGAATCGCGCAACGGCATTCGCGAGACGGCGTGCAAGGTCTCACCACCCACGAACACATGGCGCGCCTCGCGGCGGATGCGCGCGCCCTCGCAGGTGGGGCAGGGCTGGCTGTTGAGGTAGCGCGCCAACTCCTCGCGCACCAGGGTGGAGTCGGTCTCGCGGTAGCGTCGTTCGAGGTTGGGGATGATGCCCTCGAAGCTGTGCTCGCGCAGAAAGGTGTTGCCACGCTCGCCCAGATAGGTGAAGGGGATGGTCTCGCGGCCCGAGCCGTGGAGGACGACCGCCTGGTGCTCCGGCGACAGGCTCTCGAACGGTGCCTCGGTGGAAAAGCCGTAGTGCCGCGCCAGGCTCTGCAGCATCATGAAATAGAACTGGTTGCGGCGGTCCCAGCCCTTGATCGCACCAGAAGCCAGCGACAGTTGCGGAAAGGCCACCACCCGCTTGGGGTCGAAGAACGTCACGACGCCGAGGCCGTCGCACTTGGGGCAGGCGCCGACCGGGTTGTTGAAGGAGAACAGACGCGGCTCGAGCTCGGCCAGCGAGTAGCCGCAGACCGGGCAAGCGAAGTTCTGGCTGAACAGGTGAGCCCTGCCCGAGTCCATCTCCAGCGCCAACGCACGGCCCTCCGACAGCCGCAACGCGGTCTCGAAGGACTCGGCGAGGCGCTGCTTGGCGTCCTCGCGCACCTTGAGACGGTCCACCACCACCTCGATGCTGTGCTTGCGCTTCTTGTCCAGCCGCGGCACCGCGTCGAGCTCGTAGACCTCGCCGTTGACACGGACCCGCACGAAGCCCTGCGCGCGCAGGTCCTCGAACAGGTCGGCCTGCTCGCCCTTGCGATCGGTGACCACCGGCGACAGCACCATGACCTTGGTGTCCTCGGGCAGGGCCAGCACGTGGTCGACCATCTGCGACACCGTCTGCACCGCCAGCGGCTCGTCGTGGTCGGGGCAGCGCGGCTCGCCGATGCGCGCAAACAGCAAGCGCAAGTAGTCGTGGATCTCGGTGACGGTGCCCACCGTGGAGCGCGGGTTGTGGCTGGTCGCCTTCTGCTCGATCGAGATCGCCGGCGACAGACCCTCGATGAGGTCGACGTCGGGCTTCTCCATCAGCTGCAGAAACTGCCGCGCGTAGGCCGAAAGGCTCTCGACGTAACGGCGCTGGCCCTCGGCGTAGAGGGTGTCGAAGGCGAGGCTGGACTTGCCCGAGCCAGACAGCCCGGTGATGACGATCAGGCGGTCACGTGGCAGGTCGAGGCTGATGTTCTTGAGATTGTGCGTCCGTGCGCCGCGAATGCGGATGAAGTCCATGGAGGGGGCCCGAACTCAAACTGTTAATATTAGCTTTCTAACGAGCATGAACACCAACCGCCCCCAACCTGTCGGCATCGCCCCGTCGCCCGCCGCTCAGGCCGGAGCCGAAGCACCCGCACGCATGCCCGGCAGCGAGATGCGCGCCACCGCTTGGCTGGCATCCATCTCGGCGCTGCGCCTGTTCGGCCTGTTCGTCATCCTGCCGGTCTTCGCGCTCTATGCCACCACGCTCCCGGGGGGCGAGGACCACACCCGCGTCGGTTTGGCACTGGGCATCTATGGGCTCACGCAAGGCGCGCTGCAGATCCCCTTCGGCTGGATCTCCGACCGCATCGGCCGGCGTCCGGTGCTGTACTTCGGGCTCTCGCTGTTCGCCCTCGGCAGTGCACTGGCTGCTTGGGCACCTGACCTGTTCTGGGTCACGGTCGGCCGTGCATTGCAGGGCGCCGGTGCCATCTCCGGCGTGGTGCTGGCCTGCGTAGCGGATGTCATCGACGAGCGGCATCGCGGCAAGGCGATGGCCTTCATCGGCGTGACCATCGGGCTGACGTTCGCGGGTTCGTTGGCGCTGGGGCCGGTGCTGGAGCGCGGCATCGGCGTGCCGGGCATCTTCGCCCTCACCGGCGTGCTCGCCTTCGGCGCGCTGCTGGCAGTGGGCCGCGTGGTGCCGGCGGTGAACCGCAGCGGTCCGGTTCCCGTAGCATTTGCCGAGGTGATCCGCATCCCCGCGCTCAACCGGCTGAACATCGGCGTGTTCGCGTTGCACCTCACGCTGATGGCGCTGTTCGTGGTGGTGCCTCTCATGATGCGCGACGCCGGCTTGGCCGAGGACCGCCACTGGCAGGTGTACCTGGCCGCAATGATCGCTGCCGTGGTGCTGATGATCCCCGCATTGGTGCTGGCAGAGAGGCGCGGCAAGGGCAAGGCTGTGATGCTGGGTGGCATCACATTGTTGCTGGCCACACAAGTGGTGCTGGGCTTCGCTGCGGGCGCTGGGTTGGCGTTGGTGGTCGGCGCGCTGCTGGCCTACTTCGTCGCCTTCAACATCCTCGAAGCGCAACTGCCGTCGATGATCTCGCGCTTCGCGCCCGCCGGTGCGCGCGGCTCGGCCAGCGGGCTCTACGCCACGCTGCAGTTCATCGGCACCTTCCTCGGCGGGGCGATCGGCGGCTGGCTGTACCAGCACCATGGGTCATCTGCCGTATTCGCATTCTGCTCAGTGGTCACTAGTATCTGGCTCATCGCTGCACTGGGCATGCCTGCTGCCCCGCCGCGACACACCTCCGGGACGCAGCCGGCCGGCTGAGCCCGCAACCCCATCCAACTGGAGACAGACATGGCTTCCGTCAACAAAGTGATCCTCATCGGCAACCTCGGCCGCGACCCCGAAGTGCGCTACCTGCCCAGTGGCTCGGCCGTTTGCAATCTGCGTCTGGCCACCACCGAATCTTGGAAGGACAAGGCCAGCGGCGAGAAAAAGGAGCTGACCGAATGGCACTCGGTGGTGCTGTTCGACAAGCTCGCCGAGATCGCGGGCGAATACCTGCGCAAGGGCCGCTCGGTCTATATCGAGGGCCGCCTGCAGACGCGCAAGTGGCAAGACAAAGAGACCGGTGCCGACCGCTACAGCACCGAAGTGCGCGGCGACGTGATGCAGATGCTCGGCAGCCGCGAGGGCGGTGGCATGGGTGGCAGCAGTGATGACGGTGAAGCCCCGGCACGCAGCAGCGCCAAGCCTGCAAGCAAATCTGCTGCCACGACAGCAGCCGGCGGCGACCCCTACGACAGCTTTGAGGACGACGTCCCGTTCTAAGTGGCGGCAACCGCCAGTGACTTGCGGTAGCGGTTGAGGTCCTGCACGGTCTCGAAGGTCTGCTCGAACAGGCTGGAGAGATTGCGCAGGATGCCGCCGGTGACGCGGCGCTCGCACTCGTCGTCAAAGCGGATCTGCTCGTCGAGCCAGTGCTCGAGCCACTCAGGGTCCGGCAAACGGCTCTGCACCGTGTCGTTGGGAAACAAAGATTCGTTGACGTGCAGGTTGGTGGGATGCATCGGTTTGCCGGCACGGCGCGGACTCGCCATCAGCATGCCGATCTTGGCGAACGCGGCGCGCGCATCATTGCCAGCCCGCTCGATGGCGCGCCGCATGAACTTGAGGTAAGCACCGCCGTGACGGGCCTCGTCGCGGGAAAGCAGGTCGTAGATGTGCTTGATCACCGGCTCGGTGTGCCATTCGGACGCTCGCCGATACCACTGGGTCAGCCGTACCTCACCGCAAAAATGCAGCATCAATGTCTCGAGCGGAGGCGCCGGATCGAACTCAAAGCGCACCGCGTGCAGTTCAGCCTCGGTCGGCGCCAGATCGGGCCTGAAGCGCCGCAGGTACTCCATCATCACCAGCGAGTGCTTCTGCTCCTCGTAGAACCAGATGCTCATGAAAGCCGAGAAGTCGGAATCATGGCGGTTGTCGCGCAGGAACATCTCCGTGGCCGGCAGCGCCGCCCACTCGGTGATGGCGTTGTACTTGATGGTGCGCGCCTGCTCGTCGGTCAGCAATTGGCTGTCGAACGCATCCCAAGGCACGTCCTCCGCCATGTCCCAGCGGGCTTTTTCCAACGATTTGAACAGGTCGGGGTAGAGCATCACGTCAGTCTAGACCTCACTCGGTGTACTCGAACACCTTCACCACGCGCTTGACGCCCGGCGTACCCGCAGCGATCTCGGCCGCGGCCGCAGCCTCGTCCTTGCTGACCAAGCCCATGAGATAGACGGTCGCCAGTTCGGTGACCACCTTGACGTGGTTGGGCGAGAAACGCTTCTTTGACTCGCTGAGGAAGCGCGCTTTGATGCGGGTCGTGACGTAGATGTCGTTGCTGCGCTCGCCAAGCGTGCTCGGTCGCGCCACGACCAGTTCGTTCTGCACACGCTTGACGTTGTCGACTGCGGCGGCAGCCTTCTCGACCTTGGCCTTGGCGGCCTCATCGGGCACCTCGCCAGTGAGCAGGACCAGGCGGTTAAAACTGGTCGCGTTGACGTGCACCTTGTCACCGAGCTTGGCGACCTCGGACTGTACGCGCAACTCGAGCCGCTCGTCCTCGATGTAGATGCCGGTGGTCCGGCGGTCTTCTGCCATCATCGCGCCCACGCCAACGCCTCCGGCCACGATCGGGAAACACCCCGAGAGCGGCGCGGTCATCCCGACAGCGACCAGAACGGCAGCGAGCTGGGCAAAGCGCATGGCATCTCCGCAAAAGTTATGTGTCAGTCATACACGACCTCTGTTACGGTCGTATTGTTTCACGCCTCGAATGCGTTGCGTATCCATTCGACCGATTGCTTGACGCCACGCACCAACACCACATCGAAGCGACACGCGGGTTCGCGGCCGAGGTGCATGAGGTAGTGCCTGGCTGCGAGCCGGATGCGCGTCTGCTTGCGCGCCGTCAGGCTGCCTGCAGCGCCGCCAAAGCGCTCGGAGCGCCGTTGCCGCACTTCGACGAACACCAGCACTTCGGCCTCGCGGCAGACCAGATCGATCTCGCCCAGCCGGCATTGGTAGTTTCGCGCGAGGACCTGCAAGCCGGCACCCTGCAAGTGGGCGGCGGCAAGCGCTTCGGCGGCTTGCCCGAGGGTGTTCATCCGGGCACCGCCAAGGCGGGCCACCCGGGCGTGCCGCCTGCGGTGTGGCGAGGGTGCCGAGCGCGAGCCGCGCGACAGCCGTGCCGTGACGCTCGCGTATAGTCGGCGCAAGCGCCGATCTGCGCCACCCGACTACTCCGCGCCATGACCGCCAGCCCCCTCGCCCTGCCGCCCGCGCTCTACGTAGTGGCGACGCCGATCGGCAACCTCAGCGACATCACCCTGCGCGCACTTGATGTGTTGCGCGGCGTCGACCGCATCGCCTGCGAGGACACGCGGCACTCGCGGCCGCTGCTGCTGCACCACGGCATCACGACGCCGCTGTTCGCCGCGCACATGCACAACGAGGCCGCCGCGGCGGCGCGCATCGTCGAGGCGCTGCTGCAGGGCGAGCGCATCGCTCTGATCAGCGATGCTGGCACGCCGGGGGTGTCGGACCCCGGCGCCGTCGTCGTTACCGCAGTACGCGCGGCAGGTCTGACGGTAGTGCCGATCCCCGGCCCCAGCGCGCTCGCCTGCGCGCTGTCGGCCAGCGGCCTGCCGCCCGGGCCGGTGACCTTCGTCGGCTTCCTGCCGGCCAAGGCTGCAGCCCGGCGCAAGGCGCTGACCGCGCTGGCAGCCGTGCCGGGCGCGCTGGTGTTCTACGAGGCACCGCATCGCGTGCTCGAATCGGTGGCCGACATGGCCGCCGCGCTGGGCGGCCAGCGGCAGTGTCTGGTAGCACGCGAGCTGACCAAGCGCTTCGAGACCCTGCACCGGCTGCCACTGGCCGAGGCCGCGGCATGGCTGGGCGCCGACCCCGACCGCCTGCGCGGCGAGTTCGTTCTGTTGATCGACGCCGCCGGCGAGACAGCACCCGATACAGCGCAGGCGGATGGTTTGATGCGCGTGCTCCTCGAGGAACTGCCGCCCAACCAGGCGGCGCGGCTGGCCGCCAAGGCGACCGGGATCGACCGGCAGACGCTCTACCGTCGCGCACTGGAATTGAAACCGGACCGATAATCCGGCACTCATCATCGGCGGTCGCTGGCAACAGCGCATCCGCCAGACGACCTAAAGCCCCCTCAGGAGAAGCCCGCATGGACATCCGCCGCGTCACCCCAGACCTCGCCGTCAGCCCGCAGATCGCCCCCGAGGAGATCGAGGCGGTCAAGGCAGCCGGCTTCGCCAGCATCGTCTGCAACCGCCCGGATGGCGAGTCGTTCGACCAACCGGCGTTCGCCGAGGTGGAGGCCGCAGCGCAGGCCGCCGGGCTGGCCACGCTGTTCCTGCCGGTGGCCGGTGGCGGCATGACGCAGGCTCATGTGGACGCGATGGAGAAGGCCTGGCCCGACCTGCCCAAGCCGGTGCTGGCCTACTGCCGCTCGGGCACGCGTTCGATCACGCTGTGGGCGCTGTCGCAGCGCAACCACGGCGACCGCGAGGCCATGGTCGCGGCGGCCCGCAACGCTGGTTACGACCTGTCGCAGGTGATCTGACCCGGCTACTGCCCATCCGGCGCGACCGGAGCAAAGCTGCCCGGCCGGCGTGATCGCGGGCAAGGCCGATCCTCTGCCCATCAGCCGGCAAGCACGCGAAGCATCCGCTCCAACGCAGCGGGCGCCTCCATGACACCCGCGCCACCGGGCACCTCCAGAGCCCCGCGCAGCATCCGCCGCAAGGTCTCCGGCTGCGGCTCCAGCGGCCCGAAGAAACGCACCTCGCCACCGACCACCAGCAGCAGCGTCGGGAAGGTCTCCACATCCAGATCACCAACCAGGTCGGCCTGATCCTCGATGTCGATCCAGTGTGCCGTGACCGTGTGGCCAGCCGCGCGGAGTTCGGCCGCGGCGGACTCGAACACCTCGCGATAGGCATCGCAGGTGCGACACCAGGCGGCGCAGAGGCAGGCGATGGTCAATGGCTCATCGGACATCGGCGCATCGTACCGCCTCCGCCGGCCGGCCCGGCCGCCGCGCTAAACTCCTCGGCATGACAGACACCCTCACCCTGACCCGCCCCGACGACTGGCACCTGCACCTGCGCGATGGTGTCGCGCTGGCTGCGGTGCTGCCCGATACCGCGCACCAGTTCGCCCGCGCCATCGTCATGCCCAACCTCAAGCCGCCGGTCACCACCACCGCGCTGGCGGGCGCCTACCGCGAGCGCATCCTGGCCGCGCGGCCGGCAGGCAGCGATTTCCAGCCTCTGATGACGCTCTACCTCACCGACGCCACGCCGCCGGCCGAGATCGCCGCCGCCAAAGCCAGCGGCTTCGTCCACGGCGTCAAGCTGTACCCGGCTGGTGCAACCACCCACTCCGACTCCGGCGTCACCGACATCCGCCGCTGCGACGACACACTTGCCGAGATGGCGCGGCTGGGCATGCCGCTGCTGATCCATGGCGAGGTGACCGACACCGAGATCGACGTCTTCGACCGCGAGGCGGTGTTCATCGACCGCATACTCGGCCCGCTGCTGCAGCGCCACCCGGCCCTGCGCGTGGTCTTTGAGCACATCACCACGCGCGACGCCGCCCAGTTCGTGGCGCAGGCCGGCCCGAACGTGGCCGCCACCATCACCGCGCACCACCTGCTCTACAACCGCAACGCACTGTTCCAGGGCGGTATCCGGCCGCACAACTACTGTCTGCCGGTGCTCAAGCGCGAGGTGCATCGCGTGGCCCTGGTAGAGGCCGCCACCAGCGGCGACCCCAAGTTCTTCCTCGGCACCGACAGCGCCCCGCACGCCCGCCACACCAAGGAAGCCGACTGCGGCTGCGCCGGCTGCTACACCGCACTCACCGCGCTGGCGTTGTACGCGGAGGCCTTTGAGGCGGCTGGCGCGCTCGACCGGCTGGAGGGCTTTGCCAGCCATTTCGGGCCCGACTTCTATGGGCTGCCGCGCAACGCCGGCATGGTGACGCTGCGCCGCGAAGCGCATGCGGTGCCGGCCGACCTACCCTACGGGCCAGACGGCGACCGCCTGGTGCCGTTCCGCGCTGGCGAGACCCTGCGATGGCGCTTGCAGTAGCCATGCGCGGACCCTGCTTGGGCCTTGGCGCGCTACTGGGAGCGGCACTTCTGGCCGGTTGCGTCACACACCTCGGCAAGCCAACAGGTGCGAGCGCCACTCAGCCCACCCGCACCGTCTTTAGCGTTGAGCGCGACCGGATCTACAGCCCGCCGGGCTGGCCAGAGACGCTGCGCGCCGACCTCTACCGGCCCATTGGCGAAGGCCAGTGGCCCGCCGTGCTGTTGATCCACGGCGGTGGCTGGGCGCCACCCGATCGCCGCTCGCAGATGACGTCGATCGCCGAGCGATTGGCCGCGCGGGGCTATGTGGTGATGAACGCCACTTACCGGCTGGCGCCAAAGCACCAGCACCCGGCCGCGGTCGACGATCTGCGCCAGGCGCTGGCTTGGCTGCGCGAACAAGCCAGCGAACTCGGAGCACGCCCGGACCGGGTCGCCGCCTTCGGCTACTCAGCGGGTGGGCATTTGGCGGCGTTGCTCGGAACGCTCGACGCACCCGCCAACCAGCGCATCCAGGCGGTGGTGGCTGGCGGCGCGCCCACCGAGCTCGCCAAGTGGCCCGACGGCAAGCTGGTGGTGCGCTACCTCGGCGGCCGCCCGGACGAGGTGCCGGAGCGCTACGCTGCGGCATCACCCATCCGCCACGTGAGCGCCGACGACCCACCGGTGTTCCTCTATCACGGTGCGCTGGACATGGTGGTACCACTGGACCACGCCACCGACTACAAGGCAGCGCTGGATCGCGTCGGTGTTCGCAGCGAACTCTACATCGAGGGCGGTCGCGGACATGTGGCGGCATTTCTGCTGGATGGGGGCGCAGTGGATGCGGCGATCGACTTCCTCGACCGCACCTTGTCCGACCTGCCAGACCGCGGGGTGCAGCATCTGCCCGGACAGGCCTCACCCCAGCTGCGGTGACCGCACAGGCCCGCCCCGCGCCCACAGCCGCTCTCCCGCATCAGCTCAGGGCATTGCCGAACGGCCTGATAGACTGCGATTGTGAAGACGGCTGGACAGTCGCTGTACGGCTCGACCGTATGGAGGAAAGTCCGGGCTCCGCAGAGCAGGATGCCGGCTAACGGCCGGACGCCGTGAGGCGATGGACAGGGCAACAGAAAGCAAACCGCCGAAGCACCCGCAAGGGCGCTGGCAAGGGTGAAAGGGTGCGGTAAGAGCGCACCGCGGACGTGGCAACACGGACGGCACGGCAACCCCCATCCGGAGCAAGGCCAAATAGGGACGCCATGGTGTGGCTCGCACCGCGTCCGGGTAGGCTGCTCGAGCCGGTCAGCAATGGCCGGCCCAGATGAATGACTGTCAGCGGCGGGTGACCGCCGTCCACAGAACCCGGCTTATCGGCCGTCTTCACTCTTCATTCCAGCATGTGCGCCGGTGGGCCAGAGAGGCCCCACCCGGGGCTCGGCCGCGCCCTCGCCCGGCCGGACCAAACCCCTGAACCCAAAATGCTTTTCGACATCGTGGGTGGCTCGGCCTGCGCTCGCGCAAAAAACCTGCAGACCACCTTGACCTTGCCCCATCCTCATCCTTATAGTGGGGAAAAGTGGCGTGCAGTGGGATTTTGTGGGAAATCTCAGCGGCGTCGGGGGTGCGATGTTTCGGGGTCTGACGAAACTCAATCTGGATAACAAAGGGCGCCTGGTGATGCCGACCAAGCATCGCGCCGCCCTGCCTGAGGGTTTCGAGAGCCGCGTCATGGTGACGCTCGACCGCGCCGGCTGCCTGGCGATGTATCCCATTCCAGAATGGAAGGCGGTCGAGGCGCAGTTCGAGCGCGTCGGCATGGACCCGCGCGTGATCGCACTCAAGCGCCTGGTCATCGGCCACGCCGAGGAACTCGACATCGACAGTGCCGGCCGAGTGCTCGTCCCGCCCGTCCTTCGCGAGATCGCCAAGCTCGACAAGACGGTGATGCTGGTCGGTCAAGGCAACAAACTCGAACTCTGGGCCGACAGCCTCTGGGCCGAGGAGCGCGACCGCACCCTCGCCCTGCCGGTCAGCGAGTGGCCGGCCGACATGAACTTCATCCTGTGAGCCCGGCGCATGTCCCGGTCCTTCTCGACGAAGCACTCGACGCACTGCGGATCGACCCGAACGGCATCTACGTCGACGCCACCTTTGGGCGTGGCGGACACAGCCGCGCCATCCTCCAGCGTCTCGGCCCGCACGGTCGGCTGCTCGCCCTCGACCGCGACCCCACCGCGGTGGCTGCCGCCGCAGACATCGCCGACCCGCGCTTCAGCATCGTCCACGCCCCGTTCTCCCATCTCGGGCGCGTGCTCGACGAGCACGGCATCACCCACATCGACGGCCTGCTACTGGACGTCGGCGTGTCCTCCCCGCAGATCGACGACGCACAGCGGGGTTTCAGCTTTCGCCAAGACGGGCCTCTCGACATGCGCATGGACCCCACGCGCGGGCCGAGTGCCGCCCAATGGCTTGAGGAGGTAGATGAAGATGAGCTGGCACACATCATCCGCAAGTACGGAGAAGAGCGGTTTGCTAAGCAGGTTGCGCGCGCAATTGTCACGGCGCGCCAGACGGGCCCGCTCACAGGCACCCGGCAACTCGCGCAGGTCGTCGCTGCGGCGGTACGCAAGCGCGAGCCCGGCCAGGACCCAGCCACCCGCACCTTTCAGGCCGTTCGCATTCACATCAACCGCGAACTCGAGGAACTGGAAGCGGCACTCGGGCAGGGCCTGCAACACCTTGCTGCTCGAGGACGACTGGTGGCCATCGCGTTCCACTCGCTTGAAGATCGGCTCGTGAAGCACTTCATCCGTCGCCACAGCACGGTGCCGGATGACCTCGCGCGGCTGCCGCTGCGCGAGGACCAGTTGCCGCCGCGCCCGCTGGCGGCGGTCGGCCGCGCCATCAAGCCCTCGGCGGCAGAAGTGGCGGCCAACCCGCGCGCCCGCAGCGCGGTGATGCGAGCGGCCGAACGCACCGAAGGGGCGCTGGCGTGACCACCCATCACTTCTGGTTGCTGCTGGCGCTGCTGGGCAGCGCCATCGCCGTCGTCATGACGCAGCACCAGGCCCGCAGCCTCTACATCCGCTTGTATGCGATGCAGGAGCAGACACGCAAACTCGAGGTTGAGCGCACCGAGCTGCAACTCGAGCAGAGCACCTTGTCGGCTCACGGGCGTGTCGAGGCGGTGGCGCGCGAGCGCCTCGGCATGTCCATCCCGACCGGCCCGCAGCTACAGGCGCTGCCCGAGCCGGCCGCAGTCGCCACTGCGGCAACCGACGAGGCCACGCCGTGAGCGCCCCGCACCCGGCCCTTGCGCTGCGCCTCAAGCCGTGGCGATCCACCGTCATCCTCGGCCTGTTCAGCGCCGCTGCCCTCGGCCTCGTGGCGCGGGCCGGCTGGCTCGCCAGCGTCCAGAACGACTTCCTGCAGGCACAGGCCGATCGCCGGGTGCAGACCGCGCAAGACATCCCGGCACACCGCGGCAAGATCGTCGACCGCCGAGGCGCCCTGCTGGCGGTGAGCGTGCCGCTCGTATCGATCACCGCCGACCCACGCCACCTCACGCTCAAACCGGGGCAACTTGAGGCGCTGGCCAAGGCGCTCGAGATGCCCAGCGAGCGCTTGCAGGCGCAACTTGCCGACACTCGGCAGGGCTTCGTCTATCTGCGCCGCCACCTCACCGATGAGCAAGCCGATCGCGTGCGCGCTCTGCGCATCGCCGGCCTTGGTTTTGAGACCGACTTCAGGCGCTTCTATCCGGCTGCCGAAGAGGCCGGCCATCTGGTCGGCTTCACCGGCCGCGATGCGAGCCGCAACGACGTCGGCCGGGCAGGCATCGAGCGGGCCTTCGATCGCGACCTCGGCGGTATCGACGGCAAACGCGTGGGCCTGCGCAACAGCCGTGGCCAGTGGGTCGACGATGCGCGCAGCGTCTTGCCCCCGCAGCACGGCCGCGATCTCGCGCTGGCCATCGACCGCGACCTGCAATACCTCGCCTACCGCGAACTGCGCGAGGCCGTGCTGCGCAACAAAGCGCGCGGCGGCGGCATCGTCATGCTCGATGTGCACAGCGGCGAAGTACTGGCGATGGCCAACTACCCCGCCTACAACCCCAACAACGACGAGCGCGCCGACCCCGACCGCACGCGCAACCGCACTGTCATCGACCTTTACGAGCCTGGCTCGACGATGAAACCTTTCACCGCTGCGATGGCGCTGGAGGAGGGCATCGTCGAGCCCGACACGCGCATCGACGTGGGCGACGGCAGCTACCGCATCGGCAAGCACACCATCAAGGACACGCACCCCAAATCGCGTTTCATGACGGTCACCGAGATCATCCAGCAGTCGAGCAACGTCGGCTCTCTCAAGATGGCGCTGCAGGTGCAGCCTTCGCGTCACTGGGAGTATCTGCACCGCTTCGGTTTTGGCGTGCCCCCCGGCACCGGCTTCCCCGGCGAGGCCACCGGCATGCTGCGCCCCTGGAAGACCTGGAAGCCGGTCGACCAGGTGGTGATGTCGTATGGCAATGGCGTGGCGGTGAGTCTGCTGCAGATGGCGCGCGCCTATCTGGTGTTCGCCCGTGATGGCGACATGATCCCCATCCGCCTGACTCGCGAGACCGATGCGCCACAGGGCGAGCGGGTCATCTCGAGCGAGACCGCGCACCAGGTGCGCGCCATGCTGGAGATGGTGACGCAAGACGGCGGCACCGCCAAGGCTGCGGCCATCCCCGGCTATCGGGTCGCCGGCAAGACCGGCACCGCGCGCAAGATCCGCGAGGGTGGTGGCTACGGCAAGAGCTACATCGCATCGTTCGTCGGCTTCGCGCCGGCCAGCGCGCCACGCTATGTCCTCGCGGTGATGGTCGACGAGCCGGGTGCCGGCGCCATCTATGGCGGCGCCGTGGCGGCGCCGGTGTTCGGCAAGGTGATGGGCGAGGCGCTGCGCCTGCACGGCGTGCCGCGCGACCGGGTCGACCCGGTCTGGGTCGACAATCGCCCTGCGCCGCCCCCGGCTCAGCCGGCCGCACCGCAAGCTGCGGTCCAAGTGGCCGCCGACGATCCGTCGCGCCACGGGACATCGGCCAAAGGCCCGCCCAGATGAACGCGCTGCGCCACGGAAACCAGCCGAGCGGACGCCCCGACTTCGATCGGGGCTTCGTCCATGCCATGGGGCTGGCCGGACGGCGTCTGCGCGTGGACAGCCGGCTGGTCGAACCGGGCGATGTGTTCGCCGCCATGCCTGGCCACCATGCCGATGGACGCCGCTTCATCGACGCCGCGGTGGCCGCCGGCGCTGTGGCCGTGCTCTGGGACCCGGTTGGCATCGAGCCGCCGCACATCAGCATCCCCAACGAGGCCGTGCCAGACCTCGCCTGGCGGCTGGGCTGGATCGCCGCCGAGATGGCCGGCCACCCGGGGCGGCCGCTGTGGACGGTCGGCATCACCGGCACCAATGGCAAGACCACCTGCAGCCACTGGCTGGCGAGCGGCCTCACCCGGGCCGGACGCCGCTGTGGCCGCATCGGCACCCTCGGCTACGGCATCGAGACGCTGGCACCGCTGACCAACACCACGCCCGATGGGGCCGTGCTGCACACCATCCTGGGTGAACTGCGACGCGATGGCGCCGAAGCGGTGGCGATGGAGGTGTCGAGCCATGGTCTGGCCCAAGGTCGCGTCCACGGGGTCGAGTTCGACGTCGCGGTGTTCACCAACCTCACCCGCGACCACCTGGACTTCCACGGCTCGCTCGAGGCCTACGGTGCCGCCAAGTCACGCCTGTTTCACTGGGACGAACTGCAATACGCGGTGGTGGTGACCAACCAGACCTTCGGCGCACAGCTCGCCGACAGCATCGACCGCAGCCGCACCGAAGTGGTCACCGTCGGCCACCACGGCGACGTGCGGCCGGAGGGCGTGCGCGCGGACGCCGAGGGGCTGTACTTCCGCCTTGCCTCGCCGTGGGGCAGCGCCGAGGTGCATGCGCCGGTACTCGGGCTGTTCAATGCCGACAACATCTCCTGTGTGCTGGCCAGCATGCTCGTCTCGGGTGTGCCCCTCGACGTGGCCGCTGCAGCCGCTGCCGATTTCTTGCCAGTCGACGGCCGCATGCAGGTGCTGCGCCTGGCTGGCGGGCCCTCGGTGGTGGTCGACTACGCCCACACTCCGGACGCACTGGAACACGCCCTGGCAAGCCTGCGACCGAGCCTCGGCGAACACGGCCGCTTGCACTGCGTGTTCGGCTGCGGTGGCGATCGCGACGCCGGCAAGCGCCCGCTGATGGGCGAAGTGGCGGCACGCCTCGCCGACCGCGTGGTGCTGACCAGCGACAATCCGCGCTCGGAGGACCCGGCCGCCATCCTCGAGGACATCCGCAGCGGCATCACGAGCCACTGCGAGTGGCTGGTCGAACCCGACCGCGCGCGCGCCATCACGCTGGCCGTGGCTGCGGCCCATGCTGGCGACATCGTGCTGCTGGCCGGCAAGGGCCACGAGACCACGCAGGAGATCGCCGGGCAGAAGTATCCGTTCAGCGACGTGGTGCATGCGCGTTTGGCGCTCGACGGCTGGCAAGGGGGTGCCGCTTGAACGCTGCCCGGTTCCGCCTGGCCACACTGGCCGCCGACTGTGGCGGGCGCATGGTCGGCCCCGACCGCGAGATCGCTCGCGTGCACACCGACACCCGCAGCATCGCCGCCGGCGACCTCTTTGTTGCGTTGCGCGGTGAGCGCTTCGACGGCAACGCATTCGCGGCGCAGGCGCTCGAAGCCGGTGCGGTCGCCGCGCTGGTAGAGCGCGAGGACGCACTGCCCGCCGGAGCGAGCGGCATCGTCGTCGCAGACAGCCGACGCGCGCTGGGCCAGATCGCTCGCGCGCATCGTCACCGCATCCAACCCGAACTGCTGGCAGTGACCGGCAGCAATGGCAAGACCACGGTCAAGGAGATGCTCGCCGCCATCCTGCGCGGCGTGCACGGCGACGCCGCGGTGCTGGCCACCGAGGGCAATCTCAACAACGACATCGGGCTGCCGCTCACGCTGCTGCGGCTTGAGCCGGCGCACCGGTTCGCGGTGTGCGAGATGGGCATGAACCACGCCGGCGAGATCGCCTGGCTGTGCGAGATCGCCGAGCCGGACATCGCCGTCATCAACAACGCCGGCACCGCGCACCTGGAGAACCTCGGCTCACTCGAGGGCATCGCCCGCGCCAAAGGCGAGATCGTGCAGGGCCTGCGCGCGGATGGCGTGGCGGTGCTGCCGCAGACCGACCGCTGGCTGCCACTTTGGCAGCAGTTCGCCGGCAGCCGCCGCTCGCTGCGCTTCGGCCTCGACGCCGCCGCCGAGTTGGCCGGCGAGGCCGCGGGCGAGGGCCCCGTGACGCTGCGTCATGGCGACGCCACCGCCACCTGCCACCTCGCCGTGCCCGGCCTGCACAACGCGCACAACGCCTGCGCCGCCATCGCGGCTGCCATCGCTGCGGGCGTGCCGCTGGCAAAAGCCGCCGCCGCGCTCGACGGCTTTGGTGGCAGCAAGGGGCGTCTTCAGATCAAGCGCGCAGCAAACGGCGCCACCCTGATCGACGACACCTACAACGCCAACCCGGACTCGGCGAAGGCCGCGATCGCCGTACTCGCCGCCGCACCGCAGCCGCGCATCCTGGTGCTGGGCGACATGGGCGAACTCGGCCCGGATGCACCCGCATTGCACCGCGAAGTGGGCGAGGTGGCACGCGCCGCCGGCTTGGAATGCCTGTTCGCCACCGGCGAGCTGTCGCGCGAGACCGTGGCCGGCTTCGGCCCGGGCGGCGAACACTTTGCCAGCCACACCGCGCTCATCGACGCGCTGCGCGGCCGCCTCGTCACGGACGTCACGGTGCTGGTCAAGGGCTCGCGTTTCATGCGCATGGAGCAGGTGATCGAGGCGCTGACCGCACCCGGCACCAGCACCTGTGGCCCGACCTCGGGCGGCGGCTCGGCAACGACACTTCACAGCGCGCTCAAGGAGACCACATCGTGCTGCTGATCCTCGCGCAATGGCTCGCCGAGGACGTCGGTGCCTTTCGGGTCTTCAACTACCTCACGCTGCGCGCGGTGCTCGCCTGCATGACCGCCCTGCTCATCTGCTTCTGGGCCGGACCAGCGGTGATCCGCAAGCTAGCCGAAATGAAGTTCGGCCAGGCGGTGCGCGACGACGGCCCGCAGACGCATCTGGTCAAGCAAGGCACCCCGACCATGGGCGGCGCGCTCATCCTCATCGCCATCGCCGGTGCGACCCTGCTGTGGGGCGACCTCTCCAACCGCTTCGTCTGGATCGTGCTGCTCGTCACGCTGGGCTTTGGCGTGGTCGGCTGGGTGGACGACTACCGCAAGGTGGTGCGCCGCGACCCCAAGGGTCTGGCGAGCCGCTGGAAGTACTTCTGGCAGAGCGTCATCGGGCTGGCGGCGGCCGCCTTCCTCGCCTTCAGCACCACGCTCCCCGCGCAGACCGATTTCATCGTGCCGTTCTTCAAGACAGTCGCCTTCCCGCTGGGCTCGATCGGCTTCCTCATCCTCACCTACTTCGTCATCGTCGGCACCAGCAACGCCGTCAACCTGACCGACGGCCTCGATGGCTTGGCGATCATGCCGACGGTGATGGTCGGCAGCGCGCTCGGCGTGTTCGCCTACGTCGTGGGCAACGCCGTCTTCTCCAAATATCTGGGCTTTCCCTACATCCCGGGTGCCGGCGAGCTGCTGGTGCTGTGCGCGGCGATGGCCGGGGCAGGTTTGGGCTTCCTCTGGTTCAACGCCTACCCGGCCGAGGTGTTCATGGGCGATGTGGGCGCGCTGGCCTTGGGCGCCATGCTCGGCACCATCGCCGTGATCGTCCGCCAAGAGATCGTGTTGTTCATCATGGGGGGCGTGTTCGTGGTCGAGACCTTGTCGGTCATCGTTCAGGTCGCCTCTTTCAAGCTGACCGGCAAGCGGGTGTTCCGCATGGCGCCGCTCCACCATCACTTCGAGCTCAAGGGCTGGAAGGAGACCCAGGTGGTGGTGCGCTTCTGGATCATCACCATGATGCTGGTGCTGGTCGGCCTCTCTACGCTCAAGCTGAGGTAGGCCATGGCACTGCGCGAACAGACCGTACTCGTTCTGGGACTTGGCGACACCGGCCTCTCCATGGTGCGCTGGCTGCGCGGTGCGGGCGCTACGGTGCGGGTGGCCGACAGCCGGCAGGACCCGCCACACCTGCGCACGCTGCAGCAGGAGTTCCCCGACATCCGCACCGACTGCGGGCCGTTCCACGAGTCGAGTTTCGAGGGCATCGACCTCATCGCGCTGAGCCCGGGCGTGCCTTTGGCCGAGCCGCTGGTGCAGGACGCGGTGCGCCGCGGCATCCCGGTGACCGGCGATGTCGAACTGTTCGCCCGCGCCCTGAACAAGTACTACCCGCGGGTGCGGGTGGTGGCGATCACCGGCTCCAACGGCAAGAGCACAGTCACCAGCATGGTTGGCGAGATGTGCGCCAAAGCCGGCTTCCGCACGGTAGTGGCTGGCAACATCGGCTTGCCGGTGCTGGATGCATTGGCCAAGACCCTTGCCGGCGACAAGACACCCGACATCTTCGTGCTCGAGCTCTCCAGCTTCCAGTTGGAGACCACGCGCCACCTCTACCCCGATGCAGCGACCGTCCTCAACATCTCCGAGGACCACATGGATCGCTACCCAGGGCTCGCCGCCTACGCCGCGGTCAAGGCACGCATCTTCAACGGCGAGGGCGTGCAGGTGATCAACCGCGACGACCCGATGGTCGATCGCATGGGCGAATCAGGCCGGCGCGTATGGACCTTCAGCCGGCACGCGCCGGTGGCGCCAAGCGACTTCGGGCTGCTCGAGGTCGACGGCGGGATCGCACTGGCGCAAGGAAGCCGCGTGCTGATGCGCACCAGCGAGCTCAAGGTCGCCGGATTGCACAACGCCACCAATGCGCTGGCGGCCATCGCGCTGTGCCGGGCGCTCGACCTCCCGGAAGGCCCCCTGCTCACGGCACTGCGGGGGTTCCGCGGCCTTGCGCACCGGGTCGAATGCATCGCCGAAGTGGCGGGTGTGAGCTACTACGACGATTCCAAGGGCACCAATGTCGGCGCCACCGTGGCAGCACTCGAGGGGCTCGACCGGCCCGTGGTGTTGATCGCCGGTGGTGATGGCAAGGGCCAGGACTTTGCACCGCTGGCAGAGCCGGTGCGGGCGCATGCCCGTGCAGTCGTCCTCATCGGCCG
Source organism: Klebsiella pneumoniae (assembly GCA_945897555.1). Taxonomy (GTDB): domain Bacteria; phylum Pseudomonadota; class Gammaproteobacteria; order Burkholderiales; family UBA3065; genus UBA3065. Next base: position 9,471 of record CAMDGF010000007.1, on the reverse strand, counting down.
CGATGCACCGGCCATCGAGGTCGCCCTGCGCACCACCGGCGTCCCCTTGCAACGCGCCGACAGCCTGCCCGAGGCGGTACGCGCCTGCGCTGAGCTGGCGCGACCGGGTGACGCCGTGCTGCTCTCGCCGGCCTGCGCCAGCCTCGACATGTTCCGCAATTACGCGCACCGCGCCGAAGTGTTCATTGACGCCGTACGGCGCCTGCCAGGGGCTCAGGGATGAGGGTCGCAGCCTCTGGCATCCACCCTCGTCGGCTGTTGCCGATGTACGACCAGGCGCTGCTGTTCGTCATCGCTGTGATCGCCGCCATGGGCCTGGTGGTGGTCTTCTCGGCCACCATCACCACCGCCGAACTCAGCCGCCAGACCCAGTTCGACTCGCTCTTCTATTTCAAGCGCCACTCCAGCTACCTCATCATCGGAGCGCTGCTCGGCATGGCGGTTTTCGCGGTGGAGATGCGCACCTGGCAGAAGTGGTCACCGTGGATCTTCTTTGGCTGCATGCTGCTCCTGCTGCTGGTGCTGATCCCTGGCATCGGCCTCAAGATCAATGGCGCCCGACGCTGGATCCCGCTCGGCGTAGTCAGCCTGCAGCCCGCCGAACTGATGAAGCTCGCTGTGGTGCTGTACGCCGCCGACTACACGGTGCGCAAAGCGGCCTTCATGCACAGCTGGACCAAAGGCCTGTTGCCGCTGGCCGCGGTGATCATCGTCTCTGGCTCGCTCGTCATCGTGCAACCCGACCTCGGTTCGTTTGCCGTGATGTGCGCCATCACCGCCGGCATCCTCTGGCTAGGCGGCATGCGTGTGCGCATCTTCCTCGGCCTGATCGCACCCGTGGCAGCGGTTTTCTTTGCGCTGATCTGGTTCGTACCGTGGCGGCTCAAGCGCCTCGTCACCTTCATGAATCCGTGGGACAAGCCGATGGCCGACGGCTACCAGCTCACCCACTCGCTCATGGCCTTTGGCCGCGGCGAGTGGTTCGGTGTCGGGCTGGGCGCCGGCATGGAGAAGCAGGGCTACCTGCCCGAGGCGCACAACGACTTTCTGATGGCCGTGATCGGCGAAGAGCTCGGTTTCGTCGGCGTGGTGATGGTCATGCTGCTGTTCGCCTGGCTGATCTGGCGGGCCTTTCTCATCGGTCGCCAAGCCATCGCGCTCGATCGCGTCTATTCGGCGCTGGTGGCGCAGGGCATCGGCGTCTGGCTCGGCACGCAGGCGTTGGTGCACGCCGGCGTGAGCATGGGCGCCTTGCCCACCAAAGGCCTGACCATGCCCCTGATGAGCTTTGGTGGCAGCGCGCTCATCACCATCTGCCTGACGCTGGCCATCCTGCTGCGGGTCGATTTTGAGAACCGGCTGCTGATGCGGGGCAAGCCGGTATGAGCACGCCCTTCATGATCATGGCGGGTGGTACCGGTGGCCACGTGTTCCCCGCGATCGCCGTGGCCAATGCGCTGCGCGAGCGCGGCCACGAGGTGGTCTGGCTCGGCACCCGCGGCGGCATGGAACAGCGGCTGGTGGCCGAGGCCGGCTACCCCGGCGTCTGGGTCACGCTGGGCGGGCTGCGCGGCAAGAACCTGCTGACCACGGCGCTCTTCCCGCTCAAGCTGGCATTGGCCTGCTTGCAGGCCTTGGTCGGAGTGCTGCGCTACCGTCCGCGTCTGATGCTGGGCTTCGGTGGTTACGCCGCCTTCCCCGGCGCGCTGGTCGGCAAGCTGCTCGGACGCAAGCTCGTGGTCCACGAACAGAACGCCGTGGCCGGCCTCACCAACCGTGCGCTGGCGATGTTCGCCGATCGCGTGCTCACCGGTTTCCCGGGTGCCTTCGAGGCACCGAGCAGCTCCGGCCTCGCCACGAAGTGCCGGCCGCCCGCAAAGACCGAGTGGGTCGGCAACCCGGTGCGCGCCTCCATCCTGAGCCTCGGCGACCCGGTCGAGCGCTTCGAGGAACGCGGCGGCGGCCGTCTGCGCATCCTGGTGGTCGGTGGCAGCCTTGGCGCGCAGGCGCTCAACCGGGCTCTGCCCGCGGCGCTGGCCCTCATCCCCAAGCTGGAGCGGCCGTTCGTCTTCCACCAGGCCGGCGACAAGCACATCGACGGGCTGCGGCACGCCTACGACGAGGCTGGCGTGATGGCCTCCTGCGTGCCCTTCATCAAGGACATGGCGATGCAGTACGCCATGGCCGACCTCGTCATCTGCCGCGCCGGCGCACTCACCGTGGCCGAGCTGGCTACAGTGGGTGTCGGCGCGCTGCTCATCCCCTTCCCCTACGCAGTCGACGACCACCAGACCGCCAATGCACGGGTGCTGGTCGAAGCCGGCGCGGCGCGCCTGCTGCCGGAGCGGGAGCTGACACCCGAGGGGCTGGCCGCGCTGCTGCAGTCGCTGACGCGCGAGGAGCTGGCGCAGATGGCGGTGCGCGCACAGACGGTGGCCAAGCCAGAGGCCACCGCCACCGTGGCGCGCATCGTGCTCGAGACCGCGGGGCTGCCGGCATGAGGCACCGCATCAACCACATCCACTTTGTCGGCATCGGCGGCACCGGCATGTGCGGCATCGCCGAAGTGCTGCTCAATCTGGGTTATCAGGTGAGTGGTTCCGACATCGCCAGCGGTGCTGCGACCCGCCGGCTGGTGCAGCTGGGCGCCCACATCCGCATCGGTCACGATGCCGGCAACATCGCTGGCGCGGACGCGGTGGTCACCTCCACCGCCGTCACCACCGACAACCCCGAGGTGGTCGCCGCGCATGCCGCGCGCATCCCGGTGGTGCCGCGCGCGCTGATGCTCGCCGAGCTCATGCGCCTGCGCCAGGGCATCGCCGTGGCCGGCACCCATGGCAAGACCACCACCACCAGCCTGATCGCCTCCGTGCTGGCGGCGGGCGGGCTTGACCCGACGTTCGTGATCGGTGGCCGGCTCAACGCCGCCAACGCCAACGCCAAGCTCGGCCAAGGTGATTTCATCGTTGCCGAAGCCGACGAATCCGACGCCAGTTTCATGCACCTCACACCGGTCATCAGCGTGGTCACCAACATCGACCAGGACCACATGGAGACCTACGGCCACGACTTCGGCCGGCTCAAGCAGACCTTCGTCGATTTCCTGCAGCGCCTGCCCTTCTACGGCGTGGCGGTGGCCTGCATCGACGACCCGGTAGTCGCCGAGATCCTGCCGCAGGTGAGCAAGACCATCGTGCCTTATGGCTGCCATGAGGCCGCCGCGATCCGCGCCGTCAACGTGCGCCACGACCACGGTCGCATGCACTTCACGGCGACGCGCCGCAACGGCTCGCCGCTCTCCAGCCTAGAGGTCACGCTCAACCTGCCCGGCGAGCACAACGTGCGCAACGCGCTCGCGGCGATCGCCGTTGGCACCGAACTCGACATCCCGGACGCATCCATCGTCCATGCGCTGGCCGAGTTCCAAGGTGTCGGCCGGCGCTTCGCGCGTCATGGTGAACTCAACTTGCCGGGTGGCGGCAGTTTCACCCTGATCGACGATTACGGCCATCACCCGGTGGAGATGGCCGCCACGCTCTCGGCAGCGCGCGGTGCCTTCCCGGGTCGGCGCATCGTGCTCGCCTTCCAGCCGCATCGCTACACCCGCACGCGCGACCTCTTTGAGGATTTTGTGCGCGTGCTCGGGGACGCCGATGTGGTGCTGCTCACCGAGGTCTATTCGGCTGGCGAGGCGCCGATCGTGGCCGCCGATGGCCGCGCCCTGGCGCGTGCCTTGCGCGTGCAGGGACGCATCGAGCCGATCTTCGTCGAACAGGTCGGCGAGTTACACCAAGCGGCCCTCGCACACCTGCGGGACGGCGATGTGTTGATCACCATGGGTGCCGGCTCGATGGGACAGGTGCCGCTGCAACTGGTCGAGGGGGTCACGGCATGACCATGACCGCCGATCGCGCACGTTTCGGCAGGGTCGCCGTGATGTTCGGCGGCCGCTCGGCCGAACGCGAGATCTCGATCATGAGCGGCAGCGCCGTGCTGGCCGCGCTGCAGAGCCAGGGCGTCGATGCGCACCGGTTCGACCCCGCCGAGAAGCCCCTCACCGCGCTGCTCGACGAAGGCTACGCGCGCGTCTTCATCGCGCTGCATGGGCGCTTCGGTGAGGACGGCACGCTGCAAGGCGCACTCGAGGCCTTCGGCATCCCCTACACCGGCTCAGGCGTGCTCGGCTCTGCGCTGGCGATGGACAAATGGCGCACCAAGCTGGTCTGGCAGCAGTCCGGCATCCCGGTCGCCGATGGCATCGAGCTCACCCCAGACATGACGCCGCAACAGGTACTCGACCGCCTCGGCCCCGACATGATGGTCAAAGCTGCGCGCGAGGGTTCCTCGATCGGTATCACCAAGATCATCGGTGGCGATGCAGCTGCGGTGCGCGCCGCCTGGGACGAGGCGCTGCGCCACGACAGCATCGTGCTGGCCGAGCGCTTCGTGCAAGGCGGCGAGTACACCTGCGCGGTGCTCGGCGACCGCGCCCTGCCGATGGTGCGCATCGTCCCGCCGCAGGGCAACTACGACTACCAGAACAAGTACTTCAGCGACGACACGCAGTATTTCTGCCCGGCCGGGCTGGAGCCTGCCTTGGAGGCGCGCATCCAGGCGCTCACGCTGCGCGCCTTCCGTGCCCTCGACTGCCGCGGCTGGGGCCGCGCCGACATCATCCTCACACCAGCCGGCGAGCCGGTGTTCCTCGAGATGAACACCAGCCCGGGCATGACGGGTCACTCGCTGGTGCCGATGGCGGCCAAAGCTGCTGGCATCCCCTTCGAGCAGTTGGTGGTGGAGATCCTGGAGGGCGCCGATGTCGCTTAGGCGGCCACACACCTCATCCGCGGCGACCCACAGCGGGTCCCAACACCCGTTGTGGAACGACCCGCAGGGCCTCGACCGTATCGCCCTCGGCCTGCTCGCCCTGAGCGTGGCGCTGCTGGTGAGCGGCGCCCTCTACTGGGTGGTGCATCGACCGGCATTTGCCATCACCACCGTGGTGGTCGCCGAGACGCCGCGCCACGTCACCCGGCGCCAGATCGAGGATGTGGTGCGCCGAGAACTTCGCGGCAACTTCTTCACCCTCGATCTGGAGACCTCGCGGCGGGCCTTTGCTCGACTGCCGTGGGTGCGTGAAGCCGCTCTGGAGCGCCAATGGCCAGACACCCTCGAGGTGCGGATCGTCGAACAAGAGGCCGTGGCGGTTTGGCAAGAGGGGGGTCTGGTGAACCGCGAGGGCGATGTCTTCCAGGGCGCGACCGACGCCGACCTGCCCGTCTTCATCGGCCCTGATGGCAGCAGCCGGCTGGTAGCAGAGCGCTTTGCCGCCATCCGCTCAGCGCTCGCCGAGGTCGGCCTCGTGCCGCATGCCATCGAACTGTCGCCGCGCCATGCCTGGAGCGTCGACCTGCAGGGGGGGCCGCGCATCGAGCTCGGCCGCAGCAACGACCTCGCGCCACTGCAACGCTTTCTCTCCGCCTACCCGCAGCAGATCGAGCCGCTCATGCCCCGGCTGAGCCAGATCGACCTGCGCTACCGCAATGGTTTTGCCCTGCGCAGCCGCGATGGCAAGCCAGTCACCCTCCCCGGCCGCACGCCCCAAGGCGCTGCGGCCACTCGCAAGACATGAAGCCAGCCAAGAAGCCCGACACACCATGAAGCCCGTGATCCACACCACACCTCCCATCGTCGGTCTCGACATCGGGACCTCCAAGGTGGTCGCCGTGGTCGCCGTGATCAACGCCGACGACCAGCTCGAGATGATCGGCTTTGGCAGCGCACCCTCCACCGGATTGCGGCGCGGCGTAGTGGTCAACATCGAGGCCACGGTCAACGCCATCCAGGCCGCCATCGCCGAAGCCGAGCTCATGGCCAACTGCAAGATCAGCCGGGTCTGGGCTGGCATCGCCGGCAGCCACATCAAGAGCTTCAACTCGCATGGCATGGTCGCCATCCGCGACCGCGAGGTGAGCCAGCACGACATCGACAGCGTTCTGCGCACCGCGCAAGCCGTCAACATCCCAGCCGACCAGCGCGTGCTGCACACGCTCATCCAGGAATTCATCATCGACGACCAGGGCGAGGTGCGCGAACCCCTTGGCATGAGCGGCGTGCGCCTTGAGGTCAAGGTGCACATGGTCACCGGAGCGGTCAGCGCCGCCGAGAACATCGTCAAGTGTGTACGCCGCTGCGGGCTCGAGGTCGAGGAGCTGGTGCTGCAGCCGATCGCCTCTGCCACCACCGTGCTGCACGGCGACGAGCGCGACCTTGGCGTGGTGATGGTCGACATCGGCGGTGGCACCACCGACATCGCCGTCTACGCTGGCGGCGCCATCCGCCACACGGCGGTACTGCCGATCGCCGGCGATCAGATCACCAACGACATCGCCATGGCTCTGCGCACGCCGACCAAAGACGCCGAAGAGCTCAAGCAACTGCATGGCTGCGCGCTGCGCCAGCTGGCCGACAGCACGGTCGGCATCGAAGTGCCGGGGGTCGGCGACCGCCAACCGCGGCAGTCGTCGCGGCAGACCTTGGCCAACGTCATCGAACCGCGGGTCGAGGAGCTGTTCGCGCTGGTGCAATCCGAACTCACCCGTGCCGGCTTTGCTGAGGGGCTCTCCTCGGGCGTGGTGTTGACCGGCGGCAGTGCCGCGATGCCGGGCATGTCCGAACTGGGTGAAGAGGTCTTCCACATGCCGGTGCGCATCGGCCAGCCCAACTACGGCGGCCCGCTCGCGGAGTTCGTGCGCCATCCCCGTTACGCCACGGCGGCGGGCCTGGTGCAGGCGGGCTTCGAGAGCCACCAGAGACGCCAGATCGACCGTATCAAGGAGGGCCCTTTCAAGGCGGCCCTTCGCAATTTCAAGACCTGGGTGCAGGGTAATTTTTAAGGGGAGATGGGTATGAAGTTCGAAGTCATGGAAGCGCCCAAGCAGGGCGCAGTCATCAAGGTGATCGGCGTTGGCGGTTGCGGCGGCAACGCGGTCGATCACATGATCAACCGGGGGGTGCAGGGTGTTGATTTCATCTGCGCCAACACCGACCAGAAGGCTCTGGTGCGCACGCAGGCGCCCAACCAGATCGCCATCGGTCAGCAACTGACCAAAGGCCTTGGCGCTGGCGCGCGCCCTGAGGTCGGCCGCAACGCCGCCCTCGAAGATCGCGAGCGTCTGGTCGACGCCGTAGCTGGCGCCGATATGCTGTTCATCACCGCTGGTATGGGCGGCGGCACCGGCACCGGCGCGGCTCCGATCGTCGCCCAGGTGGCGCGCGAACTGGGCATCCTGACGGTAGCCGTCGTCACCAAGCCGTTCAGCTTCGAAGGCAGGCGCATGGACGCTGCGGTGAGCGGCATCGCCGAACTCGCGCAACACGTCGACTCGGTGATCGTCATCCCCAACGAGAAGCTGATGGAAGAGCTCGGTGATGTGTCGCTGGTGGAGGCGTTTGCCGCCGCCAACGATGTGTTGCATGGCGCCGTGGCGGGCATCGCCGAGGTCATCAACTCGCCGGGCATGATCGGCGTCGACTTCGCCGACGTGAAGACCGTGATGGGCGAGATGGGCATGGCGATGATGGGCTCGGCCTCGGCCAGCGGCGTCGACCGGGCGCGCATCGCTGCAGAATCAGCTGTCGCCAGCCCCCTGCTCGAGGATGTCGAGCTGCGCGGCGCGCGTGGCGTGCTGGTCAACATCACTGCGGACCATAGCCTCAAACTCTCCGACATCAACCAGATCATGGAGACCATCCGCGCCTACACCGCCGAGGACGCCACCGTCATCTTCGGAACCGCAATCAATGCCGACATGGGTGATGCGTTGCGCGTCACGGTGGTCGCGACCGGCTTGGGCAAGCCGCAGGCCGCACGCTCGGGCAAACCGGTTCTCGAGGTGATCGACACCAGTGGCCTGAAGTCAGCACGCACTGGTACCGACGACGCCGCTGGCTTCATGCCGCCGATGGACGGCGGTGAGACCCCGGCGGTGTTCGGCAGCGGCCGCAGCGGCCGCGGTCATGTGCGTCCGGTATTCACCGAGCAGAACCTCGAGCAGTACGACATCCCGGCCTTCCTGCGCCGGCAGGCCGACTGAGGGCGGGGCCGATGGTGCGCTGTAGCAGCACGATTCGTCGTCGCGTGACGGGGCGGTTACAATCCGCCTCTGAACGCTTGCCCTGAGCCCCCGACACGACATGCTGTTTCAGCGCACCCTCGCCCAGACCATCCGCGCCACCGGCGTCGGCCTGCATTCCGGCAACAAGGTCGAGCTGACCCTGCACCCAGCCCCGGCCGACCATGGCATCGTCTTCCGCCGTGTCGACCTCGACCCGCCAATCCGCTTTGCGGCCGATGCCCGGCTGGTGCACGACACGCGCATGTGCACCGCCCTGGAGTTCGAGGGTGCGCGCGTCGGCACGGTGGAGCATCTGCTCAGCGCCATCGCCGGTCTCGGCATCGACAACCTGCTGATCGACCTCACCGCACCCGAGGTGCCGATCATGGACGGCAGCTCGGCGCCCTTCGTTTTCCTGCTGCAATCCGCCGGCCTGCTCGAGCAGGACGCGCGCAAGCGCTACATCCGCATCAAAAAGACCCTCGAGCTGCAGGACGGCGACAAGTGGGTGCGCTTGGAGCCCCACGACGGCTTTCGCATCAGCCTGAGCATCGACTTTGCGCACCCGGCCACGCGCGGCGCCGCCGGACAAGTCACCATCGATTTTGCCCAACAGTCCTATGTGCGCGACGTGAGCCGCGCCCGCACCTTCGGCTTCATGCACGAGGTCGAGGCGCTGCGTGCCAACGGTCTGGCGCTGGGCGGCAGTCTAGACAACGCCATCGTCATGGACGAGTTCCGCGTGCTCAATCGCGACGGCCTGCGCACGCCCAAGGAATTGGTGACGCACAAAGTGCTGGACGCCATCGGCGACCTCTACCTCGCTGGCCATCCCATCATTGGCGCCTTTACCGGCCACAAGTCGGGCCATGCGCTCAACAACGCGCTGGTGCGCGCCCTCCTGGCCGATCCGGAGAGCCATGAGATCGTGACCTTCGGCCGCGATGACGACCTGCCGGTGGCTTTCGCCCCGCTGCCTGCCAGCGAAGCGCTGGTGCAGGCGGCCTGAGCCACCCTGCCCCTCAAGCAGGGGCCGAGGAACGGGCGAGCCGCAGCATGCGCTCGCGCAGAGGGCCCGCGGGCAAGCGCTCAGCCACGCGCGACATGGCTGAACGCGCCGCATCGGGCAACACCCGCCGCTGACGTGGCGGCGGCTCGCGGCGGCTCAGGTGTGGCGAACCCACCTTGACCTTGATCGCAGCCGCGACCAGACCTCGCTCCACGAATCCGCGCCGCAGACGCACCTGGATCTGGCGCAGACGCGTTGCCACCGCCGGGGAGTCGGCACGCAGCCAGACCACATCGCCATCCACCCGCATCAGGTGCGTGGCGGTGAGCAGGTCGAGCGGCA
>CAMDGF010000006.1 GCA_945897555.1 Klebsiella pneumoniae | reverse complement strand
GGCCATGGCCGCAATCGGACACGCAGACGGGCTTTAGCGCCGCCAGCGCCCACCACTGACGCGATGGTTCCCGCCCAGGTCATGGTGATCGACCAGACGCTCGAAGCCAGCCGCGCCCAGCAGCTGCCGCACCGCCCCGCCCTGATCCCAGCCGTGCTCCACCAGCAGCCAGCCGCCAGCCGCCAGACATGCGGGCGCGCCGGCGATGATCGCGCGCAGCGCATCCAGCCCGTCGCCGCCGGGGCTCAGTGCCGCTGGCGGTTCGGCACGCAGGTCACCTTCGGCCAGATGTGTGTCGCCAGCAGCGATGTAGGGCGGGTTGCTGACGATGAGGTCGAATTGGGCCTCGGGCGCCCCGGAAAGCGCGCCGTACCAGCTCCCGCGCACAAAGCGGATATTGGTTGCGCCAAGCGTCTCAGCGTTGGCTGACGCCACCATCAAGGCAGCCTCGCTCGCGTCGGTCGCCACCACGTCTGCCAGCGGTCGCACCAGCGCTAGGCTGATGGCGATGCAGCCGCTGCCGGTGCCGAGGTCCAGCACACGGGCAGGCCGATCGGCAGGCAAGACCGCCAGCGCAGCATCCACAAGTGTCTCGGTGTCGGGCCGTGGGATCAGCACATCCGGCGTCACCGTAAAACGGTGACCGTGAAACTCGCGCCAGCCCAAGAGATAGGCCACCGGCTCGCCGGCCGCCCGACGGGCCACCCAGTCCGCGAGTCGTGCTCGCTGACCGGGCTCGAGCGGCGTCTCGCCATGGCTGATCCAGCGCCCATTGCTGCAAGCACAGGCCTCGCGCAGCAGGACGCGCGCATCGATGGCGTCGATCTGTCGGCGCGCCCAGTGCCAGGCTTCACCGAGGGTGGCCGGGCAGATGGCGCCAGCCGCTTGATCCTGCATCACCGTCTGGATACCTCGGTATGCCGTGTGCCCGAGATCCGTAACAGGCTTCTCGAATGGCCTGTCGGTGCGCTCAACTCTCGGTCACCAGCGCCGCCAACAGCTCGGCCTGATGCTCGGCGCGCAGCGCACCTGTCAGTTCGCCCAATTCGCCGTCCATGACGGCATCGATCTTGTAGAGCGTCAGGTTGATGCGGTGGTCGGTGATCCGCCCCTGCGGGAAGTTGTAGGTGCGGATGCGCTCCGAGCGGTCGCCGCTGCCCACCAGGCTCTTGCGCTCGCTGGCGATGGCCGCATGCTGCTCGGCTTCCTGCGCGGCCTTGATGCGCGCCGCCAGCACGGCCAGAGCCTGGGCCTTGTTGCGGTGTTGGGAGCGGTCGTCCTGACATTCCACGACGATACCGGTCGGCAGGTGGGTCACGCGCACCGCACTGTCGGTCTTGTTGATGTGCTGCCCCCCGGCACCACTCGCGCGGAAGGTGTCGATGCGCAAGTCGGCCGGGTTGATGGCGACCTCGGCGAGCTCATCGGCTTCCGGCATCACCGCCACCGTGCAGGCCGAGGTGTGGATGCGCCCCTGCGATTCAGTGGCCGGCACCCGCTGCACGCGGTGTCCGCCACTCTCGAACTTGAGCATGGAATAGGCGCCATCGCCGATCACGCGCGCGATGACCTCCTTGTAGCCGCCAAGGTCAGACTCGTTGCTGGAGACCACCTCGACCCGCCAGCCTTGGCGTTCGGCATATCGCGAATACATGCGGAAAAGGTCGCCAGCGAACAGCGCGGATTCATCGCCACCAGTACCGGCGCGGATCTCGAGGAACAGGTTGCGGTCGTCGTTGGGGTCGCGCGGCAGCAAGCCGGTCTGCAGTTGTGCCTGCAGCGTCTCCCGGCGTGCCTCGCAAGCGGCCAGCTCTTCGCGAGCCAGTTCCGCCATGTCGGGATCTGCAGCCATGTCTTGGGCCGCGATGAGGTCTGCTTCGTTCTTCTGCCAGGCATGGTACAGCGCCACCACCGTGCCGATGTCGGCGTGTTCGCGGGTGAGTTTGCGATACCGGTCAAGGTCGCTCGCGGCATCCTCGCTCGCCAGCAGGCGGTTGATCTCGTCAAGCCGCTCTTCCAGTCGCGCCAGCCGGTCGAGCAGCGCGGGATTCATCGCGGGCCACCCATGCGGTGTCCGTCAAGCTGTCCCTGAAAGGGTTGCGCCTCGGCCGAGGCGCCGCATGTCGCCAGCATCATCGGACGGCCTAATCGCCTTGTCCGGGGTAGAGCCTCGCCAGCCACTTCATCAGATCGGCTCGCTCGCTCTCACTGGCGCCGCTCACCGCCTTGGTCGGGCCGTGCATGAGCTTGTTGGTGAGCGATTGCGAAAGCGCCTCGATCACCGCGGCCGGGTCGTCACCGCGGGCCAGCTGCTTGGCTGCGGCCTCCACGGCAGCTTGGCGCGCCAGCTCGGCGTTCTCGCGCAGCTGGCGCACCACCGGGACCGATTCGCGGGCCGACAGCCAGCGCATGAAATCAGCCACCCGTACATCGATGATCGATTCCGCACTGCTCACCGCCTCGCGGCGGCTCTCGACGTTCTCGCGGACGATGTGGGCGAGGTCGTCGACGGCATAGAGGAACACATCGTTCAGCTGGGCCACCTCAGGCTCGACGTCGCGTGGCACAGCGAGGTCGACGATGAACAGCGGTTTGCGCCGGCGCGCTTTGATGGCGCGCTCGATCAGCCCTTTGCCGATGATCGGCAAAGGGCTGGCGGTACTGGTGATGATGATGTCGTGCTGCGCCAGCACCTCGGGCAGTTCGTTGAGGCTGATGGCCTTGCCACCAAAGCGGCGCGCGAGATTGTCGCCGCGCTCGACGGTGCGGTTGGCCACGGTGACGCCCGCCGGTTGCTGGGCAGCAAAATGCGCCGCGCACAATTCGATCATTTCGCCAGCGCCGATGAACAGAACCCGCTCTCGTGACAGGTCGGGGAAGATGCGCTCTGCCAACCGTACCGCGGCTGCGGCCATGGAGACGGAGCGGGTACCGATCTCGGTCTGCGCGCGAACGTCCTTGGCCACCGCGAACGAGTTCTGGAACAGCTTGTGCAGCATCCAGCCCAGCGTGCCGGCGCTCTCGGCAGACTTGGCTGCTTGCTTCATCTGGCCGAGGATCTGCGTCTCGCCTAGCACCATCGAATCCAGCCCCGCCGCAACACGGAAGGCGTGGCGAACGGCCGCCTCGCCCGGCAATTGGTAGAGGTGGTCGGCCACCGTACCGGTTGGCAGGCGATGAAAATCCGCGAGCCAATCGATCGCCGCATCCGGCTCATGCGTGTGGCAGTAGACTTCGGTGCGGTTGCAGGTCGAGAGGATGGCCGCCTCCGACACCGGCCGCCGTTCGACCAGATTGCGCAGCGCATCGCTGACGCGTTCGGCCGGAAAGGCCACGCGTTCGCGTACGTCTAGCGGGGCGCTCTCGTGATTGAGGCCAAAGGCGAACAGCGACATGGGCAGGGCGGCGTTCATCGGTCTGGAATCGATACAAACCTGATTCTAGTCGCGCTCAGCCGAGGTATCGCTCACAGATGTCTCAGGCCGACCTTCTCTCACACCGTTCTCCTTGAACTGCAAGGCATGCAGCCGAGCATAGGTGCCGCCTTTTCGCAGCAATTCGTCATGATGGCCAGACTCTACGATATGTCCGGATTCCATGACAATGATGCGATCGGCTTTTTCTATTGTCGAGAGCCGGTGGGCGATGACCAGCGTGGTCCGCCCCTGCATGAGCCGCTCGAGGGCGGCTTGCACCTGCTGCTCTGACTCTGAATCGAGCGCCGAGGTGGCTTCGTCGAGGATGAGGATGGGTGCGTCCTTGAGGATCGCCCGCGCGATCGCCAGACGTTGGCGCTGCCCGCCTGAGAGCCGCACCCCATTCTCGCCGATCAGGGTGTCGAAGCCCCGATCCATCTCGCCGATAAAGCCTGATGCGAATGCCGCATCGGCGGCCGCCTCGATCTCGGCGCGGCTGGCATCACGGCGTCCGCCATAGGCGATGTTGGCAGCGACCGTGTCGTTGAACAGAACCACGTCCTGACTCACCAGCGCGATCTGTTGGCGCAGGTCGGCCAAGGGCAGGTCGGCGAGCTCGATGCCGTCGATGCGCACGCTTCCAGCATCGACGCGGTAGAAGCGCGGCAGCAGGTTGGCCAGCGTGGTCTTGCCGCTGCCGCTGGCGCCGACCAGAGCCACCATCTCGCCCGGAGCGATGTCGAGGTCGATACCGGCGAGCGCTTCTCGGCCACCCTCGCTGTAGCGGAAGCTCACGCCCCGCATCGAGATCGCGCCGCCGGCACGCATGAGACGTGTCCGTCCCGGGTCCACCTCGGGCGGCTGGTCGATGAGTTCAAAGATGCTCTCTGCAGCAGCGAGGCCGCGTTGCAGGTGCTCAGTGACACCCGTCAGGCGACGCAGCGGAGGCATGACCATGAGCATCGCGACCATGTAGGAGACGAAACTGCCCACAGAGAGCTCGCCAGCTTTGGCTTGCTCAGTGGCGATCCATATCACGGTGGCTACAGCAGTGGCTGTGACCAGTTGAACGACCGGCATCCCAGCCGCTGCAGTGCCGGCCTGTCGCAGCAAAAAACGTCTGACCTCATTCGCGGTGCGGCCGAACCGTGAGGCCTCGTAAGCCTGACCGCCGTAGACTTTGATCACCCGATGACCGCCGATCGCTTCGTCGAGCGTCCGATTCATCTCACCCATGGCTGCTTGGGCGCCACGGCTCGCGCCGCGCAACCGCCGGGCGACCGTACGGATGATGAATGCCACGAGTGGAGCGACGACCAGCACGATCAGTGTGAGCTTCCAGCTCAGCCACATCAGCCATGCGATCAGACCAATGACTACCAGCGATTCTTTCACGACTGTGGTCAATGCATTGGTCGCGGCGGTCATGACATTGGCGACGTCGAAGCTCACCTTGGACATCAGATTGCCCGACGCCGCATTGTCGAAGTAGGGCGTGGGCAGCGTCAGCAGGCGTTCGAACATCTCCACGCGCAGGTCCAGCACCACTCGGGTGCCGATCCAGGCGACGGCATAGTCGCTGATGTAGCCGGCGATGCCACGAACGAGGAACAGCCCGACGATCAGTGCCGGGATCCAGGTCATGAGCAGCGGATCCTTGTCGACGAAGGTCCCATCGAGCATCGGCTGCATCAAGGCCGGCATGGCGGGTTCGGTGGCGGCCACCACGGCGAGGGCCAGCAAGCCGCCGGCGAACCGCCCACGGTAGGGCTTCACATATTGCAGCAGTCGGAAGTAGAGGAGACGGCCGCTCGGGCTCGACATGTCGGATGCGGCGGACGGCTTCGCGCCCGCCGCCTGGGCTGGCATTGGTGGGCCCGATTATATGCCGGCGGCTCTGCTCGGCCGAGCAGGGTCAGGCGCTTGCTTGTAACTTGCGGTAGAGCGTTGCACGGCCGATGCCCAATTGCCGTGCCGCAGCAGTCATGTTGCCGCCGCAATCCTCGATCGCGCGACGGATGGCGGCCAATTCGAGTTGGTTGAGGGTGCCGCAGATGCGACCACTTCCGTTGGCCGCTTCGCGCGCGGGCTCAGCGCCACCGGGTGCAGCCGCCGCGACCGCTTCGGGCAGATGCTCAAGGCCGATGACCGGGTCGGGGGTGGCCAGTGCCAGCGCCGTGCGCAGCACATTGGCCAATTGCCGCAGGTTGCCCGGCCAGCGGAAATTGCAGATGGCCGCGGATGCGTCGGCGTCGAGGCGAAACCTGCCATCGCCAAGTTCACGCAGCATGCCCAAGGCGAGGGCGAGGATGTCAGACCGCTCGCGCAGCGGCGGTAGTGCCACGGTGAGTCCCGCCAGGCGGTAGTAGAGGTCCTCTCGGAAACCGCCTTCCGCGATCAGCCGTTCCAGCGGCTGATGCGTGGCACAGACCAACTGGAAATCGACCCGCACCGCTTCGCCGCTGCCGAGCGGCGTCACGGTGCGGTCCTGCAGCACACGCAGCAGCCGAGCTTGCAAGCTGAAGGGCATGTCGCCGATCTCATCGAGGAAGAGCGTGCCGCCGGCTGCTTGGCGCAGATAACCGGGCCGGCCTTCCCGCCGCGCACCGGTAAAGGCTCCTCCCTCGTAACCAAACAGTTCCGACTCGATGAGGGTCTCGGGTATCGCTGAGCAGTTCACGGCGACGAAAGGCCCCGTGCGCCGGCTGCTCTCCTCGTGGATGGCCCGTGCCAGCCACTCCTTGCCAGTACCGGTCTCGCCCTGGATGAGGATGGCGAGGTCGTGGTCGATGACCTTGCGCAGCCGCGACACCACGCGGCTCATGGCCTCGTCGCCAGCGTGCAGGTTGCCGAGACAGCGTTGCGGCGGGTGCAGCGGATCCTCACGACGCGGCCGAGCCAGCGCGCGAGTCTGTCTCGCTGCAGCTTGTGGCGCCGCGATCATGGCAACGACACGAACGCCGCGGAGCGTCAGGAGTTCGACGGTGCGTCCAGGATGGGCGAGTGCTTGCGAGAAGCGGCGGTCGAAGATGTCGTCGAAGGATCGGCCGATGAGCTGGGTGAGCGGGATGTCGAGTTGGAACTCCGCGCTGCGGTTGGCGGTGAGTACCCGCCCGTGTGCATCGAGCAGGGCCAGTCCTTCGCACAGCGTGCCAATGAACTCCGGGCGGCTGTGGAAGCGCATCTCGATCGAGCCTGGAAAGGAATCGAAGCTCAGGTGGTTCTCGATGGTCTGTGCAGTCATCTTGACCAGCGCCAGCGTGTGGCTCTGCTGGCCGCGATGGTCACCCGAGACATCGAGTGCACCGACAGTCTCTCCGCCAGGGGCCCGGATCGGTGTGGCCGAACAGGTCAAGAAGTTGTTGGCGCGGAAGAAATGCTCGCTGCCGCAGACCTCGAGCGCTCGATTCTCGAACAGCGCCGTGCCGATGGCATTGGTGCCCTTGCTGCGCTCATCCCAGCACACGCCGGGCTGCAGCGCCACCCGCTGCGCCTTCTCCATGAAATCGTCGTCGCCGAGCGAATGCAGGATGACCCCCTGCGCGTCGGTGAGCACGACCATGCAGCGGGTATTGCGGATCTGCTCATAGAGCGACGCCATGGCCGGTAAGGCCTGATGGGTGAGACGGTGGTTGCGTTCGATGATCTCGGCAAGCTCGCGCGTGGTCAGCCGCTCAAACACTTGCCGTGCGCTCGTATCGAGGCCGAGCCCGACGCAGCGCTCCCAGGACTGGGCGACGTTCTCCGGCAGATTGCCGACGCGCACCATGCCGTCCTCGTCCAGCGCGGTCCGCGCCATGTCCAAAGGCGTCAAGCCCCTGGAGATCCTCTCCGACACCGCGTTTCTCCTCACGAGACCGGCTGTGCCCGCCGGGACGCGCAGCCGCTGAGGCTGCGTGGCCTGAGCGTTTCTTGACATGCGCGTCGACTTTCGTCTCAGTATAAATGCTAATCATGACGGGTCAAAAGATTGTCTGGTTTTCGGCACTCCCCTATCCTTATCGCCCCCGGAACGGTTAAGAACCGCCATGCGCATAGCGTCCCTAACGAGTCTTGTGCTGCCGCTGACCCTCACGACCTGCCTCTTGGCGGCGCCAGCACTCGCTCTTGACACGGCTGATCCGCTGGGCGAGCGCGGCCGCTGGGCCGACATGCAGCGCCAGTTCTATCGGGACGGGCCAGTCGCCTTCGATCCACGCGTACGCGTGGAGGTGCCCGCCAACGCCGAGGACGCCATGAACGTCCCGGTCGCCATCGATGCCCGCGCGCTTGCCGGCGAACAGATCGAGCGCATCGTCGTGGTGGCCGATTACAACCCCATCCTCAAGGTGCTTGAGTTCGAGCCAGTGGCTGTGGCGCCCTTTCTAGCCTTCCGCATGAAGGTGCAGCAGAGCACACCGATCCGCGCTGGCGTGAAACTGCGCGATGGCCGCTGGCTGGTCGGCTCGGCACTGGTGGCGTCGCAGGGCGGCGGCTGCACGGCTCCGAGTACCGGGCGTGGCGTCGCCGGCTGGGAGCGTACTCTCAACCAGGTGAGCGCCCGACAGTTCGGGTCGGCAGCGGGCGAGCGCTTGCGTTTCTCCGTCCTTCACCCCATGGATACCGGCCTTGCCAACGGCATCCCGGCCTTCTTCATCGATACTCTCAGCATCCGCGATGCCGAGGGACACACCCTCGCGCGCATCCTGCCCGCCGAACCGGTGAGTGAGAACCCGGTGTTCACCCTTGAGCTTGGCGGCTTGCAACGGGTCACCCAGATCGATGGGCGAGACAACAACGGGAACAAGGTCTTCGGGGTGTTGCGTTGACGGTTGGCGCGGCATCGAGCGCGCGCTGCGCGGCCCGTGGTCTGGCACGACGGCTCGTTCGAGGGCTGGTTTGCGGCGCCGCTCTGTTTGTCACGTCGGGCGGCCCGTCGGTTGCCGCTGCCAGTGACCTCGACATCCGCCAGATCGGGCCGGACACTTGGGCCCTGATCGGCCGAACCGAGGATCTGACACCGCAGAATCGAGGCAACATCGCCAATGCCGGCTTCATCGCCACCCGTGAAGGGGTGGTGGTGATCGACACCAGCGCATCGAAGGCTCTTGGTGAGGCGTGGCGTGCTGCGATCGAGGCGCGCACCCGGGTACCGATCGTGCGTGTCCTCAACACCCACCTTCATCCCGATCACATGTTGGGCAATCAGGCCTTCCCGCTTGAGGCCCTCGCGACGCTGCCGTCAACGGCGCAGTCGCTGCGAGAAGTGGGCGAGGCGTTCAACGACAACCTGTACCGCATGGTCGGCGAAGCGATGAAGGGCACCAATGTGGTGGTGCCCGAGGCCATGGCACAACCCGGCGTGATGGAGCTCGGCGGCCATCGCATCCGCCTCATCGCCTTGCAAGGTCACTCGGCGGCCGATCTTGTGGTGTTCGACGAGACCACCGGTGTGCTGTTCACCGGCGATCTGGTGTTCTTCGACCGCGCGCCGACCACGCCGCACGCAGATCTGGCGCGTTGGCGCGGCAGCCTCGATGCGTTGGCAGCGCTGCCCTTCCGCAAGCTGGTGCCCGGGCACGGGCCGGTCCTTGAGGACCGACGCGGCATCGACATGACGCGGCGCTGGATCGATTGGATCGAGAAGACGTTCGTCGATGCGGCTCAAGCCGGACTCGACATGAACGACGTTCTGGCCATGCCGCTGCCGGCCGAGTGGGCCTCGCTGCCGCTTGCTGCCAGCGAGTACCGGCGCTCGGTGGCGCACCTCTATCCGGGCATCGAGCGCCGCGCACTGTCCGCTACTGTCTCGCACTGACTGTCTCAGAGCGAGACACTCGCCATTCTTGAGACAGTTTTCAGACGGCATCGCCGAGCCTTTTGCGCGGCCCGAGCCGTGCGGGGCCTACGGAATCAAAGCCCGTCTAAATCAGTAAAACAACGTATTGCAACACCAATCTGCCACCGCCTTTTTACGGCTTCGGCCAGAGCGATCGCGGGCTGGCACGCTTGTTGCTGAGTAGTTCTCCGCGGTGACGCCAAGGGTGGCGCCGTCAAGTCCAAATCAGGAGGAAAACAATGCAACGCAAGACCCTTTCGATGCTGGTCGCCGCCGCCTTCGCAGGCGTGTCGATGGCCGCTGTCGCCGCTCCGGTGACCGACGAGATGATCCTCAACGACGCCAAGTCGACCAATAATGTGTTGTCGTTCGGTATGGGCACCCAAGGCCAGCGCTATTCGCCTCTGTCCAAGATCAACACCGGCAATGTCAAGAAGCTGGTCCCGGCCTGGGCCTTCCAGTTCGGTGGCGAGAAGCAGCGTGGTCAGGAATCGCAGCCGGTCATCCACAACGGCAAGATCTTCGTCACCGCGTCTTACAGCCGCATGTATGCCGTCGATGCCAAGACTGGCGCCGAGCTTTGGCAATACGATCATCGCCTGCCGGAAGGCATCATGCCCTGCTGTGACGTGGTGAACCGTGGCGCCGCCCTGTACGACAACCTCGTCATCTTCGGCACCCTCGATGCCCAACTGGTCGCTCTCGACCAGAACACCGGCAAGGTCGTGTGGAAGGAGAAGCTCGACGAGTTCTCGGCCGGTTATTCCTACACCGCCGCACCTCTGGTCGTGAAGGGTCTTGTCATCACCGGTGTCTCGGGTGGTGAGTTCGGCATCGTCGGCCGCCTGGATGCGCGCGACGCCAAGACCGGCAAGCTGGTCTGGACCCGTCCGGTGGTCGAAGGCCACATGGGCTACCTGAACGGGCAAGAGAACGGCATCACCGGTGAGACCAATGCCACTTGGCCGGGCGACACCTGGAAGACCGGCGGCTCGTCGACCTGGCTCGGTGCCACCTACGACGCCAAGACCAACCTCGTCTACGTCGGTACCGGCAACCCGGCTCCCTGGAACAGCCACACTCGCCCGGGCGACAACCTCTACTCGTGCTCGACCGTGGCCATCAACCCGGACACCGGCAAGATCGTCTGGCACTATCAGAACACCCCGAACGACGGTTGGGACTATGACGGCGTGAACGAATTCGTCACGTTCGACATGAAGGGCGCCGATGGCAAGACCGTGCGCGCCGGCGGCAAGGCCGACCGCAACGGCTTCTTCTACGTCAACGATGCGGCATCGGGCAAGCTGCTGAACGCCTTCCCGTTCGTCGACAAGGTGACCTGGGCCAGCAAGATCGATCTGGCCACCGGCCGTCCGGTGTACGACGACGCCAACCGTCCGGGCAATCCGGGTGCCGACAAGCAGGGCAAGACCGTGTTCAGCGCCCCGTCTTTCCTCGGTGGCAAGAATCAGCAGCAGATCGCCTTCAGCCCGGACACCGGTCTGTTTTATGTGCCGGCCAACGAATGGGGCATGGACATCTGGAACGAGCCCATCTCCTACAAGAAGGGCGCTGCCTTCCTCGGCGCGGGTTTCAACATCAAGCCGCTGAACGAAGAGTACATCGGTGCCCTGCGCGCCTTCGATCCCAAGACCGGCAAGAAGGTCTGGGAAGTCAAGAACAACGCCCCGCTGTGGGGTGGCGCCATGACCACCAAGGGCGGTCTGGTGTTCTACGGCACCCCGGAAGGCCACCTCAAGGCACTTGACGCCAAGAGCGGCAAGGAGTTGTGGGCATTCCAGACCGGCTCTGGCGTGGTTGCGCCCCCGGTCACCTGGGAACAAGACGGCGAGCAGTACATCGCCGTCGTATCGGGCTGGGGCGGCGCTGTTCCCCTTTGGGGCGGCGACGTCGCCAAGCGGGTCAACTTCCTCAACCAGGGCGGCGCGCTCTGGGTGTTCAAGTTGGCCAAGTAAGCGTTGTGTCTGACTGACTGTCAGCCATAGCTTTTTCTCCTCACTATCTTCGGGCCGACTCTCGGGTCGGCCCATTTTTTCAGTCCCTCTGGGCTGGATCGGAGAATCCGTGAAGCATTCCGTCAGATCTCTGCTCGTTGCGGTGGCTTTGTTGGCTGCGCCGCAGTGGGCAACCGCCCACGGCGATGTCACGCCGCAGGCGATCGATGTCTCGGGCCTCAAGCCGCTCGGCGAAGAATGGGCCAAAGCCAACCCCTACCGAGGTGATGCCAAGGCGGTCGCCATCGGCAGCTCGGCGTACAACCAGAATTGCGCGCGTTGCCACGGCTTGGGCGCCGTATCGGGCGGCATTGCGCCCGATTTGCGTTACTTGCCAGCTGGCGACGAAGGCGACGGCTATTTCACGGCAGCCGTCCGCAACGGCAAAGTGCGCGACGGTCGCGTCTACATGCCGAAGTTCGAGGGTATCCTCAGCCAAGAAGGCCTCTGGACCATCCGCAGCTGGCTTGAAACTGTTCGCGTCGAGTGATCATGACCCTCATCCATCGCGCGCCGCGGCTCCTTGCCGCGGCATTTGTTTTTTTCGGGCTTTTGGCTGGCCCGCTCGCGCACGCCCTCGAACTGCGCAAGCCCGGTGTGCTGCGCGTGGCCGTCTACAACGACTTCCCGCCGTTCTCCGATCGCGAGACCGGTGGCATCGACGTCGATCTCGCCAGGGCGCTCGCCGATAAGCTCGGACTCAAACTCGATATCGCTTGGGCGGAGGCGGACGAGAAGGTCGAAGATGACCTGCGCAACTACGTCTGGAAGGGCCATTACATGGGCAATGAGATCGCCGACCTCATGTTGCACATGCCCGTGGATCCGGTGTTCAACGAGCGTGTCAAGCAGGTCAAGCTGTTTGCGCCGTATTACGCAGAGAACCTCATGGTGGCCCGCGACATCCAGCGCATCGCCAAGCTCGAGAACCTCGAGCCGTTCTTTCAGAACCACGACATCGGCGTCGAGGTGGCTGGCGGTGCGGACGCCTTCTTGATGGCGCTCTACTCGGGCCGCATGCAGAACCATATCAAGCATTACGCCAGCCACTCGCAGGCCATCGAGGCGCTACGCAAGGGCGAGATCAGCGCGGTGATGGGCCCACGCACGGAGCTCGAAGGCCTTATCGGACCCGAAAAGGAGCGCTATCCGGTGAGTGCCATCGAGATGACAGGGCCAGTGCTGACGTTCTGGCAACCTGGGGTGGCGGTCAAGGCTGACAGGCCGCAACTCATCGCTGCGGTGGAGAAGGCCATCGCCGAGATGGTGGCATCGGGCGAGATGGCCGCCCTGTTCCAAAAGCATCATGCGCGCTATAACCCGCCGCGTGCCGAGGGTGCACCTCACTGAGGATGCGGTGCGTCAGCCAAACAAAAAACCGCCTCGAGGCGGTTTTTTGTTTGGCGGGTCAGCGGCTCAGGTATTGCTGGCGAGAATGTCGCCGCGCCAGCGTGCCTCCAGCCATTTCTTGATGCGTGCGGCATCGCCCAGACGCGTGTGCTTGCCATCGCCATCGAGCAGCACGATGACCACCGGGCGAGCCGCGATGCGAGCGTGCATGACCAGACAGCGCCCCGCCTCGCGGATGTAACCGGTCTTCGACAGGCCGATGTCCCACTCCGGGCTGCGCACCAAGGCGTTGGTGTTGCGGAACTCGACGTGCTTGCGGCCAAGCTCCGCAGAATGCGAACGGGTCGTCGAAAATTCGCGGATGGGGGCGTACTCATGCGCTGCGCGCACCATGCGGACCAGATCCATCGGGCTGGCACGGTTGCCGCCATGCAGGCCGGTGCTGTCCTCGAACCGCGACTGGCTCATGCCCAGCGCTGCAGCCTTTGCATTCATGGCGCGGACGAAGGCCGATGTGCCGCCGGGAAAGTTGCGGCCGAGTGCTGCAGCAGCACGGTTCTCCGACGACATCAGTGCCAGTCGCAAAAGTTCTTCCCGGCTCATCGAGGCACCCACCGGCACACGTGATGTCGAGCCGCGGAGGTGATCGACGTCGTCGAGGGTGATGGTGAGCGTCTCATCCATCGGCAGGCGGGCATCGAGGACCACCATCGCCGTCATCAACTTGGTGATCGAAGCGATCGGCTGGGCGTGGTCGTCGTTACGGCCGTAGAGAGAGTGGCCGCTGGTCTCGTCGAATACCAACACGGTGCGCGAAACGACTGCTGGCGCGTCCGGGTCGGTGTGGCTTGCCTCTTGTCGGGTATCGACGTGGGTGGTGCCGGCCTTCTTGGGGGCATTGCGCTTGCCTTCATGGCGAGCCGCTTTGAGGGCATCTTTGTCTTTGCGGGCGGGTGCGCGCGGCTTGGCCGCTTGCTTGCGCTGCGCTGCATCCTTTTTGGCAACTTTTTTGACGGTGGGCGGCTTGTCGTCTCGCGTTGCACCGGCCTCGTGGGTCGGCAGCACGAGGCTGCAGGCGATCAGCAGGGTCACCGCGAGCCGGCGCAAGGGCCGATTGTCACCGTTCGACGGGCTCGCGCCGCCCAGTAACGCTCTGCAGAACACCCGGTGTCGCATCTCTCGCCCTCAGTACCTAACAAATATCATTTTAAATTACCGGGTTGCCAACTTAACATCAAGCGCGTTCTCCACAATTTGGCACCTTTCGGATCAGCCTGTCACGTCGCCGAGGTCGGGGATTCACGCTGCTGACGCTCCCACATGGCGGTGTACACACCGCCTTGGGCCAACAGCGCGGCATGACTGCCGCGTTCGACGATGCGCCCGGCTTCGAGTACGAGGATCTCGTCGGCATCGACGATGGTCGACAGCCGGTGGGCGATGACCAGCGTGCTGCGGTCTTGTGCAACGCGCGCCAGTTCCTGCTGGATCGCCGCTTCGGTGGCTGAGTCCAGCGCCGAGGTGGCTTCGTCGAAGACCATGATGCGCGGGTCCTTGAGCAGCGCCCGCGCGATCGCCACGCGCTGCTTCTCGCCGCCGGAGAGCTTGAGTCCGCGCTCGCCCACCCGCGTCTCGTAGCCCTCGGGCAAGGAGGCGACGAAGGCATCGATGTGCGCCGCTCGCGCCGCCTCGGCGATCGTTGCTGGCGACGCGCCGGGCGCGCCGTAGCCGATGTTGTAGCCGATGCTGTCGTTGAACAGCACGGTGTCCTGCGGCACGATGCCGATGTTTGCGCGCAAGCTCTGCTGCGTCACCTCGCGCAGGTCCTGGCCATCGATGCGGATGCTGCCGCTTGCGACGTCGTAGAACCTGAACAAGAGGCGCGACAGCGTGGTCTTTCCGGAGCCTGAGGTGCCCACCACGGCCACCTTCTGTCCGGGCTCGATGATGAAACTGACGTCGTGCAATACCGGCCGTCGTGGGTCGTAAGCAAACCCCACCCGGTCGAATTCGATGCGCCCAGTGCTGATCTGCAGTGGGCGCGCGCCGGGCGCATCAGCGACGTCGGGGTGCTGCCGCAACAGGTCGAACATGCGCTCCATGTCGGCCAGCGCGTTCTTGATCTCACGGTAGACGAAGCCGAGGAAGTTGAGCGGCAGGTAAAGTTGCAGCAGGAACGCATTCACCAGCACAAGGTCGCCCAAGGTGAGCGCGCCTTGCACTACGCCGTCGGCGGCGAGCAGCATCAGTGCGGTCACGCCGAGCCCGATGATCAGCGCTTGCCCGGCGTTGAGCGTGGCCAGCGAGGTCTGATTGCGCACCGCGGCAGTCTCCCAGCGCGTCAGGCTGTCGTCGTAGCGGCGCGACTCCCAGTCCTCGTTGCCGAAGGTCTTCACCGTCTCGAAATTGAGCAGGCTGTCGATGGCACGCGTGTTGGCATTGGAATCCATGTCGTTCATGGTGCGGCGGAACACCATGCGCCACTCGGTGATGATCAGCGTGAAAACGATGTAGACCGCCAGCGTGGCCACGGTGACTGCGCCGAATCGCCAGTCGTAGTTCCAGAACAGGTAGGCCGCCACCAGGCCGATCTCGACCAGGGTCGGCAGGATATTGAACACCATGAACTGCAACAGGAATGAGATGCCGCGCGTGCCGCGTTCGATGTCGCGCGACACGCCACCGGTCTGGCGCTCGAGGTGGAACTTGAGCGACAAGCCATGCAGATGGCGGAACACGCGCAAAGCCACGCGCCGGATGGCACGTTGGGTGACCTTGGCGAACACCGCATCGCGGATCTCACCGAACAGCGTCGACGCAAAGCGCAAAGCGCCGTAGCCGAGCACCAGGGCGAGCGGCAACACCAGCTCGGTCGGCTGGCCTGACAGCGCATCGACCACCGCCTTGAGTACCACTGGCACGCCGACGTTGGCGATCTTGGCAGCCACCAACAAGGCGACCGCAAGCGCTACACGCCCCTTGAACTCGCCGAGATAGGGCAGCAGGTTGCTGATGGTGTGGAGATCGCCGGGGCGGGAAGGGGGTGCAGCCGAAGAGCTGAGGGATCGCATGGACGCATTGTCGGTCATCCTTCGGCCGCTCTGGGCTAAAATCCGTATCCGCACCCGATGACCGCTTTGTTACGGGCGCAGTCCGCCGTTGGGGGTCGTGCCCCGGGCTGTTCTGCCCCGGCGCCTGCCCATGACCCCTCGCCCGACCTTTCTGCAACGTCTCTCGCAACGCGTATTGCTCTGCGACGGAGGCACCGGTACGCTCATTCAGGCTGAAGATTGGGATGTGGAGAAAGACTTTCAGGGCCTCGAGAATTGCTCCGAGATCCTGGTTGCAACCCGCCCAGACTTTGTCGAGAAGGTCCACCGCGCCTATTTCGAGGCTGGCGCTGATTGCGTTGAGACCAACACCTTCGGTGCCAACAAGGTGGTGTTTGCCGAGTTCGACCTGGTGGAGCGCACCTACGAGCTCAACCTCGACGCTGCACGCATCGCCCGCCGTCTGGCCGACGAGTACAGCACGCCGGAGTGGCCGCGCTACGTGCTCGGCTCGATCGGGCCGGGCACCAAGCTCGCCAGCCTTGGCCATGCCACCTACGACGTTCTCGAGGACAGCTACACCGAGCAGGCGCGCGGCCTGATCGACGGCGGCATCGATTGCTTTTTGCTGGAGACCAATCAGGATCTGCTCACCATCAAGGCTGCCATCAATGGCTGCAAGATCGCACGCCGCGAGACGGGCCGTGAGGACATCCCGATCTTTGTGCAGGTGACGATCGAGACCACCGGCACCATGCTGGTCGGCTCCGACATCGCTTGCGCCGCCACGGTGCTCGATGCCATGGACATCGACGGCATCGGCCTCAACTGCGCCACCGGTCCTGCCGAGATGGCCGAGCATGTGAAGTATCTCGGCGAGAAATGGCGCAAGTTTATTTCGGTGATGCCCAACGCCGGGCTGCCGATGCTGGTGGATGGCAAGACCGAATACCCGTTGCTGCCCTATGAGCTCGCCGAGTGGCAGGGGCGGTTTGTGGAGGAGGACGGTATCCACCTGATCGGCGGCTGCTGCGGCACCACGCCTGAGCACATCCGCGAGCTGCGCGAGATGCTCGATGCCCGCCCGAGCCCGGCACCGGTCAAGCGTGACCCGCAATGGGAGCCTTCGGTCGCCAGCCTCTACACCAGCGTGCCCCTGCGTCAGGAGCGCGCCATCTTCGCCATCGGCGAGCGCAGCAATGCCAACGGCAGCAAGAAGTTCCGCGAACTGCTGGCCGCCGAGGACTGGGACGGCATCACCGCCATGGGCCGGGAGCAGGTGCGCGAGGGCAGCCACGCACTCGATGTTTGCACGGCTTATGTCGGCCGACCCGAGGTGAGCGACATGAGCGAGGTGCTCTCGCGCTACCGCGGCCAAGTCACCGTGCCTATGGTCATCGACTCGACCGAGTACCCGGTGCTGGAGGCAGCGCTCAAGCTGATCGGCGGCAAGGCCATCATCAATTCCATCAACTTCGAGGACGGCGAGGAGAGGGCTGCCAAGGTGCTGCAGCTGGCCAAGAAGTTTGGCGCCGCTGTGATCGCGCTCACCATCGACGAAGACGGCATGGCCAAGAGCGTCGACAAGAAGCTCGAGGTCGCGCACCGGCTCTACGACTTCGCGGTCAACCAGCACGGCCTGCCGGCCGAGGATCTGCTGTTCGACCCGCTCACCTTCACCATCTGCACCGGCGTGGAGGACGACCGCGAGCACGGCATCGCCACCCTGCAGGCGATCGAGCGCATCCGCACCGAGTTGCCTGAGTGTCAGGTCATGCTGGGGCTTTCGAACATCAGCTTTGGCCTGAACCCGGCCGCGCGCCACGTGCTCAATTCGGTCTTTTTGGCACACGCCGAGAAGGCCGGCATGACCGCTGCGATCATTCATGTGGCCAAGATCATGCCGTTGCACAAGATCGCCGAGGATGAGCGCATCGCTGCTGAGAACCTCATCTTCAACCGCTGGGACCTCGGTGACCCTCTGCTCACCTTCGTTGACAAGTTCAAGGACCGCACCACGGCCGCTGTGGTGAAGTCGCGGCCGGACACCATCGAGGAGGTGCTCAAGCTGCGCATCATCGATGGCGACAAGCAGGGCCTTGGCGAGGATCTGGCTGAGGCGATGAAGACATACGCCCCGTTGGCGATCATCAACGACCTGCTGCTCGACGGCATGAAGGTGGTGGGCGAGTTGTTCGGTGCCGGCGAGATGCAACTGCCTTTTGTGCTGCAGAGCGCTGAGACCATGAAGGCTGCGGTGGCCTACCTCGAGCCCCATATGGAGCGGATCGAAGGTCAGGAGAAGGGCATCCTGGTGCTGGCGACAGTGAAGGGCGACGTGCACGACATCGGCAAGAACCTGGTCGACATCATCCTCACCAACAACGGCTACAAGGTGATCAACCTCGGCATCAAGCAGCCGCTGCTCAACATGCTCGAGGCCGCCAGGCAGCACAATGCGGATGCCATCGGCATGAGCGGGCTCTTGGTGAAGAGCACGGTGATCATGAAGGAGAACCTCGAGGAGATGGCGCGCGAGGGTTTCGACATCCCGGTCATCCTCGGCGGCGCAGCGCTGACCCGCAAGTTTGTCGAGCAGGATTGCAGCCAGGCCTACACCACTGCACCAGACCGCGTGTTCTACGCCAAGGACGCCTTTGCCGGGCTGCGCTTGATGGACCAGATCGTGGCTGCGCGGGTGTCAGCCTGACAGCGTTTCTGCGCTTGAACAAAAAAGAGCGCCTAGGGCGCCCTTTGGGTCTCGAGCAAGCGGAGCTTACTTGTAGACGCCGACCTTCTTGAAGTGATCGACCATCTCTTGCGGGGTGATGTAGCCATCCTTGTTGGCGTCCATCGCGTTCCAGTCGACGGTCTTTTCCTTTTCGGCGGCGAAGGCAGCGAACGGGGCGGCGAGGCCGACGAGGGCGATGAGGGCAGCGAACTTGCGCATACGATTCTCCTTGGCAAAACGATTTTGGTTGGTTTGGAGTCGACGAACCAACAGATCGAGTCCGCGACCAGCCGTGGACAAACGCCCTACAAAAAAGTTCCACACTGCTGTTCCGAACTGCCAGGGAACTTGACTGCGATCCTGCTCTCTCAGCCCGTTGATGCTTCACCGTATTCACATTACCTATCTAGGATATTCATGAACAAGCTCGTTCTCGCAACCTGCCTCGCCCTTCCCCTGATTGCACAGGCCGCCCCAGGTGATTTTCCAACCGTCGACCGTTTTATCTTTGTGAACGAGTGCATGCAGGAGAACGGCGGCAGTCTCGATGCCATGTACAAGTGCTCGTGCGTCATGGATCAGCTCGCCGCCAATCTCAGTTACGACCAGTTCCAGGATGGCGATGTCGCCCAGCACGGGGCCAACACCGGTGGCGAGCGTGGTGCGCTGTTCCGCGATCCGGATAGCGTCAAAACCAACGCCAAGACCTTGGCAGATGCCAAGACGGCGGCCGCCAAGACCTGCAACTTCACGCCCAAGAAGCGCTAGGGCAGCAGCATCTCGAGCACGCGATTGAGATGGCGCCGACCAAGCGGAGTGGGTCGGATACGACCGGCCTCAGCGACCAGAAGGCGCTCCTCGATCGCTGGGGCGATGGCCTGCAGCAATTCGACGACGGGCCGCCCGGTGTGCGCCGGGTAGAGCCCCGGGTCAAAGCCCTCGGTGAGTCGCAGGACATTGAGTGCGAACTCGAACGGCAATCCCTCCGCGGTGAGGCTGTTGGAGGATTCGAGGGTCCCCGAAGCTTCGAACAGGCGCTCCGGCAGCGCGGGCTGACGGCCGGCAGCCCGCTCAAGGTAGGTCCGCGGGTGGCGAAAACGAGCGTGGCGGACGATGCGGTCGGCGAAGGAGAGTTTGCCGTGCGCACCGGCTCCGATGCCTAGGTAGTCGCCGAATCGCCAATAGTTGAGATTGTGGATGCAGCGTTGGCCCGGGCGTGCGTGGGCCGAGGTCTCATAGTGTTCGAAGTGCGCTGCGGCCAACTCTGCTTCGACGGCATCGGCGATATCGGCTGAGCGGTCCGCGTCCGGGAGGTCGTCTGGCGGTGTGGTCGCGAAAGCCGTGTTGGGCTCCAGCGTGAGTTGATAAGCAGATACGTGGCCGACCCCGAGATCCAGCGCGATGCGCACGTCGGCGACGGCTTGTGCGACTGATTGCCCTGGCAGTGCGTGCATCAGGTCGACATTGACCCGTGGCACGCAGCGCAGGGCCGTCTCGACGGCGCGCCGCGCATCGTCGCCGTCGTGGATGCGCCCGAGTCGGCCCAGCAAAGCACTGTCGAAGCTCTGCACACCGATCGAGAAGCGATCGACCCCGGCATCGGCATAGCCGGCAAAGCGCCCCGCATCCACGGTGCCAGGATTGGCCTCGAGGGTCACTTCGAGGCCGGGACGCAGGCTGAGCCTCGAGCGCATGGCGGCCATCAGCCGTTGGAGGGCTTCCACTGGTATCAGTGAGGGCGTGCCGCCGCCCAAGAAGATGCTCTCGACCGTGCGGCCCCAGATAAGGGGTAGCGCGGATTCGACGTCTCCGATCAAGGCGTCGACGTAGGCCTCGTAGTCGGGTTCGCCGCGCGCCTCGTGCGAGTTGAAGTCGCAATAGGGGCATTTGCGCACGCACCACGGCAGGTGCACGTAGAGCGAGAGTGGCGGCAGACTGGCAAAGCGGATCTGGCCGTCGTCGAAGCTTGGCGCGGGCCCGTTGGTGGCGATCGCGCTGGCGATGGGGATGACGCGACCGCCGGTCACCATGTCTCTGGCAGGCGCGTCAGCAGCGCGCGCAGCGCCTGGCCGCGATGGCTCAATGTCTGCTTGATCGTCAGATCGAGTTCGGCACTGGTGCAACCGCGCTCAGGCAGCCAGAAGATCGGGTCGTAGCCGAAGCCGCCGTCGCCACGAGGGGCAAGCGCGATCTCCCCGTGCCAGCTCCCCTCGGCGATGAGCGGTTGCGGGTCATCGGCGTGGCGCACGAACACCAACACCGCGTGATACCAGGCGCGCCGGTCCGTCTCGCCGTGCAGCACGTCGAGCAGACGCTTGTTGTTGCGGCCGTCGGAGCGCGGCTCGCCGGCAAAGCGAGCGGAATGGACACCGGGTGCGCCACCCAGGGCAGCGACACAGATGCCGGAGTCGTCGGCCAAGGCTGGCAAGCCGCTGGCCGCGCTGGCGTGTCGTGCCTTGGCCAAGGCATTCTCGACAAAGGTGATGTATGGCTCGTCGGCCTCAGCGATGCCGAGTTCACCCTGCGTCACCGGTTGTATGCCGAGCGGGGCCAGCACCGCCTGCAATTCGCGCAACTTGCCGGCATTGTTGCTGGCAAGGACAAGCCGCCTCATGCCGCCCTCCGGCGCTCGGGCGCCAGCGCCACCGCAACATTGGCGAGGATCTGCCAGGCGTCATGGAGAGGCTCGAGGCCCTTGCCGGCGCGCTCGGCCATGGCCAATGTGCGGACGGCGCGCTCGACTTGCCGCAAGGAGAGGCGCCTGGCTGCAGAGCCGACCAACTGCTCGCGTTCGCCATACAGGCGGTGGCTGCGGCGCAAGGAGTCGTCGGGCCGCCCACCCGCTTCCACCACCGCCCACACCGCGTGCAGGTGGTCGGCCAGCAGCCAGGTCAGGGCCGGGATGCTGGTGGCCTCGCTGGCGAGACCGGCGAGGATCCGTCCACCACGCGCCACGTCGCCCCGCAGCAGGGCATCGACCCACTGCTGCGGGTCGTAGCGGGCAACATCCAATACTGCCTCGCGTACGCTGGCTGCCTCGAGAGGGCCGGCGGGAAACAGCAGGGCGAGCTTGTCCAGCTCCTGCCGGGCGGCGAGCAGGTTGCCTTCAAAGCGCGCAGCGAGGAAGGCGAGGGTGTCGGTATCTGCCTGCTGCCCTTGTGTTGCAAGCCGGTCGGCGACCCAGCGCGGCAAATCGGCAGGCGCAGGGGCGTTGCAATCGAGAACCGTGCCGGCGGCAGCGAGTGCTTTGAACCAGACCGCCTTGCGGGTCGACCAGTCGGCACTGCCAATGCTCACCAATGTCACCGTGTCCTCTGGCAGGCGTTCGCAATAGCGCCGGATCGCCTCGCTGCCGGCATCGCCCGGCTTGCCGCCCGGCAGACGCAACTCGATGAGGCGACGGCTGGCGAAGAGGGAGAGGCTGTTGGCCGCCATCGCCAGCTGGTCCCAATTGAAGTGGCCGGCCACGGTCAAGACGGTGCGCTCCTCGAAACCCGCAGCGCGGGCCGCTGAGCGGATGCGATCACCCGCTTCAAGTACCAGCAGCGGCTCGTCTCCGAGGAGTGTCCAGAGGCCCGCGCGGTCGCCGTGAGGCATGCTGGTTCAGCGCTGCAGCGCAGCGGCCCGCCGCAGGATCTGCGCAGCGGCGTCGCGTTGCATCGATTCCACCAGCGCAGCGATCTCGTACTCTTTGCTTAGAACGCTGGAGTCGTCGTAGGAGATCTGGCTGCGAAACTCGATGGTATCGGTGGGAATCAGGTCGACGCCTTGGTAGCGCACGTTGAATCGCACGGTCTGGACGATCTCGAACTCTCGCGCACGGCCCGCGCCCGACAGCGCGACGATGCGGCGCCCCGTGGCATCGCCAAGGATGCTGATCTGCAGGGCCGCCGGGTCGTCCTGTTCGATCAGCTTCACGTCGCGGCTCGAGCGCAATGACTCGCGCAGCAAGACGGCGGTGCCAAAGCCCTCACCTTTGATCTGCACCAGGCCCAGAGGAGCCTGCCCGGGGAGGGTGCCTGCAAGGTGCCAGCCGCAGCCGCCCAGCATGAGTGCAGTCATGCCTGCGACAAGAAGGGCGACCGCGTTTCGCATCATCAGCCCACCACGTTGACCAGACGGCCCGGCACCACGATCACCTTCTTTGCCGCCCGGCCCTCAAGGTAACGCGACGTCACCTCGCTGGCGAGCGCAGCCTGCTCGATGGCTTCCCTCGATGCATCCGTGGCCAAGCGCAGGCTGCCTCGCAGCTTGCCATTCACCTGCAGCACCAGATCGACCTCATCCTGCACCAGCGCTGCGGGGTCGGGCTCGGGCCAGCCGGCACTGAGGATGTCTGCGCCGAAACCGAGTTCAGCCCAGAGCGCCTGGGTGATGTGCGGCGTGATCGGCGCCAGCACCTGCAACAGGATCGCCAAGCCCTCGCGAGCGAGGGCATCGGCGGCGGCATCGCCGCGCGGCAACCTCTCCAGCGCGTTGAGAAGCTTCATGCAGCCCGATGCCACGGTGTTGAACTGCTGTCGGCCAAGGTCGAAGTTGCATTGCTTGAGCGTGAGGTGGACCTCGCGGCGCGTCTCGGCGAGCGTCGCATCGAGCGTGGCCGGCACCGGCCCGGCGGCCCGCACGGCCTCTGCCACGCTGGCGGCATAGGCCCACACTCGCTTGAGGAAGCGATAGGCACCCTCGACCCCGGCATCCGACCATTCGAGGGTCTGCTCCGGCGGGCTTGCGAACATCATGAAGAAGCGTGCGGTGTCGGCGCCGTAGGTGTCGATCAGCCCTTGCGGGTCGACGCCGTTGCGCTTGGACTTACTCATGGTGCCGATGCCGTCGTAGCCCACGGCACTGCCATCGGCCTTGAGCGTTGCGCCAGTGATACGGCCAGACTCGTCCCGAGCGATGTCGATCTCGTCCGGCGCAAAGTATTCGATGCCGCCCTTGTCGGTACGGCGCGAGAAGATGTGGTTGAGCACCATGCCCTGGGTGAGCAGGTGGGCAAAGGGCTCGCGCTCGCGCATCAGCCCGAGGTCACTCATGACCTTGTTCCAGAAGCGCGAATAGAGCAGGTGCAGGATGGCGTGTTCGATGCCGCCGATGTACTGCTGCACCGGCATCCAGTAGTCGGCGCGGCCGTCGACCATGGCGTCGTGGTTGCCCTGTGAGCAGTAACGGGTGTAGTACCAGCTGCTGTCCACGAACGTATCCATGGTGTCGGTCTCGCGCTGCGCCGCGCCGCCGCAGGTGGGGCAGGCGCATTGCAGGAAGTCCGACCGGTTGCGCAGCGGGTTGCCAGAGCCATCCGGCACGCAGTCCTCAGGCAGTACCACCGGCAGCTGGTCATCGGGCACCGGCACGTCGCCGCAGCGGGGGCAGTGGATGATCGGGATCGGGCAGCCCCAATAGCGCTGTCGGCTGATGCCCCAGTCGCGCAGGCGCCACTGCGTCCTCTTCTCGCCGATGCCCTTGGCCGCGAGGTCGGCGGCGATGGCATCGACCGCCTCGGCGTAGCCTTTGCCGTCGTAGGCGCCGGAGCGGATGCAGCGGCCGTCCTTGCTGGCATACCACTCCTGCCAGGTATCGGTGGAGAAGGCCTGTCCAGCCACATCAATGACCGGCTTGATGGCGAGGCCGTACTTCTGTGCGAAGCCGAAGTCGCGCTCGTCGTGGGCGGGGACGGCCATCACCGCGCCCTCGCCGTAGCCCATCAGAACGTAGTTGCCGACCCACACCGGGACCTGTTCGCCGGTGAGCGGATGGGTGACGCTGAAACCGGTCGCGACGCCGGACTTCTCCTGAGTGGCGAGCTCGGCTTCCTGCTGGGTGCCATGGCGGCACTCCTCCACGAACGCCGCCACCTTGGCATCCAGTTCGGCGGCACGCAGCGCCAGCGGGTGCTCGGCAGCTACGGCGCAGAAGGTCACGCCCATGATGGTGTCGGCGCGGGTGGTGAACACCCATAGCTTGCCGTCGCCGATCAGTCCACCCGATGCTTCACGGATGTCATGCATGAAGGCAAAGCGCACGCCCACGCTCTTGCCGATCCAGTTGGCCTGCATGGTGCGCACACGCTCCGGCCAGCCACCCAGGCCGTCCATCGCAGACAGCAGTTCCTCTGCGTACTGTGTGATACCGAGGTAGTAGCCAGGGATCTCGCGCTTCTCCACCAGCGCGCCGGTGCGCCAGCCGCGTCCGTCGATGACCTGCTCATTGGCCAGCACGGTCTGGTCGACCGGGTCCCAGTTGACCACCTGTGTCTTCTTGTAGGCGATGCCCTTCTCGAGCATGCGCAGAAACAGCCACTGGTTCCAGCGGTAGTAGTCGGGCTGGCAGGTGGCCAGTTCGCGCTCCCAGTCGATGGCCAGCCCGAGCGCCTGCAACTGCTGCTTCATGTAAGCGATGTTGCTGTACGTCCATTGCGCCGGTGGGAGGCGGTTCTGGATGGCGGCGTTCTCGGCGGGCAGGCCAAAGGCATCCCAGCCCATCGGCTGCAGCACGTTATAGCCACGCGCCTTGTGCCAGCGTGTGAGCACATCACCGATGGTGTAGTTGCGCACATGCCCCATGTGCAACTTGCCCGAGGGGTAAGGGAACATCGACAGGCAGTAATA
Source organism: Klebsiella pneumoniae (assembly GCA_945897555.1). Lineage (GTDB taxonomy): Bacteria > Pseudomonadota > Gammaproteobacteria > Burkholderiales > UBA3065 > UBA3065. The sequence continues at coordinate 78,662 of CAMDGF010000006.1, read as the reverse complement.
GCGTTTGTCACGGGGCACCGCCGGATCTTCCACGGCGGTGAACGCACCTCGGGTGCGCCAGTGCTGCTGGGCAAGTGCCTCTACATCAGCGGGCCGATACTGGGACTGCATGCGGGGGGCTCGGGGCAAAGCGTCAAGTATAGCCGGCAGGGCTGTAGCCCCGGCCATGGCGCTCAGCTTCGGAGGGCCCGCGCGGCCAACCACTCGGCCAGCGCATCGCCAGCGGCTTCGATGGTGCTGAGGATGCGCACGCCCTCGACACGCCGCCGTCCACTGAGCGCGGCCCCCCCGGCCCAGATCTCCACCCGGGCTGGCAGGCTGGTGCGCAGTGTGCGCAACGACGCGAGTGCCTGGGTCGGGTTGAAGGATTGGCTGAAGGACAAGGCAACGATGTCGATATCGCCGTCGGCCACGGTTGCCGGCAGATCGCCGATCGGAAACTGCGGTCCGAGCGAGATGCACTCGGCGCCGTCCGCCACCCAGATCGCCTCGGCCATGAGCAGGCCGAGCATGTGCGCTTCGCCCGGCACCGTGGTGAGCAGGATACGGGGTGACGATCGGCTCGCGGATTGGCTGGCGATGACTCCGTGCAGCACGTTCTGCACCGCCTGCGTGTAGATGTGTTCGTGTGCGACGGTGATGGTGCCGCGTGCCCATGCGTCGCCGATGTCCTGGTTCAAGCGCGTGAGTGTCTGCGCGATGAAGCCACGCAGGCCCTGCTGGAGCAGGCGCTTTTGCAGGTAGACGCGCAGATCGCTTGCTTGTTGCCGGCGTGCGAGGTCGAGAACCGTGTCGATGACGATCCGCTCGTCGAGCGAGCGGGCCCGCGCGGGCATCGCTTGGGCCATCTCGAGCAGCTCGCCCAGCGGCAGGGGGATGAGGCGGCCCGGGCGCAAGCCGCGGTCCATCAGCCGCTTGAGGGTGCGCAGCTTCTCCACCTCTTCGAACGAATAATTACGTTCGCCATTGGCGTCGCGCTGTGGGTTGGGGAAGCCGTAGCGGCGCTCCCAGATGCGCAGCGTGTCTTTGGCGATGCCCGTGTCGCGCTCGACGATGGCGATGGGTATCGGTGCGGGTTCACCGCGGTCGGCAGATGCCTGCTGCGGGGGCGTCGGCGGCGTTTCGACGGTCACGGATTCCATAACTGCGAGCCTAGCCGGCGATGTGGACACTGTCTAGCACTGGCTCGGCGCGGCATCTGGTCTGACGCGGCTCGAAAGCGAGGCGTGGCGAGCGAACCAATCTCCTCGAACGGCAATCTCAGTCCTGTCTCTCTTCACGGATCGCCATCATGATCGTGCTCCACCACACTCCACGGGCTCTTTACAAGCGGGCCCTGGCCCTCCTGCTCATCCCCTTTGCGACCATCACCATGACCGAGACCGCTCAGGCTGCGTGCCCGCCCCTCCTCAATCACACCTTCCAGCAGTTGCAAGACAAGTCGCCGCAGCCTCTTTGCCAGTATCAAGGCAAGGTGGTGCTGGTGGTGAACACCGCCAGTTACTGCGGGTTCACGCGTCAGTACGATGGGCTCGAGAAGCTCTACGCCAACCTAAAGCCCAAGGGTTTGGTGATCGTTGGCTTCCCGTCGAACAATTTCGGCAATCAGGAACCGGGTACCGAAAAGGAGATCGCCGATTTCTGCCGACTCACCTACGGCGTGCAGTTCCCCATGATGGCCAAGACCGAGGTGACGGGCGCTTCCGCTCATCCTTTCTTTCAGGAGCTGGCCAAAGCCACCGGCGACCGGCCGCAATGGAACTTCCACAAGTACCTGATCGATCGCAGCGGCCGCAAGGTCACAAGCTTCTCGTCCCGTGTGGAGCCGAGCAGCCCCGAGCTTACGGCGGCCATCAACCGCCTGCTGGCCGAACAACCCTGAGCCTGCGGATGCCCGTCCGACTCGGGCCGGCCCGCGGACTTTGAGGCATCATCCGGTCCTGAGTCGGCGGCGCAAGGCGTCGCGTCCTTTTGCATCGGATCATGAACAACACCGCCAGACCCGGCCCCTCAGCGTCCGCCTCGCCGCTGCCCGGCAATCAGCGGCTGCGCATCGGCGTGGTCGGCAGCGGCATTGCGGGCACCGGCGCCGCGTGGCTGTTGGCGCGACGACACGACGTCACCTTGTTCGAGGCGGAGGGACGCTGCGGCGGGCACACGCACACCGTCGACCTCACCCTTGACGGGCTCAGCTGGCCGGTCGACACGGGTTTCCTGGTCTTCAATCGCAAGACCTACCCGCACCTCTGCGGACTCTTCGCGCATCTTGGCATCGACCTTGCCGAGACCACCATGGGCTTTTCCTTCTCCAGCGAGACGCCCGATCTCGAATGGGCGGGTACCAACCTCGCCTCGGTGTTTGCGCAGCCAGCGAATCTGCTGAGCCCCGCGTTTCTGCGCATGCTGCGCGACATCCTGCGCTTCAACCGCGAGACCACCCTGATGGCGCGTGCCGGTGACTTTCCGCCATGCACTCTCGGCGACTTTCTGGAGAATGGCCATTACGGCGCTGGTCTGCGCGACCTCTACCTGTTGCCGATGGCGGCTTCGATCTGGTCTTGTCCGAAGGCCACGATGCTCGACTTCCCGCTGCGGAGTTTCGTGCAGTTCTGCCACAACCATCACCTGTTGCAAGTGGACGGACGCCCGCAGTGGCTCACCGTTCGCGGTGGCGCACGCACTTACCTGCAGCGCATGCACCGCGACATCACCCACGTGCGCTCCAGCGCGCCGGTGGCCGCCCTGCGCCGTCTGCGTCAGGGTGTCGAGCTGGTGGGGCCAGGATTCCAGCAGATCTTCGACGCCGTCGTGCTGGCCTGTCACTCGGACGAGGCCCTGGCGGTGCTGGGCGACGAGGCCACCGACGATGAGCGCGCCGTTCTGGCAGCGGTACGCTACCAGCCCAACCGCGCCTTGCTCCACTCAGACCCGATGCTGCTGCCGCGCCGGCGCAAGGTGTGGTCGGCCTGGAACTACCTGGCGGGTGCCGGCGCAGCGACCGACCACCATGGCGAGGCGCCCGTCGCCGTGAGTTACCTCATCAACATGCTGCAGCCGCTTCCGTTCAAGCGGCCGGTGGTGGTCACCCTCAATCCTTACCGCGAGCCCGATCCAGCGCTCACCTGGCGCGAGATCCACTACTCGCACCCGGTGTTCGACAATGCCGCGGTGGCCGCGCAGGGCCGCTTGCCGGCGCTGCAGGGCCACGACCGGGTCTGGTTCGCTGGAGCCTGGACCGGCTATGGCTTCCATGAGGACGGGCTGCGATCTGCAGTCAAGGTGGCGGGAGACTTTGGCGTGACACCCCCTTGGTCTGATGCTGCCGTCGTGTCGACCCGGCACGGCGCATGAGTCCGAGTTGCGCGCGGCTCGGCCCGGCCATCGGCGCCGGTGCGGTGATGCATGAGCGACGGGTGCCGTGGATCCACCGCTTTACTTATCCGGTCCGATTCCTGCGCGTGCCGCTGTCGCAGTGGGACCATTTGCAGGTGCGCGGGCTGGGCATCGACCGCGCAGGGCTGCTCGGTCTGCACCGCCGCGATCACGGGCCGCGCGATGGATCGCCGCTGCTGCCGTGGATCCGCGAACTGCAACGGCAGCGCGGGCTGGCAGATGTCTGCGATGGTGAGGTGGTGCTGCAGACCTGCCCGCGCGTGCTGGGTTTTGTCTTCAACCCGGTGAGCTTCTGGCTCTGCCACGATGGCGCCGGCGCGCTGCGCGCGGTCCTGGCCGAGGTCAACAATACCTTCGGCGAAGGGCACAACTATTGGGTCGTGCGCAACGACCTTGGCCCTATAGGCGCCGATGAGGTGCTGCTGGCCGAAAAGGTGTTCCATGTCTCGCCGTTCTTCCCGGTGAGTGGCGAGTACCGCTTCCGCTTCGATCAGCGCGATGGGCTCAGCGTGGTCTGCATCGACTACTGGGACCAAGGCACGCTGCAGCTCATGACGCGCATCGGCGGCCGGCTGGAACCGCTCGATGCAAAGGGCCTGCGACGTTGGGTTCTGGGCTTCCCCTTGCTCACCGTCGGCATCGTCTGGCGCATCCATTGGCAGGCCTTGCGCCTCTGGTTGCGCGGCGCAACCTTCTTTCGCAAGCCGCCGGCGCCGCGTCAGCGCACCAGTTGACGCATCCTGTAACACGTAGATGAGTAACATAACTAAATGCATCAACCGCCTGCCTCACAGACCTCGATGAGCGAGAACTCCGCCGCGCCGACCACTCGGGCAACGCCCGCTGGCGGCCATTCGCGGTCGCGACGCATCTTTGTCGAACTCCTGGAGCGCCTCGCCTCGGGTGGCTTGCGCGTGACATTCCCGGAGGGCGTGACGCGTGATCTGGGCTCCGGCACCCCATTGGCGCATCTGCGCATCCTCGACGAGTCGGTGTTCGGGCACACCCTGGCGTACGGTGACATCGGCTTTGCCCAGGGGTGGATGGATGGCCGTTGGAACGTCGACGACCTTGCTGCACTCCTCACGCTGCTGGCACGAGATCGCGACATCATCGCCCGCGGCATCCACGGCCACGTCGTCTATCTCATCGGACACAGACTCTGGACCCTGTTCCGTGCCAACACGCGGCGTGGCGCTCGCAAGAACATCGAGGCGCATTACGACCTTGGCAACGAGTTCTACCAGCTCTGGCTCGACCCGACGATGACCTATTCCTCGGCGCTCTACAGCCAGCCCGCCGAAGATGCGCCAGGCCTCGATCTGGAGCAGGCGCAGCGCGCCAAGGTGCGACGCATGCTTGAGCGCGCGGGGGTGCAGCCTGGCGATCGCGTGCTCGAGATCGGCTGCGGCTGGGGCGGGCTGGCCGAGATCGCTGCCACCGAGTTCGGTGCGCATGTGCATGGCATCACGCTCTCGCCATCGCAGTTGGCGTTTGCCCAAGCGCGTGCCCAGACCGGCGGATGGGCCGATCGGGTGCACTTTGAGTTGCGCGACTATCGCGATCTCAACGACACCTACGATCGCGTCGTCTCCTGCGAGATGTTCGAGGCGGTCGGTGAGGCCTACTGGCCGTCCTATTTCGGGCAGCTTGCCCGGTGTCTCAAGCCGGGCGCGCGCGCAGTGGTGCAGACCATCACCATCCGCGACGACCTTTTTCCGGACTATCGCAAGGGCACCGACTTTATCCAGCGCTACATCTTTCCGGGCGGCAAGCTGCCCTCCCCGGGCGTGTTCACCGGGCTGGCCGGCAAGGCCGGGTTGCGCGTGGAGGGCGATCTGGCTTTCGGGCTCGACTACGCCCGCACGCTGGCGGAATGGGACCGACGCTTTGTGGCGGCTCAGGATCGGGTGCGGGCGATGGGTTACGACGAGCGCTTCTGCCGCATGTGGCGCTTCTACCTTGCATATTGCGAGGCTGGCTTCATCGCGGGTTCGATCGACGTGCATCAGTTCGAACTGGTGCACGCGTGAGCGCCCTTGCTCCGCGAGCCCATCCAGGCTCACTTCGGCTGGCAGCTTTCAGCCTGCTGGGGGCGCCGCTCGCGTTCGCGGCCTTGCCCATCTACCTCCACGTGCCACGTTTCTATGCCGAGCATGCAGGTCTTTCGCTGGGGCTGCTTGGCGCCCTGCTCTTAGGGCTGCGCTTGCTCGACGCCTTCATCGATCCGTTCATCGGCGCCTGGACCGACCGCGTGCCGAGGCGGCCGGTCATCGCCGCTGCGCTGGTCTTGCTCGGCATCGGCTTCACGGGCCTGTTCCAGCCGCCTGAGGGTGCTGGCGTGGGCTGGCTGGCGGGCACGCTGGCGCTGGTCACCCTCGGCTACTCGGTGGCCACCATCGCGTACCAGGCTTGGCTGGCCGACGCCGACATCAGTGAAGCCGCACGCACCCAGGGTGTGGCGATGCGTGAGTTCTTCATCCTGATGGGCATCGTTGCGGCATCGGTGCTGCCAACCACGCTTGCCGACAATCTGGGCGACGGCCTGCACGCCATGGTCGGGGTGGTGTGGCCGCTCATCGCCATCGGTGCACTGGCCTCTTTGCTGTGGTCGCCGCTGCCCGTGCTGCGCCGTGAACCGGTGCGGATGCCAGTCTCTGCCCAATTGCGTGCCGCTGTGAGCGAGCCACGTTTTCGCGGCTTGTTGACCCTGTTCGCGATCAGTGCTGTTGCCACTGCGGTGGCGGCCACTCTCGGTGCTTTCTACATTGCCGATGTGTTGCAGGCCGAGGCGATGCAGGAGCAGTTCTTTGGCGCTTACTTCATCTGCGCGGTCGCCTCGCTGCCGGTGTGGACGGCGGCAGTACGGCGCATCGGCTTTGCGCGCAGCTGGTTCCTCGGGCTGGTGATGACGGTGGCGGCCTTTCTCATCGCGCCATTTCTGGGCGCTGGAGATACTGGGCCTTATTTTGTCCTGTGCGTGGTGGCGGGCCTCGCCCTCGGCTCGGAGTTGGTGGTGCCTGCCGCGTGGCTGGCAGCGATGCTCGCCGCCGACCCCCCAGGCAGCGAGCGCGCCGGTGCTTGCCTCGGCTGGTGGACACTGATGAACAAGCTCAGCCTCGCCATCGCCGCTGGTTTTGCCTTGCCGCTCATCGAGTGGCTCGGCTTTCAGGCGGGACAACGCTCGCCAGACGGCCTCGCTGCCCTGAGTGCGGTCTACGCCTTTACCCCCATCGTGCTCAAAGCGTTGGCCGCACTATTGCTGTTGCGAATGGCGTCGGTCATCGGTGAGCCGGGTCGGGAGACCCCTGCCACCTAGTCTGCCGCGCGGTCTCAGCTATAGTCTGACCCCGCGCAACGCTGCGGTATGGCAACGCCAGCCGACTCCGCCCCCAAATGTCCGACAGTCCACCCGCCTCCCGCACTCGCTCCCCTGTGGTCGCCACCGACAACCCGGTGCCGACACCGCCGTTCTGGGGCACGCGTTGCATCGAGCACATTCCGCTCAAAGCCCTGTTGCCTTACATCAACCGAACCACGCTTTACAAGTTCCAGTGGGGATTCAAACCCCAAGGCCGCAAGGTCGACGAGTACAAGGATTACGCGCGCGAGCACTGCGAGCCGATCCTCAAGCGCCTCGTCGCGGAATCGGAACAGCAGGGCATCCTCGAACCCAAAGCCATCTACGGTTATTTCTCCTGTAATGCCGAAGGCGATGACCTGGTCATCTACGCCGCGCCCGACAGCGCGGAGGAGCGGTGCCGTTTTCCCTTCCCGCGGCAGACCACCGAGCGGCGCCTGTGCATCAGCGATTTCTTTCGCAGTACGGAAAGTGGCGAGCGCGACGTCGTCGGCTTCCAGCTGGTGACGGTCGGGCAGCGCGCCTCCGACTTCGCCCGTGAATTGTTTGTAAAGGACGCCTACCAGGAGTACCTGTACTGGCATGGGCTCAACGCCGAGGGCGCTGAAGCACTGGCGGAGTGGGTGCACAAACGCATGCGCGTCGAGCTTGGCTTTCAGCGTGAGGAGTCGCGTGACCTTGAAGCGCTGATCAAGCAGGACTACCGGGGCAGCCGCTATTCCTTTGGCTATCCGGCCTGCCCCAACCTGGCCGATCAGGACAAGATCCTGATGTTGCTGGACGCCGATCGCATCGGCGTGGTGCTGGGCGATGAGGACCAACTGTGGCCTGAGGACAGCACCACCGCGATCGTGGCGCATCATCCGCAAGCCAAGTATTTCGGGGTGTAGAGAGTCGCCGTCTGCGCCATAGAGTCCCTGCGTCGGGCATGGCGTTGGGTCAAGCGTTGGGGGAGCGTGCCATCGGCGCGTTGGGATGACCCAGCTTGCCGTCGGCCACCGGTGCAATTAACCTTCAGACCATGTCCACGACAACTGCGCCCGCGAGTCTCTCGGCGCGCCGCCGCTCCGCGGTCGGTGCACTCCTGGGGCTGCTCGCATGGCTCGCGCTGATCATCGCGCCGATCGCTGCGCAGGCGATGACGCGCATCGATCCGGGCGTGCCGGGCGCGATCATCTGCTCGGTCAACAAAGCTGACGACACCGGTGGCCAGAAAGCCGCAATGAGCCACTGCCAGCTTTGCACGCTGGCGCAGCAGTCGGTCGGTCTGCCGCCTCTGGTCGCACAAGACATACCCCTTCCGGCGGTCCATGCCGACCTTGGCGCGCGCCCGGCTGAGACACCACCAGCCCGCGCCCCACCGCGCGCCCATCCGCCGCGCGCACCACCCCTGTCCTGACGCCCTCGAGCCGCCGCTGCCGCGCGTGAGCGGTGCGGCTTTGCCCAACCGGATGGCGCCGAGAGCGCCATCCACAGGAGTCAGGACCCATGCAGAATCCGGTCACCCTCGAGTGCCGGTGGACCGGCATCGATAGCCCCCCGGCATCATCGAGACCCTCGGTCTCTCAACCCGCGGTCGACCATCGACGTCCTTGCCGCCAGCAACGCGCCACCCCGTGGCGGTCGACCATGCCGCTCACAGGCCTCGCCTGTCTGCTTTTGAGCGCGGCATCCCCAATGGCGATGGCCGAACACATGGCTGACCGCGTCACGGTGAGCGCGCCGCGCATCGACGCCACGCTTCCGGACATCGAGACCGCCCGCGCGCGCATCCAGCAGACGCCGGGTGGGGTCGACGTGATCGACGCCGAGCGCATCCGCGACGGCCGCACCTCGACTCTAGCCGATGCCCTGCGCGGCAGTCCCGGCGTCTTCGCCGAATCGCGCTTTGGCGCCGAGGAGGCGCGCATCTCGATCCGCGGCTCGGGCCTGCAACGCACCTTCCATGGTCGCGGCCTGTTGCTGCTCCAAGATGGTGTGCCGCTCAACCTCGCCGACGGCGGCTTCGACATGCAGGCGGTCGAGCCACTCGCCACCCGCTACATCGAGGTCTACCGCGGCGCCAACGCGACCCCCTTCGGCGCCACCACGCTCGGCGGCGCGATCAACTTCGTCAGCCTGAGCGGCCGCGACGCACCCGGCATCCACGCGCGGGTCGAGGCCGGCAGCTACGGCTACTCGCGCGCCTCGGCCGGCATCGGCTTTAACTGGGGCGACACTGATGCCTTCATCAGCGGCAGCCAGTTCTTCCAGCGCGGCTATCGCGACCACGCCGAGCAGAACACGCAGCGCGTCTTCGCCAACCTTGGCCATGACTTTGGCGGTGGCGTTCGGACGCGGTTCTTCTTTGCCGGAGTCAACACCGAGAGTGAGTTGCCGGGCAGCCTGACCCGCGCCCAGTTCCGGCGTGACCCGCGGCAGGCCAACCCGGCTAACATCACCGGCGACCAGAAGCGCGACTTCCAGCTCTGGCGCGTCTCCAATCGCACCACCTGGCAGATGAGCAGCACGAGCGATCTTGAGTGGGTGACCTATGGCAGCGTCAAGCAGCTCTCTCATCCCATCTTTCAGGTGATCGATCAGGACTCGACCGACTACGGCATGCAACTGCGGCTCGGCCACAACGGCCACCTGCTCGGTCGCCCCAACAGGATCGTCGTCGGAGCCCTTGCCAACCGTGGGTTCGTGAACGACCTCGCCTTCGTGAACGTGGGGGGACGTCGGGGTGCCCAGACCGGTAACCAGACGCTCGATTCCGACAACCTCGGGGTGTTTGCCGAGAACCACTGGTCGGCGACCGATGCACTGACGCTGATCGCGGGGGGGCATTACTCGCGGTCGAGTCGCCAGCGGAGGGATTTTTTTGGCACTGAGGTCGCGATGGGTCTCCGATGCGATGCGCCGAATTCAATGGCAGCGCCATGCGACGACAGCATCCGCCTCGACTTCGACCGCGTCAGTCCGCGTCTCGGCGTGCGCTACGTGCTCGACGAGAATGCAGAAATGTTCGCCAACTGGTCGGGCAGCTTTGAGCCGCCGAGCCTGTCCGAGAGCAGCAACGTGCTGGGCGCCGGTGCCGCCGCGACCCTGCTCGCCAACCGCGCGCAGCGTGGCCAGACGCTGGAGGTCGGTGCACGCGGGCACATGCATCTGGGCGCGCACCAGCTCGGTTGGGACCTTGCCGCCTACCGCGCCGAGCTTCGCAACGAGTTGCTGGCGGTGGGTCTGCCCAACCAGCCGGCGTCTGCGGCTACCGTGAACGCTGACCAGACCCTCCACCAGGGCATCGAGGCGGGCCTGCGGTTGAGCCGCGGGCCATGGACCTGGTCGGCCATCGCCACCCTCAACGACTTCCGTTTCGATGGCGATACGGCTTATGGCGACAACCGCATCGCAGGCCTGCCCAAGGCCTTTGGCATCACCGAGCTGCGCTGGAACGGCCCCGACAGCTGGTACGTCGCGCCGGCGCTTCAGGCAGCGACGCGCAGCTGGGTAGACCACGCCAACACCCTCGATGCGCCGGGCTATGCCTTGCTCAATCTGCGCATCGGTCAGCGGCCTGCGAGTGGCTGGGGCTGGTTCGTCGAAGGCCGCAACCTGCTCGACCGCGATCACATCGCGACCACCGGCGTGCTGCGCGATGCGCGCATCCCGCCGCCCGGCCCGCCCGGCACCCAGCACGCCCAGTTCCTGCCCGGCGACGGCGTTACCGTCTACGCCGGCATCGAATACCGGCCCAAGCCCTGACACAAAGCCTCTTCGAGGAGATACGACATGTCCCGATCGCAGATCACCGAATCCCAACACGCGCCCTACGCGGACACGCCCCACGCGCCCACGGCCAGCGGGTCGCACCGAAGAGCCATCCGGTCCCCTTGGCGGTGGCCGACCGTCCTTGCCTCTGCCGGTGCAATTCTGGCGCTCGTGCAAAGCCCGACCTCGCTGGCCCACGTGGTACTGGCCCAGAAAGCCGCACCCGCCGGCACCTACTACCGCGCGCAGTTCATGGTCGGCCACGGTTGCGCGGGCTCGGCCACGGTCTCTGTGCAGGTCGACATTCCGGATGGCGTCCCGGTGGCCAGGCCGCAACCCAAGCCGGGCTGGACCCTGACCTACGAGACGGGCCCCTTGGCCGAGCCGGCCATGGTGCACGGCAAGCCCAAGACCGAGGGCATCCGCCGGGTCACCTGGACTGGCGGCCCGCTGCCCGACGAGCAGTACGACGAGTTCGGCATGCTGCTGTTCCTGGCCAAGCCCGGGCGGCTGCATTTCCGGGTGCTGCAGACTTGCGAGACGGGTGCCAACGACTGGGCCGGCATTGCCGCGGAGGGCGAGGCCAAGCCAGCCTTCCCAGCGGCGACGCTAGATGTCGTCGTGCCCCATGGTGATGCTGGTGCGGGTCAGAACCCCGGAGGCGACACCCACCACGGCCATCACCACCACGCGCACTGACACATCCCGGCCCTCAAAAGCCCTACGGTCGTTCACAAGGAGTCCCGCATGCCCCCTCAAAGCTTGCTCGTCGTGGCAGCCATCGCTCTCGCCATACCCCTCACCGCGCTCGCCGGGCCGATCGAGATACGCGACGCCTACGCCCACGCCACATCGACCGCGCAGCCGGTCGGGGCGGGCTTCGTCACGGTCGCCAACAGCGCCGCCGCCGATCGCCTGGTCAGCGTCTCCTGCACGTGCTCTCAGAGCGCGGAGCTTCATTCCATGACTATGGATGGCGGCGTGATGAAGATGCGCAAGCTCGAGGGCATCGACGTGCCGGCCAAAGGCTCGTTGGTGCTGGAGCCAGGCGGCATGCACCTCATGCTCATCGGCCTCAAGGCACCGCTGGCCGAGGGTCAGTCGGTTCCGCTCGAGCTGCGCTTTGACAAAGCTGGCGTGGTCAAGACGACGCTCAAGGTCAAGTCGCGGGTGCCGGCTGGCCATGAGGGGCATGAGCATATGCACAAGCACTGAGCCGGAGTTTCGCGGAGTCCGGTGGGTTCCAGCGCGGGGCCGGCGGGGTCCCAGCGCGGCGCCGTCCCAGCGCCTTAGCGAATCTCGGTTACGGCGTGCGCTCTGCCGCATCGGCCAGATGGTCGATGCGCAATGCGTGCGTCGCGCGGCATGCTCGTTCCCCGCCCCGCCCCGCCCCGCCCCGCCACGCCACGCCACGCCACGCCACGCCACGCCGCCGCCAGGCGATAGCGTTGCAATCACTCAAAAGGAGGCGCACAATGCTTGCAACGCTATCACCCGGGAGCCCTATCGTGGCCACCAACCTGATCGTTCGCAACATCGATGAATCCCTCGCTCGCGCCCTCAAGCAGCGCGCCGCCGATCATGGGCGCAGCGCCGAAGCTGAGCACCGCGAGATCCTCCGCGAGGCCTTGCAAGGGCCCCGCCGGCTCTCTCTCACCGAGTTCTTACTGACCATCCCCGACGTCGGTCTCGACGAAGACTTTGCGCGGGTGCCGGCCGCTGCCGCTCGTGGCGGCCGCGCGTGAGTGGTTGGCTGCTCGACACCAATGTGCTGAGCGAGGCGCGCAAACGTGGGCGCGCCGATCCCGGGGTAATGGCCTTTCTGGACGCAGCCGACCCGCTCGATTGCTACATGCCGGTGCAGGTCATCGGCGAGATCCGCTGCGGCGTGGAGCGCATCCGTCGCCGTGGCGATGTGACGCAGGCGCAGCTTCTTGAGGACTGGCTACGGCAACTGGTCACCGGATATGCCAACCGTACCCTCGACTTTGATTGCGAGTGCGCGGAGGCCTGGGGGGCGTTTATGGCCGCTGACCCGGCTCACCCGGTCGATGCGCAGATCGCCGCCATCGCGGCGCTGCACGACTTGACCGTTGTCACCCGGAATACGGCAGACTTCGCGGCCACTGGCGTGGCCACGCATAACCCGTTCTCCTGAGCATGCACATTCACATCCTCGGCATCTGCGGCACCTTCATGGGCGGCATCGCCGCTATCGCCAAGCAGGCGGGCCATACCGTCACCGGCTGCGACGCCAATGTCTACCCGCCAATGAGTGCCCAGCTCGAGCAGTTGGGCATCGCACTCACCCAAGGCTGGGACCCGGCACAGCTGGAGCCGCCGGCCGACATGTATGTGATCGGCAACGTGGTGAGTCGTGGCAATCCGCTGATGGAGGCCATTCTCGACCGCGGCCTGCCCTATGTGTCGGGTCCGCAGTGGCTGGCCGAAGCGGTGCTGCGCGACAAATGGGTGCTGGCCGTCGCCGGCACCCACGGCAAGACCACCACCACCTCGATGCTCGCCTGGATCCTGGAGGATGCCGGCTTGAACCCCGGCTTCCTCATAGGCGGTGTGCCAGAGAACTTTGGCTTATCGGCGCGGCTCACCGACAGCCCTTTCTTCGTCATCGAGGCCGATGAGTACGACACCGCGTTCTTCGACAAGCGCAGCAAGTTCGTCCACTACCGGCCACGCACGGCAATCCTCAACAACCTCGAATTCGACCACGCTGACATATTTCCCGACCTGGCGGCGATCCAGACCCAGTTCCACCATCTGGTACGGACGGTTCCGGGGCAAGGGCTGCTGGTGGTCAACGGCACCGATGCCAATCTGACGGCGACATTGCAAAGGGGTTGCTGGACGCCGGTGGAGCACTTCGGTGTCGATGCCGGATGGTTGTGCGTTGCGCCAGGCGCGGGCGAGGCTGGATCGGCCTTTAGGGTTCGCCATGCTGGCCATGACGTCGCGGCGCTGCGCTGGGACATCCTGGGTGGGCACAACCGCATGAACGCGCTAGCCGCCATTGCCGCCGCACGCCATGCCGGGGTGGCGCCGGAGACAGCGGTAGACGCGCTGGCGCGCTTCCGCAACGTCAAGCGCCGCCTCGAGGATCGCGGCACGGTGCGCGGCGTGACGGTGATTGACGATTTTGCGCATCACCCCACAGCGATCGCCGAGACCATGGCAGCGTTGCGCGAGCGGGTCGGGTCAGGGCGGGTGCTCGCGGTGCTTGAGCCGCGCTCCAACACCATGAAGCAGGGTGTCTGGAAAGATGACCTGGCCCGCAGTCTCGGCGATGCGCAGTCGGTGTTCTGCTACACCCGCGGACTGGGCTGGGATGCGGCTGGCGCGCTCTCGCCGCTGGGCGACCGCCTTGTCGTGGATGACGATCTGGGCGCGCTCGTTGCAGCCATCGCTGCCGAGGCGCGCGAGGGCGACACCGTGCTGGTGATGAGCAACGGCGGCTTTGATGGCATCCACGGCAAGCTTTTGCAGGCTCTTGCCGCCTGAGGGCTAGGTCAGGCGAACCAGCCGTGCGCGAACCAGTGCCCTGACGAGGTGCGGTAAGCCCAAAGTCGCTGCCCCTTGGCGTCGCGGAGCACGTAGTAATCGCGTGCTGCAGGCGATTCCCACCAGCCTGCTTCGATGCGTTCCGGGCCGCGCTCCTCTTCCCAGGTGCCGGGGATCTCCGCCAGCGGCGCGGGCTGTGGCAACAGCCAGAGCGGCCTGAGGCCGCGACACGGCGGCATCGCTGTGGTGCGACGCCGCGGCTTGTTGCCGCCGGGTGCGTCAGTCTTCCATGCCACTTCCGGGCGATGATCGGCGGTCGCCTCGAGCGTTTGCACAGCGTCGCTGCCAAGTCGGGCGCGCAGTCGGTCGAGCAGGGCGTCGCGCTGCAGGGCTGTCTCGGCGGGCCCCGGCCATAGTTCAGGGCTCTGCGGCTGCCAAGCGTCCAGCGGGATCGCGATCAGCTGGACACCCCGCACGGGTGATGGCAAGCGCAGGCGTGACAGGCGTTCGCGCAGCAGCCCGGCGACGGGTGCAAGATCCTGAAGCGGGCGGGTGAGCGCCAGTTCAAAGCTTGTCTCGGGCTGACCTGGGGCGTGCTGTAAGACAAACCGTAGCCGTTGGATGGCGCGCCCCGAACCGCGTAGCAAACCTTCGAGCTCGGCCAGCAATCGTCGGCCAGTGAATAGGATGGCGTCGGCGTGCCAAGTCTCGTGCAACAACGCTGCCGTCTGGTTGTAGTGGGCAGGTGGCGCAAACCATTCACGTGGATCAGGGGCGATGCCAGCGAGACGTTCGAGCCGCGTGGCGATGGGTGATCGGCAGCGCCGCTCAAGATCGCCGCGTGGCAAGGCCATGCAATCGCCGACCGTGCGCAGACCGATGCCGGCAAGCAGATCGTGGTCATGGTCGGGCATGTCGAGCACGCTCAGCGGCAGTTTTGCCAGCTGGCCAGGCCAGTCGGCCAACTCGGCCCAGCCAGCGTCATCGCTGCCGCAGCAGGCGAGCGCCCAGGCGCCAGCAGCCGTGGTTGCGCCCGCGCAGACCGCGTCGGGTGAACGCTCGACCATGCCGGATCGTGCATCTGCGAGCAGGCGTTCGACACCACCAAACAGATGTGTGCTGCCAGCCACCTCGGCGACGACACCGTATCGACCCAGACGCAGGTTGCGGCAAAGGCTGACCAAGGGGCTGTAGCGCATCGCCCAGAGGGCGAGCCCGTGCGCGTCGTTGGCCGTTCGGGTGGCTTTATCGACGCTCTCCGGTAGGGCGATCGCCAGCCATGCACGGTGGAGATCACGCGGCGAGGCTGACATGGCCGGCCTGCGCGCCGCGACATTTGAGCAAGCGCACTTCGCGGCGGCGCCCATCGGACGTCACCTCGACACGCACCGCTGCTGGGCTCGTGGCACCCGCGTGGGCGCGGTGGCGCAGCACGAAGCAGCATGCATCGCCCGCCTCGGCGGCCAGTTGCAAGCGGCGCAATGCAGTGTGATCGGCGTCGGCAAGCCAGACCAGCACGGTTCCGCAGGTGCCGGAGCGCAGAGCCTGCTCTGCCGCCCAGACGCTGTCGGCCGTATTCTGCGTTTCGATACGCAGGGTGTGAGTGAGATCGACGCCAGCCTGTTGCAGTGCGGGGGCATACGGAGTGAAAGGGGCGGCGATCAAGGCCACCGTCTCACCCTTGCGTGTAAGGGATGCGAGCGCCGGCAGCAGCAAGCTCACTTCGCCAATGCCGGTGCCGTGGCCGATGATCTCGTTGATGCAACCGGGCTGCCAGCCACCGCCCGGCAGTTGCCGTTCGAGTCCGGGGACACCGCAGGGGATGGCGCGCGCTGGTGTGACCGGCCGTTCGCTGACGCGCCAGACTGCGGGATGGCGCGGCACCGGCCTGCGTGGGAGTGGCTTGGCCGACAGCAGCGAGACCGCCGGTGTCTCTGCACGGGCATCGGGTCGGCTGGTCTGGCCATCGGTGGGGTAGAGGCCCTGCAGCAGCAGCTCGATGTCGAAGGCACCCATGGCGATCTCCTTGTGTGGTCAGTTGAGGCGGTCGCGCAGTACGCCGACGCCGATGCCCTCGATGCAGAAATGCTGGCGGGCTGGGTCGACCACGATCGGTGCGAAGTCGGGGTTGCAGGCCGCCAGCTCGATGCGTTCGCCGCGGGGATGGAACAACTTGACGGTGACCTCGTCGTCGACGCGCGCGACCACGGTCTGCCCCTCCCGCGCCGTCTGACTGCGGTGCACGGCGAGCAGGTCGCCGTCTAGGATGCCGGCATCGCGCATGCTCTGGCCGCGCACCCGCAGCAGATAGTCGGCACGGGGATGGAAGTGCGCCGGGTCGACCCGCCAGTGGCCTTCGATGTGTTCCATCGCCAGCAGCGGGTGGCCGGCAGCCACCCGACCGACCAGCGGCAGGCCGGGCTCTTCGGGCAGGCGGATGCCGCGTGATCGACCCGGCTCAAGGCTGATCGCACCCTTGCGGGCCAAGGCCTGCAGATGGCTCTCCGCCGCGTTGAGCGAGCCGAATCCCAGATGCGACGCGATCTCCGCACGGGTCGGCGGTGCGCCGCGATCGCTCACGCAGGCACGGATGAAGTCGAGGATCTCCTGCTGGCGGGCGGTGAGCGGTAGCGGTGGCATGGCGTGGCTCCTGACAACTGCACAGATACTGTTAACCTATACAGTACTGTATAAAAAAACCCTGTCAAGGGGTGGCCACCACCGGTCGAGAGGGCTCATGGCTGGGGGTGCTTCAGCGGGCTGCGTACAATCGCTGTATGGACCCCGCGGACGCCTTTCCCCTGCTGCGCCAATTGGCCGATGGCCGCTTCCATGGCGGTGAGGCGCTGGCCAGATCGCTCGGGCTTTCGCGTGCCACGCTCTGTCAACGCATCGACGCGCTCGAGCGCCTGGGCGTGGAGTGCCATCGCGTGCGGGGGCGTGGCTACCGGCTGCCGTACGCGCTCGACCTGCTCGATCCAGCCGCGTTGCTGCGCGAATCGCGCGACTGCGGGTTGCAAATCGAGGCCGTCGACCACACCCTGTCCACCAGCAGCGACCTGCTGGCGCGTGCAGACAGCCTGCCGAGCGGCCACGTGCGGGTCGCCGAATGGCAGACCGCGGGCCGCGGCAGACAGGGCCGACGCTGGTTGTCGATGCCGGCGCAGGGGCTCACGTTCTCTTTGCTATGGCGTTTCGAGGGCGGGGTCCAGGCGCTCACCGGGCTGAGTCTGGCGGTGGCGGTGGCGTTGGCGCGCGCCTGCCAGGACTGCGGTGTCGCCGGTGTGCGGCTCAAATGGCCCAACGACCTGCTGCTGCAGCATGCTGTGCACGGCGATCGCAAGTTCGGCGGCATCCTGGTCGACGTGCAGGGCGATGCGCTGGGCCCGAGCACTGCAGTGATCGGCGTCGGCCTCAATGTCCACAGCGCGCCGCCTGACACCGGCCAGCCGGTGGCCGCGCTCGCCGAGGCCGTAGCGGGCCTCATTCGGCAGCGGCTCCTGGTGGCTGCGCTGCGGCGCCTCGCCGAGGCCATACGGATGTTCGACGGCGCAGGCTTCGAGCCTTTTCGCGAACCATGGCAGGCACTCCACGCCTGGCAGTTGCGCAATGTCGAGGTGCTCAATGCCGATGGCAGCCGCGTCCACGGGGTGGCGGCAGGGATCGACACCGATGGCGCGCTCTTGCTGGAGACGCCGGCTGGCCGCATGCGACTCCTTTCTGGCGACATCCGGCGGTGCTCGGCCGCCCCGGCGTCGTGACGTTCGAACGGCCGGTCCCTAAAATGTGTGCGCATAGACCGTTGATGCATAGGGACGAGCCGCTTGCGGTAGAGTCAAGGCCATGAACCTGCTCATCGATACTGGTAACACCCGCATCAAATGGGCGCTCGCTGACGGCCCGAGTCTGGTCACGCGCGGCGTGGTCGAGCATGCCGATGTCGGCACCCTGCCAAAGGTCTGGGGCGGCCTGCCGCGCATCCACCGCGTTCTGGTGGCTTGTGTGGCCGGGCCGAACATCCGCGAAGCCGTGGAAGACGCCCTCGACCGCATCGACGGCGACATCGACTGGGTGGTGGCGCGCCAGCAGGAATGTGGTGTGCGCAACGGCTATGCCGAGCCGTCCAAGCTCGGTGCCGACCGCTGGGCCGCGCTCATCGGTGCCTACGCGCTGGGCCTCGTGCCGGGCGTCATCGTCAGCGCGGGCACGGCACTCACCGTCGACATGATGGGGGCTGACGGGCAGTTCGCCGGCGGCATCATCGTCCCCGGACTGCGCGCGCTCGATGCTGGGTTGCGCGCGCGCACGGCGCTGGCTGCCGAGACCGGCCATTTCTCGGCTTTCCCGACCAGCACCGAGGATGCCATCACCACCGGCGCCATCGATGCGCTGTGCGGCGCGGTGGAGCGGGTGGCGCGCCGCGTTGCGGCCACCGGCAGCACGCCACGCGTCATCCTCACCGGCGGCGATGCCGACCGCATCGCAGCCCACCTCACCGTGCCTTTCACGCGGGTCGACGACCTCGTTCTGCGGGGTCTCGCCACCATCGCCAGCCACAAGCGCTAGCGGCTCCCCGCAAGAAGACAAGGCCATGGAACCCAACCCGTCCCGCGCGCCGGTCCGGTCGATGCCGGTGTATGCCGGCCCGGATGCCGAACTGGATCTGGTCGGTACCCTCGACTACCAGCCGGGTGGCGCGCCAGAGTCTTTTCGCTACGCCGCCACTTGGTGTGCCCGGCACGACCAGTTCCCGCTCTCTCCATTGCTCGCACCTGCCCGCCTCGACGCCATGGACGCCGAGCAGCGGGCGCAGGCATTGAGTGCTTTTTTGCTTGGGCTGCTGCCCGCGGGCAAGCCTCTGACCAGCCTGACGGCCGACCTGCGTCGGCGCGACGACGACATCGCCGGCATCTTGAGCACCGGGGGCGGTCTTGATACAGCAGGGGCGTTGCGCTTCGGACGGCCACTGCCCTCTCCCCCGAGCGACCCTTTTGGCGCCGACACTCTGCGCGAAGTGCCGCTCAACGAGTTGTCTCGGCGTATCGCCTGGCGAGACAGCCAAAGCCTCCAATACTGGGATCACAAGGTCCATTCGCTGTTGCCGGGCACGCGCGACAAGCTGGCCCTGCACATCGTCGATGAGCGTCGCAGCTTGGTGGTCGCGGATCGCGTAGCCAGCACGCATGTCATCAAGGTCGGCGGTGCCGAACGGACCTGCAGCAGCCTGTCGGCCAACGAGTTGTTCATGAGCCGCCTGGCCGCAGGCTGTGGACTGCCCTCGGCCGAGGTGTCCATGCTCAAACTCGACTGCGGCCCGGCACTCCAGATCCGCCGCTTCGACCGGCAGCGACGGCCTCGCGGCAATAGCATCCACCGCCTGCACGTGATCTCTGGCTGGCAGCTGCTCGGCCTGCCACCTCAGCCCATCAACGCGCCGGTCGAAGTCCGTCAGGCCTGGCTCACGGCTCTGCTGCGGGCGGTGCGGGCACATGCCGCCGATCCCCGGGCGGAGGTCGCTGAATTGCTGCGCCGAGTGGCTTGGCAGGTTCTCGCCGGTATCCACAACATGGAGCCCGGCAACCTTGCTTTTTTTGTCGATCCCGGAGGGCGGCTGCGATTGGCGCCCAGCTATGGGCTGCGCAGTCTCTGGCCCTTTGAGCGTGCTGATGGCTTCAGCCCGCGCCCGCTGGCGTTGCCGGTCGGGGGGCAGGCCGATCCGGAGAAGGTCGATGCCGCGGCCTGGGCATGGCTCGCCGAGGAGGCGGACACGCCGGCCGATGAACTGCTCGACGGGGTGCGGCGCCTGGGTCGACAACTGCTGGCGAGGCTGCCGACGGCGAGCCGGCAGAGTCGCGCCGAAGGTGCCGATGGTGGGGTGGTGGAAAGGCTCGCCGAAGGCGTCCGCGGCCTCTGCCAGACCGTGATCGAGCGGGCGCGCGACGGGACGTGAGGGCGCTCGCGGCCTGATGCGTTGCAAAAATGCAACAACAGGTCAAAAAGGCCCCCAAGAGAAGCACTTTTGCTTGAGAACGTAACACTCTCGACTGAAAATGCAATCACCAGTCTCGGCATGAGACGGTGATCAAAACTTCTCTGAAGGGGAACTGAATGAACAAGAAGCTTCTCGCGGTTGCTCTGGCAACTGCCTTTGCTGCCCCGGCCATGGCCGACGGCGTGCAGATCTACGGCGCATTTGACGTGGGTGTCGTGGCCCGTGGCGGTTCGGACAACGGCGTCACCACCGGTGAAGGCACCAGCTTCAATGTGGCCAGCGGCATGAATGGTCACAACGGTATTGGCTTCCGTATGTCGGAAGACCTCGGCAACGGCATGAAGATCAGCGGCGACGCCATGTTCGGCTTCGCACTGGACGCTGGCGCACCCGCGGGTCAAGCTTCGCAGAGCGGTAATTTCAGCACCATCTATTCTTATCTCGCTCTGTCGGGTGATTTCGGTACCGTGATCGCTGGCCGCGCGGGTGGTGCCCGTGCCGGCTTCATCAAGAAGTACGATCCGTTCGGCGGCTTCGGTGTGGGTGGCGCGCTGGCTGTGCAAAACAGCGGTGCTGACTACGCCGACAACGTGTTGGCATGGGTCACACCGGATGTTCTGCCGGGCCTGAAGGGTCTGTTCGCTTACACCTCGAACCTGATTGGCCAAGACCAACGAGTGCGCGATGCCGGCTCGACCCCTCTGTATGTGGCTGCTGCTCTGTACAACAATGGCCCCCTCGACGTGACCCTGTCTTATGAAAAGCTGTGGGTCTACGCTGGCAACCCGAGCAACGTGCACGTGCAGACGATCGGTGCGAGCTACGACTTCGGTATGGTCAAGGTGATGGGTCTGTGGCAGCACCTGACCGACATCGACCAAGGCTGGCAGGTTGGCGCCACCGCGCCGATCGGTGAAGCCACCACCCTCAAGGTTGGTTATGTTTACGGTGAGTTGAAGGGTCCTGCCAGCACCCCCGAGTGCAAGAAGTTCGCGGTCGGTGTGAATCATGACCTGTCGAAGCGCACCCGTCTGTACGTCGATGCCGCCCGTCTGTCGAGCGACGCTGGTTCGGCCTGCGCAGCGTCTGGCGGTCTGACCACCGGCTCGGGCCTGTACTCCTCGAGCAACGCTGGCCGCGACAATTCGGTCGGTTACGGCGAGTGGGGTGTCGGCGCTGGTGTTCGCCACTCCTTCTAATCGCGCAAGCGCTTAGACGCGGTACTGCAGCACACAAAACAGCCACCCTCGGGTGGCTGTTTTGTTTTGTGGCCCTGTTTGGGCATGACGCCGGCGCGCGCTCGCCATCAACGCCCTTACAATTTGCCGGGCCACTCGCATCAGACATACAACTCAAAAACTCAGGGAGGAGACGACGTGACGGGTTTTCTCGACAAGGAACGGACCATCGCCGGTCCCGGTTTCAATCGCTGGCTGGTCCCGCCCGCCGCGCTCGCCATCCACCTGTGTATCGGCATGGCCTACGGCTTCTCGGTGTTTTGGAAGCCGCTGGGTAAGGCGCTGATGGGTGAGGACGGCAAGCCGCTGGCCGAGTGCGCGGCCGGTGCCACCACCTTTGGCGACAAGCTCGACGGCACGCTGCGCGCCCTCACCGCCACCGACTGCAACTGGTCACAGTTCGACCTGGGCTGGATGTACACCTTGTTCTTCGTGCTGCTCGGCATCTCGGCTGCGGTGTGGGGCGGCTGGCTGGAACGCGCCGGCCCGCGCAAGGCCGGTCTGGTCTCGGCCATCTGCTGGTGCGGCGGCATGCTCATCTCTGCCTACGGCGTCTACATCCACCAGCTCTGGCTGATGTGGCTCGGCTCCGGAGTCATCGGCGGCATCGGTCTTGGCCTGGGGTACATCTCTCCAGTTTCGACCTTGATCAAATGGTTCCCCGACCGGCGCGGCATGGCCACCGGCATGGCCATCATGGGCTTTGGTGGTGGGGCCATGATCGGCTCGCCGCTGGCCACATTGCTGATGAAGAACTTCGCCACCCCCACCGACCCGGGCGTCTGGCAGACCTTCACCGTGCTGGCCTTGGGCTACCTGGTGTTCATGCTGTGCGGCGCCTTTGGCTATCGCGTGCCGCCCACGGGCTGGAAGCCCGAAGGCTGGACGCCGCCGGCCAATGCCGCGGCCAACACCATGATCG
Source organism: Klebsiella pneumoniae (assembly GCA_945897555.1). Taxonomy (GTDB): domain Bacteria; phylum Pseudomonadota; class Gammaproteobacteria; order Burkholderiales; family UBA3065; genus UBA3065. The sequence continues at coordinate 56,487 of CAMDGF010000006.1, read as the reverse complement.
CTACCCGCCACGTGCACCTGAAGAACGCGCACAAGACGCCGCAGTTCTGGATGCTCTGGGTGGTCCTCTGCATGAACGTGTCGGCCGGCATCGGCATCATCGGTGCGGCGGCACCCATGCTGCAGGAGACATTTGGCGGCGCGCTGATCGGCCAGCCTGAGCTCGGTTTTGCCGAGGTCAAGGCCGATCAGGGTCTTGCCGATGCGGCTGCGGCCATCGCGGCTGGCTTTGTCGGGCTGATCTCGCTGCTCAACATCATCGGTCGCATCGCTTGGGCCTCATCGTCTGACAAACTCGGCCGCCGACGGACCTACTCGATCTTCTTTATCCTGGGCGCTGCGCTGTATGTGGCCGCGTCGTTTGGTGCGGACTGGAAGTCGCTGGCGCTGTTGGTGGGCGCATTCTGCGTCATCGCCTCGATGTACGGAGGTGGCTTCGCCACCATCCCGGCCTACCTCGCGGACATGTTCGGCACGCAGTTCGTCGGTGCCATCCATGGGCGGCTGCTCACCGCGTGGTCCACGGCGGGCATCCTCGGCCCAGTGGTGGTGAACTACATGCACGATGTGCGCAAGGAATCCGGCGTTCCGTTCGATCAGATCTACGGGCCGATCTTCTTTGCGCTTGCGGGCATGCTGGTGGTGGGCTTCATCGCCAACCTGCTGGTGCGTCCGGTCGCCGACAAGTGGTTCATGTCGGACGCTGAGCTGGCCGAAGAGAAGCGTCTGGCACACGAGAAGTCGATCAAGGATGTGAGCATGAGCGTGACCGGCAGCGCCGGTGGCCTGAGCGGCTTCGCCCTGGTGGCTTGGGCGGCGGTGGGCATCCCGCTGGCCTGGGGCATCTGGCAGACCGTGCAGAAGGCGCTCAAGTTGTTCGGCGGCTGAGGCATCGAGCCTCAGGGAAAGGCCGCCTATGGGCGGCCTTTCTTGATGGCTGATGGCGCCGCGGGCCAGGCTGAGCGCCTGCGCCTTGAACTCAGGCCTGGCCCAGATAGGCCGCTTGCACCCGGGCATCGCGCAGCAGCTCGGACGATGGCCCCTCAAGTGTGAGCTGACCATGTTCGAGCACCACGGTGCGCTCGCACAAGGCCATCGCCAACCGTGCGTTCTGTTCAACCAGCAGCAAAGTCACCCCATTGGCACAGACCTCGCGCAGGGTGGCGAAGATCTTCTCGACCATGATGGGGGCGAGGCCCATCGATGGCTCGTCGAGCAGCAGCAGCCGCGGGCGGCCCATGAGCGCGCGGCCGATGGCGAGCATCTGCTGTTCGCCGCCGGAGAGGGTGCCGGCGAGTTGCCTGCTCCGCTCGGCCAGGCGCGGGAAGCGCACGAACTGGGCTTCCAGATCGGCAACGATGTCGGCCGCATCGTCGCGACAGTGCGCGCCCAGCAGCAGGTTCTCCCGCACCGACATCTCCGGAAACATGCCGCGACCCTCGGGTACCAGTGCCATGCCATCACGGAGCCGCATGTACGCAGGCTGACGGTCGATGCGTCGGCCGTCGAGCCACATCTGTCCTGCACGCGTGGGCAGCAGGCCCGCGACCGCCTTGAGCAAGGTCGTCTTGCCAGCGCCGTTGGCGCCGATCAGCGCCAGACGTTCCCCGCCAGCGAGCTTGAGCGAGACGTCGCGCAGCGCCTCGATGCGACCGTAGGCAACGTGAATGCCTTCGATCCGCAGGAGCGGCTTGTTCATGGCGGGCCCCCGCGCGAAGCGCCGGCTTCGCTCATCGAGCCGTCCAGATCGGCTGTTGCAGCCTCGCCTGTGGGCGGTATCGCCGGTTCAGTTGACGGTCCGCCGAGGTAGGCTTCAATGACACGCGGGTCAGCGCGCACCGCAGCGGGTGGACCGTCGGCGATGCAGTGGCCGAAATCGAGCACAGTGACGCGATCGCAAAGGCCCATCACCAGCTGTACATCGTGCTCTATGAGCAGCAGCGTGGTGCCGTTGTCGCGGATGCGCCCCAGCAATTCGCGCAAACCATCGGTCTCGGCCGGGTTCATGCCGGCTGCAGGTTCGTCCAGCGCGAGCATCTTGGGCTGGGCTGCCAGCGCACGCGCGATCTCAACCCGACGCTGGTCGCCGTAGGAGAGCTCTCCGGCAAGACGCCCGGCGTGCTGGCCGACGCCCACGTAGTCAAGCAGGTGCAGGGCGTGCTCGCGCAGCGCGGCTTTTTCCTTGCGGATCGCCAAGGTGGGCAGCCATGCCCCGAATAGCCCCTCGCGCCCACGCAGGTGCGTGCCGACAAGGACGTTGTCCAGTACGCTCATGCGAACGAACAGGCGGATGTTCTGGAACGTGCGGGACAAGCCAGAGGCCACCACTCGGTGCGGCTCAAGGCCACTGATGGTGGTGCCATCGAGCTCGATACGGCCTGCGTCGGCTTGGTAGAGCCCGGTGAGCACGTTGAACAGCGTGGTCTTGCCGGCACCGTTGGGGCCGATGAGGCCGTGGATGTGGCCACGGGCCACCGTCAAGGTGGCGTTGTCCAGCGCCTGTACCCCGCCAAAGCGCTTGCCGATCCCGGTTGCAGAGAGCAGGGGCCTCATTCTGGCGCGCTCAGTGGCGAGCGTCTTTAGGCCATAGGCCGGCGGGACGCAGCAGCATCATGATGACCAGCGCAAGGCCGAAGATCAGCATGCGCAGATCGGCCGGATCGACCCACATGTGCCCTAGCAAGGCTTGCTGCAGAGGGCCGAGCGCACGCAAGGCTTCGGGCAGGGTGGCGAGCATGAGCGCCCCGACGATGACGCCTGGCACATTGCCCATGCCGCCTAGAACGATCATGCACAGCACCATGATGGATTCTGTCAGCGAGAAGCTCTCCGGACTGATGAAGCCTTGGAAGCCGGCAAACAGCCCACCGGCCATGCCACCCGCACTCGCGCCAAGGGCAAAGGCCAGCAACTTGTAACGCCGTAAGTCGATGCCACAGGCGGCCGCCGCCAATGGGTCCTCGCGGATGGCTTGCCAAGCCCTGCCGATGCGCGAATGCTCGAGCCGAGTGCAGGCCCATGCCAAGAGTGCGGCCAGCGCCGTGAACAGCAGGCATGGCAGATAGGCCGCCGGTACTTCGAGGCTGCCAAGCGCAAGCGTCTGCGAGAGATCGATGGGCCCCGCCCGCAAGGGGTCGATCTGGTTCACGCCCTGCGGGCCATTGGTGATGTTGACCGGCGAGTTGAGGTTGTTGATGAAGATGCGCGTGATCTCGCCAAAGCCCAGCGTGACAATGGCCAGATAGTCGCCTCGCAGTCGCAGCAGGGGCGTGCCGAGCAGTAGACCGAATAGCCCGGCAGTACCGGCCGCCAGCGGCAGCGTTGCCCACAGCGGCCAGTGCAAGCCGAACTGTGGGCTGGAGAGCAGGGCGTAGGTGTAGGCGCCAACGGCAAAGAAAGCGATGTAGCCCAGATCGAGCAGCCCGGCGTAGCCAACCGTGATGTTGAGGCCCAGGGCGAGTATCACGTAGAGCCCCGCGAAACTGAGGATGCGCACCCAAGTGACGCCAAGCAGACCATCGACCAGCCAGGGGATGGCGGCAAGCGCGACCGCCGAAAGGAGGAGCAGAAGGAGGCGCGGGGTGGTCATCGGTATGTCTCTGGCGCTGCGCGCCCACGAGTGGTGCGCACCTTCGGCCGCCAGCGCTTGCGGCTGGGGTCAAGCACGGTCCGCACCCTTGCTGCCGAGCAGCCCTGACGGCCGCAGCACCAGCACGATGATGAGCACCAAAAAGGCGAACACGTCCTGATAATGACTGCCGAGGAAGCCGCCGGTGAGCCAGCCGATGTAGCCGGCACCGAAACTCTCGATCACCCCAAGCAGCAAGCCGCCGAGCACCGCGCCGCCGAGGTTGCCGATGCCACCCAGCACTGCCGCCGAGAACGCTTTGAGACCGAGCATAAAGCCCATGTAGTAGTGCGCGAGGCCGTAGTAAGCGCTCACCATGACGCCGGCGAACGCACCCAGTGCCGCTCCGATCAAAAAGGTGGCACGGATCACGCCGTCGGTGTCGACGCCCATCAGTTGTGCAGCATCGCGGTTCTGCGCCGTGGCGCGCATCGAGCGGCCTAGACGGGTGCGGTGCACCAGCCACCAGAGCACCGCCAGCACGCTTGCGGTGCCCGCCAAGATGAGCAACTGCAGCGGGCTGATGGCAGCACCCAGCAGCAGGACAGGCGAATCGTCGAGGGTCTCCGGCATGGTGCGGTACTGGCGGCCCCAGATCAGCATGGCGACGTTCTGCAGCACGATCGAGACGCCGATGGCGGTGATCAGCGGGGCGAGTCGGGGCGCCTTGCGCAATGGCCGATAGGCCACCCGCTCGATGGTCCCCGCGAGTGCCATACACACCAGTGCAGCAACGCCGATGCCGGCCGCGAGCGCCCAAGCGCCGGGCAGCACGCCACTGAGTGCTGCGACCACCGAGACCGCGATCATGGCGCCCATCATCGCCACTTCACCGTGGGCAAAGTTGATCAGACCCAGGATGCCGTAGACCATGGTGTAGCCGAGCGCGACGAGCGCGTAGAGAGCACCCACCGTGAGGCCGTTGACCAGCTGCTGAACGAATACCGCGCCGGGGCCAGGCGCTGCTGCAGGTGCCGGCAGCGGCGGCGCTGTATCGATCACCTGCCACTGCCCCTGCGCGACGCGATACAGCGTCACCGCTCCGCCGCGGATGTCCCCTCTCTCGTCAAAGGCAATGGGTCCGGTGACGCCATCGCGCTCGAGGGTCCGCAACGCGGCCACGATCCTGCCCGGTTCGGCTGAGCCAGCCTGTTCCATGGCGGCGATGAGCGTGGCCGCAGCATCGTAGGCGTAGGGGGCATAGTTCTGGATGATCCCGTACTTGGCCACAAAGTCGTGGCGAAAGGCCTCGCCGCCAGGCATCTGGGCGGGCGGAAGGCCCGGTGTGGAAGCGATCACGCCTTCGGCCGCGCGGCCCGCGAGTTTGAGGAATTCGGCGCTCTGCAGGCCATCGCCGCTCATCAGAACGGCTTGCACCCCGAGGGCGCGCATCTGCCGGGCGAGTGGTGCACCTTGCGCGTCCATGCCGCCAAAGAAGATGACGTCGGGGCCGCGTCCCTTGAGCGAGGTGAGGATGGCGGTGAAGTCGGTGGCGCGGTCGGTGGTGTACTCGCGCCCGACGATGTTGCCGCCGGCAGCCCGCGCCGCTCGTTCGAACTGGTCGGCGAGACCTTGCCCATAGGCGGTGCGATCGTCTATGACGGCAATGCGTTGCGCCTTCAGCCGCTCCGCGGCAAAGCGGCCCAGCGCGCCGCCCTGCTGGCTGTCGTTGGCCATCACCCGGAAAGCGTTGTCGTAGCCCTGCGCGGTGTAAGCGATGGCCGTGGCCGAGGGCGAGATCTGAGCGATGCCCGCCTCGTGGTAGCGCTTGCTGGCCGGGATGGTGGTGCCCGAATTGAGGTGGCCGACCACTGCCACCACACCGGAATCGATGAGTTTCTGGGCGACGATGGTGGCCGTTTTGGGGTCGGCCTGGTCATCCTCGCTGACCACTTCGATGCGCACCCGCTCGCCGTTGAGTAAGACACCGCGGGCGTTTGCCTGGTCTACGGCCAGCCGAACGCCATTGTCGTTGTCGCGGCCCAGGTGCGCCTGTGGCCCGGTGAGGGGGGCGACGGAACCGAGGCGGACCACCGGTTGGGCCCAGCCTGTGTTGGCTGCAGCGAGGCACACCGCGGCGAACATGCTGAGAGTCGCTGTCCGGAGCGACGGGCGGCTGGCTGCAGGGTCGGATCGAGAGGAGTGGGGCAGACCCATGGCCGGATTATGTCTGTTCCGGCAGCTGATGGGCCGTAAAACAAAAGAGCCAGCATTGAGCTGGCTCCCTTGTGACTGCAGCTGCGGGCTTACTTCTGCGACAGCACCCACTTGACGAGGGTCTTGACGTCAGCGTCGGCCACATGGGAGTTGGCCGGCATCGGCATGCCACCCGTGACTTCCTTCCAGTGGAGCTCGGCCGGGTTGCTGCCGTTCTTCACGATCTTGGTGAGCTTGGCCTCGGCGCCTGCGTCGCCCGCGTACTTCTTGGCGACGTCCTTGTACGAGGGGCCGATTACCTTCTTGTCGACGGCATGGCAGGCAAGGCAACCACTCTTGGTGGCCAGTTCTTGGTTGGCCAGAACCGCGCTGCTGAACGACGCGGCCAGAGCGACGGCGCCGAAGAACGTCACAACCTTCATTGAATCTCTCCTCAGATGATGGGTTCTACCTACGTAATTCTAGACGCCGCGACGGCTTTTGCATATCGGTGCGGTGGGTCAGGGCCGCCGATAAAGTACATGCAGTTCTTGCCGGTCGCCACCCCGACGTCCGCGCCAGATCACTTCGGCATCCTTCGGCACGCCGCTGCCATTGCGCGAGACCGTGGCGAAGCGCCAATCACACTGCCCGGCGGCGGCCCCGCGCAGCACCGTGTGGCCGGTGTAGATGCGAATCGAGGCCACCACCGCGGGGCGCAACCCCGGTGCTGCGCCGACGCATCCGGCCTGCGGCCAATGCTGGCCGGCCAGCACAGCCATCGAGCGGAAGCTGAAGCGGGTCTCCAGCCAGTGCCCACCGAGTACGATGATGAGCAGCCATGTGGCGCTGGCGCCGATGCACCAGGCCAGTAAGGGCCGCAAGGCTGAGCGCCGCAAGCCGAAGACCAGCAGCGCTGCGCCTGCGCTGGCAGCCACGCCCACCACCACCTGCCAAGCCTGCCAGCTGCCATCGTAACTGCGCAACAGCCGGCCGACCCGGCCGGCAAACGGCTCCGGGCCTCCCAGGTGCGCGCCTGCCCAGAACAGCCAGAGCAGGCCGAGCAGGCTGGCAAACAACACCACACCGAAGGCGTGCAGAGCCTGCGCCTGGCCACGTTCCAAGCGCAGCAAGCCGGGGCCGGCGAGCAGGGCCAAAGGCGCGAGCAGCGCGAGCGCGCGGGTGTCGATGCCACCCGGCGTCACCCACCAGATCGGCAGGGCGCTGACGATGATCGCAAGGGGGGCGAGCAGACGTGGGTCGGTCGCGAGGTGGCCACGACGATGCCAGATGATGGCCAAGGCCAAGGGCCACAATGGCCACGTCCAGAGCAGACCGCGGACCTCGGCAAAGAAACCACCGCCGGGCCGGACGTGGCCGCCAAGCACGGCCAACAGCGGGTCGGCTTGCAACCAGGGGCCGAGCAGGCCTTGCTGCGCCAATCCGAGCGCCCACAGCAGAACGGGCAGCGACCCCAGCAGGACGCCCACGATGTGCGCCCGATGCTGGCTGCGGCGGGGTGCCAGCGCGCTTACGGCGCCGGTGGCCAAGCTCGCAGCGAGCCACAGTTGTAGGCCTCCGGCCATGGTCGCGATGCCGATGCCGGCGCCAAGCAGTATGGCGGTGCGCGGCCAGCGCCGGTCGGGCCGGCTGAGCCCGGCAGTGAGAAGCGCGATGCCGGCCAGCGTCCACAGTTCTGACGCTGCACTGTGTGCAGGGATGACCAGCGCCATGGCCGCAAACAAGGCCAGCCCGGCTGCCCATCGGTCACGCCGTTGCAGTCGCGGCAACGACCAGCGCAGCAGCGCCCAGAAAGTAAGCAGCAGCGCCAGCATGCCCGGCAGGCGCGCGGCATCGTGAGCTGCCAGCCACGGCTTGGAGGCGGCGATGGCCACTGCCGACCACCACACCGCCCATGGCGGTGTGTCGAGCCAGGCCAGGCGACCGAGTTCGGGTGCCAGCCAGTGGCCATGCGCGAGCGTATCGAGTGCCAGCGCGAGTTGCACGGATTCGTCGCCGCGCCAAGGGGTATGGCCGATGAGGCCAGTGAGCGTCCACGCCGCAACCCACGCCAGCAACCAGTAGAGCGGCGGATGGTGGCGCTGACCCGGGATCGGGTCGGGTGGGGCATGACCCAGCATGGCCTGATTCTAAGCGGCAAGCGGCAACAAAAAGGGCAGCCCTGTGGCTGCCCTCGGCTGGAGTGTCTGGCGGCTGAACGCTGGCCAGCCGAGACAGAGACCTGCGTCGATCAGGCCTTGGTGCCGTAGCGCTGGCGGAAGCGCTCGACGCGGCCGGCGGTATCGACGATCTTCTGCTTGCCGGTAAAGAAGGGGTGGCAGCTGGAACACACTTCGATCTGCAAGGCCTTGCTCATGGTCGAGCGCGTGGTGAACTTGTTCCCGCAGCTGCAGGTGACGTTGATTTCTTTGTATGCGGGATGGATGTCGGCTTGCATGACGAGGGTCCCTGAGGGGGTTTGAAAGAACCCCCTATTATGCTGCCGGAAAGTGAGGATGGCAACAGCGTCGTGGCAATGGGCCTCAGGGCATCTGCACGTCGACGCGGCCTTCGCCGGTCACCAAGCCTTGTACGGTGCGCCCGCCCGGCACGCGCACGCGGATGAGCTCGCCGATGGCGCCATCCTGCATCGCGGTGCCGGCGCTGGTCACCGACACCTGTCCAACGGTGGCGGTGACTTCGAGCGAGGCGCCTCGGCGGACCACGATGGCTGATTTGAGATGCTCGGCGCCGATGGCCTGACCGGCGGCCAAACCCACCCGCACCACCTTGCCGATGGCCAGCGCAGTGTCACGCAGGGCGGGGCGCTGCAAGCCGGTGAGGTCGACCTCACCGGCCTTCACATCCGCTGCCTCGACGACGTGGCCAGCGGCCAAGGCTCGCTGAGTGACGACGGCTGGCGCCATGACCTGCACCCGTGTGCGCACCGACACGCTCCACCCGCCTTCGCCTGGACAGCGCACCCTGACCTGCGTCCAACCCCATAGTCGCTGCCCTTCGGGCATCTCGGCCAGCAGCGCTGCGCACGCGGGCAATCGCAAGCGTTCGTCGGGTGGGGTGACCGTCACGACGATCCGGCCGCCGGCCTCGCCGACGTTCTGCAGAGCGTGCTCGCGTGCCAGTGCTGCCAGCACGCCCATGTCCTGCCAGCCCGAGACCAGCACTGCGCCGCTGGCTGCTGACAGCCCTGCGCAGAGTGCCGCGGCAAACAGCTTGACGAGGAGCGACGGGCGACCGAGGGAGCCGACGATGGGGTGGGCACTGCCAAGGTGGGTGTGCATAGCACTGGTATAGCAGCAAAGCGGCGGCAGGTGGCGGCAAGCGCGGGCAGGCAAAGTTTGCCGGTCGGGCTCGAGTGACGCACAGCAAGAATCGAGGGCCGATGCTCATACATCCTTGATTCAAAAGCCTATAGATGCCCATGAACCCCGGCGAGCCCACTCTGGCATGGGAGTTGCTTTCAACTGATGCGAGTGGCGCCATGGGGGCGTTGCCAACACGGATCGGTTGGGCGGCACATGAACGCCATTGCGCAAAAACTGGACATGCTCGGGGTAGGCCTCAAGCTGCGTGCACAACGTCAGCAGATGCTCGCCACCAACATCGCCAATGCCGACACACCGGGCTACAAGGCGGTGGATTTTGATTTTGCGTCGGCGCTGAACCGAGCTGCGGGTGCCCGTATCGGGCTCGCCACCACTCGCCCGGGACATCTTGCCGGGCGCCCCAGCGACCTTGCAGGCGTTGCCATCAAGTACCGCATCCCGGCTCAGGACTCGATCGACGGCAATACGGTCGAGATGGACCGCGAAACCGCCCTGTTCACCGAGAACGCGCTCGCTTATCAGGCCAGCGCCCAGTTCCTCGGCGACACCATCCGCTCCATGCGGCTGGCCATCACCGGTCAACAGTAAGCGAGGGGCGCACCGATGGGCATGTTCTCCCTGTTCGACATCGCCGGTTCTGCCATGACTGCGCAGAGCCAGCGCCTGAGCACCATCGCCAGCAACCTGGCCAACGCCGAGAGCAGCGCCGCGGCCGACGGCAAACCCTATCGCGCACGGCAGGTCGTGTTTCAGGTGCAGCCGCTGCGCGATCTGCGGCCTTCGCGCCGCGGTGTGGGCGATACCGTCGGTCTGCCGCAACCGGAGGGCCCGGCTGGCGTGCGCGTGGCGCGAGTGGTCGAGAGCGCGGCCCCGTTTCGCCAGGTCTACCAGCCCGGCCACCCGCAGGCCGACGCCAACGGCATGGTCGCCTACCCGAACGTCGACCCGGTCGAGGAGATGACCAACATGATCGCTGCATCGCGCGCCTACCAATTCAACGTCGAGGTGATGAACACCTCGCGTCTTCTTATTCAACGCACTCTCGAGATCGGACGCTGACCATGGCTGTGACCGACGTCACCACTACGACCGCGCAGCAGAACATCGCCGCCGCGCAAGCCGCGACGCGGCGCACCGGCACTGCCCAGGCCAAACTGGACACGCCGCAGGAGATTCAAGATCGGTTTTTGACGCTGCTGATCGCGCAGATGCAGAACCAAGATCCGCTGAGCCCGATGGACAATGCCCAGATCACCCAGCAGATGGCGCAGATCTCGACGGTCCAAGGCATCTCGGCGCTCAACGACACCATGGGCCAACTGCTCGCCATCCAAGGCTCACAGGCGGCCCAATTGATCGGCCGCGGAGTCACGCTGAGCGGCGCCGATCTGCGCTTGGCGGGCGGCATGGCCAGCGGCTCGATGCTGCTCGACGGTGACGCCAACGACGTCAAGGTGGAGATCATGGGTGCCGCCGGTCTGCCCGTCCGCACGCTCAACCTTGGCCCGCAGGCCGGTGGTTTGGTGCCGTTCCGTTGGGATGGCAACAACGACTCCGGCGCCCCTATGCCCGACGGCGACTACACCTACAAGGTGACGGCCAAGGCAGGGACCTTCGACATCGGTGTAGAGACTTTCACTGCAGCGCAGGTGCTCAGCGTGAGCCTCAACGCCAGCGGCCCCACCCTGCTGCTCGACAACGGCGAAGAAGTGCCCGTCGGCAGCGTCAAGCGCATCTTCTAACAGCACCCGCACGCATTCCGACAGGAGGACATCATGGGATTCACTTTTTCGCAGGCACTCAGCGGACTCGACGCTGCGGCGCAGGCGCTCGACGTGGCTGGCAACAACATCTCCAACGCCAACACTACGGCTTTCAAGCGCTCGCGCGTGTCGTTTGCGGACGTCTACGCCAACTCGATCTCGTCGTCATCCAACAACCCGGTGGGTCTGGGTGTGGGCGTGGAATCGGTGGGGCGCATCTTCTCGCAGGGTGGCTTGACCAACACCGGCAACAACTTGGACGTCGGCATCAGTGGCGATGGTTTTTTTGTGGTGCGCGACACCCGGGTGCGGGAGGACGTGTACACCCGCGCCGGACAGTTCAGCATCGATAACGAAGGCTTTCTCGTGACATCCGGCGGTCAGCGCGTGCTCGGCTTTGAAGCCGACGACAACGGTGAGATCACGGCAGACGCGGGCCAGGCGCTGTCTGAATTGCGCATCGATGTCGCGAATCTGCCCTCGCAAAAGACCACGCAAGTGGACGTGCGCTTCAACCTCGACGCCGACGCGGAACTGATCCCTGCGACAACGATTTTTGATTCCACCAACTCGAACACCTACAACGCGACCAACACTCTGACGGTCTTTGATGCGGTGGGGGGGTCACACACGCTGACGCTCTACTTCAAGCGCATCGAGACCGGACAGATGCTCACCTCGGCTGCCAATGGGGGGTCCCGTTGGGAGGTCTACACCCGCCTGGATGACGGCATCGAGGGCTATCTGGACAGCGAGACAGCGGCCTCCGAACCCAAGTTGCTGCTCGAATTCGATGGCACCGGCGTGATGTCTGGCTGGTCGATCAACTCTGAAGTAGGCGGTGCCTATGCTGCTGTGACAGGTAATGCGGATTCAACTGGGGTAACAGGTGATTTAGACACCCTGCCGGACCCGATCACGAGTGGTGCCACGGCAACGCGCGGCACCGTGTATCAGGTCAAGCAGGAGAATGGGCAATCTCTGCCGGTCATCGACCTCGAGTTCACGTTGCCGACGTTTGCCAGCGACCCGGCTACGGGTTCAGCGTCGGCCGCCACCAACCCCTTTTCTTTCCAGCTGACTTTGGGCGACAAGGACTTCCTGACCACCCAGTACGTCGACAACTTTGCCCCGCAATTCCTGCAGCAGGATGGCAACTCCAGTGGCGCGCTATCGGGTTTTTCGCTGGATGACGCGGGCCAACTGGTGGTGCGTTACGACAACGGCATCACTGCGGTGAAGGGGCAGTTGGCACTGGCCAACTTCCGCGCCCCGGACGAGCTGCGCTCGGTGGGCGGCAATCTGTTCATCCCGACGCCAAGCAGCGGCCAAGCACGCCGTTTGCCCCCCGGTTTTGTAACCGAGAACGGCCGCTTGGGCACGGTCAAGCCGGGCACCTTAGAGGAGTCCAACGTCGACCTGACGCAGGAATTGGTCAAGCTGATCATCTCGCAGCGCCTGTATCAGGCCAACGCCAAGACCATCCAGGTGCAGAGCGAGGCGGCGCAGGCCATCCTCACCGTGGTGTAAGCGTAGGCGACTGACCGATCATGGACCGCGCCCTCTGGGTAGCAATGACTGCAGCGCGCAACACCACGCTGCAAGAGGCCGCCAATGCCAACAACTTGGCCAACACCGGCACCACCGGCTTCAAATCGGCGCTGCACGCGTTTCGCACGGTGCCGACCGAGGGCGGGGCCAGTCTGCCCACACGCATCTATTCGGTGGATTCGACCGCCGCGATCGATTTTCGCCAGGGGCCCGTGCGGACCACCGGCGGCACCTTCGACGTGGCACTCGGCAGCGCGGGTTTCCTGGTGGTCGAGGGCCCCGACGGCCGCGAGGCCTACACGCGGGCCGGCGACCTCAGCTTGCGGGGGGATGGCACGCTTGTAGACCGTCAGGGCCGCATCGTGCTGGGCGAAGCGGGCCCCCTGGTGATGCCGGCCGACCGCAAGATCGAGATCGGCCAGGATGGCACCGTCTCCGCACTGCCGCAGACGGCCCCGTTCAACGAGATCGCGGTGCTGGGGCGCCTGAAACTGGTCAACCCCGACCCGCAGACCTTGTCCCGCGGCGCAGATGGGTTATTCCGCACTTTTGATAGGCAACCATTGCCAGCGGCTGTGGGCATCGAGGTGCGGCAGGGCGCGCTCGAGGACAGCAACGTGAGCCCTGTGGATGGCCTGATGGCCACCATCCGCAATGCCCGCGCCTTCGATCTGAACATGCAATTGATCCAGCGCCTGAACACCAGCGCCGAGTCTGCTGCCAAGTTGCTCAACATCGGCTGATGTCGGCCACCTCAAAGGAAAGCCAACGATGCTCCGCTCGCTCGCTGTAGCCAAGACTGGCCTCGAGGCCCAGCAGACCATGCTCGACGTGGTCAGCAACAACCTCGCCAACCTCAACACGTCGGGTTTCAAGCGCACGCGCGCGGTCTTTCAGGACCTCGTTTACGACACGGTGCGCGCTCCCGGTGCTGCGAGCTCGCAGACCACCTTCCTGCCCACCGGGCTGCAATTGGGCAACGGTTCGCAGGTCACGGGCACTTCGCGTAACTTCACGCAGGGCACCTCTGTGGTGACCGGCAATACCTTCGACTTCGCCATCAGCGGAGCGGGCTTCTTCCAGATCCTGCTGCCGAACGGCACGGTGGCCTACACGCGTGACGGCACCTTCAAGCTCAATAACGAGGGCACCTTGGTGAACTCGGACGGCTTTCCGGTGCAACCGGCCGTCACTGTGCAGGGGGTGACGCCGGAAACCATCGTCTACGCGCGAGACGGCACCGGTACCGCGCTGGATGGGCAGGGCGCCATCCAACAATTGGCGCCGATCCAGATCGCCACCTTCATCAACCCGGCCGGGTTGCGCGCCATTGGCGGCAATCTGTTTGTCGAGAGCACGGCCAGCGGTCAGCCGATCGTTGGCCAGCCCGGCATCAACGGGCTGGGCGAGATCGCGCACAAGAACCTTGAGAACTCGAACGTGAATGTGGCCGAGGAGTTGGTGAACCTGATCACCGCGCAGCGAGCCTTCGAGATCGCCTCGCGCTCGATCTCCGCTTCCGACGACATCCTGCAACGGCTGGGGCAACTGTGATGAAGAACCTTGCGCGCGCGCTCATCCCCTGCCTGTTGGTGCTGGCCAGCCTCGCGGGTTGTGCCAACCGCAGCGAGGTGCGGCAACTGGCCGCACCCATGACTCGGCCGCCGGTGGATATGCCGCCACCGCAGGCCACCGGCGCCATCTACCGGCCGGATCTGCGGCAGCGCACTTTGTTCGACGACCGCCGCGCGCGCTTCGTTGGCGATGTCATCACCGTCCTGCTGCAGGAGACCGTGACCAGCAGCAAGCAGGCAGCCACGACCCTGGCGCGCAAGGAATCCATCAGCGAGTCGGTGGGGGCTGTATCGGGCTTGCCGCTGAAGACCCTGCAGGGTCTCAGCTTCAACGCCGAAGAGAACAACGCCGCCAACAACAACGGCACGTCGTCGCAGCGGGGTGCCTTCACCGGCACCATCGCCACCACGGTCGCCGAAGTGCTGCCCAACGGCAACTTGCTGGTCTCCGGCGACAAGCAGATCCAGATTAACTACGGCGTCCAGCACCTGCGCTTCTCCGGCATCGTCAACCCGGTCAACGTGCGCCCGGACAACACCATCCAGTCCACCGCGGTCGCCAACGCCCGGCTCGAGTACCGCGAGGACGGAGCGCTCGGCGACAACGCCATCATCGGCGGGCTGATGCGCTTCTTCCTCAAGGCGGCAACGCTCTTCTAAGGCCCACCATGACCCTCGCCCGCATTCTTCTGCCCCTTTTAGCCCTGTTTCTGGCGGTCGACGCCTTTGCTGCGGAGCGCATCAAGGACCTGATGTCGGTGCAGGGGGTGCGCAACAACCAGCTGGTGGGCTACGGCATCGTCGTCGGCCTCGATGGCACCGGCGACCAGACGACGCAGACGCCGTTCACCATCCAGACCATCAACAGCATGCTGTCGAGCCTCGGCGTCCAGGTGCCGCCGGGTACCAACCCACAGCTGAAGAACGTTGCCGCGGTGGTGGTTACGGCGACCCTGCCGGCGTTCTCCAAGCCCGGCCAACAGATCGACGTGACGGTATCCTCGATGGGCAACGCCCGCAGCTTGCGAGGCGGCACGCTGCTCATGACGCCGCTCAAGGGCGCCGATTCGCAGACCTACGCCATCGCCCAGGGCAGCCTGTTGGTGCCAGGGGCGGGCGCATCGTCGGGCGGCACCAGTACCACCGTGAACCACCTCTCGGCTGGCCGCATCCCGGCCGGTGCGACGGTCGAGCGGGCGGTGCCGACGCCGGTGGGTCAGGGCAGCTTTGTTCACCTCGAATCGCAGGCGACCGATTTCACCACCGTCGCGCGCGTCATCCAGGCCATCAACCGGGCCTTTGGCGAAGGCGTGGCGACCGCAGTGGATGGGCGCCAGGTGCGCGTCGCCGCACCGTCCGATCCGACGCAACGCGTGACCTTCTTGTCGCAACTCGAGAACCTTCCGGTGACGAGCGGTGAGGCTGCACCCAAGGTCATCATGAATGCACGCACCGGCAGCGTGGTGATGAACCAGCTGGTCACGCTCGCCCCTTGCGCGGTGTCGCACGGCAATCTCACCGTGTCGGTGCAGACACAGCCGCTGGTCAGCCAGCCCGGGCCATTCTCTGGCGGCCAGACGGTGGCCACCGAGCAGGCGCGTGTCGAGATCAAGAGTGATCAGGGCAAGGTCATCAGCATGCCGGCGGCGCCTTCGCTCAACGATGTGGTGCGTGCCCTCAACGCGGTCGGCGCCACCCCACAGGACCTGCTGGGCATCCTGCAGGCGATGAAATCGGCTGGCGCCCTGCGCGCCGAGCTGGAGATCATCTGATGGCCGAGCCGCTGGTACGCGCACCCGCGCCCAATGTCGATCTGCTCGATCCGCGGCAGATCCGGACGCTGCAGCGCGACGCGGCGAACGGCGAGGCAGCAGCCGTCCGCAGCGTCGCCGAGCAGTTCGAGGCGATCCTGCTGACGCAGATGATCAAGCAGATGCGCAAGCCGATCATGCCGGGTGGCATGTTCGACACCCCTCAGGCGCAGGCTTGGAACGATATGGCCGACCAGAGGCTCGGCTTGTACCTGGCCAAGAGTGGGGGCATCGGGCTGGCCGATTCGCTGCTCAAGCAGATCGAGTTTGGCCGCGGCGTCGGCCCCCAGACCGCTCAAGATGGCACCCCAGCCAGCCGTTAATGACACATAGGGGAGACACATGACGGCAGGCATCATCAACTCCGGTTTGAGCGGCCTGTTCGCCAACCAGGTCCAGCTCGAGACTGCGGGACACAACCTCGCCAATGCGACGGTCGATGGCTATCACCGCCAGCGCGCGGTGTTGGCGACGCAAGAGTCGCTGCTGCGCGGCGGGTTCTTTGTAGGCCGCGGTGTCGACGTGCAGACTGTGGAGCGAGTCGTCGACCGGTTCGTCGAGAAGCAACTGCAAGAGGCCAAGTCGGAAGAGGCGTATCTCGACACGCTGCAGCAGCAGGTCAATCAGATCTCGAGTCTGCTGCAGGATGGCGGCGAGACGCTGGCCTCCGCGTCGCAGGCCTTCTTTGGAGGGTTCACGCAGCTGGCCGGGGCACCCACTTCGCAGCCGCAACGCCAGCTGGTGCTTGCGACAGGCGCGGCGATGGCAGGCGCCTTTGCCACTCTGCAGCGCCGCCTTGACATCATCCGCGACAGCCTCGACAACGGCTTATCGTCTGCGATCACCCAGCTTGACGATGCCGCGACCAATCTTGCGCGGATCAATGTCCTGATCGTCGAGCAGGGGCAGACGTCGACCACGGGCCCATCCCCCGACCTGTTGGACAGTCGTGACCGGCTGGTCAACCGCATCGGCACGCTGGTCAATTCGAGCGCTTTCACTCAGCCTGACGGTACTGTCTCGGTGCAGATCGCCGATGGCAGAACGCTGGTGGAAAGTGGCCGTGCAGCCAGGGTATCAGCGCGACCGTCCGAGACTTCCCCTGCAAACCTCACGCTCTACATCGAGATCGGCGGCGTAACGACACGCATCAATGAGACGACCGTGACGCGCGGCACACTCGGCGGGCTGTTCGAGATGCGTCGTGAGACGCTCGATTACACCGAGGCGCAGCTCGGCCGTCTGGCGCTCTCGCTCTCCGCTGAGGTGAACGAACTGCACAAGTCGGGCTTTGATCTGAGTGGGGCAGCTGGGCGGGACATCTTTCTGTTTGACGAGAACCAGACCAATAGCACCGCCGAGACGATCCTCGACCAAGCGCAACTCTACGACATCAGTACCGACTATTCCGAGACGGCCGGGCGGCGCGTGCAGTCCTCGACGCAGAACGACGGGACAGCGCAGATGCGCTACACCATCCCCGTCGATGCGGCCGCTTCGCTCGACACTCGCTTGAACAACGTACGTCAGATCACCGGTGACAACTATTCCATCGTCTACCGCGACGACGGTGACGGCGTCGTCGACTCGGCCGATTTCACCGTCACATCGCTGTTTGGCGGGCGTCAGGTGGAGCTCGCTGCGAGTGCCTACACCGCCGGTACCGGCAACAGTGGCCGCCTTGAGTTCGAGGGCATCCGCTTGCTGATCGACGATGTAACAGCCTTGCGTCCCGGCGATGCCTTCGAGGTGCGCCCGACGGCGGGTTTTGCCGGACTCATGAAGCTGGGCTTGAGCGACCCGCGCGACATCGCCGCGGCCGCCGATCTGGTTGGTGGCGTGGTGCGACCGGGTGACGGCCGTAATGCTCAGGCTCTGGCCGATCTGCAGCGCGCCGGGCGGATCGGCTCGGCCGACCCCGGTGAAGCGTCCACCTTTACCGAAGCGTTCTCGGAGATCGCAGGGACGGTCGGTGTTCAGGCCGAGTCGGCCAAACTGCGTGGCACCGCACAGACCGCGCTGGTGCGTCAATTGACCGATCAGCAACAGTCCTTGTCGGGCGTCAATCTTGACGAAGAGGCAGCCAGTCTGTTGCGTTTTCAGCAGGCCTACCAAGCCTCGGCCAAACTCATCGCCCTGGCGGGCACGTTGCTGCAGTCGCTGCTCGACATCTGACACAAGCGCAAAAGACCCCCACACCATGACCCGCATCTCGACCAACCAGTTCTTCGACACCAACCTCTACGGCATGCAGCTGGCCGGGGTGCGCATGTTGCGCGCGCAGAGCGAGCTGATCACGCAAAAGAAGCTGCAGAGTGCGGCAGACAACCCATCGGGCGCTGTTCAGGTGCTGCGGGCCAACCAGACCATTGGCGAATACGATCAGTTCTTGCGCACCATCACCACCGTCCGCTCTCGGCTGGAGGTCACCGACACCGTGTTGGGGAACTTTGGCAATGCGGCGGTGCGCGCGCGCGAGTTGGCTGTCCAGATGGGTAACGGTTCTTTGGATGCGGGCGCGCGCCAGAGTGTGGCCAAGGAGGTCGAGGCCGTCCTGCTGTCGATGCAATCGCTGGCCAATGCGGTCGATCCGGACGGGGCACGGATGTTCGCCGGCTTCAAGACTGAGACCACGCCAGTGGCTTCGCGGGCCGCTGTGGCTGGCGACGTCGACGTCAACGGCAATCCCGTCACGTCATTGGTGTGGTCTTACGAGGGTGATAGCGAGGTGCGATTGACTTCCATCACCGAGGCCCGAAATGATTTTCCGACCAATATCACCGGCGACAAGATCTTCTTTAGCGACAACGACAACGATGGTGATGTCGACGATTCGGTGTTTGCGACCATGCAAAAACTCGTCGACGTGGGCAACGGCACTTTGGCCCCGGGCGAGACCATGGCCGACGCGATCGGTGACATCCTCGGTCGTCTGGGGAAGTTCTCGCAGCAAGCCTTTAGTGCACGTGCCGACATCGGTGCGCGGCTGGTCGAGATCGACGCCACCGAGAACGCCACCGAGAACTCCAAGCTGTCGCTGCTCAAGCTCAAGTCGGAGATCGAGGATGTCGACATCTCCGAGGCCATCACGCGTTTCACGCAGCAGCAGACCATCCTCGAGGCGGCGCGGGGTTCTTACGCACGCATTCAGGATCTGAGTTTATTCAAGTTCCTCTGACGGGGTGGTGTAGCCGGGCTGAGGGGCGCTAGAGTCGGGCAGCGGCGGTGCAGACCGCCTTCACGGAGCCTCAGCTTGGACATCGCTCACTCGAACTCGCTGGAAGCTTGGGTCGACCGCTTGGCACGGTCCGAGATACCCGTCTTGCGTCGCACGGCCCAGGAACTCGACCTGATGCGCGGTGACCTTGAACGCGTGAGCGTGCGTCAGGTGGCGGCGGCGGTCCAGAACGACCCCCTGATGACGTGTCGGCTTCTGGTCTACGTGGCCAAGGTGCGCCGCGGCAGTTCGGCGACACACGACATCGAGACCACCGAGCAGGCGCTGCTGATGATCGGCGTGGTGCGTTTCCTCGAGACCTTCACGCGGGTGATGACCGTTGAGGACCTGCTTGCCGACAAGCGTGAGGCATTGGTGGGTGCCTTGCGAGTGGCGGGACGCTCGCGCAACGCGGCGCGCTTTGCAACGGATTGGGCAGTGTTCCGCAACGACCTGCATGTTTTTGAGATCGCCACGGCAGCGCTGCTGCACGACATCGCCGAACTGATGGCTTGGATCTATGCCCCGGACACCATGCTCAGGCTGGACGAGACCTGCAAGGCCAACCCACGGCGGCGCACCGCTGACGTCCAGGCCCAGTTGTTCGGTTTCACCTTCAACGCCCTCAAATTGGCTCTCAACCGCGCATGGCAGGCGCCGGAATACCTGGTGGAATTGATGGACGATGAGCAGCCGACGGTCCATCCAAGCCATCGCACGGTGCGGCTGGCCTCCTCTCTGGCCCGGCATTCTCAGCGCGGTTGGGACGACCCTGCCATCCCTGACGATCTGCGCGGAGTGAGTGAGTTGCTCAAGATCCCTCTGGTGGCGGTAGCGATCCGCCTCGGGGTCGACCTGCCCCCCCAGATGGTAGAGCCGGAGGCTTGATGGCAACGAATGGCGCCAGCAGCTTGGCCGATACAAAAAGGCTTTTGCCAAATGAAAAGGATGCGGTCGGTGCTTGGTCAAGCATCACGCCGCTTATGGTAGTAAATTGTGCAGCTTGGTGGCCTGTGGGGGTTTTGGCATGGGCCTTTGCTGACGACGTAACGCACCTCAAAGCAGGATCGATGGCAGATGGCAGAGGCCTCTGACGATTCCGTAACGACCTGGCCCAAGGCGCCCGATGCCTGGGTCAACATCCTTGCTCGCGGCTCGCCGCCAGTGCTCAAGCGCTCGCTCGACGACCTGTCGCGGTTCCAGGATGCCATCTACGACATTCCGGTGCGCACGGTGGCCGATGTCGTGGAGAGCGACCCGATGCTCACCCTCAACCTGATGATGGTGGTGGGACGTTTTCAGAGCAGCCGCCCGACGCAGATCGAGAGTGTCGAAGAGGCGCTGTTGATGCTCGGCTGCGTGAATTTCGTCCGCAAGGCGATGACCTTCCAGACCGTCGATGCGATGCTCGCCAAGCGGCCGGAGGCGTTGCTCGGCACCTTGAGAGCGGCCGCGCGGGCGCGCCGCGCCGGCATGTTCCTCCGGCAATGGGCACGCATGCGCAACGACCGCAACGAGGGGGCCTGCGTGGTGGCGGCGCTGCTCTACGAGATCGCCGACCTGCTGGCGTGGATCTACGCGCCCGAGAAGATGATCCAGTTCGAGTCGGTGGTGCGCGAGAACCCACGGCGCAAGATCACGCTGACGCGCTGGATGGAGTTCGGCTTTGAGTGGGATGAACTCGAGAACAAATTGCTACGGCGCTTCAAACTCTCCGACCTGGTGACGACGCTGATCAAGCCGACTCCCGCTGAGCAGACTCCCAGCTCCCAGCTCGTGGCGCGGGGTGTGGATTTTTCGAGAAAGTTGGCGGATTCGCGCAATATCAATATGTTGCAAGACGAGCTGCGCGACATCGCCCGCATGCTCAAGGTGCCTACCGCCAAACTGGTACGCGAGATGAGGTTGGAGAACACCCCACTCGCAGCCGCGGCAAGCGTGCCGGAGCCACCGGTCGAGCCCCCTGCAGACCCGCCAGCGGGCACCAACGCGGCCGCCTGAGAACCGCAGTCTGCTGGTCAGACGATGCCGTCGAACGGCTGCACGCGCACCGTCTCACCTGCCTCGACCCGTCCGCGCCCTTGTTCCAGCACGATAAAGCAGTTGGCGCGACTCATCGAGCTGAGGATGCCCGAACCTTGCTCGCCGGTCGGCGCGACCACCCATTCTTGATCCTCTCGCCACAGGATGCCGCGTTGGAACTCTGTCCGCCCGGGCGTCTTCTTGAGCGGGCTGGTGCAGCGCACCGTGAACAACGGGAGCGCCTCAGCGGCCCGGCCCTGCAGGCGCAGCAGCGCATCGCGCACGAATTGGTAGAACGTCACCATCACGCTCACCGGGTTGCCCGGCAGGCCAAAATACGGCGTGCCCGAGATCTCACCGTAAGCCAGTGGGCGGCCGGGCTTCATGGCGATCTTCCAGAACAGCACGGTGCCCAGGCGCGCCATCACTTCGCGGGTGTAGTCGGCCTCACCGACCGACACGCCACCCGAGGTGATCACCGCGTCGGCACCCGAGGCGGCTTTGCGCAGGGCGGTCTCCAGTGCGCCGGGGTCGTCGCGGACCAGCCCGAGATCCACCACGTCGCAGCCCAGCCTTGCCAGCAGGCCGTGCAGGCTGTAACGGTTCGAATCGTGGATCTGGCCATCGCCGAGCCGTTGCCCGACCGGCACGAGCTCGTCGCCGGTCGAGAAGATGGCCACGACCAGGCGCCGCCGCACCTTGACTTCGCCGATGCCGAGCGAGGCCAGCAGCCCGAGGTCGGCGGGCCGTAGGGCGCGGCCAGCGGCAAGTGCCACTGCGCCTTGTGCAAGGTCTTCGCCGGCATGGCGGATGTTCTGACCCAGGCGGTGTCCAGGGCCGATGATGGCTCGGCCATCCTTTGCCAGCACGTTCTCCTGCATCACGACGCAATCGCAGCCTGCAGGGATGGGCGCGCCTGTCATGACGCGTACACACTGCCCGGAGCCGGCATTGCCATTGAAGGGCTTGCCTGCGTAGGCGGTGCCGATCACCTCAAGCGAAGTCGCACCGTGGGCGGCGAGGTCGGCATGGCGCAGGGCATAACCGTCCATCGCCGAGTTGTCGTGACCGGGCACGTTCATCGGCGAGATGATGTCGCTCGCCAGCACGCGGTCGAGTGCCTCGAGGATGGACGATCTTTCGGTGTCCGCGACGGCTTGGAGGCGCTCGACGATGAATTGCCGCGCACGATCCACCGGCATGTCATCGGGGTCGTAGTCGTCGGGGCGGATGCGCAGGATGTCCGGAGTGTGGGGCATGGTTCGGGGGCAGAGGGGCTGAGGATGGGGCTACAGGCTTGAGCCTGCTTGCCTTGCGCATGAGTCTTGGCGGTGACGTTGGAGTTCGGCCTCGGTGTTGATGTTGGCAAATGCAGCTTCGTCGGGGAAGTGGACTGCGATCGCGCCGAGTGAGTCCTGCCACGCGCGGATCCGGCGGCCCCCCTGTTGAACAAAATCACGCAAATCGGCAAGACAGCCACGGTGCACCACCATGAACACCGGGTGCGCACCTTGATCTGTGCTGGCGTAGGCCGCCGGCGCATGCGCGGCACTTGCGCTGGCCAGCAAACGGGACACCATATCCAGGGGTGCTGTCGGCGAGTCGCAAGGCACGCAGGCCAACCACTCGGTGGTGCAATCCTCCAGCCCTGCCAAGACGCCCGCAAGCGGGCCAGCGGTGCGGTCGCCATCGTTCACGGTGTCGGTGATCACCTCGAGGCCCAGCGCCCGATAGGCCTCTAGGTTGCGGTTGGCACTGAGCAGAAGTCTCGCCACTTGGGGCCGCAGACGCTCTGCAGCGATGACGGCAAGAGGCCTGCCGCCGAGTTCGAGCAGGCCTTTGTCGAGCTTGCCCAAGCGTCGGCCCTCTCCGCCGGCGAGCACCAGCCCGGTGATCTGGCCGGCTGCCGTGCTCATCAGCCGCCGGTCAGCGACATGAAGCGCACCACCGCCGGCGTCGACTTGCGCACGTCGAAGTCGTGGCCCTTGGGCTTGATGCCCATGCTCTGACGGATGGCCTGCAGGAGCGCAGCGTCAAGGAGGGCGGTGTCGGTGGTGTCGTTCGCCTTCGATACGGTGGCGAGCGACGGACCCGCGACGCCATTGACTGTGCCATGCCCTTCCGCCGCCCCGGCCCCGCGCAGCACCGGCAGCAGCGGCAGCATGTCGTCTTGCCCCAGACAAGGGTAGAGGTCGCCCGTGGCGGTGACGCGCACGCGGTTGCAGCTGTCGCAGAAGTTGTGCGAATGCGGGCTGATGAAGCCGACCCGCGTCGGGCTGCCGGGCATGCGCCAGTAGCGCGCCGGGCCGCCGCTGTCTTCAACCGTGGCAACGAGGCCGTAGCGCGCTTGCAGGCGCGGCAGCACCTCATCTTGAGTCATGCAGGTGTCAGCGCGCAGGTGGCCGGTGTCGCCCAGCGGCATCTCCTCGATGAAACTGATGTCGATGCTGCGATCGATGGCAAAGTCGACCAGGTCCTCGAACTCGTCGTCGTTGAAGCCGCGCAGCATCACGGTGTTGAGCTTGATGCCGGCAAAGCCCGCGGCCACTGCCGCGTCGATGCCGGCAAGCACCTTGTGCAGGTCGCCAACGCGGGTGATCTCGCGGAAGCGATCGGCGCGCAGCGAGTCGATGCTGATGTTGATGCGCTTGACGCCGGCGGCACGCACCGCTTGCGCCAGGTTGGCCAGCTGGCTGCCGTTGGTGGTGAGCACCAGCTCGCGCACGCCGGGGAGGGCGCTGATGCGTTCCATCAGCCAGAGGATGTCGCGTCGCACCAGCGGCTCGCCGCCGGTGAGCCGCACCTTGTCCACACCCAGCGCGACGAAGGCGCGCACCACACGCAGGCACTCCTCGAGCGACATCACCTCGCTGCGTGGCAGGAAGGTCATGTCCTCGGCCATGCAGTAGGTGCAGCGGAAGTCGCAGCGGTCGGTCACCGAGAGCCGCAGGTAGCGGATGCGACGGCCGAAGTGATCGACGAGGTCGCTCGCGTTCCCCCGGGCGTCGGTCGGCGACGGTGTGGGGGCAGCGGAATGAGGTGTGGAGGGATCGCGCATCAGAACCTGATTCTAGGCCGGCGTGGTAGCCTTGACACGTTCCAGGTGCCCGCGCCCACACGCGGCGGGTGAAACAGGGAAGCAGGTGCAAAGCCTGCGCTGCCCCCGCAACGGTAGGTGACGAGCGGGGTCGCCACACGCCACTGGGCAACCGGGAAGGCGGCGACCTCCAGGCGCAAGCCCACGTCACGAGCCCGGAGACCGGCCTGAGACCCGGCACGCGCGTCTGCGCGGCGCTGGCAAGGCGAGCCGCAGGGCCGCCGTTCCGACTTTGGCGTACGGGGTTCTTGCGCCGGCTGAATGAAGGTGCATCTCCATGTCCAGTAGCATCCCTGGCCGGCGCAGCCTTGCGCCCGGTCGGCTTGTGGCCAGTCTGGCCGCGGCCCTCATCCCCATCTTCATCTTTGCTCCGGTCGCCACGGCTGCCGATGCAGTGACCGACAGCACGGTGCTGGTCACCGCCACTCGTCAGCCATTTCATGTCGAAGAAGCGCCCTTCGCGGTGGAGGTCTACACCCGCGCCGATCTTGATCGTTCGGGTGCGGCGAGCTTTCTCGATTTCCTCGCCGGTCAGACCTCACTTACCGTGCTCCCTGGTTTTGGCAACCCCAATCAGCGCCTCATCGACATGCGTGGTTTTGGCCTCGAGTCGGGCTACCAGAACGTCGTCATCAGCATCGACGGCTACCGGCTCAATGACATCGACTCGGCGACCCAGTTTCTGGGCAACGTGCCGCTGGTGTCGATCGAGCGGGTCGAGATCGTTCGTGGTGCGGGCGGGGTGACCGGTGGCGAGGGCGCCATGGCAGGCACCATCAACATCGTCACCCGCGAGTACAACGGCGCCTCTGTGCGCGGACACGTCGGCAGCCATGGGCAGCGTGCCGGCAGCGTCTCGATCGGGCAGAGCCGCGAGCGCTACAGTGTCAGTCTCGATGCCAGCCACGACGAGCGGGATGGTCTTGCTCAACGTGACAGCCGTGGTCAGCGCGACGAGAACCGGCTCGATTCGCTCAATGCCCGCGGGCGCTTCCGGCCCACCGACTGGCTCGAGTTGCGCGCCGGGGTGAGCGGCTATGACAGCCTTGCCATCTACCGTGAGGCCATCCCGCGCGCCCTGATCGAGTCGCGGCCTACGGCAAATGCGGGGGCCATCGGCATCTACAACCGCCAGGACGCGAACAGCACACGTGTGACCGCTGGCTTTATGGCAGCGCTCGGCGGTGGCTGGTCGGTGGAGTACGACCACAACGGCGAGGACAAGACCTATGCCTTTAGCAGCCCGTTCACGTTCGTCTCGGACTACCGCTATGACTCCGACCGGGCACTGCTGCGTTGGTCGGGCGGGCGGCTCAATCTGATGGCCGGCTACGACAGCCTGCGCGGTCGTCGCGAGGGGTTCGCATCGATCGAGAAGGACACCCGCGGTGTGTTCGGGCAGGGCGTGTTACGGCTTGGCAGTACCACCCTCTCGGCCGGCCTGCGGCGCGAGCGGGTGGGCTACAACTACGCCGACGCCACGACCCGACTGGCCGACGACGAGCGCCTGACGCTGTGGGATGCGGGCATCAACCATCGGCTGGATGCGCGCTTCAATGTGTTCGCGAGCTATGCGCGCGGCGCCCAGTCGCCCGACATCGACCGCTTCTTCACCTTCAACCCGGTCACTTTCGAACAGACCTTCAACGGGCTCATCAGCCCGGCGCGTTCGGACACCGTGAGTGCGGGCCTGCGCTACGTCTACGATGGCACCCGACTCGACACCACCGTATTCCATGCCCGTTTGCGTGACGAGATCTACGGCGTTGGAGTGGCGCCGCCACTGTTCTTCGTCAACACCAACCTCGACCGCACCGAGAAGTACGGCGTCGAGGTGCAGTGGGTGCAGAACCTGGGCGAATCCCTGCAAGGCCGCCTCGGCTACACGTGGACGCGCGCCATCATCGAGCGCGAATCCGCCGACGCAGCGACCGGGCAGCCGGCCATCCGCGACCGGGAGCTGCCTGGCGTGCCGCGTCATGGCATCACACTGGCCATCGATTGGCGCATCGACCCGTTGACGCGACTCAACCTCAGCCACCTTTACCGCTCGTCGGCTTTTGCCATCGGTGACTTCGACAACAACGGCTTGCGCCAACGCCCATATCAATTCACCAACCTGCTGCTCAGTCGCCAGATCGATGCGCGCTGGCAGGCTTTTGCCGCCGTGGATAACCTCTTCGAGGCGCGCAATGGCCTCTACACGGCCGAGGGACGGTCGGCGTTCCCGTCGGATTACACCCGGCTCTGGCGCTTCGGCCTCCGCGCCGAGTTCTAGCGCGGTGCTATCATCAGCAGTATGAAAGACATCGCAATATGTCGTGACGCGCGCATCACCTCCGGGCTTGGCTTGGCGGTGCTTATGGCGGCCACCCGCTTCGACCACTTCGGTGCCATCCCCGACGCCAGCCTCGCGGTGTTTCTCGTCGGCGGCCTATGGGTCGGTGGCGCGCTGCCCTTTGCCGCCTTGTTCGCCTTGGCGTTCGTGGTCGACCTTGCAGCGATCGAGGTCGAGGCGTGGCGTGCCTACTGCATGACGCCAGCTTACTGGGGCCTGCTGCCCACCTACGCCATGCTCTGGCTGGGTGGGGCGTGGCTTGCGCGCAGCGACGCGCCGTTCGAGGCGCGCCGCATCCTGCCCGTTGGCGCGTTACTGTTCAGCCTTGCCTTCGTGGTGTCGAACCTCACCTGGTGGGCCTTCTCGCACCGCTTCGACATGGCGTTCGGCGAGTTCTGGCTGTCGGTCGCGCGGTATTACCCGGCGTACATCGGCTCCGGGCTGCTTTACGTGGCGATCGCCGCGCTGGTGGCTCGCGCTGGGGTGCCGCTGCGGTACTCGGCGGGCTGATCCAGCCCATGGACACCGACGCGGTCGCCCGGCTCGAGCAGCGCGTCACTGCGCTGGTAGCCGAGTTGCAGCGCCAGCGAGAGCGTAATCGGGAGCTGGGTGCTGAGAACGATTCGCTACGCAGCCGCGTCGACCAAGCCTGCCGTCGCCTCGATGCGCTGCTCGAGTCCACCGAGGAGAGCTGATCAGGTGCCGCACCTCGACGTGTCGATCATGGGCCGCGATTTCCGGCTCGCCTGTGAGGCTGACGAGGAGTCGACCCTGCGCGAAGCCGTAGCCTACGTCGACGCGCGCATGCGTGACCTCCGCGATGCCGGCAAGGTGGTGGGTGTCGAGCGCATCGCCATGATGGTCGCGCTCGATCTCGCGCACGGCCAGGTCACTGGCGCCGGTGCCGCCTCCGTCAACACGCCCGCTGCGATCGGCAGGCGGCTTCAAGCCATGGCCGACCTCATCGACCAGGCGCTTGCGGCGCAACCGTCTTCCCCGGCTGCTGCGGTTCAGTTGCAGATTCTTTGAACCGATAAGCTCTGCTTAGGCCGCCAGGCTATGGACATGGGCGTGCGGGTCCCACGTGGAATCCCCCGAAGTGTCCGCCCGGAGGGCCGACTTGAACCCTTGGGTTCAAGATGCGCAGCTGCGCTGCAGTATGCCGGGGATTCTTACGCTGAATGGACCTCATCCTCTACCTCCTGACCGGTGCCGTCTCCGGCTTTCTCGCCGGGCTTTTGGGCATCGGTGGCGGGCTGATCATCGTCCCCGCGCTGGTCTACGCGCTGCCGCATGCGGGCTATGGCCCAGATGTGCTGGTACAAACCGCCATCGGCAGCTCTCTTGCGGTCATCGTTTTCACCGCTCTGTCCTCCATCCGTGCGCATCATCGCGCTGGCTGCGTCGAATGGGGCGTGGTGCGCGCCATCGCCCCGGGTGTCTGTGTGGGAGCGCTGGGCGGTGCGGCTCTGGCCGGACAGCTCTCCGGCCAGACCTTGCGCGTGATCTACCTGCTGTTCCTGCTCGCCGCTGCGTGGCAGATGTTGCTCGAATTGCGCCCGAAAGGTAGCGGCTCGCCAGGCCCATGGGGATTCGCCGGGGCTGGGCTGGTCATCGGCGTTTTCAGTAGCTTGGTCGGCATCGGCGGCGGCACGCTGTCGACCCCGTTCTTGTTGTGGTGCCGCCGTTCCATCCACCATGCGGTGGCTTCGTCGGCTGCCATCGGTCTGCCCATCGCTGTTGCAGGCAGCGTGGGCTTCGTTTTGACGGGATTGGACCGGGTGGGTCTGCCGCCGGGGTCGACCGGCTTTGTCGCCTGGCCGGCGGTCGGAGCGATCGGCGCTGTATCGGTGCTGCTTGCGCCGCTCGGTGCCGCAGTGGCTCACCGCGTGGCGCAGAAGCCGCTCAAGCGGGTGTTCGCATGCCTGCTCCTCGTGCTGGCGGTTCGCATCGCTTACGAACTGGCAGCGCGCGCACTGGGCTGACGAGACCTTCAGCCGTCATGGGTGCGGGGGGCGTGTCGCCCCGCCAGGCTGCTGTCAGGCAAAGGTATCGACGAGGCCGTTGCCACCCCTTGTGGGGTTGCTGCCGGCCGAGCTTTCGACGCTGCCGACGGCGGTGGCTGTCAGTCCTGACTGTCCACCGGAACTGCCGGTTGATCCACCCTGGCCACCCTGCTGTGGCAGATGGTCGCGGCCCACGGAGGCTTGGCCGAGACTGAGGCCCTGCGAGGCGAAGCTGGTGGCAAGCACCGGCAGCGCCTGCTGGATCGCTTCACGAGTCTGTGGTTGTACCGCGGCGAAGCTCACCGTGGCCTGGTCGCCGCTCATCAGGATGCGGACTTCGATCGGGCCCAATTGCGGCGGGTTGACCTGCAGGGTCGCGGCGCCGAAGCGGTTGTTGGCAACCCACGCCAGACGGTCGCCCAGCTCGTTGGCCCAGCGGCCCATCTGCTGCATCGGTGCATTGAGACTCAGGGCGACGGGCTCTGGCAGGTCTGCCGGCTGTCCGGCAGCTTGAAGCGGAACTGCGGGGTTGCTTTGCACGCCGCCGGTGGTTGCAGCCGCACCGAGTGTTTCGACCATGTCGCCGACGCTGGTGAGGTTGGCCGCGGCGCTGGTCATGCCAGACAAGCGGTTGTCGAGCGACCGCAACATCTGATCGATCTCCAGTGGCACCTGCGCGGCGAGGTCCCGCGACAGGGTGCGGTCAGCCAGTGCCATCGCCAGCGAATCGGGACGCAGCGTCAGCCACGCAGACGTCTCACCGCCTTCGGGGGTGGTGGCCGGTTCGCCGAGTGGCGACAGTGCGGGCAACGGTTCGTCTGTAGCGACCGGTTGCAGCGCGTCTGCGACGAAGCCCGTGCTGGCAATTCTTGCCGGATCGAGGGGCGGCTGCGCTGCAAGATCCGCCGGCTTGTAGTTGCCGGTCGCTGGGCGATCGACGAGGGCATTGCCGATGGCGCGATCGACTGCCAGCGCGACTGGCACCGGGGCCATGCCGTTGGGTGATGGGTTGGGCAGGCTCCGAGGGGCAGCAGTGACCGGCGCCGGCACTGTAGCCTCGGGTAAGAGGGCCCCGGTCGCCCGCAGGCCGGAAATGGGCAAGGCCGGCCCTAGCGCAGCGGTATCTGCCTCATTGCGTGCCGCTGGCTGCACCGCAGGCAGCTGGTTCTGGTTCGGTATGGCCTCGTCCACTGAAGCGACGAGCCGGGCCTCGGGCGTGGCCACGAATGCCGGTGCGGACGCGGTCCCAGCGGGGCTCTGGGGGGCAGCGGTGGCCGGCGCCGGCACCGCAGCCTCGGCTACGAAAGCCGCAGTCGCCGGCAGGCCGGCAACAGGCAGGGCCGGTGCGGCGTCGCTCGGGATCGGCGTACCCGAGGCATCTGCTGGCAGGCCGGCAACAGGCTCGGCCGGCGCGGCGTCGCTCGGAATCCGTGCAACTGAGGTATCTGCCGGCAGGCCGGCAACAGGCAAGGGCGGCGCGGCGACGCTCGGGATCCGTGCAACTGAGGCATCTGCCGGCAGGCCGGCAACAGGCAGGGCCGGTGCGGCGTCGCTCGGGATCGGCGTAACCGAGGCATCTGCTGGCAGGCCGGCCGGCTGGAGCTGCGCGAGCAGGGTGGGTGGTGCGGCGGTCCCGGCTGCAGCAGTCGGCTGCGGGCCAGCGTCGGCAGGGGTTGAGGTCAGTGCGGTCGCTTCGGTCGCCTCGCCACCCCCCTCTGGGCGAGCAACGCTCGTGGGTGCGTCGGTTCTGGGGGCTTCGTCGGCCTTGCGGAACTCGTTTGCTTCTTCCGCAGGGTTTGCCGTGTTGTCGCGGGCATTGCGCGCCGGCGCTGGCGCCTCGCGCACATCGGCACGTGCCGAGTCGCGGGCGGAACGCATGGCCTCGGCAAAGTCGCCACCGCTGTCGGTGCCGCGGCCGACATCGCCGGGGCTGCGCGTGGTCTGGCCACCTTTAGAGGGTGGTACCGGTTTGATCAGATCCTGCGGAGTTTCCATGGGCTTCAACCAGCTCGCAAAGGGTTCGCAAGAATCCAAGCAAAAGTCGGGCCAGCTTTGGCCTCGGTGCGGCAGCCGCGGCAAAACCGGGGCCGACTGGCGAACACACGCCACAGGCGCTTGTCCGAGCCTGCATGCCCGCATTGCCGACCTCTGCCAACACCCTGCTGTGGTTCAAGCGCGACCTGCGAGTGGGCGATCACACAGCGCTGCGTGCCGCGTGTCAAGCGGCCCATATGCTGGCAGTGTTCCTTTGGGAGCCGGCCGTCCACGGGACGCCTGCGGCTGAAGCCGAAGACAGTTCCAGCCGCCACCGCCGTTTCATAGCCGAGAGTCTGGACGACCTGAATGCCCAACTCGAGCTGCGTGGCGGGGGGCTGCTCGAGCTGCATGGCGATGCCGTGGATGTGCTCATGGCGATCCACAATTCGTGGCCGTTCGACCATCTGCTGTCGCACCAAGAGACCGGTAACGCAGTGACCTATGCGCGTGACCGACGGGTGGCCGAGTGGTGCCGGGTGCACAACATCGAGTGGCATGAACATACGCAGAACGGGGTCATCCGGCGGCTCAGATCGCGCAACGGCTGGTCTCGGCGCTGGGACGAACGCTTGCGGCGGCCGCTGCTCGAAGCCCCGGGGCGTTTGCCTCCCTCACCGGCCGGGCTCGCAGCGAGTTTGCAGGTGGAGGGCCGGCTCATGGTGGGTCGGCCGGCCCTGCTTCCCGAGGCCGGCCGGCAGCACGGCACGCGCAAGACTCATGTTGATGCGGCCTTGGCGATGGGCAGCGTGCCTGTCGCACTCGAAGAGCCGCTGTGGCAGCCCGGCGGTTCTGCAGCGGGGCTCGCGACGCTCGAGAGGTTCCTTCACTGCAACGGCGAGACCTACCGCACCGGCATGTCGAGCCCGCTGACCGGGCCCGATGTGTGTTCGCGCATCTCGGCGCATCTGGCACACGGCACGCTCTCCTTGAGCCAAGTGCTGGCAGCGCTCAACATGCGCCGCGAGGCGCTGCAGGCCGAGCCCCCGTCACCGGCGCGGAGCCGCTGGTTGGCCTCGCTCAAGAGCTTCGAGGGGCGGCTCTACTGGCACTGCCACTTCATGCAAAAGCTCGAATCCGAGCCGGCGATCGAGCACCACAACATGGTCCGTGCCTTCGATGGCATGCGCGAGGACAGCTTCGACCCAGAGCACTTTGAGCGATGGGCGGTCGGGCAGACGGGCTATCCTTTGGTGGATGCCTGCATGCGCATGCTCGCTGCCACCGGCTGGCTCAACTTTCGCATGAGAGCCATGCTGGTCTCTTTCGCCGCCTTCCCGCTCTGGCTGCATTGGCGCGAGCCTGGCCTGCATCTGGCGCGGTTGTTCACCGACTACGAACCAGGCATCCACTGGAGCCAGATGCAGATGCAATCGGGCACCACCGGCATCAATGCGGTGCGCATCTACAACCCGGTCAAGCAGGCGCGTGACCACGACCCGGATGGCGTCTTTGTGCGGCGCTGGTGCCCCGAGCTGGCGGCGCTGCCCACCGAGTGGTTGTTCGAGCCGTGGCGATTGCCACCCGGCTTGCAGCAGCATTTCGGCGTGCACATCGGCCGCCACTATCCGACGCCGGTGGTCGACTTTGTCGCGGCCACCCGCCTGGCCCGTGAGCGCATGGGCGCCTTCCGCCGGCGGGATAACGTACGGGGCGAGGCCGCCGAGGTGATGTTGCGCCACGGCAGTCGCAAGAGCGGCATCCGTCAGCGCGGAGAGCGGCCGCGGCTCGCCGCTTCGGGAGCTGGAATGGGCAGCGGCACTCTGGATGCCTCCGGTATCGGCGCTGCCAGCGGATCAGCTGGGCAGAACGCTCCGCGTGGCAGACGCCGGGGACGCTCGAGCGGTGTATCCGCAGGACCATCGCCGCAGCTCGGCTTTGACTTTGGCGAGGAGGGCGGTTGATGGCGGGCAAGAGCGGCGGCGAGCGCGACTTCGCCGGCAACAAATCCTACCTTCCGAGCAAGCCCTGCGCGGCTTGCGGGCGGCCCATGACGTGGCGCAAGAAGTGGGAGAAGAACTGGGACCAGGTGAAGTACTGCTCGGACGCCTGCCGCAGAAAGGGGGGGTGAGCATGAGCTGTCCGATGGAGAACCTTATCGCGATGGAGAGCCTGACCTTGATGGCGCTCCGGGCATGATGCGCAAGCTCGTGCTGGTCCTCGGCGACCAGCTGGACCACGATTCCTCGGCGCTGGACGGCTTTGACCCGGCGCAAGACCATATCCTCATGGTCGAAGCGCGCGGCGAGGGCGAACGGGTCTGGTCGCACAAGGCGCGCACCGTGTTGTTCCTCTCGGCGATGCGGCACTTTGCCGCTGCGCTGCGCGGGCGCGGCTGGCCGGTGACTTACCACGCCCTCGATGATGCGCCGCAGGGCGGCCTCGTCGAGCTGATCGCGCACCACGTGGCAGCCCTGCAGCCGCAGACGCTGGTCTGCGTCGAGCCGGGCGAGTATTGGCTCGAAGCTGCGCTGCGGGGTGTGGCGGAGCAGGCCGAATGCGGCCTTGAACTACGCCTCGATACGCATTTCATCGTCAGCCGCGCCGATTTCATGCGCTGGGCCAAGGGCTACAAACAGCTGCGCATGGAGTTCTTCTACCGCCATGTGCGCAAGCAGACCGGCATCCTCATGGAAGGGGTTGAGCCCGCCGGTGGCGAGTGGAACTACGATGCCGACAACCGTTCGAGCTTTGGCCGCAAGGGGCCGGGGTTGGTGCCGGCGCATCTGGGTTTCACGCCGGACGATGTCACGCGCGAAGTGATGGATGCGGTGCGCCGTCACTTCCCGGACAACCCCGGCAGCGTCGACGACTTCGATTGGCCGGTGACGCGAGAGCAGGCGCTCGCCGCGCTAGGGGACTTCGTCGAGCACCGGCTCGAGCTGTTCGGCCGCTACCAAGACGCGATGTGGGCGGGAGAGGCGTTCCTTTACCACGCGCGCATCTCCGCCGCGCTGAACCTTAAGTTGCTCGACCCACGTGAGGTGGCCGAGACGGCGGTGGCGGCGTGGCGCTCT
This sequence comes from Klebsiella pneumoniae, assembly GCA_945897555.1. Classification (GTDB taxonomy): domain Bacteria; phylum Pseudomonadota; class Gammaproteobacteria; order Burkholderiales; family UBA3065; genus UBA3065. The sequence continues at coordinate 22,947 of CAMDGF010000006.1, read as the reverse complement.
GGCAGGGCGGGGCTCGCCAGCGTCGAGGGCTTTGTGCGCCAGATCATCGGCTGGCGCGAGTTCATCCGCGGCGTCTACTGGCTGGAGATGCCGGGTTTGGCTGCGGCGAACCACTTTGGCCACGCGCGCGACCTGCCACGCTGGTTCTGGACCGGCGACACGCACATGGCCTGCCAGCGCGATGCCATCACGCAGACATTGCGCTACGGCTACGCGCACCACATCCAGCGCCTGATGGTGACGGGGCTGTTCAGCCTTTTGGCCGAGATCGACCCGCGGCAGGTGGCGCATTGGTACCTGGCGGTCTATGTGGATGCGGTGGAGTGGGTGGAATTGCCCAACGTGGCCGGCATGGCGCTCTACGCCAATGGCGGGCGCTTCACCAGCAAGCCTTATGCAGCAAGCGGTGCCTACATCCAGCGCATGAGCAACCATTGCTCGGGTTGCCGCTATGACCCTGCCAAGAAGACTGGCGACGATGCCTGTCCGCTGACCACACTTTACTGGCACTTCCTCGACCGCCACGAGGCCGAGTTGGGCGGTAGCCCGCGGACTGCATTGATGGTGAAGAACCTGCAGCGGCTGTCGGGCGAGGAGCGGGCGATGGTGCGGGTGCAGGCCAGCGAACTTTTGGGGCGGCTCAATGAGGCCTGATCGGGCGGCCCCCGCCGGGTGTCCTTTTCGAAGCGACCTCGCGTAGCGGGGAGCGAGAACAAGTGACACCCGAGGTAGTGGGCCGCCGGGCACTGTTTATGTGAGCGATACGGCTACAGGACCTTTAGGCAGGCCAGCGCCACGGCCGTCGGCAGGGCTGCGCCTGCCAGTAGGCCGAGCGGCGCGATCTGGCCATCGGCAAATCGGCCCCGCAGCAGGGCGCCGCCGGCCGGGTTGGGTGCGTTGGCGATCACCGTGAGGCCGCCGCCGGCCACGGCGCCAGCCACCAGCGCGTACTTGAAGTCGTCGCTCAGGCCGGGCACCAGCGAGCCGAGGTAGGTCAGTGCGGCGTTGTCGGTAATGGCAGTGAGGGCGGCCGCGCCGTAATAGACCGCCTCGGGCGAGAGTGACAGCAGCAGCGGCTCCAGCCACCACTGCTGCAGGCCACCCAGGACGACGAGGCCGGCGAGGAACGACGCCACCAGCAGCCCTTCGCGCAGGATCAGGCGGTCATGATGGCGCGGATAGGCCGCCGCGACCGCCATGAACAGCAGGAAGATGCCCATGAACACGGGTGGATGGTGGGCGAACAGAACGATGCCGGCGACCATGGCGAGATGCAGCGCTTGCAGCGGCAGGGGCACACTGCGCCCACCTTCTGCCACCTCATGTGTCTCCAGCACCAGGTGTCGGCGAAAGACCAGCGTGAGGATGCTCGCATTGATGAGCACCGCGAGCAGTGATTTCCAGCCGAAATGGGTGGCCATGAAGGCGGTGTCCCATCCCCATGTGCTGGCAACCATGAGCACCGGAGGGGCGGCAAAGTGGGTCAGCGTGCCGCCGATCGATACGTTGACGAACAGTACGCCCAGCGTGGCGTATTTAAAGCCCTCCGGGGCGTCCTTGCGGATCAGGGGCAGCAGCATGATGGCTGCCAGGGTCATCGCTGCCGGCTCGGTGATGAATGAGCCGAGCAGTGGCACCAGCGTCAGGAGCAACCAGAACCGTGCGACGGCGTCCTCGACTGGCAAGACCCTCGCGGCACGCACCACCAGAGCGCGTGCCACCGACATCACTGGCCGCGAGGCCGACACCACCATGATGGCGAAGACGAACAGCGGCTCGGTGTAGTTGCGGGTGTCGGCATAGTCCACGGCCGCCGTCATGCCCTCAGCGGCCATCAACCAGACGAACAGCACCATCGCCCAGAAACCAAAGACCGCCTCGACTTCGGCGAGCAGGTGGAAGGTGCCGTGGTGGGCCGGGTAGTGGTGGCCCAGCCGCTCGATCCATGCCGTTGAAAAGGTGTGCAGGATGGCGAGGCCGAACAGGCAGGCTCCTGCCCAAAGTGAGATCTGGGACATGCCTTTATTCTAGCGGTCCACCGGCCGCGGCGTCGGTCGGCTGAATCGCCATGGGTGGCAAGACCCTCGAGCAGGCCAAGATGGCCAAGTGACAGTTCTTGCCGCGCCGCGACCTTGACACAGCGCAAGCCTCAAAAGATTTTTTAGGTTGTGTAAGGTTACGCTTGCCCTGCAAAGCAAGGCATCGCCGGACCGAATGTCGCGGCGCTCCCAGAACCCAACTGCAAGGATGTGAAAATGAACCAACGTCTCATCGCCTCCGCCGCCATCGCTTCGCTCATGGCCCTTGGTGCTGCCGGCAACGCCGCCGCCGACGACAAGGGTGCCAAGGAGAAGTGTTTTGGCGTCGTCAAGGCGGGCCAGAACGATTGCGCCAACCTGTCGGGCACGCACAGCTGTGCTGGTCAGGCCAAGACCGACAACGACATCAACGAGTGGAAGTACGTGCCGGCCGGCACCTGCAAGGACATGGGAGGCAAGACTTCGGCCCAGGTCCGCTCCGCTCACTGAGGCGCGTGGCGCGGACGGAGGCGACACTCGTGTCCGTCCGCGATGCCCGCCCCCAGGTTGCGATGACTCAGCTGCGCTGCGGCGTCGGCTTGCGTCATCCGCATTACCAGGATTTCGGCCAAGCGGTCACGCTGCCGGACTTCGTCGAGGTCCACTCCGAGAATTTCTTTGCGCCGGGTGGCGCCAGTCGCGCGCTCATCGACTCGGTGCGTGCGCGCTGCGATGTCAGTCTGCACGGCGTCGGGCTCGGCCTCGGGTCGGCAGTCGGTATCGACACACAACATCTGGCAAGGCTGGTCGACCTGACGGCTCGCATCGACCCGCTGCAGGTCTCGGATCACGCCTGCTTTGCGCGTGCGCCGCTGCCGGGCGAGGCGCTGCCGGTGCATGGTGCCGACCTGCTGCCATTGGCCTTTACGCCCGCTAGCCTCGACATCCTCTGCGGCAACGTCGGCCGCGTGCAGGATGCATTGCGGCGACCGCTGCTGGTCGAGAACCTGTCGGCCTACTGGGCCTTTGACGACGACTGCCTTACCGAGCCGGAATTCCTCGCCGCGCTGTGCCAGCGGACAGGCTGCGGCCTGCTGCTCGATCTCAACAACCTCGTTGTCAACGCAAGCAACGCCGGTGCGCCTGATGTGGTCGCAGCCGCGTGTCGCTTTGTCGACGCCTTGCCCGCCGTTGCGGTGGGCGAGTACCACTTGGCGGGCTGCACGCCGGTGGCCTCCGGCCCGATGATCGACGACCACTCGCGGCCAGTGTCGGACACGGTGTGGGCGGTGTACGCACACGCCTTGCAGGCCATCGGCCCGCGGCCCACCTTGGTCGAGTGGGATCTTGACCTGCCGGCTTGGTCAGTGCTGCTGGGCGAGGCTGATCGCGCCCGGGCGGTTGCCAGCGCGGTGTCGGCCGGGCTTGCGGACGGCGCTGCGCGGCTGACCCGCAGCGCGATGACGGCATGAATCGCGCCAGCGACCTGTATCCGGGTCTTGCGGCCGAGGCGGCGCGCCAACAGGCGATGGTGGCTGCGCTGTTCGCGGCCGATCGCCAGGAAGCATTGGCGGCGGCCTCTGGCGCCGGCGTCAGCGATCGGGCAGGCGCCCTGGCGGTCGGCCTCAGCGCTTACCGCGGCAACGGCGTCGCCGTCGCCGAGCGCGCCCTGCAGACGGCGTATCCGGCCACTTTTGAGTTGCTTGGCGAATCAGCGGCGACCGCGGCGGCCCACCTCTGGCGCAGGGTGCCGCCGCGTTCCGGCGATCTGGCCGATTGGGGTGCCGGCTTTGCCGACTGGCTGGAGGCGCAGCCGAGCCTCGCCGACTGGCCACAGCTGGCCGGTTGTGCACGGATCGAATGGGCTTGCCATTGCACCGCTCGGGCCGCAGATGCCGCCATGGACGTCGGTTCGCTGGCGCTGCTCGGCACGCACACGGCAGAAGCCCTGCGCCTGCGGCTCAAGCCGGATGTCGCACGGGTGAGCGTTACCGAGGGCTCCTACCAGCTGTGGCGTGACGCCAGTGGCAAGCAGGCCTCTGCCGAGCCGGCCGCGGCGCCTTCTTTATTGCAGGATGCGCGGTCTGCCGGCATTTCCGGCGAGCAGCCCATGTCCGGCAGGGAAGTACTGATCGTCTGGCGCGAGGGTTTTGCGCCGCGCGTCGAGCCGCTTGTGACAAGGTGGGCGGGGTGGCTCGATCGTGTCGCGGCGGGCGCCTCCTTGCAAGATCTCTCCACTCACCTGCCCGAAGCAGACTTGGAGACAGCACTCGCAAGCCTCATCTCACGGGGCTGGCTTCTATCCATCGTCAATTCACCGCACATCGTCGACACCGAGGAACCCGCATGAACCCTTTTGCCCGTCTCGTTGGTTTTGCCCACTGCGTGATCGCACAATTGGCTTGGCCGCAGTCGCTGTTTCTGCTGTTCGCCCGCCTGTTCGTGGGCTTGGCTTTCTTTCGCGCCGGCTTGACCAAGCTGCAGGACTGGGACACCACCGTCTTTTTGTTTCAGGAGGAGTATCACGTCCCACTGCTGCCGCCCGAGTTTGCCGCCTACGCCGGGACGGCCGGTGAGCTGGTCTTGCCGGTGCTTCTGTTTGGCGGTCTGGCGACGCGTTTTGCGGCGGCTGGCTTATCGGTGGTCAACCTCGTTGCGGTGTTGAGCCTGACCGAGATCGCGCCGGCGGCGCTGATGCAGCATCAGCTATGGGGTGCGTTGTTGCTCGCGGTGGTGCTGTGGGGTGGCGGCAGGCTCGCCCTGGACCGCTGGTTAGCGCCGCGCCTCGGCCGGCAAGGCGGCTGAGCACGCTGCACCGTTGCGCGATGCGATGGCGCCGCAACCACAGCCGCGCCGCGCTGTCTGTGCAGGAGCCCACCTGGAGAGCATGCCGTGCACCTCATTCGCCGCCCCGATATCCCTGCCACCGACATCACACCGCAAGCCGTCTGGCTCGACCGCCGACGCTTTCTGGGCGGTGCTGCAGCCGGGGCCGCTGCCTTGGCCTCCGGGGGGCTTCTGGCGCCGCTGTCTGCGCACGCCAACACGGCTCCGCGAGAGAAGATCGCTGGCGTCAAAAAGAGCGCATGGACCGTCGCTGAGCCGCTCACGCCCTACAAGGATGTGACCACATACAACAACTATTACGAGTTCGGCACCGACAAGGCCGATCCGGCCGAGAACGCGCACACGCTCAAGACGCGGCCATGGACGGTGCGCATCGAGGGTGAGTGCGCCAAGCCCGCGACCTTCGGCATCGAGGACATCCTCAAGCTCGCTCCGCTCGAGGAGCGCGTCTACCGGCTGCGCTGTGTCGAGGCGTGGTCGATGGTGGTGCCGTGGGTCGGTTACTCGCTGTCCGAGTTGCTCAGACGCGTCGAGCCGACCGGCAACGCCAAGTTCGTCGAATTCGCCACGCTGGCCGACCCGCAGACCATGCCGGGCGTGCGCGGTCGTGTGCTGCAGTGGCCTTACATGGAGGGCTTGCGCATGGATGAGGCGATGCATCCGCTCACCCTGCTGACCCTGGGTGTCTACGGCGAGTTGCTGCCCAACCAGAATGGGGCGCCAGTGCGTCTGGTGGTGCCTTGGAAGTATGGCTTCAAGAGCGCCAAATCGATCGTCCGCATCCGCCTTGTGGAGAAGATGCCTGCCACTGCGTGGAATCGCGCTCAGCCCTCGGAGTATGGGTTCTTCTCCAACGTGAACCCCGAGGTGGACCATCCACGCTGGAGCCAAGCCAAGGAACGCCGCATCGGCGAGTTCCGCAAGCGCGACACGCTGCCTTTCAATGGCTACGCCGAGCAGGTGGCGAGCCTCTACACGGGCATGGATCTGCGCAAGTGGTTCTGAGCAGTGCGGCGTCGCGTCGGGGTAGCACCGCTGCCACGGCAGGGTCGGCTGCGCTCGGGCGGCTCCGCATCGTGCTCTGGTTGGCTTGCCTGCTGCCGCTGGCGCGTCTGGTCTGGCTAGGCAGCACCGATGGGCTCGGCGCCAATCCCATCGAGTTCATCACCCGCTCCACGGGCACCTGGACACTGGTCATCCTGTTGGCGACCTTGTGTGTCACGCCGCTGCGGCAACTGACGGGCTGGACCGAACTGGTGCGCGTACGGCGCCTGCTCGGCTTGTTCGCCTTCTTTTATGCCTGCCTGCATTTCTCGATCTGGCTCGGGGTCGACCAGTTCTTCGACTGGCCAGCCATGCTCAAGGACATCGTCAAGCGGCCCTTCATCACGGCCGGCTTTGTAGCACTGTTGCTACTTGCCCCGCTTGCCATCACGTCGACCGATGCCATGCGCCGTCAACTCAAACGCAACTGGGCGCGCCTGCACAGGCTCGTCTATGTCGTGCCGGTGCTAGGCGTCCTGCACTACTGGTGGCTGGTCAAGAGCGGGGTGCAGACGCCCATGCCTTATACGATCGCGGTGGTCGTATTGTTGGCGTGGCGCTTGCTGCCTTGGATTCGACAGCGCCGCCTGCTGCCTGGCCGATAGACCGCAAGCGACGTCGAGGGTGAATGATGGGCGACCTGTTTCTTCGGCACCCTCAGACCGTTTGCTGAATGCCCGCCACGGTCCAGCCGGTCTTGCCGCGCTTGGGCTTGATCAAGTGCCAGATCTCGTCGAGGTCGGACGCCGCCACTCCAGCGTCCTCATACAAGCGACCGGTATAGCGCACACTCACGACCCAGCGGTTGGCCTCTTCGGCGTAATCAACGATGGCAGCATCGAGATCGATGACCTCGGTCTTTTGCGACGCGCCCTTACGCGCATCGATTTCGAGCTTGAGCTCGGCGTAGACCTCGGGGGTCGTGAACTCGCGCAGGTCGTCAAGGTTCGCGTCGTCGTTGGCGGCTTGCAGGCGCACGAAATTCACTTTGGCTTGGCGGATGAAGGCATCGGCATCGAAGCCTGCAGGCAGGGTGAGTGCAGGCGCTTCGGTCTGCGAACTGGCCACAGGAGTGCCAACCGGCTGCCACGTGTCGCGTGCGGTATCCATGCGGCTGCGCTCAGTATTGGGCGCTTGAGGTCCGCCGGCCGTTGCCAGGCCAGGGTTTGTCAGCACTCGGCGGATGATCCAGCCGAAGACGACGATCCCGAGCACCACCAACAGCGCGATCATCAGGCCGTTGGCCAGTGCCTCGCCAAAACCGAAGTGGGAGGCAAGTGCGGCCAGACCAAGACCGGCAGCGAGGCCGGCGATCGGACCGAGCCAGCTGTTGCCGCCGCGCGCTTGTGGCGCCGTTTGTGCGGGTGCCTGCCCGGCTGGCTGCGCGGCGGGCTTGGCCGGCTGCTGCGCAGTGGCGCCTTGCTGCGGCGCCGCCTTCTGCACTGGTGCGGCGCGTTGCATGCCAAACGAGCGGCTCCCGCCGAGACGTTTGGCATCGGCCATGTCGGGCATCAGGGACAGGCCGAAGGTGATCAGGACGGCGAATACTGCAATGCGATTCATCGGGACTCCGGTTTTGCAGAACAGGCAGAAGGGCTAGCTCCTATCCAGCAGTAGGACATGACAGCCTAGCGGTTGGTTTCAAGTGCGGTCTTTACTCGCCCAGCGATTTGCCCACCACCTCCAGTACATCGGGCGACTGCGCCGCAGCCTTGATGCGCTCGAGTTGCGCGCGGGCGCAGGACTGCCGCGCGTCGTCGTATCGCCGCCAGCGGTCGAAGCAGCGCGCCACACGGCTCGCCACCTGCGGATTGAGCGCGTCGAGTTGCAGCACCAGATCGGCACCGAGCGCATAACCCGCCCCGTCGGCGGCGTGGAAGTGGCGCGGGTTGGCCGCACAGAAGGCACGAACCAGCGCGTAGACCTTGTTCGGGTTGCGGATGTCGAAGCCAGGGTGCCGCAGCAAGGCGCGCACGCGGGCCAGCGTATCGGGCTGGCGGCTCATCGCCTGCACGCCGAGCCACTTGTCCACCACAAGGGCTTCATCTTTCCAACGTTCGTAAAAAGCCGCCAGCGCCGGCTCGCGAGCAGCGCTGGCGCTGTTGGCCAGCACGGCGAGCGCAGCGTAGGTGTCGGTCATATTGCCGCCGGCCTCGAACTGCGCCTGCGCGCGCGCGAGGTCGGCAGCATCGCCGGTCTCGGCTGCGAGTGCGAGGCAGGCGTTGCGCAGCGCGCGGCGGCCGGCTTGTGCGGCAGCCGGGCTGTAGGGCTCGCGGATCGTCAGTCGCTCGTAGGCAGCCACCAGTCGCGTGTGCAGGCCCCGGGCCAGCGCTTCGCGCAGTGCCTGTCGCGCCTTGTGGATGGCCTCCGGGTCGGCCGGGGTCATCTGTTCGGCGAGCATGGCCTCCGATGGAAGCGAGAGCGCCTCGGCAACGAATGCCGGGTCGCCACCTGAGGCGAAGGCCGAGTCGAGCAGGCGGCCGATGGCATCGATGTAGGCGGCAGGGATCCAGTCGGGGTGGGCGTTGCCAGCCGGGAGTGCATCGCCGCCGGCGATACGCTGCGCGCCGTCCAATATCAGCCGCGTCGCCAGCTCCTGCCCGGCATCCCAGCGCGCCACCGCATCCGTGTCGTGCGCCATCAGCAGGATCAGCTGCTCAACCGTCCAGCCGGTCTGCAGCACCACCGGCGCCGAGAAGCCGCGCAGCAGCGACGGCACCGGCGCCTCGGCAATGTCCTCGAAGACGAACTGCTGTCGGTCCTCGCGCAGCTCCAGCACGCGAGTCGGCGCCAGTTCGCGGCCATCGCTCGCCGCCAGCAGACCGACCGCCAGCGGCAGGTGGTAAGGGCCGCGCTCGACCGGCTGGCCGTCGACGCGCAGACGCTGCTCGTAGGCGGTCTCGGGGTAGTGCTGGGTCACGGCGAGCGTGTAGCGCTTGGCGGCCGCGTCGTAGGTGCCGGCGACCTCCAGCGAGGGCGTGCCGGCCTGCCGGTACCAGCGGCGGAACTGGCCCAGATCCCGCCCGCTGGCGGCCTCCATGGCCGCGACGAAGTCGTCGCAGGTCACCGCTTGGCCATCGTGGCGGCGGAAATATTCGTCCATGCCGGCGCGAAAGGCCTTCTCGCCGATCAGTGTGTGGATCATGCGGATGACCTCCGCGCCCTTTTCATAAACGGTCGCGGTGTAGAAGTTATTGATCTCCTGATACGCCGCTGGGCGGATCGGGTGCGCCATCGGGCCGGCGTCCTCGGGGAACTGCGCCGCGCGCAGCGTGCGCACCTCCTGGATGCGCGTCACCGCACGCGAGTGCACGTCCATGCCGAACTCTTGATCGCGGAAGACCGTCAGGCCCTCTTTGAGGCTCAGCTGGAACCAGTCGCGGCAGGTCACGCGGTTGCCGGTCCAGTTGTGGAAATACTCGTGGGCGACGACGCGGTCGATGTTCTGGTAATCGGTGTCGGTGGCCACATCCGGGCGCGCCAGCACGTACTTGGTGTTGAAGATGTTGAGGCCCTTGTTCTCCATCGCCCCCATGTTGAAGTCGCCCACCGCGACGATCATGTAGTGGTCGAGGTCCATCTCGAGGCCAAAGCGCTGCTCGTCCCAGGCCATGCTGAGCTTGAGCGCGGCCATGGCGTGCCCGCACTGGTCGAGCTTGCCCGGCTCCACGTACACCGCGCAGCGCACGCGGCGGCCGCTGGCGGTCACAAACCAGTCCTCGAGCATGTCGAGCTTGGCGGCGACGCAGGCGAACAGATACGCCGGCTTGGCGAACGGGTCCTGCCATAGCGCCCAGTGGCGGCCATCGGGCAGGTCACCGGCGTCGACAGGGTTGCCGTTGGCGAGCAACTGCGGGAAGCGCGTCTTGTCTGCTTCCAGGCGGCAGGTGAAGCGGGCCATGACGTCTGGCCGGTCGGGGTAGTAAGTGATGCGGCGGAAGCCCTCGGCCTCGCACTGCGTGAAGTAGCCGTCTTTGCTGCGGTAAAGCCCGGAGAGGGTGGTGTTAGCGTCCGGCTCGATGCGCACCACGGTGGTGACGCGCGCGGTGTCAACGGCCAAAGGCAGGCTCAGGCCCGTATGGCTGACGGTGTAGGCCGCGGCATCAAGGGCGACGCCGTCAACCGCGAGCGAGACCAGCGCCATCGCCTCGCCGTCCAGCCAAAGGGCCGCGGCAGGCACGTCGGCGTTGCGGCGCACCTGCAGCTGCGCCGTGACCAGCGTGTGGTCGTCATGGATCGCGACGACGAGATCGACGGTGTCGACCCACCACGCCGGGGGCGTGTACTGGTCGAGGTAGATGGTGACGGGGGTTTCGGTGCGCATGGATGGCTTTCGATCGTTCTGCCGCCGGGCCAGATCACCCGGGGCTCTGTGGTGACGGGTTCAGACCGCGGGGCCGGCCGACTGTTCAGCCGCTGCGGCAGCAGCCAGTGCCGCCGTCCGTTCTGCGGCTTCGCGCAGCATCGCCGCGCGCGATTCCGGCGTCTCAAGGCTGATGCGGCCCAGCGCGCCGTCGCGGTAGTCCTGCAAAAGGGTCAGCGCGGCCTTCTCCAGATCGATGCCGCCGCCCTTCACCACAAAGCCGCGACGCCGTGCCACCGCCTCGACCAGGCCCTCGCCATCCAGCGCGGCGACCGCCTCTGGTGCGAGCTTGTAGCGCTCGGCGACGCGGTCGGCGTAGCGCAGCAGCAGCAGCGCGCCCAACTGCGCCGCCACCTCCTCGTCGATCACCGCGTTGCGGCCGATGGCGTGGCTGGCGGCGAGCATGTAGCCGTCGGTGTCGTGGGCGATCTTGGGCCACATCATGCCGGGCGTGTCGATCAGCACCGTGTTGTCGTCGAGGTCGAGCCGCTGCTGCGTCTTGGTCACCGCCGGCTCGTCGCCGACCTTGGCCACGCGCCGCTGCAGCAGTGCGTTCATCAGCGTGCTCTTCCCCACATTGGGGATGCCCATGATGATCAGCCGCAGCGGCTTGCCCGGGCCGGTGCGGTAAGGCGCCAGCTTGGCCGCCAGTCCGCGAACCTTGGCGACGTCGCCCGGCTTCTTGCATGACAGCGCCACCGCATGGACATCGGCTTGTGCCGAGTAATGGGCGAGCCACGCGGTGGTTGCCACAGGGTCGGCCAGATCGGCCTTGTTAAGGATCTTGAGGCAGGGCCGCTGCCGGTGCCGGCGCAGCTGGTGGATCATCGGGTTGGTCGACGCCTCGGGGATGCGCGCATCGACCACCTCGATCACCACGTCGGCGGCCGCAAGTGTCTCGCCCGCCTTTTTGCGGGCCGCGGCCATGTGCCCCGGAAACCACTGGATGGGCATCGTCAGGTGCTCAGGCCTCGCCGTGGGCCGCTTTCTCCTGATACGCCGCGAGATCGATGATGCCCTCAGCCTCCGCTGCGGCGCGGTCCTCATCGGCGATCACTTCCTGCACGAAGTCGAGCCGCTTCCAGGTGGCCAGCGGTGTCTTCCGGCAGGCCACCGGCACATAGCGACTCTGTTCAAGGCGCTTGTAACGGTGGATGTAGCGCGGGCAATTCACCCAGACCTTGCTCACCGCGACGCGCACGACATACTTGGCCTCGGTCCACTCGCCGAGCAGCGCATCCTCGCGATGGAAGGTCGCCATGCCCTGCACGCGTACACGGTGCGGTGTCTCGAAATCGATGAACAACAGCCCGACCTTGCCTTGCCCGACGATGTTGCCCATCGACAGGAACATGCCGTTGCCATCGAAGCCAGGGAACGCCAGCGTCCGCTCATCGACCACCTTGACCAGACCCACCGGCCCGCCCTTGTACGAGACGGTCGGGTTGCCGTCCGGGTCCACGGTGGACAGGAAGAACATGTCGCGGCTCTCGATGAAAGCCTGTTCGTCCGGCTGGATGACCTCGTGCAGCCAGTTCTCATCCAGCATGTTGGCGAGCTTCGTGGTGCCGAAAGCCTCCTGCAGCTGACGGTGTTCGGCGTGGTAGACGCTACCCATATGTCCTCCGGATCGGCAAGTGCCCAACGCCAGACGCTATCGCAAAACGGGCATCAATGGTGGGCGCGCGGTAGCCGTCGGGTCACCCATGCGGGCAGAGCAGCGAGCGGCATCGCGCAGCCAAGCAGGTCAGATGGCCAACAGCACGTTGACCCGCCGCACGTATCCGGCCGGGTCCTCCAGTGCGCCCCCCTCGGCCAGCACGGCTTGATCGAACAGCACCAGCGCGAGGTCGGCGAAGCGGTCTTCGCTTGGCTCAGCGTCGAGCCGCTTGACCAGCGCGTGCTCAGGGTTGAGCTCCAGGGTCGGCTTGGCGTCCGGCACCGCCTGCCCGGCGGCCTTGAGCATGCGCACCAGGTGCGGCGGTAGCTCGCCCGCCTCGCGCACCAGACAGGCCGGCGAGTCGGTGAGGCGCAGCGTCACGCGCACCGCCTTGGCACGTTCGCCGAGGGCCTTCTGCACCCGCTCGACCAGCCCCTTGTGGGTCTCAGCGGAAGTCTCCTGGGCCTTCTTCTCCTCGGCATCGGCAAGGTCGCCGAGGTCGAGGTCGCCGCGCGTCACCGGCACGATCTTCTTGCCTTCGAACTCACGCAAGTGGTTGAGCATCCACTCGTCCACGCGCTCGCCGAGCAGCAGCACCTCGATGCCCTTCTTGCGGAACACCTCAAGATGCGGCGAGTGGCGCGCTGCTGCGGCACTCTCGGCGGTGACGACGTAGATGTCCTTTTGCCCATCCTTCATGCGGCCCACGTACTCGGCCAGCGACACGGTCTGCCCGTCGCCTTCGTGGGCCGTCGACGCAAACCTCAGCAGCTTGGCGATGCGCTCGCGGTTGGCGAAGTCCTCGCCGGTGCCCTCTTTGAGCACCGCGCCAAAGGTGTTCCACACCTGCGCGTAGGTGTCCGGCTGGTTCTCGGCGAGGTCCTCGAGCAGGCCTAGAACCTTCTTGGTGGCGCCGGCGCGGATCGCCTCGACGTCGCGCGACTCCTGCAGGATCTCGCGGGACACATTCAGCGGCAGGTCGGCGGCGTCGATCACCCCGCGGACGAAGCGCAGATAGCCGGGCAGCAGCTGCTCGGCGTTGTCCATGATGAAGACGCGCTTCACATACAGCTTGACCCCGCGCGCGGCGTCGCGGTCGTAGAGGTCGAACGGTGCCCGGCCGGGCACGTAGAGCAGCACGGTGTAGTCCTGGCGGCCCTCGACGCGGGCGTGCACGTGCCCCAACGGCGCCTCGAAGTCGTGCGCGACGTGCTTGTAGAACTCGGCGTACTGCTCGGAGGATATGTCTCCCTTGGGGCGGGTCCACAGCGCGGTGCCCTCGTTGACCTGCTCCTGCTCGCCGGTAGGCTTCATGCCCTTGGCCTCTTCGTCCCAGGCCTCCTTGTCCATGAAGATGGGCATCTGGATGTGGTCGGCGTAGCGGCGCAGCACTTCCCGCAGCTTCCAGCCCGACAAGAACTCGTCCTCGCCGTCCTTGAGGTGCAGCATGACTTCGGTGCCACGGCCGGGCCTGCTGATGGTCTCGACAGTGAACTCGCCGCTGCCGTCCGACACCCATTCCACACCCTGGTCCGCCGGCACCCCGGCGCGCCGCGAGCGCACCGTGACGCGGTCGGCGACGATGAACGAGGAGTAGAAGCCGACGCCGAACTGCCCGATGAGGCTGGCATCTTGTTTAGCGTCGCCGGTGAGCTTGGCAAAGAACTCGCGCGTGCCCGACTTGGCGATGGTGCCCAGGTGCTCGATCGCCTCCTGGCGGCTCATGCCGATGCCGTTGTCGGCGATGGTGATGGTGCGGGCGGCCTTGTCGAACGTCACACGGATTTGCAGGTCGGGGTCCGATTCGAGCAGACTCGCGTCCGCCAGAGCCTCGAACCGCAGCTTGTCGCAGGCGTCCGACGCGTTGCTGGCCAGCTCGCGCAGGACGATCTCCTTGTTGCTGTAGAGCGAATGCACCATCAGGTGCAGCAGTTGCTTGACCTCGGCCTGAAAGCCTCGCGTTTCTTTGATGGCGGACATGCGGTTCCTCCGACGGATGCTGGGCGGGCCCTGGACGCTGGCTGCCGGCCCTGCTGGGATCGACTCGCCCGGGCGTCCACGGGCGGGGCTGTTGGCAGGCAGATGGAGGCCGAACGACGTGCTTTCAAGGGCACGGCGAACAACGCCCGGGAACACCGGCGGCGAGTCGCCGTCAGAGCAGCGGACAACCGGGGGCTTGTACCCCACCTATCAGCGATTCGGAGAACACATGAGCCAGAAGCACGCCGCTACAGCCGCACCGATCCACGACCTCATTGCTACCCGCTGGAGTGGCCGCGCCTTCGACGGCAGCCGTCTGCTCAGCCGCGAACAGGTCACCGCCCTGCTTGAGGCGGCGCGGTGGTCACCCTCGTGCTACGGCGACCAACCCTGGCGGTTCGTCGTGGCCGACAAGGCGAGTGACCCGGCCGGCTGGCAGAAGGCGCTCGACTGTCTGGTGCCGTTCAACGCGGGCTGGGCGCAGAACGCACCGTTGCTGGTGGTGGTCTGCGCCGACCCCAAGTTCGGCCACAACGGGGCTGACAACCGTTGGGCCACTTACGACACCGGCGCGGCAGCGCTGTCGCTCTGCTTGCAAGCCAACGCCATGGGCATGAGCACGCACCAGATGGGCGGCTTCGACGACGCCAAGACCCGCGCCGCATTCCACATCCCGGCCGAGGCACCCATCATGGCGATCGTCGCCGTGGGATATCTGGGCAGCGATGCGGTGCTCGACCCCGAGCTCCGCGAGCGTGAACATGCCGCGCGTGGCCGCAAAGATCTCGGCGCGACCTTCTACGCGGGTGCATGGGGCAAGGCGTTCGGGGCCTGAATCGCCGGGTGTCGGTCATGCAGCCGATGCGGGGGGCTGGCGCCGTCGCGACAATCGTCGAGCGGCGGTCTTGGTGACAGCCGTGGCTGGCAAGACCGGCCTCAACCGCTCCCTGGAGGTTCCCATGCAACGCGGATTCACGCTCATCGAGATGCTCATCGTCGTCGCCATCGCCGGCATCCTGGCCGCGATCGCCGTCCCGCAATACCAGACCTACACCAAGCGCGCCAAGTTCGCCGAGGTGGTGGCGGCCTCGCAACCGTTCAAGGTCGCCGTCGAGGGGTGTTATCAGACGACGGGCGCCCTGACCGCGTGCGGCAACGGCAGCAACGGCGTGCCCGGTGCTGCCACCGCTGCGGGTTTCGTCGCGAGTGTCTCTGTGGCCGCAGACGGCACCATCACTGCGACCGGGGACGCCGCCACCTTTGGCACGGCACAGACGCTCATCCTCAAGCCTACTGCCCCGGGCACCGCGACGGCATCGGCTGCGCTGACCTGGGCAAAGGATGCGAGCAGCAGTTGCGTCGCAGCCGGTCTCTGCTGAGGGTCCGTGTGCCCAGCTTGGCGAGGCCCCGGAGCCGCGCGGTTTACTTTATCCTCGGCGCCGGTTGCCGCGCTGACATGACTTTCACACGGAAACGACATCGGCTCGGGTAGCCTACCCTCCGCTCTCTTCAACCTCGGCACACCATGTCTCCCAGCACCGCCCTCATCGGCGCCGTCTGCATCGTCGTTCTCGCCAAGACCATCGCCTGGCTGCTGCAACTGCGAACGCGCAATGCCGGCATCGTCGACGCCATCTGGTCATGGAGCTTGGGTGGACTGGCGGTCTGGTTCGCGGCCACTGGTGCTGGTGATCCCACCACCCGGGCCATCACTGGACTGCTCGGCGGCTTGTGGGGGCTGCGGCTGGGCTGGCACCTCTGGGTGCGCAACTGGGGTGCGCCCGAAGACTGGCGCTACGCCGGTTTTCGAGCGCGCTGGGGTGCCAAAGCCGATCGCAATATGTGGTTCTTCTTCCAGTTCCAGAACATCTTCACACTCATTCTGGCGGCCAGCGCCTTTTGGGTGCCGGCAGCCACGGGCGTGGCCTTGCCGCCGATGGCCATCGCAGTCGCGGTGCTCATATGGGCTGGCTCTGTGTTCGGTGAGGCCATCGCCGACCGCCAGCTCGAGGACTTCCGCCAGGACCCGGCCAACCGCGGGCAGGTGTGCGACCGCGGGTTGTGGGGCTGGTCGCGTCACCCCAACTACTTCTTCGAGACCTTGCACTGGCTCGCTTATGTGCCGCTGGCGTGGGGCTCCGACCTGCTGCCGCTGACGCTCATCGCGCCCGCGGTGATGGCCTTCCTTTTGCTCAAGATGTCGGGCCTGCCGATCCTCGAGGCCGGGCTGATCGAGCGCAAGCCCGGTTACGCTGCTTACATGGCGCGCACCAGCGCTTTTATCCCGCTCCCTCCTCGCCGGAACCCATCATGAGCCCGATCCAGATGGCCGAGCGTGGTCTGCTGCCCGATTGGCTGCTGCGCGTCGGCATGCGCCGCATGATGCGCCAGCGTCTCGACGAGCCTGCCGCGCGTTGGCCGCATCTGCGTGCCGCGCAGTTCCGGGAGTGGCTGGCACAACTGCGCGCCAGCCCCATCGCCGTCAACACGCAGGACGCCAATGTGCAGCACTACGAGGTGCCAGCGGCGTTCTTTCATGCGCACCTCGGGCCGCGCTTGAAGTACAGCTGTTGCTGGTACGAGACCGGCCGCGAGACGTTGGCACAAGCCGAGGAGGCGATGCTCGCCATCTACGCTGAGCGCGCGCAGTTGCGCGATGGCATGCGCATCCTCGACCTGGGTTGCGGCTGGGGCTCACTCTCGCTGTGGCTGGCCGAGCGCTACCCCAACAGCCAGATCGTCGGGCTCTCCAACTCGCACGGGCAGCGCACCTTCATCACCGACCGCGCGCGCGAGCGTGGCTTGCACAATCTCACCATCCACACCGGCAACGTGGTCGATTTCGACTTCACTGCCGAGCAACGGGGCGAAGGTTTCGACCGCGTCATCTCGATCGAGATGTTCGAGCACATGCGCAATTACGGCCTGCTGCTGGCCAAGATCAGGCGCTGGCTGTGCGACGACGGCAAGCTGTTCGTGCACATCTTTGCTCACCCGACGTTGTCCTACCCCTACGAGGTGCGCGATGGGACCGACTGGATGACGCAGTACTTCTTCCTCGGCGGCATCATGCCGAGCGAGCACCTTCTGGCGCATTTCCAGGACGACCTGCGCATCGTCGACCAGTGGTGGGTGGATGGGCGCCACTACCAGCAGACCAGCGAGCATTGGCTGCAGGGCATGGACGGCGCTCGCGACGAGGTCGCGGCCATCTTTCGCGAGGCCTATGGTGCCGACTGGAAGCTCTGGGTGCAGCGTTGGCGCATGTTCTACATGGCAGTGGCGGAGTTCTTCGGGTTTGACGAGGGGCGCGAGTGGGGTGTCACGCACATCCTGTTCGAGCCGCGTCATCACGCTTGATCAAAGGGGATTCGGGTGGGAAACGATGTGATGCGATCGGCCAGCCACTGGCTGGCGCGCCTGCCGATGCGGCCTTGCTTGGCAGCACTTTTTGCTCTGCTGTCTGTGCCCGTCGGCGCAAGCGCTGAGACTTTGCGCTTCTATGGCTATGCCACCCACCTTGATACCGGCAAGTACCTCTACACCGAGTTGCATGAGCAGACGCTCGAATCCGGCCAGGTGCAGACGGCGACCATCAGTTACTTCGATCCGAGCGGCAAATTGATGGCCAAGAAGTCGCTCGACTACCGCCGGAACCGGACCATCCCCTTGTTTCGCATCGACCACCCGGATCAGGGCTACGTCGAAGCCTTGCGCAGCGTGAATGGCGAGTCCGGCATCGAGCTGCTCAAGGTGACGCGCGACAAAGGCGAGCAGATCAAGTCAGTGTCGATGCCCAAAGGTGCGGTGGCGGCCGATTCCGGCTTCAACCACCTCATCCAGGACAACCTGCCGAGGCTGCTGGCTGGCGAGACGGTGCCTTTCAGTCTGGTGGTGGCGGGTAACCTCGATGCTTATCAGTTCCGTGCCAAAAAGATCGGCGATGACACCTTCGATGGGGCTCCGGCCGCTGTGCTGCGGGTCGAGCCTGACTCGCTGTTGCGCCTGATCATCGATCCGCTCGATCTGCTCTACGACCCGGCCAAACGACGCTTGCTCGAGTACCGCGGCGTGTCCAATATCCTCGACCCGGTCTCCGGCAAGGTCTACAAGAAGGCGCGTATCAGCTACACGGCCAAGCCGCCGGCGGAGGCCAGAGCGCCGGGGCTGTGACAGCGCCTCAAATGCGTCGCAGGGCAGCGCAGATGCCCGTTGCCCGGCATGGAGCGAGCGAAAGATACCCGCAAGTAGGCAAGGGAGCGTATACCGCGCGACGCGGCCGATGACTATCGCAATCGTCGCTTGAGCACGCGCCCCATCTCGGAGGGGTTGCGGGTCACCGTGAAGCCGCATTCCTCCATCACCGCCAGTTTGGCTTCAGCCGTGTCGCTGCCGCCGCTGATGAGCGCACCCGCATGTCCCATGCGCTTGCCGGGTGGTGCGGTGACGCCAGCAATGAAGCCGACCACCGGCTTGGTGAAGTGCGCCTTGCACCAGCGTGCACACTCGGCCTCGTCTGGGCCGCCGATCTCGCCGATCATGATCACGGCATCCGTATCAGGATCGTCCTGAAAGGCGCGCATGACGTCGATGTGCTTGAGCCCGTTGATCGGGTCGCCACCGATACCTATTGCGGTGCTCTGGCCAAGGCCCAGTTCGCTGAGCTGTGCGACCGCCTCGTAAGTCAGGGTACCTGAGCGCGACACCACACCGATGCGGCCCTTGCGATGGATGTGGCCGGGCATGATGCCGATCTTGATCTGGTCGGGGGTGATGAGCCCGGGGCAATTGGGGCCCAATAAGAGCGCAGGTGCACAGCCCGCGACCTCGCGGCGGCGCATGCGCGCGCGCAGCATGAGCATGTCGCGCACCGGGATGCCCTCGGTGATGGCCACCACCAGCCGGACGCCAGCCTCAACGGCCTCCCAGATCGCCGCTGCCGCACCGGCCGGGGGCACATAGACCACACTGACATCGGCGCCGGTCGCTGCGCATGCCTCGGCCACGCTGGCGTAGATCGGCATACCCTCCCAGCGCTCGCCCCCGCGCTGCGGGTGCACGCCAGCGACAAAAGCCTCGTGGCCGTTGGCGTAGTCGCGGCAGAGGCGGGTGTGGAAGGCGCCGGTCTTACCGGTGACCCCTTGGGTGATGACGCGCGTGTTGCGGTCGATGTAGATGCTCATGCAGCGCCTCCAGCGCCCTCGTCTTGCCCGCGATGGCCATCGCCGCACCCGGATATTCCGTGGCCCCGGCCGGGGCTGCCTCGTGCCGCCGCCACCGCCCGCTCGGCGGCCTCGGCGAGGCTGTCGGCCGGGATGATGGCGATGCCGCTGGCGGCCAGCATCTGCTTGCCGAGATCGTCGTGGGTACCCTTCATGCGAACGATCAGAGGCAGCCGCAGGTCCACCGCGCGGCAAGCGGCGATCACGCCCTCGGCAATGGTGTCGCAGCGCATGATGCCGCCGAAGATGTTGACCAGGATCGCCTCCACACGGGGATTGGCAAGCATGATGCGGAACGCCTCGGTCACTTTGGCCGCGGTGGCTCCGCCGCCGACATCGAGGAAGTTGGCCGGCTTGCCGCCGAACAGTTGGATGGTGTCCATGGTGGCCATCGCCAGCCCGGCGCCGTTGACCAAGCAGCCGATGTTGCCATCGAGGTGGATGTAGGCCAGATCGTGCTGGCGGGCGGCAACCTCGAGTGGGTCTTCTTCGTCCAGATCGCGCAGTGCACTGATGTCCTCATGGCGAAACAGCGCGTTGGCATCAAAATCGAACTTGGCATCGAGTGCGACCAGCCGGCCGTCGGAGGTCTCGACCAGCGGGTTGATCTCAAGCAGGGTGGCGTCGGTCTCCAGATAGCAGGCGAGCAGGGTGCGGAACAGTTCGCACGCGGCGGCGCGGCGATCCGGCACGATGCCCATCCCGCTCGCCAGTCGCGCTGCATCGGTGTCGCTCAGCCCATCGAGTGGGTCGACCCGGATGCGAACGATGGCGTCCGGGTCGCGCGCAGCCACCTCCTCGATCTCCATGCCACCGTGGCCGCTGCCGATCAGGGTGAGGGTCTGGCTGGCGCGGTCGGTGACCACCGCGAGGTAGTACTCATGCGCGATGCCGACGGCTTCCTCCACCCACAGCCGTCGCACCAACTGGCCGCCAGCGCCGGTCTGCGCTGTGTCCAGCGCGTGGCCGAGCATGCGGTGCGCGGCGTCCTCGACCGCCTCGAAGGTGTCGACCACCCTCACGCCGCCGCCCTTGCCGCGGCCGCCGGCGTGGATCTGCGCCTTGACCACCCAGCGGCTGCCGCCGAGTGCGCGCGCGGCCTGAACCGCCTCGGCGGCGGCGTAGGCCAGACGGCCGCGCGGCACCGTCACCCCGTAGCGGGTGAGCAGCTGCTTGCCTTGGTACTCGTGGATCTTCATCTGCGGCGACCGGACTCAGCCCCGCAGGATACCTAAAGCCGTCCGACGTTTCGCAGGGTGTCGAAAAGCGTTGCGAGGATGGTCAGATGCAAGACACGAGCCGCACAGCGACCGAGACATACCCGAGGGTAGGCGAGGGAGCGAGCAGCGAGTGGCGCCGCAGATGAGCACCGCAGTAGCTTTTCTTTATCCGAAGAAGTCGCGCACCTTATCCATCCACGACTGCGCCCGCGGGTTGTGTCGCTCCGGCGAGCCGGCGCTGATCGCCTCGAACTCGCGCAGCAACTCCTTCTGGCGCTCGGTGAGCTTGACGGGCGTCTCCACCATCACGTGGCACATCAAGTCACCGGTGCTGTGACTGCGCACGCCCTTGATGCCCTTGCCGCGCAGACGGAACGCCTGCCCGCTCTGCGTCTCGGCCGGGATCTTGATGCGCGCCGAGCCGTCCAGCGTCGGGATCTCGATCTCCCCGCCGAGCGCCGCAGTGGTGAATGAGACCGGCATCTCGCAGTGCAGGTCGTCGTGGTCGCGCTTGAAGACGGCGTGGTCCTTGATGTGGATGACCACATACAGGTCGCCGGCGGGGCCTCCGTTCACGCCGTGCTCACCCTCGCCCGAGAGGCGGATGCGGTCGCCCTCGTCGACCCCCGCCGGGATCTTGACCGACAGCGTCTTGTGCGACTTCACGCGGCCAGCGCCTTGGCAGGGGCGGCAGGGATCCTGGATCTCCTTGCCGTTGCCGTGGCAGACCGGGCAGGTCTGCTGGATGCTGAAGAAGCCCTGCTGCATGCGCACCTGGCCATGGCCTTTGCAGGTGCGGCAGGTGATCGGCTGGGTGCCGGGCTTGGCGCCGGTGCCGCCACAGGTGCCGCATTCTTCCATGGTCGGCACGCGCAGTTGCGTCTCGGTGCCGCGTGCTGCCTGCTCGAGGCTGATCTCGAGGTTGTAGCGCAGGTCGGCGCCGCGGTACACATTGCTGCGTCCGCCGCGAGCCTGACCAAAGATGTCGCCAAAGATGTCGCCGAAGGCATCGGAGAAGTGGGGCCCGCCGCGTGGGCCCCCACCACCGCCCATCGACGGGTCCACACCGGCATGCCCGAACTGATCGTAGGCGGTGCGCTTCTGGCCATCGGAGAGCATCTCGTAGGCCTCCTTGGCCTCCTTGAAGCTCTCTTCAGCCTTGGGATTGTCCGGGTTGCGATCCGGGTGGAACTTCATGGCCAGCTTGCGGTAGGCCTTCTTGATCTCATCCTCGGACGCATCCCGGTTCACCCCGAGCACGTCGTAGTAGTCACGCTTTGCCATCGTCTAGGGCACCGTCTTTCTTTTGATTCGCCGACCCTCGGCCCGGCAGAGCTTAC
Source organism: Klebsiella pneumoniae (assembly GCA_945897555.1). Taxonomy (GTDB): domain Bacteria; phylum Pseudomonadota; class Gammaproteobacteria; order Burkholderiales; family UBA3065; genus UBA3065. The sequence goes on along the minus strand of CAMDGF010000006.1, from coordinate 1,253 downwards.
TTCTTCTCGTCTTTGACTTCGGTGTATTCGGCGTCGACCACGTCGTTGTCGTCCTTGCCGCCGCTCGGACCGCTGCCCTCGCTTCCCATGCCTGCGCCCTCGGCGCCGGCGTACATCTGCTCGGCGAGCTTGTGCGAGGCCTCCATCAAGGCGTTGGTCTTGGCCTCGATCACGTCTTTGTCGTTGCCCTTGAGCGCCTCCTCGACCTCGGCGATGGCAGCCTCGATCTTGCCCTTGTCGTCGGCCGAGGCCTTGTCGCCAGCCTCGGTGAGCGTCTTCTTGGCCGAATGCACCAGCGCGTCTGCGGCGTTGCGCGCCTGCGCCATGGCGAGCACCTTGGCGTCCTCGGCGGCATTCGCCTCGGCGTCCTGCACCATGCGTTGGATCTCGTCCTCGTTCAGGCCGGAGTTGGCCTTGATGGTGATCTTGTTCTCCTTGCCGGTCGCCTTGTCCTTGGCTGACACATGCAGGATGCCGTTGGCGTCGATGTCGAAGGTGACCTCGATCTGCGGCATGCCGCGCGCCGCTGCCGGGATGCCCTCGAGGTTGAACTGGCCGAGGCTCTTGTTTCCGGCCGACACCTCGCGCTCACCCTGCAGCACATGGATGGTCACGGCGCTCTGATTGTCGTCAGCGGTGGAGAAGACCTGGCTGGCCTTGGTCGGGATGGTGGTGTTCTTCTGGATCAGCTTGGTCATCACGCCGCCGAGGGTCTCGATGCCCAGGCTCAGCGGCGTCACGTCGAGCAGAAGGACGTCTTTCACGTCGCCCTTGAGCACGCCGCCCTGGATCGCGGCGCCCACTGCCACCGCCTCGTCCGGGTTCACATCCTTGCGCGGTTCCTTGCCAAAGAAGGCCTTCACCGCCTCCTGCACCTTGGGCATGCGCGTCTGGCCACCGACCAGGATCACGTCCTCGATCTCGCCGATCTTCAGACCTGCGTCCTTGAGGGCGACCTTGCACGGCTCGATGGTGCGGGCGATCAGGTCTTCGACGAGACTTTCGAACTTGGCACGGGTGATCTTCACCACAAGGTGCTTCGGCCCGGTCTGGTCCATGGCGATGTAGGGCTCGTTCACCTCCGTCTGCTGGCTCGACGAGAGCTCGATCTTGGCGCGCTCGGCGGCGGCTTTGATGCGTTGCAGGGCGATGGCGTCGTTGCGCAGGTCGATGCCCTGCTGCGTCTTGAACTCGTCGCAAAGGAAGTCGATGAGGCGCTGATCGAAGTCTTCGCCACCGAGGAAGGTGTCGCC
>CAMDGF010000005.1 GCA_945897555.1 Klebsiella pneumoniae | reverse complement strand
TTTGCCGCCTCGGGCATGCAGTTCTTCATCTCGAGTTCGTTCAGCAAGAGCTTTTCGCTCTACGGTGAGCGCGTCGGCGCGCTGACCATCGTCACCGCCGACGCCGACGAGACGGCCCGCGTGCTGTCGCAGCTCAAGCGCGTGGTGCGTACCAACTACTCCAACCCGCCGACCCACGGCGGCGCGGTGGTGGCCAGCGTGCTCGCCACGCCGGCACTGCGCGCCTCCTGGGAGGCCGAGCTGGGCGAGATGCGTGCCCGCATCCGCAGCATGCGCGAGGCGCTGGTGCACAAGCTGGCTGACGCCGGCGTCAAGCAGGACTTCGGCTTCATCACCGCGCAGCGCGGCATGTTCAGCTATACCGGTCTGAGCGCCGCCCAGGTCGACCGGTTGCGCGAGGAGTTCGCCATCTACGCTGTGAGCACCGGACGCATCTGTCTTGCCGCGCTCAACAGCAAGAACATCGACGCGGTGGCGTATGCCATCGCTGCGGTGCTCTGATCCCACCCACAACGCCAACGATCAAGGAACCTCACATGGCCACCGTCACCCTCCAGGGCAATCCGCTGCAACTCACGGGCAATGTGCCCAGCGCCGGCAGCGCTGCGCCGGCCTTCAGCCTCACCGACAAATCGCTCAACGACGTCTCGCTGAAGGACTTCGCCGGCAAGCGCAAGGTGCTCAACATCGTGCCGAGCCTCGATACGCCGACCTGCCAGAAGTCGACCCGGGTGTTCAATGAGAAGGCCTCGGGCCTGAGCAACACCGTGGTGCTGGTGATCGCCGCCGACCTGCCTTTTGCCATGAGCCGCTTCTGTGGCGCCGAGGGTCTGAACAACGTGCACACGCTCTCGACCTTCCGCAACCACGCTTTCCACACCGACTACGGCGTGCAGATCGCGGACGGCCCACTGCGCGGCCTGACTGCACGCGCCGTGCTGGTGCTGGACGAGAACGACAGCGTGCTGCACAGCCAGCTGGTGGGCGAGATCGCCGACGAGCCAGACTACGACGCTGCACTCGCCGCGCTGGCCTGAACGGGGCCGCGCCGCGGCACACCGCTGGCCGCCGCAGTTGCGCCCCGGCGGTTACAATCAAAGGCTTTTCTGAACACGGCCGCCCATGTACCGCTACGACAGTCACGACCAGCGCCTGGTCGACGAGCGCGTCGCCCAGTTCCGCGACCAGACACGGCGTTATCTCGCCGGAGAACTCTCCGAAGACGAGTTTCGCCCACTGCGTCTGCAGAACGGGCTCTACATCCAGCGCCATGCACCGATGCTGCGCGTGGCCATTCCCTATGGCCATCTGTCGTCGAAGCAGATGCGCATGCTGGCGCACATCGCTCGCACCTACGACCGTGGCTACGGCCACTTCAGCACGCGCCAGAACATCCAGTACAACTGGCCCACGCTCGAATCGGTGCCGGACATCCTCGCTGACCTGGCGACGGTCGAGATGCATGCCATCCAGACTTCAGGCAACTGCATCCGCAACATCACCACCGATGAATTCGCTGGCGTCGCCCCCGATGAGGTGATCGATCCGCGTCCGCTGGCCGAGATCCTGCGTCAGTGGAGCACCTTCCACCCCGAGTTCGCGTTGTTGCCGCGCAAGTTCAAGATCGCCGTGAGCGGCAGCCTCCAGGATCGCGCCGTGGTGCAGATGCACGACATCGGGCTCGAGTTCTTCCGCGACGACGCCGGCCGCATCGCCGCCCGCGTCTGGGCGGGTGGCGGATTGGGCCGCACACCGATCCTCGGCACCCTGATCCGCGAGCATCTGGAGTGGCAGCATCTGCTGACCTACTGCGAGGCCATCCTCCGCGTCTACAACCGCCATGGGCGTCGCGACAATGCCTACAAGGCGCGCATCAAGATCCTGCTCAAGGCGCTCGGGCAGGAGGCGTTCAGCCGCGAGGTCGAGGCTGAGTGGGCGCACCTGCGCGACAACCCCAACACCATCACCCAGGCCGAATTCGATCGCGTGGCGGCGTACTTTGCGCCGCCGGCCTACCGCGCGCTGCCGGCGCACGATGCCAGCTTCGATGCCGCGCTGGCCAGCGAGCCGGGCTTCTCTGCCTGGGTCCGCCGCAGTGTCCGCGCGCACCGCCAGCCGGGCTATCGTGCAGTGACGTTGTCGCTCAAGCCCACCGGCATCGCCCCGGGCGATGCCACCGATGCGCAGATGGACGCGGTGGCCGATCTCGCCGAGCGCTTCAGCTTTGGTGAGATCCGCGTCTCGCACGAGCAGAACCTGATCCTCGCCGATGTCGAACTCGGCCAGCTGCATGCCCTGTGGCAGGCGGCGCGAGAGCATGGCTTGGCCACGCCCAACGTCGGCCTCCTCACCGACATCATCTGCTGCCCGGGCGGCGACTTCTGCTCGCTGGCCAACGCCAAGAGCATCCCCATCGCGCAGGCCATCCAGCAGACCTTCGACGACCTCGATTACCTGCACGACATCGGCGACCTCGAGCTCAACATCTCGGGCTGCATGAATGCCTGCGGCCACCACCACGTGGGCCACATCGGCATCCTCGGCGTCGACAAGGACGGCTCGGAGTGGTACCAGATCACCATCGGCGGCAAGCAGGGCTCGGACGCCAGCCTCGGCACCGTCATCGGCCCCTCCTTTGCTGCCGACGAGATCCCGGGCGTCATCACCCGGCTCATTGAGGTCTACGTGCGGGACCGTGCAGATGACGAGCGCTTCATCGATACCGTGCGGCGCCTCGGCGTGGCGCCGTTCAAGGCGCACGTCTACGGCCAGCGCGCCGACAAGGAGGCCGCCGGTGTCTGAGCCGCCGAGCAGGATCATTGTCGACGGGGCCGTTGTTGCGAACGACTGGCCGCTGATGCCATTGCCCGCACTGGACGAGGCGGTGCGCAAGCAGGCCGGCAAGGTGGTGCTGTTCCGCCTCACCGGCGAGCAACCCTACGAGCCGGCGCAACTGGCCGCGCTCGAAGTGCCTGCGGGCCGTGTGCTGGTGCCGCTTGCAGTGTGGAAGGTCCAGAAGGACGCGCTGGCTGCGCGCGTGGCCGCCGGCGAGATCGGCATCTGCATCGACACCCATGAGCTGGTGGAGGATCTGGTCGGCAGCTGCAGCGACGTCAACGCCTTTCCGGTCCTCGCCGTGCGCTTCGAGCGCTTCGCCGATGGCCGCGGCTACTCCATCGCCACGCTGTTGCGAACCCGGTATGGCTACCGTGGCCAGCTGCGCGCGGTCGGCGACGTGCTGCGCGACCAGCTGTTCCTGATGAGGCGCTGCGGCTTCAACGCCTTTGCTGTTCGCGCCGACCGCGACATCGAGGCTGCGCTGGCCGGTCTGCGTGACTTCAGTGAGCCCTATCAGGGCGCTGTTGATGACCCGCAGCCGCTCTGGCGGCGACACGCCCGGGTCTGACATGTCGGCGGTCTCCCCCCTCCGGCCGGCCGCGGGCAATCCGGCCACCCGACCCGAACTCACGCCTCGGCTTGAGGCAAGCCTGCGCGCCCACATCGACGCGGCGCTGGAGGCTCTGCGGGCCGCCAAGGCACAGTTCCCCTCCATCGCTTTTGCCAACAGCTTTGGTGCCGAGGACATGGTCCTCACCGACCTCATCCTCACCCACGGGCTCGGCATCGACATGTTCTCGCTCGACACCGGCCGCCTGCCGCCCGAGACCTACAGCCTGATGGCCGACGTCGAGGCGCGCTATTCGACGCGTCTGGCGGTGTTCTTGCCCGAGGCTGGAGCGGTCGAGGCCTACGTGCGCGAGCACGGCATCAACGCTTTCTACGCGTCGGTAGACCTGCGCAAGGCCTGCTGCCGCATCCGCAAGGTCGAGCCGCTGCGCCGTGCACTGGCCGGCCGTCAGGCCTGGGTCACCGGCCAGCGTGCCGCGCAGTCGGCCACCCGCACCGCGCTCGCCGCGCGTGAGCATGACGCCGTCTTCGGCATCGAGAAGTTCAACCCCTTGGCGGAGTGGTCCGAGGCCGAGGTCTGGACCTACATCCGCATCCACAACGTGCCTTACAACGCCCTCCACGACCAGTTCTACCCGAGCATCGGCTGCGCACCCTGCACCCGCGCCATCGCCGTGGGCGAAGACATCCGCGCTGGCCGCTGGTGGTGGGAGGATGCCTCGCTCAAGGAGTGCGGCCTGCACGCCAAAACATCATGACCACAGTGACCCATCACACCCTCTCTCACCTCGACTGGCTCGAGGCCGAAGCCATCCATATCCTGCGTGAGGTCGCTGGCCAGTGCGAGCGCCCGGTGCTGTTGTTCTCGGGTGGCAAGGATTCGATCTGCTTGCTGCGCTTGGCCGAGAAGGCCTTCCGCCCGGCGCGCTTCCCTTTCCCGTTGATGCACATCGACACCGGCCACAACTACCGCGAGGTGGTCGATTTTCGCGACAAGCGCGCCGCCGAGTTGGGCGAGCGGCTGATCGTGCGTTCGGTCGAGGACTCGATGGCGCGCGGCACGGTGGTGCTCAAGAGTCCGGATGAGCCGCGCAACAAGCACCAGTCGGTCACATTGCTCGAGGCCATCACCGAGTTCGAGTTCGACTGCTGCATCGGTGGCGCCCGCCGCGACGAGGAGAAGGCGCGCGCCAAGGAGCGGATCATGAGTTTCCGCGACGAGTTCGGCCAGTGGGACCCCAAGAACCAGCGCCCTGAGCTGTGGAACCTGTACAACGCGCGCGCCCACCGCGGCGAGAACATCAGGGCCTTCCCGATCAGCAACTGGACCGAGATGGACGTCTGGCAATACATCGAGCGCGAGGGCCTCGAGCTGCCCAGCATCTACTTTGCGCATCAGCGCCCCGTGGTGATGCGCGGCGGCGCGATGATGCCGGTGAATGTGCCGCTGGCCGATGGCAGCGTCGTCAACATTCCTCGGCCCGGCGAGGCGGTCGAGAACCGGCTGGTGCGCTTCCGCACCGTCGGCGACATCACCTGCACCGCACCGGTGGAATCGGACGCCGACACTGTGCCCAAGATCGTCATCGAGACTGCCACCACCACCATCACCGAGCGCGGTGCCACGCGTCTGGACGACCAGACCTCCGAGGCGAGCATGGAGCAGCGCAAGAAGGAAGGCTATTTCTAGCCTATTCAAGAATCTATATGTCTAATCTCAAGCAAAATATCAGCAGTGGCCGCGGGCAACATGCGGACAGCCTGCTGCGCTTCATGACCTGCGGCAGCGTCGATGACGGCAAGAGCACGCTCATCGGCCGTCTGCTGTTCGACACCAAGACCATCCTCGCCGACACGCTCAACCAGATCGAGCGCACCTCGAAGAAGCGCGGCATGGAGGCGGTGGACCTCTCCTTGCTGACCGACGGCCTGCAGGCTGAGCGCGAGCAGGGCATCACCATCGATGTGGCCTACCGCTACTTCAGCACCGGCACGCGCAAGTACATCATCGCCGACAGCCCGGGCCACGAGCAGTACACGCGCAACATGGTCACGGCGGCGTCCACCGCCAACCTCGCGATCATCCTCATCGACGCGCGCCGCGGCGTGCTCACCCAGACCCGCCGTCATTCCTTCTTGGCCAAGCTGGTCGGAATCCCACACATCATTGTCGCCATCAACAAGATGGACCTGGTGGATCACGAGCAGGCGGTGTTCGATCGCATCTGCGGCGAGTACCGTGCCTTCGCCAACGAGATCGGTCTGGGCGAGGTGCGCTTCATCCCGATGTCGGCGCTCAATGGCGACAACATCGTCGACCGCGGCGAGGCCATGTCTTGGTATAGCGGCCCCACCCTGCTCGACATCCTCGAGAGCGCCCCGGCGGCCCACACTGAGCGTGCCGAGGCGTTCCGCTTCCCGGTGCAGTACGTCTGCCGCCCGCAGGCCTCCGACAACCCCGAGTTGCACGACTATCGCGGCTTCATGGGCCGCGTCGAGTCGGGCTCGGTCAAGGTGGGCGATCGGGTCACCGCCCTGCCCTCGGGCCAATCGAGCGTGGTCAAACGCATCGAGCTGGGCGCAGTGTCGTTGCCCGAGGCCATCCACGAGCAGTCGGTGTCGATCCTGCTCGAGGACGAGATCGACGTCTCGCGCGGCGACATGCTGGTGCCGGCCGCCGAGCAGCCGACCGTGACCAAGGAGATCGAAGGCATGGTCTGCTGGTTCTCGGAGATGCCGCTTTCGCCTGCGCGCACCTACCTGCTGCGCCACACCACCCGCACCAGCAAAGCCAAGATCGCCGCCATCGATTATCGAGTCGACGTGAACACACTGGTGCAGGAGCCGGCCACAACCCTGGCGATGAACGACATTGCGCGCATCCGTCTGCGCCTTGCCCAGCCGCTGGCCGTGGATCCGTACACCGAGAATCGTGCCACCGGAGCGTTCATCGTCATCGACGAGTCGACCAATAACACGGTCGGCGCCGGGATGATCATGGCGCCAGATGCCGGAGCGACCGCCGCCTGATGGCTGGGAATGGGGCCGGACCCGGCGACGCGCCGGGTCGCGTCTACCTGGTGGGCGCAGGACCCGGTGCTCCGGACCTGCTCACGCTGCGCGCGCTCAGGCTGCTCGAGCAGGCCGACCTGGTCCTCACCGACGCGCTGGTTCATCCGGACACTCTCGCACTGGCCACCCGCGCGCAAGTCGTTTTTGTGGGCAAGCGGGCTGGCATCCCCTCGCCCAAACAGGCCGATATCAACCGCATGCTGGTCGAAGCCGCACGACGCCACGCGTGTGTGGTGCGACTCAAGGGCGGCGATCCGATGGTGTTCGGCCGCGCGCAGGAGGAGATCGACGCCCTGCGAGCGGCCGGCATCGACTACGAGGTGGTGCCCGGCGTGACCGCAGTACTTGCCGCCTCGGCCGAACTCAAGCGGCCGCTCACCCAGCGCGCCCGCTCGCGGCACTTCGTGATGGTCACGCCGAAGCACGCCGACGGCACCCCCGAGAACGACTGGGTGCGGCCGATCGTCGACGCCGACGCGGCCGCCGTGTACATGGGTGGCGCCGCGGTGCGTGAGATCACCTCTGCCTTGCTGCTCGCTGGGCGGCCTGCTGCCACGCCGGTGATCCTCGCGCGCAACGTCTCGCTGCCTGATGCCGAATACCTCGAATCCACCCTCGGTGAAGTGGCCGATGGTCGCGCCAGTCTTGCCGGCCCCGTTCTTATCCTCATCGGTGAGACCTTCGGCGCGCCGGTAAGCGCACGGAACGGAGATGAGTCGTGAACATCACCCATGGGCGGGTGTTCGAGCATCCGGTGCCATCGGCGGTGTCGATCGGCAACTTCGATGGCCTGCATCTGGGCCATCAGGCGCTGCTGGCACGACTGCGCGCGCTGGCAGCACCACAGGGCTTGCGCAGCACGGTACTGACCTTCGAGCCGCACCCGCGCGAGTTCTTCACCCCCGAGCAGGCACCGACGCGGCTGACCAGCCTGCGCGAGAAGTGTGAACTGCTCGCGGGCATGGGCATCGATCATGTGCATGTGTTGCACTTTGACGCTGAACTGGCCGCCATGAGCGCTGATGGATTTGTAGCGGAGGTTCTTGCGGCGGGCCTGCAGTCGCGCCGCCTGCTGATCGGCGATGACTTCCGCTACGGTGCTGGACGAGCGGGCGATTTTGAGCACTTGCGAGCGTCCGGGGCGCGATTCGGGTTTGAAGCCGAGCAGATGCGGACCATCCTGCATGGCGCTCAGCGGGCCTCGAGCACGGCTGTGCGGGCTGCACTGGCCGCTGGCGACATGGCCGGGGCACGCGACCTGCTCGGCCGCTGGTACGGTCTCAGCGGGCGAGTGATGCACGGGGCTCAGCGCGGTCGCACCCTTGGTTTTCCCACCGCCAATGTCGAGATCCGCCACAACCGCCCGCCTTGCACCGGGGTCTTCGCAGTGCAGGTGCATGGCGTGGGCGAGCGGCCGCGGGCCGGCGTGGCCAATCTGGGCCGCAAGCCGACGGTCGAGGTCGACGCCCCTCTGACGCTGGAGACGCACATCTTTGATTGGCAGGGCGACCTTTATAATGCGCACCTGCGTGTCGACCTGCTGCACCGTATCCGCGATGAGCGCAAGTTCGAGTCGCTGGAAGCGTTGACGCAGCAGATCGCCGACGACTGCGCGACGGCGCGCCGTTTTCATGCCGCCAGCGGCACCCACTGAAAGCGCTTGGCTGCCGACGAGTGCCTCGGGCTATCAATCATTAAACAAAAACTTATGGAACAAACTTCATGAGCGCAGTCAAGAAAGCCGTGCTCGCCTACTCGGGCGGTCTCGACACCTCGGTCATCCTCAAGTGGCTGCAGGACACCTACCAGTGCGAGGTAGTGACCTTCACCGCCGACCTCGGCCAGGGTGAGGAACTCGAGCCGGCGCGTGCCAAGGCGCTGCAGTTCGGTATCAAGCCGGAGCACATCTTCATCGACGACCTGCGCGAGGAGTTCGTTCGCGATTTCGTCTTCCCCATGTTCCGCGCCAACACCCTCTACGAGGGCGAATACCTGCTCGGCACCTCGATCGCGCGGCCGCTGATCGCCAAGCGGCAGATCGAGATCGCGCGCGCCACCGGCGCCGACGCGGTGAGCCACGGTGCCACCGGCAAGGGCAACGACCAGGTCCGCTTTGAGCTCGGCTACTACGCGCTCGAGCCGAACATCAAGGTGATCGCGCCATGGCGCGAGTGGGACCTGCTCTCCCGCGAGAAGCTGCTGGCCTATGCCGAGCGGCACGGCATCCCGATCGAGATGAAGCACAAGCAGGGAGGCTCGCCCTATTCGATGGACGCCAACCTGCTGCACATCAGCTACGAGGGCCGCCACCTTGAAGACCCCTCGGCCGAGGCCGAGGAGAGCATGTGGCGCTGGACGGTGAGCCCCGAGGCCGCCCCCGACGTCGCCGAGTATCTCGACCTCGAGTTCGTCAAGGGCGACCTGGTCTCGATCAATGGCAGCAAGATGGCGCCGCACGAGCTGCTCGCCAGCCTCAACCAGATCGGCGGCAAGCACGGCATCGGGCGGCTGGACCTGGTGGAGAACCGCTACGTCGGCATGAAGTCGCGCGGCTGTTACGAGACCCCGGGTGGCACCATCCTGCTGCGCGCACACCGCGCCATCGAGTCGGTGACGCTCGATCGCGAGGTAGCGCATCTGAAAGATGATCTGATGCCGCGTTACGCCAGCCTGATCTACACCGGCTACTGGTGGAGCCCGGAACGGCGCGCCCTTCAGGCGCTCATCGACCACACGCAGCAGACCGTCAATGGCTGGGTGCGCCTCAAGCTCTACAAGGGCAACGTGATCGTGGTGAGTCGGGATTCGAAGAGCGATAGCCTGTTCGACCCGACCATCGCCACCTTCGAGGACGATGCGGGCGCCTACGACCAGAAGGATGCTGCTGGCTTCATCAAGCTCAACGCGCTGCGCATGCGCATCGCCGAGAACGCTCGCCGCAAGCGCAACTGAGCGCCACGCGGTGACTGGGGAGAGCAGCGATGGATGATCCGGTTCCGGTGATGCGGGAGAGCGTGCTCGGCATGCCTCTGGCCGATTTTGAGACGCTGCTCACCGAGGTCTTGGTGGTCGGTCTGATCGCCTACATGTGCTACATCATCTGGAAGATCGGGCGTCAGTCCAAAGCCGGCCGATTCGGCATGATGGTGCTATTCGTGGTGCTCGGGTTCGGCATGCTTGGCGTGCTCATCAAACCCATCATCGCCAAAGTACTCGGCATCGGTTGATGCGGGCTCTCGCCCGACTGCACGGTATGTTTTTGTGCCAGCCCTCGCCTCTCCCCGCAAGACCCAGACCTCTCAACCAGAACAAGACCCCCGGAGTCCCCATGAGCCAGTTCAATAACGTCAGCATCGACAAGAAGGCCAACGTCTACTTCGACGGCAAGTGCGTGAGTCATACCGTTCACCTGCCGGATGGCACGCGCAAGACGGTCGGCGTGATCCTGCCTGCCAGTCTCACCTTCAACACGGCCGCCCCCGAGGTGATGGAGGGCGTGGGTGGCGAGTGCCGGGTCCGGCTCAAGGGCGAGGCCGCGTGGACAACCTACGGCGAAGGGCAGTCGTTCGATGTGCCGGGCGATTCCAGCTTCGACATCGAGGTGGCTGCAGGTGGCGCTTACCATTATGTTTGCCATTTCGGCTAACGCCCCCACAGGAGCCTGCCATGCCCTCTTTTGACGTCGTTTCTGAAGTCGACAAGGTCGAGTTGCGCAACGCCGTGGAGCAAGCCAACAAGGAGATCACGGGTCGATTTGATTTCAAAGGTTCGGATGCGCGCATCGAACAGGCTGAGTACACCCTTACCGTGTTTGCCGACGATGAATTCAAGCTTGATCAGGTGTACGACATCTTGGTCGGCAAATTCGCCAAACGGGGCATCGATGTGCGCTGCGTTTCGCGCGAAGACGTTCAGAAGGTCAGCGGCAACACCGTCAAGCAGGACATCAAGGTCAAGACCGGGCTCGACACCGAGCTTGCCAAGCGTGTCGTGAAACTGATCAAGGACAGCAAGCTCAAGGTGACGGCGGCCATTCAGGGCGAGACGGTGCGCGTGAGCGGTGCCAAGCGCGACACGCTGCAGGAGACCATCGCGCTGCTCAAGAAACAAGTGACTGACTTTCCGCTTCAGTACGAGAACTTCCGGGAGTGATGCGCGGGGCGCTGCCCTCTCAGGGGATCATGGCGTCGCGCCATGTGATGCGCTGTACCTGCGGCGGTGTGTCGGATACGCGGCGGATACGGTAAGCGGCCTCGAGTGTGCGGCGTACGCTGCCCACTGCGGCTGAGGCGATGACTCGCACGTACTCGCAGCCACCCGTTTCCCCGGGGCAGTCTGCGCTGTGTCCAGCATTGACGATGCCGAGCGCCTCGATCCAATAAGCGCCAGTGCTTGCGGCAGTTGCCGTCGCGTGAGCCTTGCCACTCTGCCAGTCATAACCTTCGAGTGCGGGAGCTTGACGGTTGGCGCAAAGGCCTGCCGCGCAGTTTGACGGCGGGAATACCAGAGGGCCGGCCAGACGTGCCGCCGCCTCGCCGAGGCTGCGTTCGGCGAGGCTCAGCGCTTGATCGGCCCGCGTCAAGCCGGCACTGCTGCTCACCTCGCTGCGGACCGAGTCGAGCAATACACCGACCGCCCACTGACAGGCGGTGCCCAACACCAGTACCAGTGGCAGCGCAAGGCCGCCGGCAGGGGGCCGTTCACGCCGCATTGCGCAAAGCGAACACACCGATGAGCACGCCAGGCGGCCACGGACTCGCGCCACCCTGTGCCGGGCATGCAGTGGCCGAGCCGCTGCTGAGCACCAGGCACACCTCTACGGCTTGCACGGCGGACCAGTTGCTCACTGCGGCACGGCCGTGCCAGATCGTGGTGCCACGCAGGCGGAAGCGCAGGTGCATCGCCTCGACCTGTGCGGCAAATGCTTGCGCCGTGGCCGAGCCGCTACCGTCCGGGTCGCACATCAGTGAGGGCCCGCCAGTCGCCGTACGCGAGACATAGATGTGGTTGATCTGAGCGATGACGGGCGGATCCCTTGTCGCGTCAAAGTAGGCTTGGCCGGATGCGCGCTGGTTGCCGAGGCAATCTGTGCGACTCTCGTGGTGGATGAGCAACCGGTCGCCGGCGATGCCGGCTGCCTCTGCGGATACCAAGGGCTGCACCGCAGGCGCGACCGGGTGCGCGACGTCGACCACCGCCGGGGGCAGCAAGGCGCCAGCCTGACGGATCTGCCCACCCAGCCACGTCATCGCCGCGCTACCCGCCGCACGTGCCTGCAGCGCAGGGTCGAGCTCAGCTCGTGCCGCCGCCACGTGGGCATATACGCCGGCGGCTGCCAGGGCCAAGGTCCCGGCGAGCGCCAGTGCGATACAGGCATCGACCAACAGGAAGCCACAGCGACGTGATGGCCCGATCATCCACCGCCTCCAAGCACCACGCAGGCGAGCCCAGGGCAGCGAGGATCGTCTACACCGATGGCGCGCCAGCGCACCGTGACGCGTGGCGCGCCCGGCGCCTCGGCGATGCTGCCTTGACCGCCGGGCAGCGCGGCTGCCACACGAGCCTGCCAGGCCGCAGCGTCGATGTCGGCTCCGCTGGCATGCCATTCAAGCTGCTCGGCAGCCAGCGCGATGGCACTCTGCCGCAAGGCGGCCGAGCTGGCCTCACGCTGCGCCAGCAGGGTTGCGCCCAGGCTTGCCGAGGCCACCAGTCCGAGCAGGGCACTGGCGATGCTCACTTCGAGCATCGCGTGCCCGGCAGCCAGCCGACGCGGCCGGCGCGAAGACGATGGCGCCCGGATCATAAGCAGGGGGCGCCAGTGCTGAGGCGGGCTCGGCCCGAAGGTGCGAGTGTGATGGTGCGTTGCCGAGCGCCGCGCGCGCACACCACCCAGCTGCCGCTGGCAAAGCCGCCGGCCGCTTGCATGGCAAAGCCACGGCTCTCGAACACCACGCCCGGCTGCAGCACCGTTGCCATCACCTCTACGCGCACGCCGTTCGGTGGGGGCTCCGAGACCCGCAAAGTCTGCCAGCCCTGAGCATGGCCGCTCTGACTGTGCCAACCCGAAGACCACTCGCTCCGGGTCGCGCAACCGTTCGGTGCGGCGGCACAAAGCCGCACAGGAAGGCCACGTTGTATCGCTTCGACGCGGGCTCGGGCGAGTCCCGACAGCAGGCGGCTGGCGACGACTGACACGCGTTGCTCGGCCAGCCAGCCGGCCCATTGTGGCAGCGCGAGGGCCAGCAGCAGCGTGGCTATACTCAAGCCGGCCAGAAGTTCGATCAACGTGAACCCGGCGACAGGCTTTTTTGCACACCCCATTTGCGTCATCGGCGCCACCTTCCTTGTCCAGAGCCGAACCATCCTTCTGCGGGATTCTCCCGAGCCGCCAGCCAGCAGTCATCGGTCAGATGACGGAGCCAGCGTGATGCGCGTCGCCGTCGTCGGCGCCGGCGTCATCGGCTTTTCAACTGCGCTCGCGCTGCGCGGCTGCGGCCACACGGTGGAGGTGTTCGAAGCTGCCGAGGCGGGTCGCGGATCATCGTGGGCGGGCGCCGGCATCCTCTACCCTCTGCTGCCGTGGCACTACGATGCGGTGGTCAACCAATGGTGTCTGCGCGGCATCGCCTTGCAGGAGAGTTGGGTCGAGTCGCTGCGGGAGGCGAGCGGCATCGATGCCGAGCATAGGGTCACTGGGATGCGCGTGGTGGGCGGCTTTGGTAGCGAGGCGTGGGGCTGGTTGCGTCGTCACGGCCAGCGTTGCGAACGCAACGGCGCCGATCTGCATCTGCCGGAGGTGGCGCAGGTACGCAATCCCCGCCTGCTTGATGCATTGCGTGTGGCCTGCGCACGATCGGGTGTCGCGCTGCATCAGGGCCTTGGTGTGGTGAGGCCATGGGTCACACAGGGTGCCGCCAAGGGTGTCTGCTGGTCTTCGGAACGAAGGGCGGCAGATGCAGTGGTTTGGTGCGCGGGCGCTTGGAGTGGCCTGATCGAAGGCGTGTCACCGCCGGCCGTTTTCCCTGTGCGCGGGCAGATGCTGGCGCTGCGGGCGCCCGAGTTCGCGTCGCAGATCGTCTACCAGGATGGACGCTATCTGGTGCCGCGTCGCGATGGCGTGGTGTTGCTCGGCAGCACCATGGAGCGCAGCGGGTTTGTCAACGCCACGACGCCGCAGGCAGCTGCCGGGCTGCTGGCCTGGGCGCGGCATATCCATCCTGCACTGGGCGCTGACCGGGTCATCCGCCACTGGGCCGGGCTGCGTCCGGGCAGTCGGCTGAACCACCCTTTTGTGGGTCGGCATGCGGCTGTGGATGGGCTTTGGTTCAATACCGGGCACTTCCGTTATGGGCTCACCATGGCGCCGGCCTGTGCCGATTGGCTGGCGGTCGCAATGAGTGAGGGCGGCGCTCATCTGTCAGCGGGTGCTGCAAGTCTTGCCCCGTCCGGCGAATAGTGGGACCATCCCCGCCCTTCTGGTTTACTTCAGGACGATCGTCATCATGTCGGATCTGGGGCGGCCTTCCCTTTTCAAGCCTGCAGACACACAACTCGAGGTCGACTGGTACATCGACCCGGCCATCCACCAACGCGAGATCGAGCGCTTGTTCTCCGCGGGGCCGAATTACGTGGGTCACCGCCTCATGGTGCCCGAGGTCGGTGACTATCACGTGCTCGATCAACCCGGTCGCGGCCAGGTGCTCATGCACAGTGCCGATGGCGTCCACCTCATGTCGAACGTCTGCCGACATCGGCAGGCCGAGATGCTCACCGGTCGCGGCAACACCTCCCACATCGTCTGCCCGCTGCACCGCTGGACCTACGACACCCGTGGGCAACTGCTGGGTGCCCCGCACTTTGCCGACAAGCCTTGTTTGCACCTTGACCGCCAGCCGCTCGATGACTGGAACGGCCTGCTGTTCGCGGGGCCGCGCCCGATCGTCGCCGAACTCGCCGGCATGCAGGCTGCCGACGCCTTCGATTTTTCGGGTTACGTGCTCGACCATATCGAAGTGACCCACTATCCCTTTAACTGGAAGACCTTCATCGAGGTCTATCTGGAGGATTACCACGTCGGGCCGTTCCACCCCGGCCTCAGCGGTTTTGTCGACTGCGATCGCCTCACATGGGAGTTCGGCCGCAATTTCAGCGTGCAGACGGTTGGCGTACGGCGTGATCTCAAGCAACCCGGCAGCCCCGTCTACAGCCGCTGGCATGAGCAGGTATTGAGTCGTTTTGCGCAGGGCATGCCGCCCTTTGGCGCGGTCTGGCTCACCGTCTACCCCAATCTCATGGTGGAGTGGTATCCGCATGTGCTCGTCATCAGCCACATCCAGCCTGATGGCCCACTGGCCTGCCGCAACATCGTCGAGTTCTATTACCCGGAGGAGATCGCTGCCTTCGAGCGTGAGTTCGTCGAGGCCGAGCGTGCCGCCTATCGGGAGACCGCAGTGGAGGATGAGGAGATCTGCATCCGCATGGACCGTGGTCGACGTGCCCTGCATGCCCGCGGCATCTCACAGTCTGGGCCTTACCAGTCGCCTTACGAGGACGGCATGGTGCATTTTCACGAGTATCTTCGCCGCGAGATGCGCTGATTGGCCGCAGCCTGGATGGTGTGGGCGAGCGCGCTGTTCGCCCTCATGGGGCTTTGCGTGCGGCTCGCCTCGGGCCAGTTCAGCCAGACCGAGCTGGTGCTCTACCGCTCGCTGGCCGGGCTGCTCCTGCTCGCCCCGCTTCTGCTCAAGCCGCGCGCGCTGCACACCGCGCTCTGGCAGACCCACCTGTGGCGGGGGTTGGCTGGCGGTGCGGCACTCTGGCTGTACTTTTACGCCATCACGCACCTGCCCCTGGCGACGGCGGTGAGCCTCAATTACACCTCGCCGCTGTTTCTCTCGCTCTACGGCAGACAGCACCTCGGCGAGCACACTGGCGCGCGTCTGCGCTTAGCGTTGTGTCTGGGCTTCGTCGGCGTGCTCCTGCTCTTGCAGCCGGTGCTCACGCCGGATCGCCTGCTCCCGGCCGCTGCTGGCCTGCTGTCAGGCGCGCTCGCGAGTCTGGCTTACGTCAACGTGCGCCGTCTCGGTCAGGCCGGCGAGCCCGAATGGCGTGTGGTGTTGTTCTTTTCGCTGAGTTGCAGCGTCGCCTTCGGCCTGCTCGCGATGTTTGATGGCATCGAGGCGCCTCGGGTCGACGACCTGCCGCTGCTGCTGGCACTTGGCCTGAGCGCGACACTGGCGCAACTGGCCATGACCCGCGCCTACGGCCGCGGCCGCACGCTGGTCGCCGGCTGTCTCTCCTACTCCACCTTGTTGTTCTCGGCGCTGGCCGGCGCTTGGGTGCTCGGCGAGACGCCCGGCCCCCTGGCCTGGCTCGGCATGGCACTGATCGTGGTGGCGGGCATCGCCAGCATGGTGATCCCGACACATGCCGACCACGACGGCCCAGCGCATCGATCAACCAATGTGCGCCAGCCAGCACGGCATACTCAAATCACCCATACCCCGGGAGGCAAAGCCGATCCATGAGCGCAACGACTATTCCGACCCCCCTGATCTCCGCATCTGATCTCTCTGCTCGCATGGGGCAGCGTGATCTTCGCATCGTCGATCTGCGCCACGACCTGATGCAGCCGGGCGCTGGCCGCGTGGCTTGGCAAGCGGGCCACATTCCCGGGGCCATACACCTTGACCTCGACCATGACCTGTCCGGCCAGAAGAGCGGCCGCAATGGTCGCCATCCCCTGCCTGACCCCTTGGAGTTCGCGCGGGTGCTCGGGGCTGCCGGTATCAGTGATCACGATCACGTAGTGGTCTACGACGACGCTGGCGGGGCGTTTGCGGCACGCCTCTGGTGGATGCTGCGCTGGCTTGGCCACGATGCGGTGAGCGTGCTCGACGGCGGGTGGCAGACTTGGAGCAGAGCTGGATTGCCGGTGACGACCGAGGCCAGTGCACCCATCGCCTGCGTCTTTACGCCGCGCACACCCGGAGCCTTCACGGTCGATGCGGATGATGTCGCACGCGGCTTGGCCGACGGCCGTTTGCTGGTGGTCGACGCCCGCGCGCCGGAGCGTTTTCGTGGCGAGGTGGAGCCCATCGATCCAGTGGCTGGACATATCCCTGGGGCACGCAACCGCTTCATGCGGAGCAATCTGGATGATGCTGGCTGCTTCAAGCCGGCGGCCACGCTGCGCGCCGAGTTCGAGGCGCTGCTGGCGGGACGGCCGGCCAGCGAACTGGTGTGCCAGTGTGGCTCGGGGGTGACCGCCTGCCACAACCTGCTCGCGCTGACACATGCCGGCATCGAGGGCGCTCGCCTCTACCCAGGTTCCTGGAGCGAGTGGTGCGCCGATCCTTCGCGGCCGGTGGCCAAAGGCCCTTGACGCTCTGGGTGAGCGTGTGGCCAGCGCTCAAGGAGTGGGCTTTTGGAGGCCGGTGCGGCGGGAAAGAACCGGGCTACATCAAGGTATCCGCCCAGATGTTGCGCGCCCAGGCCTCGGCGTAGGCCCCCTCGCGGTCGTTGAGGGCGGGCGACACACCAAAGGTGCCGTCAACCACCAGCATGGTCTGCTTTGCCGCGCTGTAGCGATGCACCGAGGCCACGTGGACGGCCTGCGTATCGGTGACATAGCTGTAGCAGGTGTTGCCGATCACCGGCTCCGGGTCTGGCTCGCGGCCGTCGAGCAATGCGGCGATGGCATGCGCACAGACCTTGGCCTGACCGTTGGCCATGTGCGCGGATTTGGGCATCTGCGGTGCGGCGAGGATGGCGTCACCGATGACGTGCACGCCGGGTGCCGCGACCGACTCGAAGCTGCGGTAGTCCACCCCGCACCAGCGGCCATTGGCGGTGATCAGCCCGGCCATCGCCGCCACCGCCCCGGCACGCTGTGGGGGGATCACATTGAGCACGTCGGCAGCTTCCTCGCCAAAGGCCAGACGGGCCAGGCGGCGCTCCGCATCCACCTCCAGCAGTTCCTGGCCGCTGCGGTATTCGACGATGCCCGGGGTCAGCGTGTGCCAGGCGGCCGTGAACAACCCCTTCTTTGAGACGATGTCGTCGTTGCCATCGAGCACCAGCACCTTGCTGCGCGGCTTGTGCTGCTTCAAGTACCAAGCCACTTGGCAAGCACGCTCGTAAGGCCCCGGCGGGCAGCGATACGGCGCACGCGGGATGTGCATCACAAAGACGCCGCCATCGGGCATGGCTTCGAGCTGACGGCGTAGCGCCACGGTCTGCGGTCCGGCCTTCCACGCATGCAGTAAGCGCCCGTCGGCCATGCCGGTGGCCAGCCCCGGCACTTCCTCGGGCGCGACGTCGACGCCGGGGGCCACCACCAGCCGGTCGTAGCGCAAGGTGTCACCGCGTGCCAGTCGCACGGTGCGCCGGGTGGTGTCGATGGCGATGACCGCATCGGTGATGCGCTGCACGCCGTGGCTGGCGAGCCCATCGTAACCGCGCGTCAGCGAGGCGATGTCGCGCGAGCCGCCCAGCACCAGGTTGCTCAGCGGACAAGATACGAAAGCAGATTCGCGTTCGACCAGCGTCACGCGCGTGCCCGGAGACCAGAGGCGCAGGTACTTTGCACCGGCGGCACCGGCAAAGCCGCCGCCGATCACCACCACGTGCGGCGCGCTGCGCCCAGCCACCGCGCTGATTCGGCTGGCGCAGCCCGGCAATAGCGCCGTGGCCGCTGCGGCTCCGCCGGCGGACAGCAAACGGCGCCTTCCTCGATCTGCCTCGTGCGAGTCGTTCACGGTCAAGGACGCGCCGCGAAGACCGCGGCGATGCGCGCCAGCTCCGCTTCGCTGAAGCCGCGCGCGTGCTGGTGCATGATGGTGGTGTCGGCCGCGCCGGCGCGTTGCCGCAGCATGAGACCGAGCAGTTCAGCGGCTTTGCGCCCGGCCAGCGCCGGAAACCCGCCGACGCCCCTGCCATCCATGCCGTGGCAAGCCGCACAGCCAGCCGCCCAGAGCTCGGCCTGCGTGTCCGTCGGGGTGCCGTGAGCACCGCCCCCTGCCCGCGCGTCCGTCGATGCCACCGCGGCAATCAGCAGCAATGCTGCAAGAACAGCGGGGGGCACCGTCGCCAGTGCCCCCCGCCCTGTCTGCATCCGCACCACGTTTCGATTCCCGGACCGAGGACTCGCCTCAGACAGTCTCGAGGCTCTCCTTCTCCTCGAACTGCAAACGCACTTGGCCGGCGTCATCGACGTCGATGGTCACCTCGCCACCGCTCACCAGCTTGCCGAACAGCAGCTCGTCGGCCAGCGCCTTGCGGATGCTGTCCTGGATCAGGCGAGCCATCGGCCGTGCGCCCATGAGCGGGTCGAAGCCGGTCTTGGCCAGGTGCTCCTTGAGTGCCTGCGTGAAGTGCGCTTCGACCTTGCGCTCGTGGAGTTGCGACTCCAGTTGCATGAGGAACTTGTCGACCACTTGCAGGATGATCTCGTGGCCGAGCGGGGCGAACGAGATGGTGGCGTCGAGCCGGTTGCGGAACTCGGGCGTGAACAAGCGTTTGATGTCTGCCATCTCGTCGCCCGCCGACGCTGGTTTGGTGAAGCCGATCGACGTCTTGGTCAACGCTTCGGCCCCAGCATTGGTGGTCATGACGATCACCACGTTGCGGAAATCCGCCTTGCGGCCGTTGTTGTCGGTCAGCGTACCGTGATCCATCACCTGCAGCAGGATGTTGAAGATGTCCGGGTGCGCTTTCTCGATCTCATCGAGCAGCAGAACGCTGTAAGGGTGCTTGGTGATGGCCTCGGTGAGCTGGCCGCCCTGGTCGAAGCCGACGTAGCCCGGGGGTGCGCCGATCAGGCGGCTCACCGCGTGACGCTCCATGTACTCCGACATGTCGAAGCGGATGAGCTCGATGCCCAGCGTGTAGGCCAACTGGCGCGCCACCTCGGTCTTGCCGACGCCGGTCGGGCCGCTGAACAGGAAGGAGCCGATCGGCTTGGCCGGATTGCCCAAGCCACTGCGCGCCATCTTGATGGCCGAGGCCAGCGCCTCGATGGCCTTGTCCTGCCCGAACACCACGCTCTTGAGATCGCGCTCGAGCGTCTTGAGGGCGTTGCGGTCGTCACTGGAGACGTTCTTCGAGGGGATGCGCGTGATACGGGCGATGATCTCCTCGATCTCCTTAGTGCCGATGATGCGCTTCTGCTTGCTCTTGGGCAGGATGCGTTGCGCCGCTCCAGCCTCGTCGATGACATCGATGGCCTTGTCGGGCAGGTGGCGGTCGTTGATGAAACGCGCCGAAAGCTCGGCTGCCGAGACCAGCGCCGCCTGTGTGTAGCGAATGCCGTGGTGCGACTCGAAACGCGTCTTGAGTCCGCTGAGGATCTGCACGGTCTGGTCGACCGTGGGCTCCTCGACGTCGATCTTCTGGAAGCGGCGGGTCAGCGCGTGGTCTTTCTCAAACACACCGCGGAACTCGGTGTAGGTGGTCGCACCGATGCACTTGAGCTGACCGCTGGCGAGCGCCGGCTTGAGCAAGTTGGACGCATCCAGCGTGCCACCCGAGGCAGCACCGGCACCGATGAGCGTGTGGATCTCGTCGATGAAGAGGATCGCCTTGGGGTTCTCGACCAGTTGCTTGAGAACCGCCTTGAGGCGTTGTTCGAAGTCACCGCGGTACTTGGTGCCGGCCAGCAGTGCGCCCATATCGAGCGCGTAGACGGTGGCATCGGCCAGGATCTCCGGCACTTCGTCTTCGACCACCCGCCGCGCCAGCCCCTCCGCGATGGCGGTCTTGCCCACGCCGGCCTCGCCAACCAGCAGCGGGTTGTTCTTGCGACGGCGGCAGAGCGTCTGGATGACACGCTCGACCTCCTTATCGCGGCCGATGAGCGGATCGATCTTGCCACTCAAGGCTTGCTGGTTGAGGTTGACGGTGTACAGCTCAAGGGCCCCACTCGGCGGCGCTTCGGCCTCAGCCTCGGTCTCGCTCTCTGGCTTCTGGGTGGCGCCCGCGGGTTGGGTCTTGCTGATGCCGTGCGAGATGAAATTGACCACATCAAGGCGGGTCACTCCGCGCTGATGCAGGAAATAGACGGCGTGCGAGTCCTTCTCGCCAAAGATGGCGACCAGCACATTCGCGCCCGTGACCTCCTTCTTGCCCGACGACTGCACGTGCAGGATGGCGCGCTGGATCACCCGCTGAAAGCCCAGTGTGGGTTGCGTGTCGACGTCGCCATCACCCGCGACCTGCGGTGTGTGCTCGGCCACGAACTCGGTGAGCACCTTGCGCAGGTCTTCGAGGTCGGCGCCGCAGTTGACCAGCACCTCGCCCGCTGAGGGGTTGTCGATCAGGGCGAGCAGAAGATGCTCGACAGTGATGAACTCGTGCCGCTTTTGGCGCGCGTCCATGAACGCCATGTGGAGACTGACTTCAAGTTCCTGCGCGATCATGGTCCTAGTTCTCCTCCATCGTGCACTGCAAAGGATGCTTGTGCGAGCGGGCATGCGAAAGCACCTGCTCGACCTTGGTCGCAGCGACATCCCGCGGAAAGACGCCGCACACACCCACGCCCTCAGTATGAACCTTGAGCATGACGCGTGTGGCTGTCTCTGCATCGAGATGGAAAAAACGCTGCAGGACGTCGACGACGAACTCCATCGGGGTGAAGTCATCGTTCACCAGAAGCACCTTGAACAGGCGCGGCGGTTTGGCGCGCGCTCGACGTTCCCTCAGAAGGGCATCGCCGGCACCGCGTGTCTGGCTTGACAAGGTGTTGATTCCCGTTTGGCGACCCAACCCCTAATTTAACGGCTAGCGCCCATTTTTCAAGGCTTGAATGCGTATCAAATCGACTGCCGCGCTACCCTGCGTGGGCCACTTTCGAAGCCACTTTGCCCCATCAGCCCGCATAGACATCGTACAAATTGATCGGTCGCAGGGTTTTCGCCCTGCTTTCCCTTGACTCCAGCCCGCCAAACCGCTCAAATGGCTGCGCTTGTCGTCAGCACCCGCTTTATCCCTGCGCTCTGCCAGTGCGATGTCTGAGGTCGGTTGGTCGCCAAGCAGACAGGTCGTCAAGACCATCATCAATAAAAGCGCAGGAAGGAGTTTTGTATGGCAACCGGTACCGTCAAGTGGTTCAACGACGCCAAGGGTTTTGGCTTCATCACCCCCGATGAGGGCGGTGAAGACCTGTTCGCCCATTTCTCGGCCATCGACATGGCTGGATTCAAGAGCCTGAAGGAAGGGCAAAAGGTCCAGTTCGAGATCATCCAGGGCCCCAAGGGCAAGCAGGCCTCGAAGATCAAGGCTGCTTGAGCCGCGTCGGAATGGCTAAAAGCCCCGGCTTCGGCCGGGGTTTTTTATGCCTTGTCGATAGTCTTATATAAGACATAAAATAGAGTGATTGCTGGGGCTGGGCTTTGGCTGCAACATCCAGCGAGCTCCTTGGGGAACCCAATATGACGCACTTCGCCACTGCCGACCTCTGCGACGCCCACGCTGGCAAGGTCGCCGTCCTTGAGCCGATGCTCGCCCACTTTGGCGGCAAGGCCCAGTTCCATGGAGCGGTGCAGACGGTCAAGGTGTTCGAGGACAACGTGCTGGTCAAGGCGCAACTGGCCACACCCGGCGAGGGGCGCGTACTGGTGGTGGACGGCGGGGGCTCCATGCGTTGTGCCCTGCTTGGCGACCTGCTGGCACAGATGGCGATCGACAACGGGTGGGCTGGCATCGTGGTCTACGGCGCCATCCGCGACAGTGGTCCGATCAGCGAGATGCCTGTGGGCGTCATGGCGCTGGGCACGCATCCCAGCAAGAGCATCAAGAGGGGCGCGGGCGATGTCGGCATCGCCGTGACCTTTGCCGGTCAGACCATCCGCCCGGGGGTCTGGCTGTACGCCGACGACGACGGCGTGATCGTTGCTGATGAGCCTCTGCACTGACGCCGAAGCCGCAGCCGGTCAGCAAGCTCGTTTCTTTTCAACCCCGCATCGCAACAGGAGACCGACCCATGTCGACCCGTGAACAACAAATCGCAGCTCTCGAGCAGGATTGGGCCACCAACCCCCGCTGGAAGCTGGTCAAGCGTGGCTACAGCGCTGCAGACGTGGTGCGTCTGCGCGGCAGCGTGCAGCCCGAGTACACCTACGCCAAGCGCGGCGCCGAGAAGCTCTGGAACCTGGTGAACGGCGGCGCCAAGAAGGGCTATGTCAACGCCTTCGGTGCCATCACCGCGGGTCAGGCCATGCAACAGGCCAAGGCGGGCGTCGAAGCCGTGTATCTGTCGGGCTGGCAGGTCGCCGCCGACGGCAACACCTCCGAGACCATGTACCCCGACCAGTCGCTGTACGCCTATGACTCGGTGCCGACCATGGTCCGTCGCATCAACAACACCTTCAAGCGTGCCGACGAGATCCAGTGGTCGCGCAACATCAACCCGGGCGACAAGGAGTACATCGATTACTTCCTGCCGATCGTGGCCGATGCCGAAGCCGGCTTCGGCGGCGTGCTGAACGCCTTCGAACTGATGAAGAACATGATCGCCAATGGCGCATCGGGTGTTCACTTCGAAGACCAGCTGGCTGCCGTGAAGAAGTGCGGTCACATGGGTGGCAAGGTGCTGGTCCCGACCCGCGAAGCCTGCGAGAAGCTGATCGCCGCGCGTCTGGCCGCCGACACCATGGGTGTCCCGACCCTCATCCTCGCCCGTACCGATGCCGAAGCCTCGAACCTGCTGACCTCGGACTACGACGACAACGACAAGCCGTTCCTGACCGGCGAGCGCACCCAGGAAGGGTTCTACCGCGTCAAGAACGGCCTTGAGCAGGCCATCAGCCGCGGTGTCGCCTACGCCCCCTACGCTGACCTGGTGTGGTGCGAGACCGGCGTGCCCGATATCGGCTTCGCCCGCGAGTTCGCTCAGGCTGTGCACGCCGCCTGCCCGGGCAAGCTGCTCTCGTACAACTGCTCGCCGTCGTTCAACTGGAAGAAGAACCTCAACGACGCGCAGATCGCCTCGTTCCAGGACGAACTCTCGGCGCTGGGCTACAAGTACCAGTTCATCACGCTGGCCGGCATCCACATCAACTGGTACAACACTTTCCAGTTCGCCCACGCCTACGCTCGTGGCGAAGGCATGAAGCACTACACCGAAATGGTGCAGGAGCCCGAATTCGCGGCCCGCGATAAGGGTTACACCTTCGTCTCGCACCAGCAGGAAGTCGGTGCTGGCTACTTCGACGACGTCACCACGGTGATCCAGGGTGGCTCGAGTTCGGTGAAGGCACTCACCGGTTCGACCGAAGAGGAGCAGTTCCACTAAAACCGGGCGGCGTCTTGTGATGTAGCCCTTGTGGAGTGCGCGAAAAGGGAGCCTTCGGGCTCCCTTTTCGTTTGCGCGTCGCCTCGCAACGTCGCGTGAAACTACTGGCAAGGAAGGTTACGATGATCCTGTTTTAGATCATTTCGAGTCTCGCGCTGATCGGCGCCGGACTCGGGGCGCATGGAGGCGGCATGGCAGATGCTTCGGTCTCGTTGGGCGGTGGGGTGTCGCGCTTCCTGCCGTGGTTGCTGTGTGGCGTGGCGTCGCTCGCTGCGGGGCTCGCCTGGCATGACGGCGGCGGCGGTGTTTTGCTGGCTGTCGCACTGGTGTTTGCCTTGCTGTTCGTACAAGGCATCCGCGACTTGCAGCAGACCCGGCACGCGTTGCTGCGCAACTACCCGGTGAGCGGCTGGATCCGCTTTGTGTTGGAGAACTTTCGCCCCGAGATCCGACAATACTTTCTCGAGTCCGATACCGACGCCCTGCCTTTCAGCCGGATCCAGCGCGCCATGGTCTACCAGAGGGCCAAGTCACAGAATGACAAGCGACCCTTCGGCACATTGGTCGACCTGTACCGCACCGATGTCGAATGGCTCACCCATTCGGCGCAGCCGGTTGCAGCGGATCCGAGCACCTTCCGCGTCCGCGTAGGCGGACCTGACTGCACCCAACCCTACGACTGCTCGGTGCTCAATGTCTCGGCGATGAGCTTCGGGTCATTGTCTGGCAACGCGATCCAGGCGCTGAACCGCGGCGCTCGACTCGGTGGCTTTGCCCATGACACCGGCGAGGGTTCGATCTCGGTTCACCACCGTCGGCACGGAGGCGACCTGATCTGGCAGATCGCCTCCGGGTACTTTGGCTGCCGCGATGGCGAAGGCCGCTTCGACCCGGAGGCCTTTGCCGCCAACGCCGCCGACCCGCAGGTCAAGATGATCGAGATCAAGCTCTCGCAGGGCGCCAAGCCGGGCCATGGCGGCATGCTGCCGGGGGCCAAGGTCAGTGCCGAGATCGCTGCCGCGCGGGGCATCCCTATGGGAAAGGATTGCATCTCGCCGGCTGCTCACAGCGCCTTCGATTCGCCGCTCACGCTGATCAGCTTCATCCGCATGCTGCGCGAACGCTCTGGCGGCAAACCGGTGGGCATCAAGTTGTGTATCGGCCATCCGTGGGAGTGGTTCGGTATCGCCAAAGCCATCCGCGACACCGGGCATGGGCCCGATTTCATCGTGGTCGATGGTTCGGAGGGCGGCACTGGGGCCGCGCCGGCCGAGTTCAGCGACCACATCGGCATGCCTTTGCGTGACGGACTGCGGCTGGTGCACAACACGCTGGTCGGCATCGGCTGGCGCGATCGAATCCGCGTCGGCGCCTCCGGCAAGGTCATCTCCGCCTTCGACATCGCCTTGATGCGTGCGATCGGCGCCGATTGGTGCAACTCGGCGCGCGGCTTCATGTTCGCGCTTGGCTGTATCCAGTCGCGCACCTGCCACACCGACCGCTGCCCCACCGGAGTGGCGACGCAGGATGCACTGCGTCAGCGCGCGCTGGTGGTGCCCGACAAGGCTCAGAGGGTCTGGAACTTCCACCGCCATACGCTGGAGGCCCTCGCCGAGTTGCTGTCGGCCGCCGGGCTGCACCACCCGCAGGCCCTCACCGCCGACCACGTGATGGTGCGTGTGTCGCGTGGGCGATCCGCACCCATGTCCTCGATATTGCCAAGCGTGGCGGCCGATTGTCTGCTCGCGGGAGCGCGGATGCCGATGGATGCGCCGAAGGCCTTCACCGTGTTCTGGGAGGCTGCACGCACCGACCGCTTCGGCTACGACGCGACGCTGGCAGCTGCCCCACCGCGCATGCCGGACGGTGCTGCCGCGGGCGCGACCGGGATGCGCGAGAGACCGCTTGCCGCAGTAGAGTGAAGAGATGAGCGAGAAGCTGCGCGATGCCGCACTGGAGTATCACGCGCTCCCGGTCGCCGGGAAGATCTCTGTCGTCCCGACCAAGTCGCTCGACAACCAGCGCGACCTCGCCTTGGCCTATTCGCCCGGCGTAGCCGAGGCCTGTCTGGCGATCGCTGAGGACCCCGCAGAGGCATCGCGCCTGACCTCACGCGCCAACCTCATCGCGGTGGTCACCAATGGCACCGCGGTGCTCGGGCTCGGCAATATCGGGCCGCTGGCCGGCAAGCCGGTGATGGAGGGCAAAGGATGCCTGTTCAAGAAGTTCGCCGGCATCGACGTCTTCGATCTGGAGATCGCCGAGAACGATCCTGACCAGCTGGTGCGCATCATCGCTGCGCTGGAGCCGACCTTTGGCGGCATCAACCTTGAGGACATCAAGTCGCCGGAGTGCTTCTATGTGGAGGCGCAATTGCGGGAACGCATGCGCATCCCGGTCTTTCACGACGATCAGCATGGCACCGCCATCGTTGCCGCGGCGGGTTTCCTCAACGCCCTGCATTGCGTCGACAAGCGCATCGAAAACGTCAAACTGGTCTGTTGCGGCGCCGGTGCCGCCGCACTCGCCTGCCTCGATCTCTTGGTGCGCTTGGGCCTGCCGCGCGAGCACATCTGGGTGGCCGACGCCGCTGGTGTGGTCTGGGAGGGGCGTACCGAGCTGATGGACCCGATCAAGGCGCGGTATGCCCAGCCGACGCCTGCGCGTACGCTCGGCGAGATCATGGATGGCGCCGATCTGTTCCTGGGGCTGTCGGCCGGCGGTGTGCTCGAGCCCGAGATGGTCGAGCGCATGGCGCCGCATCCGGTCATCTTTGCCATGGCCAACCCCACACCCGAGATCATGCCGGAGGAGGTCCGCAAGGTCCGCGGGGACGCCATCATCGGCACTGGGCGTAGCGACTACCCCAACCAGATCAACAACGTGTTGTGCTTTCCCTTCATCTTTCGCGGCGCGCTGGATGCTGGGGCGACCACCATCAACGAGGCGATGAAACTGGCCTGCGTGAATGCGCTCGCCGACCTTGCGCGGGCCGAGATCCCGTCGGAGGTGGCCGCGGCCTACGGCGCCACCGGTCTGCGCTTTGGGCCGGAATACCTCATCCCCCGCCCCTTCGACCCACGTCTGCTGGGCGCCATCGCGCCGGCGGTGGCACAGGCGGCGATCGACAGCGGCGTGGCCACCCGCGCCATCCCGGACATCGATGCCTACCGCGAGGGCCTGCGACGCATGGTCTACCAGACCGGCTCGGTGATGCGGCCGGTATTCGCCAAGGCGCGACGCAACCCCCGCCGCGTGCTCTATGCCGAGGGTGAGGACGAGCGCGTGCTGCAGGCGGCGCAGATCGTCGTCGATGAGGGCCTGGCACGCCCGCTGCTGCTGGGCCGGCGCGAGGTCATCGGCAGTGCCATCAGCCGCCTCGGCCTGCGCCTGCAGCCGGGCGATTTCGAGGTGGTGGAGCCGCTCGACAATCCCGACCACGACCGTGACCTCGAGGCCTACCTGGCTCGCGTCCTGCGCCGCGGGGTGACCGAGGACGAGGCGCGCCAGCACCTGCGCAAGAACACCACGCTGATCGCTGCCATACGGCTTGCCAATCATGGTGCCGACGCGATGGTCTGCGGGACTTACGGCGACTACCACAAGCACCTGTTGCAGGTGGAGCGCGCCATCGGGCTGGCGCCCGGTGCGCGATTGTTCGCAGCCATGAACGTGCTGACATTGGCAGATCGAACCTTGTTCATCACCGACACGTACATCAACCACGATCCCGGCGTCGACGAGCTGGTCGAGATCACGCTCGCGGCGGCCCGGCAGGTGTCGCGTTTTGCGCTCAAGCCACGCGTGGCCCTGCTTTCGCACTCCAACTTCGGCCAGTCGCAGCACCCCTCCGCGCTCAAGATGCGCGAAGTGCGCGTGCGCCTGCGCGTGCTGGCACCCGATCTCGAGGTGGATGGCGAGATGCATGCCGATGCCGCCCTCACCCGCTCCATCCTGCTCAAGCGCATGGCACAGACGACCCTGCACGACGATGCCAACCTGTTGGTCATGCCCAACCTCGACGCCGCCAACATCGCCTTCGGACTGGTCAAGGAGACCGCCGGGCACGGCGTGACGGTAGGGCCGATGCTGTTGGGTGCAGCGCGACCGGTGCAGATCCTCACCCACACCACCAGCGTCCGGCGCATCGTCAACATGACTGCGGTCGCGGTGGTGGATGCGGTAGACGCTGCCAGCGCCCTTCGCAGCTGCGCATGAGGCTCGTTCAGGCGCGCAGCGCTCCGCGATGGGCCGGCGCCAGCGCACAGCGGAACGCCCCTGCGGGATGCCCGTGCCACGGCTGATCGCGCTCAACAAGCCGTTTGGTGTGGTCTGCCAGTTCAGCCGCGACGGCGACCGGCCGACGCTCGCTGATTACATAGCGGTGCCCGCGGTCTACCCCGCGGGCCGGCTCGACACCGACAGCGAGGGCCTGCTGCTGCTCACCGACCACGGCCCCTGGCAGGCGCGCATCGCCGAGCCACGCTTCAAGCTCGACAAGACCTACCTGGCGCAGGTCGAGGGTGTGCCGAACGATACGACGATCGTGACGCTGGCCAATGGCATCACCCTCAACGATGGCCCCACCCTGCCCTGCCGCGTGCGGCGCGTCGAAGAGCCGGATGGGTTGTGGCAACGCGACCCGCCGATCCGTGTGCGACTCGCGATCCCCACCACGTGGCTGGAACTGACCCTGCGCGAAGGACGCAATCGTCAAGTGCGGCGCATGACCGCTGCGGTCGGCCATCCCACCTTGCGACTGTTGCGCGTGGCGATAGGCCCTTGGCAGCTCGCCACGCTAGCGCCGGGCGAATGGTGCGAACTCGATCCGTCGCCACTCGGGCCGGCGGTGGTTCGCAAAGGGGCGGTTGCCCGCACCGACGCAGCACCCGCGGCGCGAAAGCGCGACAGCAGGCGGTAGAATCCGGCCATTGGCGCCCTTGGCGTTCCTGCCATCCACCGCTGCGCCCCAGGGCGCCTGCCGCCCCACCTGCCCCGATGAACTGGATGCCACACGTCACCGTCGCCGCTGTCGTAGAACACGATGGCCACTACCTCCTCGTCGAGGAACGCAGCGAGGGCCGCGTCGTGTTCAACCAGCCGGCAGGACACCTTGATCCGCACGAGTCACTGATCGATGCGGTCATCCGTGAGGTGCGCGAGGAGACCGGGCGCCTCTTCACGCCCGAGGCACTGATCGGCATCTACCTCTGGACGCATCCGGCCGGCGAGTCCTTCCTGCGCGTCGCTTTTTGCGGCACGGTGGGCGAACGCATCCCGGGCTCGGTGCTGGACACCGGGATCATCGATGCGCGCTGGTTCACGCTGGCAGAGATCGAGACCCTGCACGGGCAGCACCGCAGCCCGCTGGTGGCGCGATGCATCGCCGACCACCGCGCCGGCGCACGGATGCCCTTGGCGATGCTGCACCGGGTCGGGCAGGATGGTGGCGACCTGCCCTCCGGCATCCCGTCGGGCGCAGCATGAGCGTGCCGACTGTCGTCGTCGGACTCTCCGGCGGCGTCGATTCATCGGTCGCTGCCCTGCTGCTCAAGCAGCAGGGCTACAAGGTCATCGGCCTGTTCATGAAGAACTGGGCCGACGACGACACCGAGGACTATTGCTCTTCGCGCCAGGACCTCATCGATGCCGCCGCGGTGGCCGACCGACTCGGCATCGAGATCGAGGCGGTGAATTTTGTCGAGGAATACCGCGAGCGCGTGTTCCGCTACTTCCTCGACGAGTATGCCGCTGGACGTACCCCCAACCCCGACATCCTCTGCAACAGCGAGATCAAGTTCCGGGCGTTTCTCGAACACGCGCTGAACCTCGGCGCCGACCATATCGCCACCGGCCACTACGCCGGCGTGCGGCAGGTCGATGGCCGCTACCAGCTGCTCAAGGCCGAGGACGGCTCCAAGGACCAGAGCTACTTTCTGTGCCGGCTCGATCAGGCGCAGCTCTCGAAGACCCTGTTCCCGCTCGCCGACCTGCGCAAGACCGAGGTGCGCCGCATCGCCGCCGAGCATGGCCTGGCCACCGCCGGCAAGAAGGACAGCACCGGCATCTGCTTCATTGGCGAGCGCAAGTTCCGCGAGTTCCTCGAGCGCTACCTGCCGCGCTCGCCGGGGCCCATGGTCACACCGGATGGCACCATGATCGGCGAGCACATCGGCTTGCCTTACTACACCATCGGCCAACGGCAGGGCATCGGTGTGGGTGGGCAGCGTGGTGGCAGTGGCGAGCCCTGGTTCGTGGTGGCCAAGGACATGGCGGCCAACACGCTCACCGTGGTTCAGGGTCATGACCATCCTTTGTTGCACGCCGATTGGTTGCAGGCGGCGGATGCGCACTGGATCGCCGGCGAGGCACCGCAGCTGCACTGGGTCTACGGTGCCAAGACGCGCTATCGCCAGCCCGACGCACCTTGCAGCCTGTCGCGGCTCGGAGATGGCGTGTTCACCGTTGATTTTGCGGCGCCGCAGTTCGCCGTGACGCCGGGGCAGAGCGTGGTGGTCTACGAGAGCCGGGTGTGTCTGGGGGGCGGGATCATTCAGGCGGCAGTGTAAGAGCGATCCGCGTGTCCGCTGTCTTGCAGTTGCCGCCATGCTGTTGCGCTTGCAGAGCACCGATGGACAGGATCCAGCCGTAACCCTCAAGGACTCGCCGGCGGCGCGCGCGTTCGGCCACTCGGAGAAGGGCCAGTTGCGCTTTATCCTTGATGCGGGTGACTGCAGCTCAAAGTCGTATCCCGTATCGCGTCAGGGCGCAGCGTCCGCCGCTCCTGTCGGACGCTTCAGAACATCCAGCAGCCGCCGCCCCAACGATCTCACTTCCTCGCCCCGGGTCACCGCGGCGTATTCGCTATGCCCACGCCGGAGCGCAAGGTCCTCGGCGCGGTCCTGGTTGACGTTGCGCAGCTTGGGGTTGGCACCGCCCTTCATCAGCGCCAAGGCGACCTCTGGCACGCCGGACAGGGCCCCCATCATCAGCGGTGTGGTGCCGTTGGCTGAGCGCACGTCGGGTTTGGCGCCGGCTTGCAGCAAGCGGGCGACGATGCGCGCGTCGCCCTGATGCGCGGCGTAGTGCAGCGGCGTCCACGGCGCTGCCGGATTGTCGATCAGCGCATCGCGCTCGAGCAGCATCTCGACGCAGGGCTCGCAGCGGCTCCAGGCGGCCAGCATGAGTGGGGTCTCGTCGCGCAGGTTGCGCACGTTCACGCGCGCCCGCGCGCGCAGCAGCAGGTCGGTCATGCGCGCGTCTTTCTCGCGCACGGCGAGCATCAGCAGGGTGTTGCCTTCGGCGTCGGTGGTCTCGACATCTGCGCCCTGAGCAAGATAGTCCGCGACCTGCCGTACCTTGGCATTGCGCACGGCGATCACCACATCGTCGTAGCTGAACCCCCCATCGCCGAACAGCGGGGCCGCCGCGAGCAACAGCATGGCGACGAGGCTCATGCCACGCCGCGCAGAAAGACGCGTTCGAAGTTGGCGGTGGTGGCCTCGGCGATCACCGCCGGGGGCACGCCGCGCAATTGAGCGATGAATTCGGCGACATGCCGCACCCACGCCGGCTGGTTGGTCTTGCCGCGGTGCGGCACCGGCGCCAGGTAGGGCGAATCGGTCTCCACCAGCATGCACTCGAGCGGAATGGTGCGCGCCACCTCCTGCAACTCGCGCGCGCTCTTGAAGGTGACGATGCCCGAGAAGGAGATGACGAAGTTCATGGCGATGGCGGCGTCGGCGACAGCCTGGCTCTCGGTAAAACAGTGCATCACTCCACCCACCTCTGCCGCGCCCTCCTCCGCCATGATCCGCAGCGTGTCGGCCGAGGCCTGCCGCGTGTGGATGACCAGCGGCTTGTTGATGCGCCGTGCGGCCCGTATGTGCCGGCGGAAGCGCTCGCGCTGCCACTCCAGATCGCCGCTGAGTCGATAGTAGTCAAGGCCGGTCTCGCCGATCGCCAGAACCCGCGGGTGTTCGGCCAGACGCACGAGCTCTTCGACGCTCGGCTCGGCGGTGTCTTCGTAGTCAGGGTGCACGCCCACCGTAGCCCACAGCTGAGGGTAGCGCTCGGCCAGCGCGATGACGCGCGGTAGGTCAGGCAGCGTGACCGAGATGCACATCGCCCGCTCCACGCCAGCCTCGGCCATGCGCACGAGGATGCCGTCGAGGTCGGCGGCGAGATCGGGGAAATCGAGATGACAGTGCGAGTCGACAAGTCTCATGCGGCGTTTCGTGCAGGTGGAAAGAGTTCGGCGCGGTATTCCAGCAGGATGTCGGCCACTGTCAAGCCTGCGACGAGCGGATGATCGGCATGACGCTGCCACTCGGCGAGGCGTCGGCCCATGTGCAACAGACCCAGTCTATCGGCCTGCACAGCGACAGTCGTCAGCGCTGCCCACCGAGCGGGCAGGAAGCGCGGGGTGCCACCCGCCTGGACGCGCGCAAGGTCGTACACCCAGCGTGACAAGGCCTGCATCGCCGCCGGCAAGGTGAGGCCGTTGATGCGGCTCGCTGCCGGGATGCCAATGCGCCGATCATGGGCCAGCGCATCGAGCAGCGCGCGTTGCGCCGGCCACACACCGTGGGCCGCCGCATCAGGGGCAGGGTCGCGCAGAAAATGCGCTAGATCGACGTCGACACCCTCAGCGAGAGTGGCAACACTCCACTCCGAAGCCACTCGCACCTGCAGGCATCGGCTGCGGAGGGTCGGCAAGAGCCTCAGCGGGCGGTGACTGATGAGCAGCAACACGTTGCCCGCGGGTGGCTCTTCGAGCACCTTCAGCAGGGCATTCGCGGTGGCCGGGTTCATGGCCTCGGCCGGCTCGATCACGCTCACTCGTACGGCACCATGGTGGGGGCTCAGTGCCAGGGCGGCGATGAGTTGGCGTACCGCTTCGATGCGGATCTGCCGTGAAGCCTTGCGGCCGGCTGATTCATCGGCTTCTGCCGGGCTGAGCCAGAACAGGTCGGGGTGGTTGCCGGCGGCCATCAACCGGCATGCCTTGCACCCGCCACAAGCTCTGCCTGCGGTATCGGGTCGATCACACAGCAGGCCAGCGGCGAGCGCGCTCGCCAGACCTTCGACACCCGCTCCCTCGTGGCCGGCCAGCAGGAGCGCGTGCGGGAACGCGTGTCGAGCTGCCAGCAGCCGGTCGCGGTGCGCACGCAGGGTCTGCGGCAGCGCCGTCTGTGGGTCGATGGAGCGGCCGAGCAGGCTGGGGGGGCTGTCTGACGCACTCACGTCAGCCGCGCCTCCACCGCCTCGATGACAGCGTCGGTGACAGCCTGCATGGGGCGGCTGGCATCTACCACGACCATACGCTCCGGCTCGGCGCGGGCAAGGTCGAGATAACCCTCACGGACCCGTGCAAAGAACTCCAGCTGCTCGCGTTCAAAGCGATCCGGCATCTTGATGCCTTCGAGGCGTGCCTTGCTGACTGCCGGCGGCACGTCGAACAACACCGTGAGCGCTGGCCGCGTACCGGCCTCGACGCGCTCGGCAAGAGCATCGAGCAGACCTCGGTCGACACCGCGGCCGGCACCCTGATAAGCGATGGTCGCGTCGGTGAAGCGGTCGCACAGCACGATCCGGCCGGCTGCGAGTGCCGGCCTTATGACCCGTGCCAGGTGCTCGGCGCGCGCAGCGAACATCAGCAACACTTCAGTGACGGGATCGACCGGCTGGTGCAGCACCCAGCCGCGGACGGACTCACCCAAGGGGGTGCCACCGGGCTCGCGCGTCAAGCAGACATCCAGACCCTGTCCCGCCAGGTGCTGCTGCAAGCGCCCGATGTGGGTGCTCTTGCCAGCGCCGTCGATGCCCTCGAAGGAGATGAACAGAGCCGGCATCAGCGCGTCCTCCGGATCAGTTGCCGTACCGCCACATTGTGCTGCTCGAGTGTCTTGGAGAAGGTGTGACGGCCGCCGCCGGCGGCGACAAAATAGAACGCATCGGTGCGGTCCGGCTGGGTCGCCGCCCGCAATGCCGCCCGGCCTGGCATGGCGATCGGTGTGGGTGGCAAGCCACGCCGCGTGTACGTGTTCCACGGCGTGTCGCGCAGCAGGTCGGCTCGGGTCAGATTGCCGTTGAAGCCCTCCCCAAGGCCGTAGATCACGGTCGGATCGGTCTGCAGCGGCATGCCGCGGCGCAAGCGATTGCCAAACACCCCTGCAATCATCGGGCGCTCATCCGGCACACCGGTCTCCTTTTCAATGATCGAGGCGAGGATCAGCGCCTCCTCGGGGCTCCGCACAGCCACTCCGGGACTGCGATCGGCCCAGGCGGCAGCCAAGGCATCCTGCATGGCACGGTAGGCCATGCGCAGGACCACGCGGTCGGAAGTGCCATGGCTCACCACATAGGTGTCGGGCAGGAAGCGCCCTTCGGCACCGACGCCCGCAGCACCGAGTTCGGCCATGAGGGCCGCTTCGCTGAGCTTTGCCGTGTCGTTGCGCAAACCACTCTCGGCCGCCAGCGCGGCGCGCCACTGTGAAAAGCGCCAACCCTCGACCAGGGTGACCGCGATCTTCACCGTGTCGCCGCGAACCATCTGCTCAAGCAAGCGGTAGGGCGTGGTGCCTGCTTCGATGCGATAACGCCCGGCTTTCATGTTGCTGCCCAGCCCCGTGAGACGGCCCAGCAACCAGAACGGTGTCTCAAGGCTGCCCACACCCTGCCCGACCAGTGCCCGCGCAACGGCGCGTTGGCTGCCCGGCGGGATGTCGACGGTGAGCCCGCCCTCGCGGAGGTCATAGGGGCTGATGGCGTAGCCGAACAACGCCGCGCTCAGTACGCCTGCTGTGCATGCTGCCAGCGCCAGTAGGCGATGCCAGACTGGCGCGCGGTCGGTCCTGGCGGCGAGGCGTTTGCGCTTCATGACGCCGGCTGCCAGTCGCCGAAGAGGTCCGCGGCCAGTTGTTGAGAGACTTCGCCGGGGCGCATATCCCGCCCACCGAAGCGCGTGACAGCCCGCAATCCGATGACACTGTTGCAGACCCAGGCTTCGTGGGCGATGTCCAGGCTGTCAGCCGAGAAATGGCCGATGACGACGTTGACTCCCATCCGGCGCAAGGCCTCGAGGACGCGCGCGCGCTGTCGCCCGGACACCCCGGCACGGTTGAGCGCCGGCGTGAACACGGTGTCGCCATGACGCCAAAAAAGGTTAGCCATCACGGTTTCGACGATCTCGCCAGCCTGTCCGAGCAGCACGCCGTCGTCGATCGCCGGGTCATCCCACTCGGCGCGGGCGAGCACATTCTCGAGGCGGTTAAGGTGCTTGATGCCGGCCAGCCTCGGCTGGTGGCCGAGGCGCAACTCGCAGACGCGCAGGACGTACCCCGCATCCCAAGGCTTACGCAGGGGTGCCGGGCCGGAGCTGACATAGACAGCCGGGTGGGTGTCCGTGGGCGGACGGTAGCCGCGCGGTCCGCCGCCACGGGTCACCGTGACGCGCACGACCTGATCGACGGCGTCGACCACAGCCACGGCGGCCGCCACGTCTCCTGCCATGGCTTCGAATGGCGGAGCGGTGATGCCCAGCGCAGCGCAATCATGCTCGAGCAGCGCATATTGCGCCTCGAAGTCCCAAGGGCCCGAAGGGCCGTGCCGGAACGTTCGAAACACCCCATCGCCGTAGAGCAATCCACGGTCGGATACCGGAAGGTGTCGGTCGTGCGCCGTGGCCACGCGTCTCTCGCGGCCTTGCGGCCTAGACCCTGCGGAAAGCGAGCGTGCCGTTGGTGCCGCCAAAGCCGAAGGAGTTGGAGAGCGCCAGCCCGATCCTCATCTCGCGAGCGACATTGGGCACGAAATCAAGGTCGCACTGCGGATCCTGCTCATGCAGATTGATGGTCGGCGGCGCCACCTGATGGTGGACCGCCAACGCGCTGTAGACGGCCTCGACACCTCCTGCCGCACCAAGCAGATGCCCTGTCATCGACTTGGTCGAACTCACCGCGACGCGGCTGGCGTGCTCGCCCAGTGCGCGCTTGACTGCGATCTGCTCAGCGAGATCACCCAAGGGCGTGGAAGTGCCGTGTGCATTGATGTAGTCAACCTCATGCACATTGGCAGCGGCGTTTCGC
This sequence comes from Klebsiella pneumoniae, assembly GCA_945897555.1. Classification (GTDB taxonomy): domain Bacteria; phylum Pseudomonadota; class Gammaproteobacteria; order Burkholderiales; family UBA3065; genus UBA3065. The sequence continues at coordinate 72,172 of CAMDGF010000005.1, read as the reverse complement.
AAAGCATTGATCATGCATCGAGAAGCGCCTTCACCATCTTCGCAGGGTGCAGTGATGTGATGGGCGTCTCCGCTCATGCCATAGCCGGCCAACTCACAGTAGATCTTCGCCCCACGCGCCTTGGCATGCTCGTATTCCTCGAGCACCAACACACCCGCGCCCTCGCCCATGACAAAACCATCGCGGCCGATGTCCCATGGGCGGGAGGCGGTTGCCGGATCATCGTTGCGCGTCGAAAGGGCGCGCGCTGCCGCAAAACCAGCGATGCCGAGCTCGCAGATGGCCGCCTCGGCGCCACCCGCGATCATCACATCGGCGTCGCCGTACTCAATGATGCGACCTGACTCACCGATGCAGTGGGTGGCCGTGGTGCAGGCGGTCACCATGGCCAGATTGGGGCCTTTGAAGCCGAACTGGATGGACAGGTTGCCGGAGATCATATTGATGATCGAACCGGGGATGAAGAACGGCGAGACCTTGCGTGCGCCCCCCTCGAGCAAGGCGTCGCGAGTGTCCTGGATCAGGGGTAGGCCACCGATGCCAGCCCCGATGTTGACGCCCACGCGCGTCGGGTCCGGCAGTGGCGTGTCGAGGCCGCTGTCACGCACCGCCTCGATGCCTGCTGCAAGCCCGTAATGGATGAAGACATCCATCCGCCGCGCTTCTTTTGGAGAGATGAACTGCGTGGCGTCAAAACCTTTGACTTCGCCGGCGATTTGGCATGGCATGCCAGAGGCATCGAATCGACTGATGCGGGTGATGCCCGATCGGCCTGCGCGGATGGCGTCCCAGTTCTCGGCAGCGTTGTTGCCGATGGGGGATACGATGCCGATTCCGGTGACGACGACGCGACGGCGGGACACTCGGTTCTCCGGGGTCAAACGGCGGCGGCAGCGACCGCGCCGGGATGCAGACGCGGCGACGAAACGCCGCGGTTGTTACTTGAGGTGGGCCGTGACGTAGTCGATGGCCTGCTGCACGGTGGTGATCTTTTCGGCGTCTTCGTCGGGGATCTCACACTCGAACTCTTCTTCGAGCGCCATGACCAGTTCGACCGTATCCAGCGAGTCGGCACCAAGATCGTCGACAAAAGACGACTCGTTCTTGACCTCCGCTTCGCTCACGCCCAACTGCTCGGCGACGATCTTCTTGACACGCTGTTCGATGTTTTCCATCTGATCTTCCATCCTTGTTGACAGGGGGCGGCCGGCGGGGGTGCGGCAGACCTGCAGCCTGCAGCCGTCGGCGGGCCGTTGCGAATACTACCAAAAAACCGTTTCCGGCCCATCCCGAAGCGCAGCAAAGCCAGACCGCCCTGGTTCAGGCGGTGTACATACCGCCGTTGACGTGCAGCGTCTCCCCAGTGATGTAGGCGGCCGCAGGAGAGGCCAAGAAGGCCACTGCGGCAGCCACGTCCTCGACCGTGCCGAGGCGCCCCGCAGGGATGCTGGCGAGCAACGCCTCGCGCTGGGCAGCAGCGAGTGCGCGTGTCATATCAGTGTCGATGAAGCCGGGCGCCACGCAGTTGACCGTGATGCCGCGGCTGCCGACCTCGCGCGCCAGCGAGCGCGTGAAGCCCGCCACGCCGGCCTTGGCTGCCGAGTAGTTGGTCTGGCCGGCGTTGCCGGCGTGCCCCACGACCGACGTGATGTTGATGATGCGCCCATGGCGTGCCTTCATCATCGGCCGGACCACCGCCTTGCACAGGCGGAACACCGATGTCAGGTTGGTGGCGAGGATCTCGTCCCACTCCTCCTCCTTCATGCGCATGAGGAGGTTGTCACGCGTCACCCCGGCATTGTTCACCAGCACCGTGAGCGGCCCCTCGACAGCGTCTATGTCGGCGAGCAGAGCCTCGATGACCGCAGCATCGCGCACATCGAGCCGGGCACCGCGGCCGGTCAGGCCGGCGGCCTTCAGCCCGGCGCTGATCGACTCGGCACCCGCGTCGGAGGTTGCGGTGCCGATGACCTTCATGCCGGCCCGGGCCAGCGCGTGCAGGATGGCTTCACCGATGCCACGGCTGGCACCGGTGACGAGGGCAACGTGTTGCGTGTCGGTCATCTCAGCCTCCCAGCAGCTGGTCGAAGGTGGCGCGGTCGCTCAAGGCGAGGCACTCGGCCTCGGTGGCGATGCGCTTGTTGAGGCCGGTCAGCACCTTGCCGGGGCCGCATTCGATGATGCGCGTGACGCCCTGCTTCGCCATGTCGGCCACGGTGGCCGTCCATGGCACGGGCGAATAGAGCTGGCGCGCCAATGCGTCGCGGATGGCGGAGACATCGCTGTGGGCGGCGCGGTCGGCATTCTGCAGCACCGGGAAGTGCGGTGCCGCAATCGTTACGCCTTGCAGATGCTCACCGAACGCCTCCCCTGCCCCCTTGAGCAGCGAGCAGTGGCTCGGCACACTCACCGGCAGCGGCAGCGCGCGCTTGGCGCCCTTGGCCTTAGCGATCTCGCCGGCTCGGTTCACCGCCTCGGTATGGCCGGCGATGACCACCTGACCGGGGCCATTGAAATTGACGGCCTCACAGACCTGACCTCGTGCAGCCTCGGCGCAGGCTGCAAGCACCGTGTCGTCGTCAAGGCCGAGCACCGCCATCATCGCCGTGGCCTGACCCGCGACGGCATCCTGCATCAGCGTGGCGCGCGTCCGCACCAGCGGCACCGCGTTGGCGAAATCGATGGCGCCGGCAGCGGTCAGCGCCACCACCTCGCCGAGGCTGTGGCCGGCTGCGACCGCCGGAGTGTCGCCACCACGCGCTTGCCAGGCGCGCCACAAGGCGATGCCGGCGGCGAGCACGGCGGGCTGGGTGTTGATGGTCTGGTTGAGGTCGGCCTCGGGACCGTCGGTCACCCTCTTCCAGAGGTCAAAGCCGAGCGCCGAGGAGGCTTCATCGAAGGTCTGGCGGACCTCGGGCAGATCGGCGAAGGCGTTCATCATGCCAACCGACTGCGAGCCTTGGCCGGGAAAGACGAAAGCGAGCGTCATGGTGGGGTCTCTCGGAGTTGCAAGTGGTTCGGTTGTGGACGCGTTGGCGACATCGAGCTTGGCGCGGCTAGTAGCGCAGCAGCGCGGAGCCCCAAGCGAAGCCGGCGCCGATGCCCTCCATCAGCACGGTCTGCCCGCGCCGGATGCGGCCATCGCGCACCGCCACATCGAGCGCCAGCGGGATCGAGGCGGCCGAGGTATTGCCGTGTTGTGCGACGGTGGTGACCACGCGCTCCATCGGGATCTTCAGCCGCTTGGCGGTGGACTGGATGATGCGGATATTGGCCTGGTGCGGGACCATCCAGTCGACGTCGTCGCCATGCATGCCATGCGCGGCCAGCGTCTCCTGGGCGGTCGCGGCGAGCGCTTCGACCGCGAACTTGAACACCGCCTGACCGTCCATCTCGATGAACGGGTTGCCGCGTACCTGACCACCTGCGAGAACCCCCGGCGCCTTGAGGATCGGCAGATGGCGACCGTCAGCGTGCAAGTGGCAGCCGATCACGCCGGGTTCGGCCGCGGCCTCCAGTAGCACGCAGCCGGCGCCGTCGCCGAACAGCACGCAGGTGCCGCGGTCGTTCCAGTCGATGATGCGCGACAGCGTCTCGGCGCCGATCACCAGCGCCCGCCTCACCGTGCCACTGCGGATCATCGCGTCGGCGGTGGCAAAGGCGTAGATGAAGCCGCTGCACACCGCTTGCACGTCGAAAGCGGCACAGCCGTTGGTCACACCTAGCCCGACCTGAACGATGCAGGCGGTGCTCGGGAAGGTCATGTCCGGCGTGGTGGTGGCGACCACGATGAGATCGAGGTCGTCGGCTTGCCAGCCAGCGGTGTCGAGCGCTTGACGGGCAGCGGCCAGCGCAAGGTCGCTGGTGCGCTCGGTGTCGTCGGCGATGTAGCGCTGCGAGATGCCGCTGCGGCTGACGATCCATTCGTCGCTGGTATCGACGCGGGCAGCGAGTTCGGCATTGGTCACGACGCGCGCCGGCAGTTTGGAGCCGGTGGCGGCGATGCGGGAGAAGGTCATGCGTCGACCGGGGTGAGTTTCTCGACGTGAGCGGTGATGCGCTCGATCAGGCCGTGACGCGCTTCCTCGGCGGCCCGCTCGATCGCGCAGCGGAAGCCGAGTATATCGGCTGAACCATGGCTCTTGACGACGATGCCGCGCAAGCCGAGCAGGCTCGCGCCGTTGTAGCGCCGATGGTCGACGCGGCGACGGAAGGCGTTGAGTACCGGCCACGCCAGCAAGGCCGACAGACGGGCGAGCCAGCTGCGGCCAAACTCTTCGCGCAGAAAAGCACGCAGCATCTGTGCCAGACCTTCGGAAGCCTTGAGGAATACGTTGCCGACAAAGCCATCGCAGACCACCACGTCCACCGCACCACGATAGACATCGTTGCCCTCGACATTGCCGGCGAAATTGACCGGGCTCTCGCGCAGCAACGCGGCGGCGCGCTTGACCACCTCATTGCCCTTGATGTCCTCGCTGCCGATATTGAGCAGGCCGACGCTTGGCGACAGCTTGTTCTCGGTGGCGGCCACCAGCGCGCTGCCCATGATGCCGAACTGCAGGAGATGTTCGGGGCTGCAATCGACGTTTGCGCCAAGGTCGAGGATGCAGACCGCACCCTTCTGCGTCGGCATCATGCTGGCGATGGCCGGACGATCGACGCCGGGCAAGGTCTTGAGGACGAAGCGCGCTGTGGCCATCAACGCACCGGTGTTGCCCGCGCTGATGCAGGCCTGCGCTGTGCCAACGTGGACAAGGTCGATGGCGACGCGCATCGACGAGTCCTTCTTGTTGCGCATGGCGAGCGCCGGTGCTTCGTCCATGTCCACCACCTGAGTGGTGTGGTGGACCGTCAGGCGGGCGCGTGCGTCAGGTGCGACGCGATGCCGAGCCAGTGCCGCCGTGATCGACGGCTCGTCGCCCACCAAAACGACCTTGTCATCGGGCGCGCGGCGCAGAAAATCGAGCGCGGCGGGGACGGTGACGGCGAGCCCGTGATCCCCACCCATCGCGTCGATGGCCACGGTGAGTGTCATTGAAGGGACGCGCGAGCTTGCTCAGCGGGACGGCTGCCAACGCCGCCGCAGCGCCGGCAGGCTTGGACTGAAGCCGCCAGGCCCGCTGCGGCGCGGATCACTCGTCGTTCTTGGTGCGAACGACCTTGCGGCCGCGGTAGAAGCCGTTCGGCGAGATGTGATGACGCAGGTGCGTCTCACCGGTGGACGGCTCGACAGCCAGCGGCGGGTTGGTCAGAAAATCGTGCGAGCGGTGCATGCCGCGCTTCGACGGGGACTTCTTGTTCTGTTGGACGGCCATCTCTGTTTCTCCCTTTCGGACCCCGCATCATCGCGCGGTCAAGTTTCAATCCTGCGGGTCTGTATCGCCGACCAGACCCCTGAGTGCAGCAAACGGCGTGGTGCGACCCGAGACAGCCGGGCCGGGCAGTTCACAGTCAAGGTGACGCGGCAACATCGGAAGCGACAACAACAACTCCTCCTCGGCGAGCTCAGCCAGATCGACGTGGGCCATCTCGGGCAACACTTCGACCGCGTCCGGGTCACCGGCCTCTTCCGCGCCCTCCTCACCAAAGGCCAAGGTCTGACCGACCTCGACATCGATGGCCATGGGCCGCATACAACGTTGACACAACACCCACAACTGCCCCGCCATGCGGATGTCCAGACACGGACGCCCGCGCGCGTCGACCCAACCACGCACCTGCATCGACACCCCGCCCGCGGTATCTGCGACACTGTCGAGCAGACGCGGCAGCTGAGTGGGGCTAAAAGCAGCCTCCAGCGTGCGAGATTCCTCGCAAAAACGCCGCAGATCGACGGTTAAGGGCATCGACATAAACGTGCAAGAGTACTCGAAACCCTGCCAGCCAGTCAAGGTTCTGGGTGGCGCAGGTGGCTGCGTCGAGTGGAGCCCCGCTTGACACCGCAACTCATCCTCGGCTCGTCGTCCCCCTACCGGCGGGCGCTGCTGGAGCGACTCGGCCTGGCGTTCGAGGTGCGCGTCCCGGACATCGACGAGACGCCCCTGCCAGCGGAGGCCCCAGCCGATACCGCTTGCCGTCTGGCCCATGCCAAGGCGCTCACCGTCGCTCGAGGAGCAGAGGGTTGCATCGTCATCGGCTCAGACCAGGTGGCGGCTGGAGGCGGGTCGCGCCTCGGCAAACCCGGCGATGCGACCCGCGCACTCGCCCAGTTGCTCGGGATGCGAGGGTTCTCTCTGCATTTCTACACCGCCCTTCACGTGGTCGAGGGGGGCAGCGGACGGTCGCTCGGCTCGCACTGCGATGAGACGCGAGTGACCTTTCGCAAAGACCTCGATGCCGCCATGCTCGAGCGCTACATCGCGCACGACCGTCCTTTCGATTGCGCTGGCAGCGCCAAGATCGAATCCCTCGGCATCGCTCTGCTGGAGCGGTGCGAAAGTGAGGATCCGACCGCACTCATCGGGTTGCCTCTCATCGCCCTGTCGCGCATCCTTAGAGGCTGTGGTATCGACCCCCTTTTGCCGTGAACATCACGCCATGACGACAGAATCATCCGGACCTTGCCCCGGCCTTCCGGCGCCGGCCTTCACCGCCGCTGCCACACTCGCCCCGGCCCTGACCCTTGAATCCTGCCGCGGACGCTGGCTGACGCTGTATTTCTACCCAAAGGACGACACCCCGGGTTGCACCACCGAGAGTGCAGCGTTCCGCGACGCCTATCCGGAGTTCGCGGCTGCGGACTGCGAGGTGCTGGGGGTCTCGCGCGATCCGCTCGCCTCACACCGACGCTTCCGCGAAAAGCTCGGGCTGCCCTTCGACCTGATCAGTGACGTCGACGAGGTGGTGTGCGAGCGCTACGGCGTGATGCGCCTCAAGAACATGTATGGCAAACAGGTGCGCGGCATCGAGCGCAGCACCTTTCTCATCGACCCCGACGGGGTGTTGCGACACGTCTGGCGAGGCGTCAAGGTGCCCGGCCACGTCGACGAGGTGTTGGCCACATTGCGTCGGCTTCTCGCCAGCGCCCCCATCGAGTGATGTTGCGCAAGCCCCCCTACCATCCCGCATCATTGCAGTGCACCGGCATCATCCGGACTGCAGGAACCTCTGGAAACACGACCCCACCATGACCGAGAACCCCGAAAGCCGCCGCCGCAAGACTCGCAGCAAGGCAGGCAAGCTCTTTGTGCTCGACACCAATGTCTTGATGCACGATCCCACCAGCCTCTTCCGTTTCGAGGAGCACGACGTCTTCATCCCGATGACGACGCTCGAGGAACTCGACAACAACAAGAAGGGCATGTCGGAAGTGGCGCGCAACGCCCGTCAGGCCAGTCGCTTCATGGAAGAACTGGTCGCTGCGACACCGGAGAGCATCGCGGGCGGCATCCCTTTGTCCAAGCGCAACGGAGCCAGCGGCCGTCTTTTCCTGCAGACCGAGGCGATCCCCGGGGATCTGCCGCCGGGCTTGCTGCCGGGACGCAACGACAACCAGATCCTGGCGGTGGTGATGCATCTGGCCGAGCGTCATCCGGAACGACAGGTGATCCTCGTCTCCAAAGACATCAACATGCGGATCAAGGCGCGCGCGCTGCGTCTGGCCGCCGAGGATTACTTCAACGACAAGGTGCTCGAGGACAGCGACCTCCTGTACACCGGCATCCGCGAGCTTCCCGAGGATTTCTGGGACCGTCACGGCAAGGGCATGGAGTCCTGGCAAGAGCAGGGCCTGACTTATTACAAAGTCAAAGGTCCCATTTGCAAATCGATGATCGTAAACGAATTCCTGTTCATAACCGGCGACGGCGCGATGCAGGCGCGGGTGCACTCGGTGGAGGGCGACACGGCGGTGCTGTGCACCCTGCGCGATTACGCCAACCCCAAGAACTCGGTCTGGGGCATCACCGCCCGCAACCGCGAGCAGAACTTCGCGCTCAATGCGCTGATGGACCCGGAGACCGACTTCGTCACCCTGCTCGGTCAGGCCGGCACCGGCAAGACGCTCCTGACGCTGGCCGCGGGGCTGCTGCAGACGCTCGAGTACAAGGTTTACAGCGAGATCATCATGACGCGGGTCACCGTACCGGTGGGCGAGGACATCGGCTTTCTGCCGGGCACCGAGGAGGAGAAGATGACCCCCTGGATGGGCGCGCTCGAAGACAATCTCGACGTGCTCAACAAGTCGGATGATGAGGCGGGCGAATGGGGGCGTGCCGCCACCCGCGACCTGATGCGCAGCCGCATCAAGGTGAAGTCGCTCAATTTCATGCGCGGTCGCACGTTCATCAACAAGTTCCTCATCATCGACGAGGCGCAGAACCTCACGCCCAAGCAGATGAAGACGCTGATCACGCGCGCCGGACCCGGTACCAAAGTGGTGTGTCTCGGCAATATCGCGCAGATCGACACGCCCTATCTCACCGAAGGTTCGTCGGGCCTCACCTACGTCGTCGACCGCTTCAAAGGCTGGCCGCACAGCGGACACGTGACGCTGACGCGCGGCGAGCGTTCACGTCTGGCCGAACACGCCGCTGAAGTGCTCTAGCACGCCTCACTCGCGGTCGCGATCAGACGCGGCGGATGATCAGCCGGCCTTCACGCCGGCAAACCAGGTGGTCGTCGTGGAGGATCTCAGGGCGGCCATCACCGGCCAGCTGCCGCAACATCTCGTCGAGCCGCGCCGCGTCAGGCATGCGCAGGCCGGCGTGCGCCAGTTGCCGCCGCAACAGGTTGCGCGCTCGATGCGGTGAGAGTTCCGACAATGCCCTGCAGCGAAGACCTCGGGCGTCGCTGCAAGCAGCGGCATCAAGATCGGCGAGGTCGTCGGCCAACTGCTGTGCTTCGGCAGCGTGGCCGGCGAGGCGTGCCAATGCGGCCCTCGCCTGCGGCAGTGCGGCTTCGATCATGGGTAGCACGCGCTGGCGGAGCAGATTGCGTCGCAAGCGGGTGTCTTGATTGCTCGGATCGTCGATCCACGACAGGCGATGAACCCTTGCATAGTCTTGCAATTGGTGACGGGTTACGGCGAGCAAGGGGCGCAACAGCGGGGGCCCGCCGGCCAGACTGCGACGGATCGGCATCCCGCACAGGCCCGCCAAGCCGCTGCCACGCAGAGCGTTGAGGAGAACCGTTTCGACCTGATCGTCGCGGTGATGTGCCAGCAGCACGGCATCGGCGCGGGTACTGGCGAACACCGCCAGTCGTGCCTCGCGCGCGGCCGCCTCGATACCGAGGCCGGATGCGCGGTCGACCTGCACCGGATGCAGGGCAAAGCTCGCGCCAAACGTATGAGCCATCTCTGCGCAGTGCGCGACCCACGCATCGGCCGGGCTTTGCAAACCATGGTGGATGTGCACCGCCAACGGGGGCGGCGCCTGGAGCGCCCGAGTGGCGCGGCAGGCGAGGTGCAAGAGGACGCTGGAATCGAGGCCGCCACTGAAACCGACCGCGAGCGAGACCTGTTCGTGCGCCAGCCCCTCCGAGGCGAGCGTGGCGAGAACGGCGTCGAGCAGCTGCCCTTCGCTCAGCCTTGGGTCTCCTTGAAGCGGCCGTAGGCCATCAGGCGATCGATGCGGCGCTCCAGCAAAGCATCAAGCGTCTGGTTCTGCAGATCGCGCAGCGACTCGGCGATCGCCTTGCGCAGGCTCGCCATCATCGCGTCGGCGTCGCGGTGCGCGCCCCCGAGCGGCTCGCTGACGATGCGGTCGATGAGGCCGAGCGACTTCAGGCGCGGTGCGGTGATGCCGAGCGTCTCGGCAGCTTCGCCAGCTTTCTCTGCGCTCTTCCATAGGATGCTGGCGCAACCCTCGGGCGAGATCACCGAGTAGATGGCGTTCTGCAGCATCAGGATGGTGTCACCGACAGCGATGGCCAGCGCGCCACCCGAACCGCCCTCGCCGATCACCACACACACCACCGGCACACGCAGCGTCGACATCTCGGCGAGATTGCGGCCGATCGCCTCAGACTGCCCGCGCTCCTCGGCACCGACGCCGGGGTAGGCACCCGGCGTGTCGATGAGGGTGATGACCGGGAAGCCGAACTTCTCGGCGGTCTTCATCAAGCGCAGCGCTTTGCGATAGCCCTCAGGGCGCGGCATGCCAAAGTTGCGGTAGATCTTGTCGCGCGTGTCACGGCCCTTCTGGTGGCCGATGATCAGCACCGGCTGGCCGTTGAAGCGCGCGAAGCCACTGACGATCGCCGGATCGTCGGCAAAGGCGCGATCGCCGTGCAACTCGTGCCAGTCGGTGAAAAGCCCCTGCACGTAGTCGAGGGTATAGGGGCGCTGCGGGTGACGCGCCACCTGCGCGATCTGCCAGGCGCCGAGCTTGCTGTAGATCTCCTTGGTGAGCTTGTCGGCCTTGGCCTGCAAGCGCTCGATCTCCTCGGCGATGTCGACTGCGGAGTCGTCTTGCACGAAGCGCAGCTCCTCGATGCGCGCTTCGAGCTCGGCGATGGGTTGTTCGAAGTCGAGGAAGGTGGTCTTCAAGCGTATCTCCCTGATGTCCGATATCGGATCGTTACAATCGCTCAGGCCGTCCCGCCAACGGTCAGACCATCGATGCGCAAGGTCGGCTGCCCGACACCCACCGGCACACTCTGGCCGTCCTTGCCGCAGGTGCCGATGCCCGGATCGAGCGCCATGTCATTGCCGACCATGCTCACGCGCGTGAGCACATCGGGGCCATTGCCGATCAGCGTGGCGCCGCGCACCGGGCGCGTCACCTTGCCATTCTCGATCAGGTAGGCCTCAGCGGCGGAGAAGACGAACTTGCCGCTGGTGATGTCGACCTGGCCGCCGCCAAAGTTGACGGCATAGAGGCCCTTTTCGACCGAAGCGATGATCTCGCCGGGGTCGCGATCGCCATTGAGCATGCAAGTGTTGGTCATGCGGGGCATCGGCACGTGGGCGTAGCTCTCGCGACGGCCGTTGCCGGTGGGTGTCACGCCCATCAGGCGGGCGTTGAGCTGGTCCTGGATGTAGCCACGGAGGATGCCGTCCTCGATCAGCGTGGTGCAAGCCGTCGGCTCACCCTCGTCGTCGACGTTGAGAGAGCCACGGCGGCCGGCCAGCGTACCGTCATCGACCACGGTGACACCCTTGGCGGCGATGCGCTCGCCGACACGTCCCGAGAAAGCCGAGCTGCCCTTGCGGTTGAAATCACCCTCCAGGCCGTGGCCGATGGCCTCATGCAACAGGATGCCGGGCCAGCCCGGCCCGAGCACCACGGTCATCTCGCCGGCTGGCGCCGGGCCTGCCGCGAGGTTGGTAAGCGCCTGATTGACAGCCTGACCGACCAGAGTCTGCAGTCGCGCCGGGTTGAACATGCCCAGACCCTCACGCCCGCCCGCGCCCGCCGTGCCCTGCTGCCGGCGTCCATCCGCTTCGGCGATGACCTGCAGGGAGAGTCGCACCAGTGGCCGGACATCGGTGCTGAGCCGGCCGTCCGAGCGCAACAGCAGCACCACATCGTATTCGGCAGCCAACGAGGCCATGACCTGTGTGATGCGCGGATCGGCCGCGCGAGCCATCCGCTCGACCTCAAGCAGCATGGCGACCTTGGCGTCGGAGTCAAGGCTGGCCACTGGGTCGAGTGCCGGATAGAGACTCCGCACCTCGCCACTCGAAGGCACCGCCATGCGACCACTGCCGCCCGCGGCAGCGATGCTGCGCGTCACGCGCGCGGCCTGCAGCAGGGCCTCGAGGTTGATGTCGTCGGTGTAAGCGAAAGCGGTGCGTTCGCCCTCCACCACGCGCACACCGGCACCGGCATCGATGCTGAAGCTGCCCGACTTGACCAGCCCCTCCTCCAGGCTCCAGCCCTCCGAACGCGTGTACTGCAAGTAGATGTCGGCGTAGTCGGCGCGGTGCACTGCCACCTCGCCGAGCACACGACCGAGGTCGGAGAGGTCGAGACCGGCCGGCTGCAGCAGCAAAGCGGTGGCGGTGGAGAGACGGTCGGACGGGAGTGGAGCGTTCATGTTCTCGATCGAGGTCAGGGCAGAACCCGGTTGGCCAGCGCGGGGAGGTCGCGCCTGACCTGCCGCAGGCGCTCGGGGTCGATGTCGGCGATGACGACGCCCGGGCCATCGGCCAGACAGTCGAGCACCTCACCCCACGGGTCCACAATCATACTGTGGCCATGGGTGCGGCGACCACCCGGATGGATGCCACCCTGCCCGGCGGCCAGCACGTAGCACTGGTTCTCGATGGCGCGCGCGCGCAACAACACCTCCCAGTGCGCCCTGCCGGTGGTCGCGGTGAACGCGGCCGGCATACAGATGGCATCGAACGGCAAGAGACGTCGGTACAACTCCGGGAAGCGCAGGTCGTAGCAGATCGACAGGGCCACGCGACCGATCGGGGTCTCGACCGCCACCGGCGCGTCGCCCGGCTCGATGGTGCGCGACTCGCAGAAACTCTCGCCGCCAAGGCTCAGATTGAACAGATGGACCTTGTCGTAACGCGCTGCCACGCGGCCGTGATCGTCGAACACCAGGCAAGTGTTACGCACACGTTCAGGGTCGCTGGTAGAGATGGGGATGGTGCCAGCGACCAGCCAGACTGACTCTTCACGGGCCAGCGTGGCAAGGAAACGTTGCAGCAGGCCGTTGCCGTAAGGCTCGGCGAGGCCGAGTTTGCGATGTTCATCGCTGCTCAGGACTGGCCAGTACTCTGGCAACAGGATCAGGCGCGCGCCTTGTCCAGCGGCAAAACGCACCAGCCTCTCCACAGTCTCGAGATTGGTGGCAACGTTCTCGCCGCTGACCACCTGCACGGCAGCGACGCGCCGCCCCCGTGTCGTCTCGCAAGCGGCGGAAGTGCTCATGGCGCGATGCCCGGCATGACACCCGAACCATTGCGTGCATCGCCTTTTGTACGGTTGCTCACTTCCGGCGCGCCCTGTTTCGTCACCACCGGCTCGGCCCAGCTCCCGGTGACCCGATAGTTGAAGGTGATGAGCTTGCTCAAGGGATCGTCGAGCAGTTGCTGGGCGAGAAACACGGCAAGGCCAGCGACCGGGTTTGCGATCAATGCGCCGATGGTCGCCGCGTCCATGGCTGGCGACACCTTGACCTGCAGGTCCTGCGTCTCCTTGCCAAGATCTGCCTGACCTTTGATGCGCACCTTGGCCGAGGGTCCGTCGATGAATAGCTGCTCGCTGCGCATGATGCCATCGGTCACGGCGAGATCGCTCTCGATACTGTCAAAAGCGAGACCCTCGCTGAACACATCGCGAAAATCGAGCGTGATGCGGCGCGGCAAGGCCTGCAGGCTGAGGATGCCGAGCAAGCGCGCAGCGCCCGGGTCGGCCTTGACGAACTGGCCCTTGCCCGCCTCGAGCCTGAACTGCCCGGACAGGCTGGGGAAATGGATGTCGGTGGGCGGTCCCCGCCAACGCAGTGTTCCGCTCAGACTCGCCGGTGCAGCCCTCAGCACGCTGCCGTAACCGAGGCGCTCAAGGTAGCGGCCGGTGTCGGTGGTCTTGAGCTCGAGCCGCACATCGGTCACCGGGCTGCTGCGCCACGCTTGCCAAAGCCCGCTCGCTTCGAGTTGATACTCCGGCCCACTCAAACGCAGCTGGTCGATCCGCCAGTCGCGGCCCTGTTGGCTCGCCTTGAGACGCAGCTGACCATAATCACGACCGCGGCGCGAGAAGCTGCCGATCTCGACATCGAGCGCGGGATAAGCGCCATCGTCGACGTCGACCGGCGACGAGGCGCTATCGACCGGCGGTCCGAGCGCCAGACGCGACAACCGTGCCGTGACCGAGCCCTGGTCAGCCGGGTCCCACTGCCCACTGCCCTCGGCATCGGCACCGCGAATGGCCCAGTTCCAGATGCGGTCGCGACGGTCGACGACGAGCTCGGTCTCGCCGAGGAACTGTCCTTCGAGCTCGAACCGCCCGGCCTTGATGCGCGCCTCCACAGGCAATGGCGCGCCGCCGTCGCCGCCCGCAGTGAAGCGCTCGATCACGGGCAGCCACTGGGTGGCGAAGAATTGCGGCAGCTCGGCCGCAAAACCGATGCCGCGCGCCCGCGCCGCTGGCAGCGCCGCGCCGCCAACAGCCACCATCGCCGTCTCGATCCTCGGTGCAGCGGCCCCGCCACTGCGGCTCTGCACCCGGGCGCGGACGCGCTCGCCGATGTCGAGCTCATAGAGATCGCCGCGCTCACCGCTCTGCCACGCGAAGCGCAAGGGCGCCGGCTGCCCGGCAGCCTTGTAGAGCGGCGCCGGCAGGCTGAGCGTGACGCCCTCGAGCTCAGACTGCACCAGCAGCCGGGTGGATGTCGGACCGATGCTGATGTCGCCGCGCCAGCCTGTATCGCCGCTGGCCAGCCCCCACGCCTCGAGCGGGAACTGCTGTGCCAGCGAAGCGATGCGGGCACGGCCCGAGGCCTCGATGTGGACCACGCCACCCGGTTGGCTGCTGATGACTCCGCGCGCGGCGCCTCCGAGCAGGTTGCCACTGAGTCCGGGGCTGCTGATACCGCGCTCGGTGAACAGGAGGCGGCCCGACAGACCGGTGATCGCCGGTCTGCCAGAGCCGAGTTCCAAACGGCTCGCATCAAGCCCGACCTCGCCACGCACCGTCGTGTCGACCGAATGGTTGAGTGGCACTCGCAGCGTGATGCCGAGGTTCGCCCTGCCGGTACCACTCATGCCGTCCGTAGCACCGCTGACCAAGCGGCGGACGGGGCTGGTCTGGATGTAATCGAGCACCTCGGCGATGCTGGCACCGATGCGTCCACTGACGTCGAGGAACGGGTCAGCGGCATCGAGATCGGGGATGCTGAGTTTGATCTGCTCGAGGTCGCTGTTGCCGACGCGGCCGCGCGCACCCTCCGCTGACAGCGCGGCATTGACAAAACGTAGGCGGCCCTCGACGTTGCTCAAGCGCGGCCATTGCGGACTGAACATGAGCGACGGCACTTGCAGGTCAGCGGTCGCCTCGAAGCGCCCGCCCTCCCCGTTCTCGAAGGGGAAGCGCGCTGGATCCCCCCGCAAACGGGCGGCGCCCGAGGCCGTGCCGCCGCCCGGGAACGCCGACTCGAGCCAGTCCCGCGTGCCCTTGCCGACCGTTTCCGGCAGGTAATGCACCAGCTTCGTGGCGTCGAGCCGTGTCACCTGCGCATCGATCTCCAGCGCGTGCGAGGCAGGGGCCCAATTCCCGCGCAGACTCGCCTGCAACTCACCGGTGTCGATGCGGGCATCGGCCAGATCGAAACGCCACCCCTCCCCCTGACGGCGCCAACTGAGCACGGCATCGAGCCCGCGCAGAGGGATGGCGCGGCGGAATCGCTCGGGCCAGAGCAATGGCGCCGGCCCGCCGCGGAGGGTGAGCCGCCCACCGGTATGGTTGGTGTCGAGCGTGCCTGACAGACGGTCGAAGCCTGGCAAGCCCTCGACAGGGGCACTACCGACCTCGTCGAACCGGCCCTTGATCGCGTAACTGCTCGGCGCGTCCCAACTGCCACGCCACTCGGCGCGAACCTCTCGCAGCTCGCCTCGGGGTGCCGATCGTACGAGCAATTCTCGCAACCGCTCGGGCAAAGGCAGCGCAGGTGCCGTCTGCAACAAAGGGCCCAGCACAAGATGCTCGATGCGCAGCACGTGCCGGGCATCCGCACCCTCGCCCTGCTGCTGCCACGTCAGGGTGCTTTCGGGTGCCACCACACCGTCGGAGGTCTGCACAGAGAGCTGGCGCAACTCCAGCGAATGCCGGTCTGGTCGGTTGACGAGGCCGATACGGCCACCGATGGATGACACCTCAAGCGGTTCGGCAGCCCCCTCGATATTCGCCAGCAAGCCGCTGAGCCCGGCATCGGCCGTGAAACCGGTCACCTTCGTGCCGGCCACATCGAGCCACAGACGCAACGCGCCGCGGCCTGCTCGGATGCCCAAAGGCAGATCGAGCCACGGTGCGAGCGCGGCCAGATCGATGCTAGACAGATCGGCGTAGAGACGCCCCTTGCCGGACTCAGGCCGGGCGATCGACGTGCCATTCCAGTCGCCACGCAAGTCGAGTCGGCCCGCGAGATCGCCCGGCGGATCGGCACGCAAGCCGAACTGGTGACGGGTGCCGTGGTTGCGGATGCTCAGATGCACATTGCGCAGGGTGAGTCGGGGCGCAACACGCTGCGCGTCGTCCCAGTGCACCACCGAGCGCTCGAGGTCGATCCCGCTCTGCTGCTGCAGCCAGTCGAGAAACTGGTTGTCATCGCCCCGGTTGAGCGGAATATCGCCAAGCAGAACGGTGCCATCGCCAGTGCGGCGCAGATACAGCTCCAAGCCACCGGTGCGGAGCCTGCTGAAGACCACCGTCCTGGCCGCGACAGAGCGCCATGACACTGCAGCGCTGATGGCAGGCAACACGAGGGCGGGCTCACCGTTGCGGTCGAGGATGGTGAGCGACCCGATGTCCACCCTTGGCTGCAAGCCGCTCCAACCTGCGCTGATGTGCCCCAGACGAACCGGCCGCTGGATCGCAGCCGACAGCGCCGACTCGATCTCCCCACGCCGTTCGGGGATCTGCGGCACCACCCAGACCCGAAGCAGCAGGTGCAGGCCCAGAAGCAACACGGCGAGCCCACCCACCAGCCACCACAACCAACGGTGCACATCCAGCACGAGTCGCAGCGGAGCCGACCGCAGGATCGCTTGCAGGGCGCTCGAGCGGGGCTTCGGGTCTTGGGGGTTTGCGGGATTCAAGCGGATGGTGGGCGGACAGACACGGCGGCGAGTGCTCTCAGACACGTTATTGTAGGGGTTGCCCACGCTTGCAACGGCCCGCCAAGACAAGGATGCACACACCGACACCCGACCTGCCGCCCACGCTCGCGCCGCTCGTAGCCCATAGCCCGTTCCTGGCCCGGCTCATCGGCATGCGCGCACTGCGCGGGTTCGACTGGCAAAGGGCGCTCAACGAGGCCTGCGTGCCATCGAGCCTGGGCGACAGCCTCGCCTCTGCGGTCGCTGCTGGCCAAGCACTGGGCCAGGCGCTGCGCGACCTGCGCGCGCGCACCGTAGCGCATCTGCTGATCCGCGATGCCACCGGCGCGGCGCCCCTTGATGAGGTGGTCTCCACACTCAGCGAGCTCGCCGCGGTGGCTGTACGGTCTGCCGAGCGGCACACCCGCGGCGAATTGGTCGAGCGCTTCGGTACGCCACGCGATGGCTCTGGCCGCGAGCAAGACCTGCAGGTGGTGGCGATGGGCAAGCTCGGTGGCGGCGAGCTCAACGCTTCTTCAGACATCGACCTGATCTTTGTCTACCCCGAAGATGGCGCCACAGATGGCGAGCGCAGCATCGCCAATCAGGATTTCTTCATCCGCCAGGGGCGTGCACTCATCGGCTTGCTCTCGGAGGTCACCGCGGACGGTACGGTGTTCCGTGTCGACATGCGCCTGCGACCCTGGGGCGACGCCGGGCCGCTGGCCGTCAGCCACGCCATGCTCGAGGGGTATCTGCTGGCCCATGGCCGGGCATGGGAACGTTATGCATGGATGAAGGCATGGGTACTCACCGGCTCGGCAGAGGACGAAGCGGCGCTCAACCGCATCGTGCAGCCGTTCGTCTACCGGAAGTACCTCGACTTTGGCGCCTACGATGCACTGCGCGACCTGCACCGTCAGATCCGCGCGGAGGTGGCGCGGCGCGACCTGCGCGACAACATCAAGCTCGGGCCGGGGGGTATCCGCGAGATCGAATTCGTCGCGCAGATCTTCCAGCTCATCCGTGGTGGCCGCGAATCCGACCTGCGCGTACGCGCCACTCGCGAGGCGCTGCAGCGCTTAGCGGCCAACGGCCGTATGCCCGCCGAGGCCACCCATACGCTGCTCGCCGCCTACGATTTCCTGCGCCGACTCGAGCATGCCCTGCAGTACGTCGACGACGCGCAGACGCAGATGCTCCCGTCATCGGAGGAAGGACGTGCCCGGGTGACCGGGCTGATGCGTCGCGCCGACTGGGCGGCCCTCGCCACCGAGACGCAAACCACCCGTGACGCCGTCACCAGGGTCTTCGAAGACGTGTTCGAGGAACGTGGCGGCGAGACCCCCGACGAGGGCTTCCGCGCGCTCTGGCAAGCGGCCGCGCCGGCCGAGCACTACGGCGTCGAGCTCGAACGGCGCGGTTTCGATCGGGCACTCGGCGAGCATCTGGCATCACTGCGCAACGGCACGCGATACCGCACGCTATCGGCCACCGCGCAGTCGCGTGTCGATGCGCTGATCCCGCGGCTGCTCGAAGCCGCAGGCGCCGTACCCGCGCGCGACAAGGCCTTGGCCGCATTGGTCGCGCTGGTGGAGGCGATCGGCGGACGGGTGAGCTACCTCGCCCTGCTCAAAGAGAACCCACAAGCGCTGCACCACGTGGCCAGCCTCGTGACAGCGTCGAGCTGGCTGGCCCAGTATCTCAACCAGCACCCTCTTCTGCTCGACGAGCTGCTGGACGCCGGCACACTCGATGCCCCGGCAGACTGGCACGCGTTGTTCGCCGCACTGGGGCGCGAACTCGACGCCATCGGCGACGACACCGAGGCAGCGATGGATGCGCTGCGCCATTTCCGCCAGGCGCAGACCTTCCGATTGGTGGCTCGCGGCCTCAGCGGACGTTTGCCGCTCGAGGCCTTGGCCGACGAGCTGACGGCGCTGGCCGATGGCATTCTGGACGCCGTCATCGGGCGGGTCTGGGCTGGTTTGCGTGGGCGTCACCGGCCTGCACCTGCGGTGTGCGTGGTCGGCTACGGCAAGCTCGGTGGCAAGGAGCTCTCGTTCGCGTCCGATCTTGACCTTGTCTGGGTCTGCGACGACGACCACCCGGACGCTGGCGAGGTCTACTCGCGACTGGTGCAACGTTGCAATGGCTGGCTCAACCGCACCACGGCCGCCGGCGTGCTCTACGACACCGACCTGCGGTTGCGGCCTGATGGCGACGCCGGCCTTCTGGTCTGCAGCGTTGCGCACTGGCAACGCTACCTCGAATCCTCGGCTTGGACCTGGGAACTGCAGGCACTCACGCGCGCGCGCGCGGCCGCCGGCGACGCCACCATCGGCGAGCGCGTCGAGCACATCCGCCGCGCCGTACTGGCTGCGCCGCGCGATGCCGAAGCCACCCGCCGCGACATCGTCGACATGCGGCGGCGCATGCTCGATGCACACCGGAGCAAGCCGGGCGTGTTCAACCTCAAACAGGACCGTGGCGGCATCATCGACACCGAGTTCGTCGTGCAGTACTGCATCCTTGCTGGCGCAGAGAAACATCCGGTACTGCTCGAGAACCTGGGCACCCTCGCTCTGTTGGGTCATGCCGGCCGGCTCGGTCTGATCGACCCCGGGCTGGCTGCCCGCGTTCAGGACGTCTACCGCCGCTTCCGCCAGCAGCAGCACCTGCTGCGGCTCAATGCCCAAGGCTCTTCCGATGTGCCCGAAGCGGGTTGGGCCCAAGACCGCGCCGCGGTTGTCGAGCTGTGGGACGCGGTGATGGGCCCGCTGCCCAAGGCGGTCAGTGCGCTGCACGGTCGCATGCCGCCATCGTGAGCCCCCCGATGCGGTGTCCGCAACCACCCGCTGAGTCGACCCAGCCCGGCGACGGCTGCACCGCCCTGCTAAACTCCGCAGCCTGTTGAACGCGCAAGCAGGCTCCCCCACCATGTCGATGTCCGACCGCGACGGCCACATCTGGTACGACGGCAAACTCGTGCCGTGGCGCGACGCCACCACCCACGTCCTCACCCACACCCTGCACTACGGCATGGGCTGTTTTGAGGGTATCCGGGCCTACCGCACGGCAGACGGCCACACCGCCATCTTCCGTCTTGAAGACCACGTCGAACGTTTGTTCAATTCAGCGCACATCTTCCAGATGAAGATGCCCTGGGACCGCCAGACAGTGATGCAGGCTTGCCGCGAGACCGTGAAGGCCAACGGCCTCGAATCTGGCTACATCCGCCCTCTCGTGTTCTACGGCTCCGAGGGCATGGGCATCGCCGCCAACAAGCTGTCGACGCACCTGATCGTCGCGGCCTGGTCATGGGGCACCTATCTGGGCGCCGAAGCGCTGGAAAAGGGTATCCGCGTCAAGACCAGCAGCTACACGCGGCATCACGTCAACGTCAACATGTGTCGCGCCAAGTCAGTGTCGACCTACACCAACAGCATCCTTGCCCACCAGGAGGTCGCCAACGAAGGCTACGACGAGGCATTGATGCTCGACGTGGATGGTTACGTGGCCGAGGGCGCCGGAGAGAACCTGTTCATCGTCAAGAAGGGCAAGCTCTACACGCCCGACCTGACCAGCTGCCTCGAGGGCATCACTCGTGAGACCATCGTGACGCTGGCCAGCGAGCTCGGTGTGGCGGTGATCGAGAAGCGCATCACCCGCGACGAGGTGTATTGCGCGGAGGAGGCTTTCTTCACCGGCACCGCCGCTGAAGTCACGCCGATCCGTGAGCTGGATAACCGGTCGATCGGCAGCGGCCAGCGCGGACCAGTCACCGAAAGCATCCAGCGGCTGTTCTTCGACTGCGTACGGGGGCAACATGCCGGTCACAAAGAATGGCTCACCACGGTGTAATGTCAATTTGAGGCAGACAACTGCCGGGAGATGAGCATGAGCAAACCCGCCGAACTCGACCAGACCCACGTCACACTCGCGGCTGATGATCTGCCGCTGCACTGCCCCCTGCCCTCGCAGAAGCTCTGGAACACCCATCCGCGCGTGTTCTTGCCGATCGCACCGGGTGGCGAAGCCAAGTGCCCCTACTGCGGTACCGTCTATTCGTTGCCGGCAGGTGTGCACCTGAAGGGGCACTGACCCACCGCAGCTTGATTTCGGGCTGACGGGCCCAAGATTGAAGGCATCCGCTCACGACTGAGGGTTGCCATGCGTTACGACAAGCTCACCACCCGCCTGCAACAGGCCATTGCAGAAGCACAGAGCCGCGCCGTCGGCCACGACAATCCCTACATCGAACCCGCGCACCTGCTCGGTGCGCTGCTCGACGAGCCCGAGGGCGGCACCGGCGGCCTGATCGCCCGCGCTGGGGGCAATGTCGCGGCGCTGCGTCAGGGCATCGCTTTGGCGCTGTCGCGGCTGCCCAAGGTCGAGGGCAGCGGCGGACAGATCCAGGTCTCACGCGAGCTCACTGCCATCCTCAACGTTGCCGACAAGGAATCGCAGAAGCGCGGCGACGCCTTCATCGCCTCCGAACTGGTGCTGTTGGCGATGATCGCAGACAAGGGCGACACCGGCCGTCTGCTCAAAGACGCCGGGCTCAGCCGCGCCGCACTCGAGGCCGCCATCAGCGCCGTAAGGGGTAGCGAGACGGTGGGCAGTGCCGATGCCGAGCAGCAGCGCGAGGCGCTGATGAAGTATTGCCTCGATCTCACAGAACGCGCCCGCAGCGGCAAACTAGACCCCGTGATCGGCCGCGACGACGAGATCCGCCGCGTCATCCAGATCCTGCAGCGGCGCAGCAAGAACAACCCGGTGCTCATTGGCGAGCCGGGCGTCGGCAAGACCGCCATCGTCGAGGGCCTGGCGCAGCGCATCGTCAACGGCGAGGTGCCGGAGTCGCTCAAGGACAAGCGCGTGCTGGTGCTCGACATGGCGGCGCTGCTGGCGGGCGCCAAGTACCGCGGTGAATTCGAGGAGCGGCTCAAGGCGGTGCTCAAGGACATCGCCAAGGACGAAGGCCGGACCATCGTCTTCATCGACGAACTGCACACCATGGTCGGCGCCGGCAAGGCCGAAGGCGCGATGGATGCCGGCAACATGCTCAAGCCGGCCCTCGCGCGTGGCGAACTGCACTGCGTCGGCGCTACCACGCTCGACGAATACCGCAAATACATCGAAAAAGACGCCGCGCTCGAGCGGCGCTTCCAGAAGGTGCTGGTCGACGAGCCCTCGGTCGAGAGCACCGTAGCCATCCTTCGCGGCCTGCAGGAGAAGTACGAGCTCCACCATGGCGTCGACATCACCGACCCGGCCATCGTTGCGGCCGCCGAACTGAGTCACCGCTACATCACCGACCGCTTTCTGCCAGACAAGGCCATCGACCTCATCGACGAGGCCGCCAGCCGCATCCGCATGGAGATCGACTCCAAACCGGAGAGCATGGACAAGCTCGACCGCCGCCTCATCCAGCTCAAGATCGAGCGCGAGGCGGTGCGCCGCGAGAAGGACGAGGCATCGGTCAAGCGCCTCGGCCTGATCGAGGAGGAGATCGACCGGCTGGCCAAGGAATACGCCGACCTCGAGGAAGTCTGGAAGGCCGAAAAAGCCGCGGTACAAGGCAGCCAGCACATCAAGGAGCAGATCGAGGCGCTGCGCGTGCAGATGGAGGATCTCAAGCGTCGCGGCGACTGGCAGAAGCTCTCCGAGCTGCAATACGGCGAGCTGCCAAAGCTCGAGGCCTCGCTCAAGGCCGCCGAGAGCGTCAGCGTGGCCCCGGCTGGCGGCAAGCCACGGCTCTTGCGCACCCAGGTGGGGGCCGAGGAGATCGCCGAGGTGGTGAGCCGCGCCACAGGCATCCCGGTGAGCAAGATGATGCAGGGCGAGCGCGACAAGCTGCTCAAGATGGAGGAGCGCGTGCACCAGCGCGTGGTCGGTCAGGACGAGGCCGTGCGGCTGGTGTCGGACGCCATCCGGCGGTCGAGATCTGGCTTGGCCGACCCCAACCGTCCCTACGGCAGCTTCCTCTTTCTGGGCCCTACCGGAGTGGGCAAGACCGAACTCTCCAAGGCGCTGGCGGAGTTTCTGTTCGACAGCGAAGAGCAGCTCGTGCGCATCGACATGAGCGAGTTCATGGAGAAGCACTCGGTGAGCCGCCTGATCGGCGCGCCGCCGGGCTATGTGGGGTACGAAGAAGGCGGTACCCTGACCGAAGCGGTGCGCAGACGCCCCTATGCCGTCATCCTGCTCGACGAGGTGGAGAAGGCGCACCCCGACGTGTTCAACGTGCTGCTGCAGGTGCTCGACGATGGGCGCCTCACCGATGGTCAGGGCCGCACCGTGGACTTCCGTAACACGGTGGTGGTCATGACCAGCAATCTGGGTAGCCAGCAGATTCAAGCCATGGTCGGCGATGACTATCAAGTCATCAAGCTCGCGGTGATGGCTGAAGTGAAGTCGCACTTTCGGCCTGAATTCATCAACCGCATCGACGAGGTGGTGGTGTTCCACGCGCTGGATGAGAAGAACATCGCCAAGATCGCCGACATCCAGCTCGCGCGACTGCGCAAGCGCCTCGAGGCACTCGACATGGGCCTCTTGGTGACCGATGCGGCACTCGCCGAACTCGCCAAGGCAGGGTTCGACCCGGTGTTCGGTGCTCGCCCCCTCAAGCGCGCCATCCAGAGCCAGATCGAGAACCCCTTGTCGCGCCGCATCCTTGAGGGGACTCTGGCGGCCCAGGAGATGATCATCATCGACGCAAGGAGCGGTGTCTTCACCTTTACGGCTAGTGGGCGGTCGCCTGCCCATTCGGGTTCGGCTTAGGTGATGTCACTTAGCAGGCCAATCGCTTATACTCACCGAATGTCGAGATTCGATAATTTGCGGCTGCGCAAGCAGCTGTGCTTCTCCCTTTACTCCGCCACTCAAGCCATCACGCGCGCTTATCGTTCGCGCCTGTCTGCCTTGGATCTCACGTACCCGCAGTATCTGGTTCTGCTGGTCCTTTGGGAGGCCGAGCGTTCGACCGTCAAAGGCCTGGCCGATACCCTCAAGCTCGATTCGGCCACCGTCACGCCGCTGCTCAAGCGCATGGAACTGGCTGGGCTGATCACGCGAACCCGGGATGAGGTGGACCAGCGGGTCGTCAACATCGCGCTCACCCCTCGCGCTCGCGAGATCGAGGAGAAGGTCGCCGCGGTGCAGCGCGAGCTTGCGTGTAGCACGGGCCTCGACGCACAGGCCTTTCGCGCTCTGCAGGACTCGCTAGACAGTCTCCTGCTGGCGCTCGACCGTGATGCCGAACAGCGCGGGGGAAAAGCAGCCCACTGAAATCGGGTGCGGTCGAACCGCTGCAGCCGATTCATGTCCAAGCGCATGTAAGGTTCTGGATAGGTCACGATGCGCTTCTCCACCTCTTTGGCCCTGGCGGGCTTGGCTGTGGCGTTGCAAGGCTGTGCAACCACGCCCGGCAACGACCGCCTGCTTTCACGCGAGGGTGAGTCTCGTGTGGTGCAGCCCACCGTGTTTCCGTTGTCGCTGAGCGATATCCAGCGTTTGACACGCGATGGCAAGAGCCCGTCGGACATCATCGTCGAACTCGATCGCACCAGCACTGTGCTCGATATCAAGCCGTCGGAGGTCGCTGGCCAGTTGGCTGCGGGGGTCCACCCCGACGTGCTCGACTGGATCCACCAGCGCCAGCTTGATGCCATCGGTGACACCTGGAAGGGGCGGGTCGCGCAGCAGCAGCAAGACCATGTCAACGACCTGCGCCGCCTTCGCAACGAGATGGAGCTCCGCGCCCTCAGCCGCTATCCGTTCGGCTACCCCCACCCCTTCTACCGTTACGGCCCAGGTATCCGCTTCGGGTTCTAACTGCCGAGGCGCTCACCCACCCAAGCTGCAACGGCAGCCAGTGCAGCCGGCAGTTGGTCGGGCTGCGTCCCGCCGGCTTGAGCCATGTCGGGGCGGCCGCCGCCCTTGCCACCCACCTGCGCGGCGACAAAACTCACCAACTCCCCCGCCTTGACTCGCCCGGTGAGATCTGGCGTGACCCCAGCGATCAAGGTGACTCTGCCGTCGCTCACGCTCGCCAGCACCACCGCGGCGCTCTTGAGCGTGGTGCGCAATCTGTCCACTGCTTCGCGCAGCGCGTTGGCATCGGCGGCATCGAGCGTGGCAGCGAGCACCTTGCTTCCGCCCACATCCAATGCCTGATCGGCCAGAGCCTCACCAGCGCCTGTGGCCATCTTTGCCTTGAGTGCGGCGAGCTCCTTCTCTAAGGCACGCGACTGCTCAATGACCTGCTCGATGCGCGCGGCGGCCTGCTCCGGCGCGACTTTGACCATCGCTGCGATGCGGTTCAATGCCCGCTCTGCGGCCGCGATCATGGCCAGCGCACCCTCCCCGGTCGTCGCTTCGACGCGGCGCACCCCGGCAGCCACACCAGATTCTGCATAGATCTTGAACAGTCCGATGTCGCCGGTGCGCGCCACATGCGTACCGCCACACAACTCACGCGAGGAGCCGATGTCGAGCACGCGCACCTCGTCGCCGTACTTCTCGCCAAACAGCATCATCGCGCCGCTCTTCTGCGCCTCTTCGATCGGCATCACACGAGCCTGCGTCGCCCCATTGGCCAGGATCTCGGCGTTGACGCGGCGCTCGATCTCGGCGATCTCGCCGGCGGTCACTGGCTGCGTGTGAGAGAAGTCGAAGCGCGTCTTGTCGGCGTCGACCAACGAGCCTTTTTGCTGCACGTGCGGCCCCAGTACCTCACGCAGGGCCTTGTGCATGAGGTGGGTGGCGCTGTGGTTGCGCATGGTCGCAGTGCGGCTTGCCGCATCGACGCGGGCCTTGACCCGATCGCTCACGCGCAACACGCCGGTGCCGACGGTGCCGTGATGACCGAACACCGCGGCCTGCACCTTCTGCGTATCTTCGACCTCGAACAGGCCATCCGGGCCGCGCAGCACGCCGCGATCGCCCACCTGCCCACCGGACTCTGCATAGAACGGCGTCTGGTCGAGCACCGCCACACCCGTCTC
This sequence comes from Klebsiella pneumoniae, assembly GCA_945897555.1. Classification (GTDB taxonomy): domain Bacteria; phylum Pseudomonadota; class Gammaproteobacteria; order Burkholderiales; family UBA3065; genus UBA3065. The sequence continues at coordinate 46,441 of CAMDGF010000005.1, read as the reverse complement.
GCCCTCGTGCAAGGCCTCGACCGGCGCGCCATCCCGATACAACGCAACGATGTGGGCCTCGGTGTCGAGCCGTTCATAGCCTTCGAAGGTGGTTTGCGGCCCTGAGTAATCCAGCGCCGTCGACATCTTGAACTTGCCGGCCGCGCGGGCCTGTGCTTTCTGCCGGGCCATGGCGGCGTCGAAGCCGGCCTCGTCGACGCGCACATTGCGCTCGCGACAGATGTCGGCGGTCAGATCGAGCGGGAAACCATAGGTGTCGTGCAGTTTGAAGGCGGTCTCGCCGTCGATATCGCCCTGGGCGATGGACGCCTCGAGGATGTCCATGCCGTTGGCGATGGTGGCAAAGAAGCGCTCTTCCTCCTGCCTCAACACATCGGAGACACGGCTGGCGTTGGCCGCGAGATCGGGGTAAGCCTCGCCCATCTCGGCCACCAGGTCGGGCACCAGTTTGTGGAAGAACGCGGCGCGAGCCCCCAGTTTGTAGCCATGCCGGATGGCGCGGCGCACGATGCGGCGCAGCACGTAGCCACGGCCCTCGTTGCCAGGGATCACACCGTCGCTGACGAGAAAGGCGCAGGCACGGATGTGGTCGGCGATCACCTTGAGCGACGCCGAGTCGTGGTCGGCGGTAACGGTCTCGCGCGCGGCAGCGGCGATGAGCCGCTGGAAAAGGTCGATCTCGTAGTTGGAGTGCACCCCTTGCAGTACCGCGGCGATGCGCTCCAAGCCCATCCCCGTATCCACGCTCGGGCGCGGCAGCGGGTGCAACACGCCGGCCTCGTCGCGGTTGTACTGCATGAAGACGTTGTTCCAGATCTCGATGTAGCGGTCGCCGTCTTCGTCGGCGCTGCCGGGCGGGCCGCCCGGGATGTGCGGGCCGTGGTCGTAGAAGATCTCGGTGCAGGGGCCGCAGGGGCCGGTGTCGCCCATCATCCAGAAATTGTCGGATGCGTAGCGAGCGCCCTTGTTGTCGCCGATGCGGATGATGCGGTCGGCGGCCACGCCGATGGTGTCCTTCCAGATGGCGTAAGCCTCGTCGTCCTCGGCGTAGACGGTCACCAGCAGACGATCTGCTGGCAGCTTGAAGACAGCGGTGAGCAAGTCCCAGGCCCAGACGATGGCATCGCGCTTGAAGTAATCGCCAAAGCTGAAGTTGCCGAGCATCTCGAAGAAGGTGTGGTGGCGCGCCGTGTAGCCCACGTTCTCGAGGTCGTTGTGCTTGCCGCCGGCGCGCACGCACTTCTGGCTGCTGGCGGCGCGGGTGTAGGGCCGCTTGTCGAAGCCGAGGAACACGTCCTTGAACTGGTTCATGCCGGCGTTGGTGAACAACAAGGTGGGGTCGCCGAGCGGCACCAGCGGGCTCGAGGGCACCACTGTGTGGCCCTTGCCGGCAAAGAAGTCGAGGAACTGCTGGCGGATCTGCTGGCTTCTCATCTGTCTCAGCCGACGAAGGCCCTGACCCACTCGTCCACATGATCGGTGAGCATGTAGCGCGACCGCACCCAGTCGCGGAGCATGTCGCCCTCTCGCGCCCGACGGTCCGGATCGACAGCAAGCGCCCGGATGGCCTCGATCCAAGCTTCGGGCTCGTTGGGCACCAAGGTCACCGGCGCGTTGTCTTGCTGAAAGGGGAAGATGTCGCTGCAGATCATCGGGAAGCCCGCTGCACCACATTCAAGGATGCGAAGGTTGCTCTTGGCCTCATTGAAGGGAACCATCTCAAGCGGTGCCAGCGCGATATCGAGGTTGAGCGATGCCAGTTTGGCCGGGTATTCGTCCCACACCACCGCGTCGTGGAACTCCTTCAGGCGCGGCTTGATGCGGTCGGTCGCCATGCCCATGAAAACGAAATCGACCTCGTCGCGAAGCGCCTCGACCACCGCATCGATCACCTCGAGATCGCCTTGATGTTGCAACGCACCCACCCAACCCACGCGCGGTCGGCGCCCGACATTGCGCTGTGCCTCGAGGCCTCGCCATGTGTCGGTGAGCCGGTTGGGGACGATGACGATGTCCTCGACCATATCGCTGCAGAGGTCCGCGAGGGGCTTGGTCGAGACGATCAAGCGGTCGCAGTGGCGAAGCGCTGCCCGCAAGCGCGGCCGGGCATCGCGGAACTGGCTGACGAAACCCTTGTAAAGATTATTCTTTCGGGGTAACTGCGAGACCAGGTCATCGAGTGCAAAGATGCGCCGGATCGATGGAAAGCTGACCTTAAGTTCGCTGAGGAAGTCGATCGCCTGATCCCCCAGCGCCGCATGCACAGCCATCACGTCAGGTTTGAGACGCAGCAACTCGCCCTGCGTCGGAAACCGCCCACCGGTGATGAAGGTCTCGACCGCCGCGAATTGCAGGAGTCCGGCGTCGCAGCAAGCCGACAAAGGGTGGGTGACCCGATACAGCCCACTGCCGCCGGCCAGAGGCATTGCTACCACCCGCGGCCGATCAGTGAATTCCGGATCCCAAACGAGGGGATAGGCCCCACCCGGCGAGTAGTGCTTCATCGAGCCAGCGGCCGGTGTCGGACACAGAGAGAGGTGGCGGTTGAAGAAAGGGTCACGGCCGAGCGATGCGCCCCAGCGCTTGAGCATGCATCGACGCTCTTTGAGGCTGCGCTCGGCGATGGCGGCGAGCTGCCACAGATCCTTGCGCGTGTTGATGGAGATGCTCTCGTGGTGCACCAGTGTGCTGTACGGGGTCCACAACACGCGCTTGCCAGCCTCGCGCATCCGCAGACAGAACTCGACGTCGCTGTAGAGAACCGGCAGATGCTCAGCGTCGAGGCCACCGAGCCTGAGGTACTCGGAGCGGCGCACCAGCATGCACGCAGCGGTCACCGCCGAGGTGTTCCGCACCACCTGCGCCATGTGCAGAGGGCCCGAGTCCTCGGTGGAGAGCTCGCCAGCAAAAGGATGGCCCGCGATGCCGTAGATCCCCATGCCAAGCACGATGCCGAGGTGCTGCACCTTGCCGGTCTCGGGGAACACGAGCCGGCAACCAACGACCCCGACATCTGGCCGTTCGCCCAAGGAAACCATGCGAGATAGCCATTCTTCTTGAAGGACTTCTGTGTCATTGTTGAGAAGACACATGAATTTCGAATCGGAATGCTCGCTGGCGAGATTACAGATCGCCGAGAAGTTGAAGTCCTCGTCCCAGCGGATCACCCTGATGCGGCGAGTGCTGTTATCGGTGACGGTCTGCAGCCATTTCACCGTATCCGGATCGGTGCTCTGGTTGTCGACGATCAGGATCTCGTAATTCGAATAACGGGTCTTGGCCAACAAGCTCTCGACGCATGGGGCGAGATACTCAAGCTTATCGCGGGTCGGAATGACGATGGTGACCGAAGGCTCCACCTCGAGCGCCCAGATGACCTGTCGAAGGCCCCGCGCGATGCCTTGGCTCACCCGGGCCGCAGCCCCGATGCGCTCAAGGTGCGCGGTCACCGCCGCGTCGTGCATCGGCGAATCCTCGTCCTCCCTCACCGACTCGATGGGCAGCCGCAAAACCGGCTCGGCGATGTGGCCGATGGCCTGATCGCCGACGCGCTCCCAGGTGCGCAGCAGCATCTCGTAGAAGGTCGCATCGCCCAGTTCGACAAGCCCACCGGTGGCGCTCAGCGCGGAGGCGTTCAGCCACAGTGCGGAACCGATGTAGTCGTAGGCGCGGAAATGGTCGATGTCGAAATCGGGCTTGAAGCGGGGGCGCGAGAACCCACCGGCACCGTCGGTGGCGTAGTCGTCGGTGTAGATGACAGCCCATTGCGGATTCAGGTTGATGTAATCGCCCAAGACCAACAGCGCCTGCTCTTCGAGCTCGAATCCAGCTGGCAGTAGCGCCACCCAATCGGAGCTGAGCACGCCCGGAAGTTCGTTGATGTGCGCAGTGACGGCCGCCGCATCGTCGACCGAATCGACGCGCACCCAGCCGAGGCAATCCGACTCACGGAACACCGGCGATGGCTCTTCAAGCTCGGAGATGAAGACGACGATCCAATCCTTGTAGAGCTGCCGTTCCAGATTCGAGAGGGTCCGGGCGACCAAAGGCAACTCGCCATCGCGCACCACACAGACCATGAGGAACTTGGGTCGGGCCGACCAGCGCGACAGGCGTTCAGCGTGGATCTCGGCGTCGATGAGCCGCAAACCACGATCCTTGACCCAGCGCTGAAAGCCCGGGTAGTCGCCATCTCGCGGATCCTTGCCAGCAGGCTTTTCGTCGTCAACCTCGTCAAAGTCGATGACGATCAGTTCGTCGTCATCAGCAAGAAGGTCTTCGAATTGTTCAGGAGGGTTCATGGTGTCGCCTTGTATCGATCTAGTCTGCAGCCCGTATACCGCCACACGCTACACGCACCATCGTAGCTTCGATGGTGTCGAGCTCGGCCACCGCACGCGCCGGCTTGAGGGCAGACGGCACGCCCTCACCAACGTTGTCGCCCCGCTCACCCAGCAGCGTGCGCTCGAGCACCCGCAGCGTCTGGCCCGCGCAGTCGATCTCAACCCAGGTCTTCATGCGGCGGAAGGTATCGGCGCGGTCGTCCGCCGCATACGGCAGCGTCAGCGTTTTCTTGAACACATATTGAAACTCGGCGGAGACCTTGCTGCCCTTGGCGACCAGCGAGTCCTGATTGAGAGAGACGATGGCGAGCTCATCGTTGACCACCGGGTACCACATCACCGCGAGTGCAGGTGCACTGGCAACGCACGACACGATGGCGGCCATGGTGGCCTCAATCGCGCCTGACCTGCGCCGGAGTATCCGCCCCGCGTGCCGCCACCGGGTCATCTCTGGTCTCCGCGCCAGCCACGTCAGGGGCCACTGTGCTGCCGCGCTTGCGCTGCGGATACTGGAAGAAGGTCTCATCCTTGCGCACCATCCCGATCTCGCGTCGCGCGCGCTCTTCCACCGCCCCCAAGCCGGAGCGCAGGTCCTCGACATCCGCATGACCGATGGCGTTGGCCTCGCGCAATTGGCGCTGCCTCTCCGCTTGCGCAGCGATGTCGCGCTCCAGCGACCAGATGCGCAGCCAACCCCCCTTGCCGAGCCACAGCGTGTATTGCAGCACCGCGAGGACAAGCAGGAGGACAAGGGTAGCGAGACGCATGGGCAGTCATCCGCTGTCAGCCCCGCTGACGGAAAGCCGACCTGCCCGGGTAGTGCGCCACATCGCCGAGATCCTCCTCGATGCGCAGCAGCTGGTTGTACTTGGCCAGACGATCGGAGCGTGACAGCGAACCGGTCTTGATCTGGCCGGCGTTGGTGGCGACCGCGATGTCAGCGATGGTGGTGTCCTCGGTCTCCCCAGAGCGGTGCGAGACCACCGCGGTGTAGCCGTTGCGGCGCGCCATGTCGATGGCAGCAAAGGTCTCGGAGAGCGTGCCGATCTGGTTGACCTTGATGAGGATCGAGTTGGCGATGCCCTTTTCGATGCCCTCGGCGAGGATGGCCGGGTTGGTCACGAAGACGTCGTCTCCTACCAACTGCACCTTGGCACCAAGACGTTGCGTGAGCAGGCTCCAGCCGTCCCAGTCGTGCTCGCTCATCGCATCCTCAATAGTCACGATGGGATAGCGCGCGCACCAGTCGGCCAGATAGTCGACGAATTCGGCGGACGAGAGCGTGCGGCCCTCCGACTCGAGGTGGTAACGGCCATCCCGGTAGAACTCAGAAGCCGCGCAATCCAGACCGATGGCGATGTCGACGCCTGGCTCGTAACCGGCCGCGACGATCGCCTCCATGATCAGGCCCAGCGCAGCCTCGTTGCCCGGCAGATCGGGGGCAAAGCCACCTTCGTCGCCCACCGAGGTGGCCAGGCGCTTGGAGTGCAGCAGCTTCTTGAGCGCATGGAACACCTCGGAGCCATAGCGCAGCGCATCGCGGAAGCTCGCCGCGCCCAGCGGCACGATCATGAACTCCTGCAGGTCGAGGCTGTTGTCGGCGTGGGCACCCCCATTGATGACGTTCATCAGCGGCACCGGCAGAGTGACACCCCCCATGCCGCCGAGGTAGCGGTACAGCGGAAGACCCGCCTCGGCAGCGGCGGCACGGGCCACCGCCATCGACACCGCGAGCATGGCGTTCGCACCCAGACGACCCTTGTTGTCGGTGCCGTCGAGGTCGATCAGTGTGCGATCGATGAAGGCCTGCTCGGAGGCATCGAGCCCGATGATGGCCTCGCAGATCTCGGTGTTGACCGCCTCGACCGCCCGCAACACGCCTTTTCCGCCGTAGCGCGCCGGGTCGCCATCGCGCAGTTCGAGCGCCTCTTTGGTGCCGGTGGACGCACCCGATGGCACGGCCGCACGGCCCATCTCGCCCGACTCGAGCAGCACATCGGCTTCGACGGTCGGAAAACCCCGGGAATCAAGCACCTCTCGGGCAATGACATCAACGATCGCACTCATCTCACTCACTCACTCGGGTTGTTGTTCTTGAGCGCCCATCAGCGGGGGCGGCTACTCAGGCGGCCATGCGCCCCTTGCCAGCCAGATCGCGGCGCGACAGCGCGGCGCGAACGTAGGCGATGAACATGGGATGGCCGGTGCGCGGGTTACTGGTGAACTCGGGATGGAACTGGCAGGCGAGGAACCAGGGATGGCTGCCAAGCTCGACCATCTCGCAGAGCTCGGTACCTGGCGCGCGGCCAGACACTTTCAGACCGTGCTGCTCGAGCTGCGCGAGCAAGGTGTTGTTGACTTCGTAGCGGTGACGATGGCGCTCCGTGATCTGCGCAGAGCCATAGATGTCACGGGCCAGGGACGGGTCGGCCAGCTCGCAGACCTGCCCGCCGAGGCGCATGCTGCCGCCGAGCTCGGAGCTGCCGTCGCGACGCTCCACCCGGCCATCGCGATCGAGCCACTCGGTGATCAACCCGATCACCGGAAACGGCGTCTGCGGGTCGAACTCGGTGCTGTGGGCGCCGGCCATGCCGGCGACGTTGCGCGCGAACTCAACGACCGCCAGCTGCATGCCGAGGCAGATGCCCAGATATGGCACGCCGTTCTCGCGGGCGAAGCGGATGGCCGCGATCTTGCCCTCGGTGCCGCGCTTGCCGAAGCCGCCAGGCACCAGGATGGCGTCCATGCTGGCCAGCACACCGGTGCCGTCGCGCTCGATTTCCTCGGAATCGATGTAGTGGATCTGCACCCGCGACCGTGTGTGCATACCGGCGTGGTTGAGCGCTTCGATGAGCGATTTGTAGCTCTCGGTGAGATCGACGTACTTGCCGACGAAGGCGACCTCGACAGCGTGTTCGGGGTGTTGCAATGCATCGACGAGCTTGTTCCAGACCGATAGATCGGCAGCGCGCGCAAGGATGTCCAGCTTGTGGCAGACGATCTCGTCGAGCATCTGGTGATGCAGCATGGCCGGGATCTTGTAGATGCTGTCGGCATCCACCACCGAGATGACGGCCTCGCGGGCAACATTGGTGAACAGGGCGATCTTGCCGCGCTCTTCATCGGGCACCGGGCGGTCGGCGCGACACAGCAGCACGTCGGGTTGGATACCGATCTCCCGCAGCTCCTTGACCGAGTGCTGGGTCGGCTTGGTCTTGAGTTCGCCGGCGGTGGGGATGTAAGGCAGCAGGGTGAGGTGGATGAAGCACGTGTTCTGGCGGCCCTCTTCGATGCCCATCTGGCGGATGGCTTCGAGGAAGGGCAGCGACTCGATGTCGCCCACCGTCCCGCCGACCTCCACGATGGCAACGTCAGCACCCTCGGCGCCTTGCTTGATGTGCAGCTTGATCTCGTCGGTGATGTGGGGGATCACCTGCACGGTGCGGCCGAGGTACTCGCCGCGCCGCTCCTTCTTGATCACCGAATCGTAGATCTGTCCGGTGGTGAAGTTGTTGCGCTTGCCCATGCGCGCGCTGGTAAAGCGCTCGTAGTGGCCAAGATCGAGGTCGGTCTCGGCGCCATCGTCGGTGACGAAGACCTCACCGTGCTGAAACGGGCTCATGGTGCCCGGATCCACGTTGATGTAAGGATCGAGCTTGATGAGCGTGACGCGTATGCCGCGCGACTCGAGGATCGCGCCGAGGGAAGCGGCGGCGATGCCCTTGCCAAGCGAGGACACCACACCACCGGTGACGAATACGTATTTGGTCATTGCTCGGGCGCCACGGATGAGCCCGCATTCTATCGCAGAGCATTGCGCCGCAGAACGGTGGGGACACGGTGCTATAGTCCGCTCCACATGAGCGAGCCAGACCACGTAGACGCGCGCTTCGACGCGCTGGGACTCGATCCGCTGATCCAGCGGGCGTTGGATGACCTCGGCTACACCGCCCCGACGCCGATCCAGGTGAAGGCGGTTCCGGCCGCCACGCAAGGGCGCGACATCGTCGGCATTGCACAGACCGGTACCGGCAAGACCGCAGCCTTCTCGCTACCCATCCTTCAGCGCATGCTGCCGCACGCCAATACCAGCGCCTCGCCGGCGCGGCACCCGGTGCGCGCGCTCATCCTCACGCCGACCCGCGAGCTCGCCCTGCAGGTCGAGGAGAGCATCCGCAACTTCAGCCGCAACACGCCGTTCCGCATCCTTGCCATCTACGGCGGCGTGCCGATGGACCCGCAAGTGCAGGCTTTGCGCAAGGGCGTCGAGATCCTCGTGGCCACGCCCGGGCGGCTGCTCGATCACCTCAAGAGCAAATTGGTCAACCTGGGCACGGTGCAGCATCTGGTGCTCGACGAAGCCGACCGCATGCTCGATATGGGCTTCATCGATGACATCCGCGCCATCGTCGCCAAGGTTCCGGCACAGCGTCAGACGCTGTTCTTCTCGGCCACCTTCTCGCCCGAGATCCGCCGTCTGGCCGACTCGCTGCTCACCGACCCGGTCACGGTCGAGGTGGCGCGGCGCAATTCGCCGGCAGATCTGGTCAACCAACAGGTGGTCGAGGTCGATGCCGATCACAAACGCGGTGCCCTGCTGGCCTTGATCCGCGAGCGGCAGTTGCCGCAGATCCTGGTCTTCTGCGGAACCAAGATCGGTGCCAACCGGCTCACCCAGTATCTGGTGCGGGAAGGCGTGCAGGCGGCAGCCATCCACTCGGACAAGACGCAGGGCGAGCGCATCAAGGCGCTCGACGCATTCAAGGCCAGCGCGCTGAATGTGCTGGTCGCCACCGACGTCGCCGCGCGCGGAATCGACATCGAGCAGCTGCCGATGGTCATCAACTTCGACTTGCCGGGTGCTGCCGAAGACTACGTGCACCGCATCGGCCGTACCGGCCGCGCGGGTTGTCCGGGCGAGGCGGTGTCGTTCGTCAGCCCGGAAGAATCGCGCCACCTGGCCGACATCGAGAACCTGTTGAAGAAGCCGATTCCGCGCATGGCCGCACCACGCCTGGGTGGTGGTGGCGGTGAACGCGAGCGGGCACCGCGCCGCATCGCCGAGCGGGCGCCGCGCGACCTGCCATTGCCCACGTTCCGTGACCCGGACACTGAGATCGATCCGATGATGCTGCCGGCGAGCGCCTTCCAGACCGTGGAGCAGCGCCGCACACTGCCGCCACCGCCCGCGCGGCGGCGCGGACAAGCGGAAGTGCCTGCCCTGTTGCGGCCGCTGCCAAAGGTCGATCCGGCGGTCTCTTGATGACGTGGCTGGTGCTGCTCACGCTGCTGGGCGGCTTTGCTCTCTGGCTTGACGGGCTGCGTGCCCGCGACCTCGCGCTGACTGTGGCCCGCCAGCAGACCTCGCGTCTGGGCCTGCAACTGCTTGATGACACCGTCGCGCTGCAGCGCGTGCGGGTGGTCCGCACCGCTGGCGGATGGCTGGCCTTGGCCCGGCGCTTCAGATTCGAGTTCACTGAGACCGGTGACAATCGGCGCGAGGGCCTGGTGCTGCTCGGCCCGGACGCACCACCGCATGTGGAGATCGAAGCCTACACCGATGGCAGGGTCGAGCCTCTGCGTTGGCACTGACCGGCCTCGCGCGCCCACGCCAGCATCTTGTCGAAGCTGTGGGCATGTCGGGGGTCTAGAGCGAGGTCATGCGGCAAGCGCCGCAGCCAGGTCATCTGACGCTTGGCCAGTTGCCGGCTGGCCGCCTGCCCTTGTCTGAGCAGGCCATCACCATCGAGCAGACCGTCCAGATACGCCCACGCCTGGCGATAGCCAACGCTGCGCATGGAGGGCAACGCTGCATGCAAGGGATGGCGCTCGCGTAGCCCGCGCAGTTCATCCACCAGCCCTGCTTCCAGCATCCCGGCAAAGCGCGCGTCGATGGCCGCGTGGTGGGCGGCGCGGTCGCCCGGCAGCAAAGCGAGCACCTTGGCCCGGACCGCCGGCCCCCGAGCGTATTCCCGAAAGAGCTCATCCAGAGGCCGGCCGGTGAGTTCGAGCAGTTCCAGTGCACGCTGGATGCGCTGGCGGTCGGCAGGCTTGATCCGCGCTGCCGCCGCCGGATCGCGCCGGCCGAGCTCGGCATGCAGGGCATCGATGCCGTCGCGGGTGATGCGCGCGTCGATCGCGGCGCGCAGGTCGGGCGAGGCCTGTGGCAGTTCGGCGATGCCCAGAAGCAGTGAGCGCACGTAGAGCATGGTGCCGCCGACCAGCAGCGCGACACGGCCACGCTGCCGGATGTCGGCCACGGCGGCTTGAGCATCGCGAACAAAACGTCCAGCCGAATAGGGCTCGTGCGGTTCAGCGACGTCGATCAGGTGATGGGGGACACGGGCACGGTCACCGGCGGTCGGCTTGGCGCTGCCGATGTCCATGCCGCGATAGACCGCTGCCGAGTCGATGCTGACGATCTCGCCACCGATCCGTTCGGCCAGCTCGATGGCGAGCGCCGACTTGCCGCTCGCGGTGGGGCCGATGATCGCCAAGGCATCGGGGCATGCGCCCACGGCCGGCACAGTGGCAGGCAGCGTCATGGCGTGCCGCGGGTGGTCGCACGGGTGTGCATGACGCGCCTAACGGCCACGCATGAACAGTGCGTCGAGCTCTGCCAGCGGCAGGCTGCGCCAGGTCGGACGGCCGTGATTGCAGTGGCCGCCGCGCTCGGTCGCCTCGAGGTCGCGCAGCAGACCGTCCATCTCGACCAGGCTCAGCGCGCGGCCGGCGCGCACCGCAGCGTGACAGGCACAGGTGGCGAGAAAGGCGTCGCGTCGTGCCGCCAGCGCCGAACTGCGGCCGTAGGTCGCCCATTCCTCGAGCAAGCGCGGCAGCCAGCGCTGCGGGTCACTGCGCGCCAGCAACACAGGCACTGCGCGCAATGCCACCTGTTGCGTACCCATGCGCGAGACATCGACACCGAGTGCGGACAGCTCCCCGGCATGAGCAGTCACCGCCCCTGCCGCCTCTTCGCTCACCTCCAACACCAGTGGCTCGAGCAGAGCCTGCGACTCCACTTGAGCGTCCATCTGCGTCTTGAGTCTTTCATAGAGGATGCGCTCGTGCGCCGCATGCATGTCGACGACGACGAGGCCGGTCTGATTCTGCGCGAGGATGAAGGCGCCATGCAGGAGGCCCAGCGCGTAGCCCAATGGCGGCTCTACCCCGGCAGCGACCGCCTCAGCGGCTCCAACGCCCTCGGGCAGCGTGGCATCGCCGTCGGCCAGACATCGGGCTGCCTCGTTTGCAGGCCACACGCTCGACCCGCCAGCGACCCCAACGGGGACCGCGCCTGCACCGAGCGCTGCCTGCCAAGCAGCGGGCATCCCGTCCGGGCGAGCGCGGCTATCGATCTGCAACGCGATCGATTGCTGCGTGCCCCAGCGCAACGCTGCAACGTCTTGCACGCCGATGCCAGCTGCCCCACTCCAAGCCGCCTGACCGGTGACAGCGAGCGAAGCTTCAGCGACGGTTGCAGCGAGGGCACGCTCGAGCGTGTGAAACACCAGCCGGTACAACGCTTGCGGTTGCCGGAACCGCACCTCGCTCTTGGCGGGATGGACGTTGACATCGACAAGCGCCGGGTCCATGTCGACGAACAACACACAAGCCGGTGTCGTGGTGCCATGCAAGATGTCGCGGTAAGCCTCGCGCACGGCATGGGCGAGCATGCGATCGCGCACGAAACGGCGGTTCACGAACAGGAATTGCGCGTCACGACTCGCAGCGACATCGGGTCGCAGCGCGAGGCCGTGTACGCGGATGCCGGCGGCTTCGCCCTCGAACGCCACCCCGCCGCCGGCGAACGCCTCGCCCAACAGCGCAGAGATGCGTCGAGCCTGCGTCTGCGGAGCGACATCCATCGCCGTCCGTCCATCGCATCGCAGGCTGAAAGCGATCCCGGGGTGGGCCAGCGCCAGCCGGCGCAGCACCGTCTCGCAATGACCACGCTCGGTGCTGTCCGACTTGAGGAACTTGCGCCGCGCCGGCGTATTGAAGAAGACGTCGCGCACATCGACGGTGGTTCCCGTGGTGCGGGCCGCTGGACGCGGCCCTTCCTCCTGCACCATGCCGCCCGCCACAGCCAGCTGCCAGGCATGCGGCGCGCCCGCCAGCGCGCTCACCACTTCGACCCGCGCGACCGACGCCACCGACGCCAGCGCCTCGCCACGGAAACCCATGCTGGCGACACCCTCGAGATCCTCAAGCGCGGCGATCTTGCTGGTGGCGTGACGCTCAAATGCCCGTGGCAGGTCGCTCGATGCGATGCCACAGCCGTCGTCGCTGACGCAGATGCGACGCACACCGCCCTCGTCCACCAGCGCATCGATGCGCAGCGCGCCAGCGTCGATGCTGTTCTCCACCAGCTCACGCACCACTGCTGCCGGCCGCTCCACTACCTCACCGGCAGCGATCTGGGAGATGAGAAGTTCAGGCAGCCGGCGGATCGTCATCTGCCGAGTATAGCGAGCAGCAGCCCGCTCTCCGGATGGTGGTAGAGTGCAGCACGACGCGACAACACCCCTCAACATGCCGCAAGACAACAGCGGACGCTGCCGTACAAGATCCCCCGGCTTCACGCTCATCGAGATGCTCGTGGCTCTGGCCATCGTCGGCATCCTCGCCGCCCTTGCCGTGTCGGCCTACGACGCCGCCAGCAGCCGCACCCACCGCGAGGCCGCCGCAGCCTGTCTTGGACAGGTCGTCACCACGCTCGAGCGCGAGCGCGCCGCCACTCTGGCCTACCCGACTGTATTGCCGACCGTCGCCTGCACGAGCGAGCTCGAGGGGCAATACCGGTTCGCTGGCGAGGTTGGCGGCGAAACGTTCCGCTTGATCGCCGAACCGCTCGGCCGCCAAGCGCGCGCCGACAGCGGCTGCAATTGCACCTTGACGCTCGATGAGGGCGGTCGCAAGGGCACCGCGCCAGGCGACCCGGCCTGTGCCGGCGATGCGCGCGTCGCCGCATGCTGGTGACCGTGACCATGGCGCCACGCAACCCTGATCGCCCCTCCGGCACGCTGCGCGTGCATGCTCTTGCCATGCTGGCATCGGTCGCCTTGCTGACCGCCTGTGGCGACTCCGGGGACAGCCCGAAGATCATGACTGAACTGCCGCCACCTCACGTGGCCCTGGCTGAGGCACGACAAATCGACGCACCAGTGACCTTCGAATACCCGGCCATGGCGGCCGGGTCGCGCGAGGTGGATATCCGTGCCCGGGTGAGTGGCCATGTCGAGCGACGCCATTTCGTCGAGGGCGCGCGCGTACGCGCTGGCGATCTGCTCTACACGCTCGACGCGCGCCCGTTCGAAGCTGCTGTGAGCCGTGCCGAGGCGCTGCTGGCGCAGGCCCGCGCACAGGTGTCGCAAACGCAAGCGATCGCCGATCAGACCGAACGTGAATCCGCACGGCTGATGCCGTTGGCCGCCGACCGCGTGATCGGCCAGAAAGCTGCAGACGATGCACGTTCCGCTGCCGAGAGCGCCGCAGCTGCGGTCGAAGCGGCGCGCGCGCAGGTGTTGCAGGCAGATGCGGCGCTGCGGCAGGCTCGGCTCGAGTTGGGCTATGCGCGCGTGACCGCTCCGATCGACGGCATGATCGGTCGGGCCGAACGCGTCGAAGGCGCGCTGGTGGGTCCGCAGGATCCCGAGCGACTCACTGGCTTGATGCAGGTCGACCCGCTCTACATCGTCTGGAGTCTCGCCGACAACGAGCGGGTGCGGCTGAACAACGATTTGCGCGAGGGTCGCTTGCGCCTGCCCCAGAGCGGCTTCAGCGCGCGAGTCCGCCTCGCCGACGGCTCCGAGATGGCGACACCGGGGCGCATCTCCTTCACCAGTCCTGCGGCTGATCCCCGCACCGGCGCCTTCGAGTATCGCGCCAGTTTGCCGAACGCCGATCTACGCGTGCGTCCCGGCGAGTTCGTTCGAATCGTGCTCACCGGCGCGGTGTTGCCGGGCGCTGTGGTGGTGCCCCAGCGTGCCGTGCTCGACGGTCCGACCGACAAGCGCGTCCTCACCGTCGCCAAGGACGCAGCCGGTCAGACGGTGGTCGTGCCGATCGCGGTCGAAGTGGGCGAATGGGTCGACCTGCCAGCCGCGGAAGGTGGACGCAGTTGGGTGGTGCGCAAAGGCCTTGCAGCCGGCACGCAGATCATCACCGATGGTGTGATGCGACTGAAGCCAGGCATGGCTGTGGTGGTGGATACACCGCCCACTGCTCCCGCCTCGCGCTGAGGCCTTCGCCCCATGCTGTCGCGCTTCTTCATCGACCGCCCGATCTTCGCGGCGGTGATGTCGTTTCTCATCCTCATCGCCGGCTTCGCCGCCATGCGCGCGCTGCCGGTGGGCCAATACCCGGAGATCGCACCGCCGGTGGTCACCGTGACCGCGGTCTACCCGGGCGCTTCGGCCGAGGTCCTCGAGTCCACCGTAGCTGCGCCGCTGGAGGCACAGATCAACGGCGTCGAGGGCATGCTCTACATGAGCAGCACCTCGGCTTCGAGCGGGGTCTTGCAGATCCAGGTCACGTTCGACATCGGCGTCGACGCCGACAAGGCTGCGCTCGACGTCAACAACCGCGTCAAGCAGGCCGAGGCGCGTCTGCCGGTCGAGGTTCGCCGGCAAGGTGTGAGCGTGGAAAAAGGCTCATCCAGCTTTTTGCAGGTGCTCGCCTTCTATTCCCCGGATGGCCGCTTTGACGACCTCTACACGAGCAACTACGTCACCCTTAACGTGCTCGATCGCCTCAAGCGCATCCAGGGCACCACGGGCGTGCAGATCTTTGGCGCCAAGAACTACGCCATGCGCATCTGGCTCAAGCCGGACAGGCTGGCCACTTTGGGGCTGACGCCAGGCGACGTCATCGCCGCGGTGAATGCACAGAATGCGCAGTTCGCGCCTGGCAAGGTCGGCCAACAACCGATCGCTGACCAGGAGCTGGTCTACACCATCACCACGCCCGGGCGCCTCGCCGAGGTCCCCGCCTTCGAGAACATCATCGTCCGCACCGGCGGCGGCACCTCGCAGGTGCGCCTCAAGGACGTGGCGCGCGTGGAACTCGGCTCCGCCGATTACGAGTTCATCGGTCGCATCGATGGCAAGCCGGCCACCTTGGTCGGCATCTTCCTGCGCCCGGGTGCCAACGCGCTCAAGGTCGGCACCGAGGTGCGGGCGACCCTCGCCGAGATCGAGCAAGAGTTCCCGCCCGGGCTTAAGGTGCTGGTGCCCTACGACACCACCCGGTTTGTCGATGTCTCGATCCGCGGCGTCATCAAGACACTGGTCGAGGCGATGATCCTGGTGTTCCTGGTGGTGCTGCTGTTTTTGCAGACCTGGCGCGCCACCCTGATCCCCATGCTGGCGGTACCGGTGTCGCTGGTCGGCACCTTTGCTGGCCTGCTGATGCTCGGCTACAGCATCAACACGCTGACGCTCTTCGGCCTGGTGCTGTCGATCGGCATCGTCGTCGACGACGCCATCATCGTGCTCGAGAACGTCGAACGGGTCATGCGTGAGGAGGGGCTCTCGCCGCGGGATGCCGCGATCCGTGCCATGGAGCAGGTCACCGGACCGATCATCGCCACCTCGCTGGTGCTGATCGCCGTATTCGTGCCGATCGGCTTCCTCGGCGGTCTGGCCGGTGAGCTCTATCGGCAGTTCGCGGTCAGCATCTCGATCGCCGTCCTGATCTCCTCAGTGGTCGCACTCACCCTCAGCCCGGCGCTCTGCGCGATCATCCTCAAGCCACACGCCGCTGGCGCGGGCAACCGCTTCACGCGCGGGTTCAACGCCTGGTTCGCACGCTTCACCGAGCGCTATGGCCGCGGTGTGGGCTTCATGATCCGCCGCAGCGGCGTTGCCGCACTGCTGTTCGGCGTGATGCTCGTGGCCACCGGCTGGCTGTGGCAGAACACGCCGCATTCTCTTGTCCCCGACGAGGATCAGGGCTACTACATCTCAGCCGTCTTTCTGCCCGATGGCGCCACGCTAGACCGCACCGACCGGGTGGTCAACGACGTCGTGGCGCGCATCCGCAGCAACCCGATCAATGAGCATGTGATCGCCTTCACCGGCTTCAACTTCTTTGGCGGCTCCTACAGCAACAGCGCGGCCACCGTGTTCGTGACACAGGTACCGTGGGATGCGCGCGAGCTGCCGAGCGGAGCCATGGTCGGCGAGTTCTACGCCAAGACCGCAGACCTCAAAGAAGGACTGGCACTGGCCTTCATGCCGCCCGCGATCTTTGGCTTGGGCCAAGCGGGCGGCTTTGAAGTCAACATCCAGAACCGCGGCGACGGTGGTCCCAAGCGTCTCGCCGAAGTGACGCAAGAATTCCTCGCCGAGACCGCCAAGGACCCGGCTTTCAAGACCGCGCAGACGCTTTGGCGCGCCAACACGCCGCAGCTGCGCATCGAGGTCGATCGCGAAAAGGCAGCCCAGCTGGGCGTGCCTCTGGACGTGTTGTTCAACACCCTCTCGGCGACGATGGGCACCTACTATGTCAACGACTTCAACAAGTTCGGACGCACCTGGCAGGTACTCATGTCGGCCGATGCGAGCTACCGGCGCACGCCCGAAGACATCGGGCGCGTGATGGTGCGCAGTAACAGCGGGCGACTCATCCCGGTCTCGACCCTGGTCGATGTGCAATACACCAGCGGGCCAGACACGATCAACCGCTTCAACAACCTGCCTTCGGTCAAGATCCTCGGGTCCGGTGCGCCCGGCGTGAGCTCCGGCGAGGCGTTGGCAGCCGTGGAGCGGGTGGCGGCCAAGACCTTGCCGCCCGATTTCAGTTACGAGTTCAGCGGTGCCTCTTTCCAGGAGAAGCGCAACGCGGGCACCGGCATGTGGGCCATGCTGTTGGCAGTGCTTATGGTGTTTCTGATCCTTGCGGCGCAGTACGAGCGTTGGAGCTTGCCCCTGGCGGTGCTGCTGGCCCTGCCCTTCGGCACCTTTGGCGCGCTCGGCATGATCACCCTGCGCAACTACCTGTTTGGCCTCACCGGCCTGCCGATCCCGCCGCTGACCAACGATGTCTACTTCCAGATCGGCCTGGTGACACTGCTCGGGCTGGCGGCCAAGAACGCCATCCTCATCGTCGAGTTCGCCACCCACCGCCACAGCCAAGGCATGGCTGCTGCAGAAGCCGCGCTGGAGGCGGCACGACTGCGCTTCCGCCCGATCCTGATGACCTCGCTGGCGTTCATCCTCGGCGTGGTACCGCTGGCACTCTCCACCGGCGCCGGCGCTGGTGCCCGCCAATCGGCCGGCACTGGCGTGATGGGCGGCATGCTCGCTGCGACCTTCCTCGCCATCTACTTTGTGCCAACGTTCTTTGTCTGGGTGACGCGCTGGGTCGAGCAGCGCCGCATCGCGCGCCGTGGAGGTGCGGCTTGAGCGGTCTGCGTGGCACGGCAGCAGGCGGTCTGCAGCGCGTGCGAGCCACCGTTGCAAGCGGCCTGCTCGTCCTGCTGGGCGGCTGCGCCGTGCTGCCCGAGCCGGTCCAACGTGTCTTCAGCCTGCCGGAGCCGACCGCTAGTGCCGAGGACTGGGGAGACCTGGAGCGTTGGTGGGAGCGTTTTGGCGATGCAGCGCTCAGTGCCGACATCGACCGCGCGTTGGCGGCCAACACCGATCTGGCGATCGCTGCCGCGCGCGTCGAGGATGCTGCGCAACAGGTTCGCGTGGCCAATCAACGGCTGCTACCCGATCTCGCGCTCGACGCGGGTGTGGCGCGCAACAAGCGCAGCGAACGCACTGCCACCAACTTCCCCGGCTTGCCGGTGATCACCGACAACCGCCAGCTCGGCCTTTCAGCCACCTACGAGCTGGATGTCTGGGGGCGTGTCCGCGCCGGCGAACGCGCTGCGAACGAGCGCCTGCAAGCACAGCAGTGGGCCCGTCACGCGGCACAGATGAGTTTGGCAGCGCAGGTCGCGATCAGCAGTTTCCGCATGCGCACCTTGCAGCAGCAGATCCGCCTCACCGAATCCACGCTCACTCTGGCCGACGAAGCCCTCGAGTTGATCCGTCGCCAACGCGACGCCGGCCTCCTCGGTGACTTCGAGTACCGCCAGAATCTGGCCGAGCGCGATGCTTTTGCTGTTCGGCTCACCGACCTGCGCGACGCCTTGCAACGCGGTCGCCGGGCGCATGCCCGATTGCTGGGGGCAGACCCCGCCGCCATCTGGGGTGCCGGTCTGGCCGATACGCGCATCGATACCGAGACCAGCATGGACGCGGCCACCTTGCCCGCTCTGCACGAGATCCCGGAAGGCCTGCCCTCGGGTCTGCTGCTGCAACGCCCCGATGTGCGCGAGGCCGAATCCCAACTGCGGGCATCGAGCGCCGACGTGGCGGCAGCCCGCGCCGCGTTCTTCCCGCAGCTGAGCCTCACCGGCCGCTACGGCTATCAGAGCCGTGACCTCTCCGACCTGCTGGTCGGGCCGGCACGCATCTGGACCCTCGGGCTGGGTCTGCTGCAGCCCATCACCGGCGCCCGTCTGCTCGACGCCCAGCTCAAAGCCGCGCGGGCCCGTGTACGAGTGGCCGAAGCGGCCTACGTACAAGCGGTTCAGAGTGCCTTTGTCGATGCTGGCAACGCTTTTGGTGCGCGTGCCGCGGCCCGCGAGGCTCGCCGCTTGCAAGAGCAGCGCCAACAAGCGCTCACCGATACGCTGCGCATGGCGACCCGCCGCTTCGACGCCGGGCTTACCGGAGCGCTCGAAGTGATCGACGCTCGCCGGAGCCTGCTTGCCGCCCAGCTCGACGCACTCGATCGCCGCAATGCAGAGCTTGGCGCGACGGTCGACATCTACCGCGCGCTCGGCGGGGGCTGGTCGCAAGCCGCCGCCGACGCATCACGCCCCTAGCTGCACACGCATCCTTCAGCGCCGCGGGTAGCTTACGGCGAGACCTGCGGGTGCGCCCGCTCCGGCCCGCTCTGCAGGCGGTTGAGCGCAGAAAGATAGGCCTTGACCGAAGCGACGACGATGTCGGTGTCGGCCCCCTGCCCGTTCACCACCCGTCCGCCTTTGGACAAGCGCACGGTGACCTCGCCTTGGGCGTCGGTGCCGGCGGTGATGCTGTTGACCGAGTAGAGCAATAACTCGCTCTGACTCTGCACCAGCTTTTCCACCGCCTTGAAAGCAGCATCGACCGGCCCTCCACCGTGGGCTTCGCTCGAGTGCTCGGCTCCATCGACCGCCAGCACCACGCGCGCGTGCGGCACCTCGCCGGTCTCGGACGCAACGCGCAAAGACACCAACTTCAGATGCTCCTCGGCCGGTGTGACGGCCTCCTCGGACACCAGCGCCTGCAGATCCTCATCGAAGATCTCGCGCTTCTTGTCAGCGAGCGCCTTGAAGCGAGCAAAAGCCGCGTTCAAGGCCTCCTCCGAGTCGAGCCGGATACCCAGTTCCTCTAGCCGCGAGCGAAACGCGTTGCGGCCCGAGAGCTTGCCGAGGGTCAGCTTGTTGGTGGTCCAGCCAACGCTCTCCGCGCTCATGATCTCGTAGGTCTCGCGGTGCTTGAGCACCCCGTCCTGGTGGATACCGGACTCGTGTGCAAAAGCATTGGCACCTACCACCGCCTTGTTGGGCTGCACCGGGTAGCCGGTGATCTGACTCACCAGCTTGGAAGACGGCACAATCTGCCGGGTATCGACGCAGGTATCGCAGCCGAACACATCGGGGCGCACCTTGACCGCCATCACCACCTCTTCCAGCGAAGCGTTGCCCGCCCGCTCACCCAGACCATTGATCGTGCATTCGACCTGACGCGCCCCCGCTTGCACAGCGGCGAGCGAGTTGGCCACCGCCATGCCGAGATCGTTATGACAATGCGTCGACCAGATCACGGTGTCCGAGCCCTCGACCCGCTCGATCAGCTGACGGATGCGCTCGCCCCACAGATTGGGGATGCTGTAGCCGACCGTATCCGGCACGTTGAGGGTGCGTGCGCCAGCCTTGATGGCGGCCTCGAATACGCGGCAAAGGAAGTCCATATCAGAGCGCACCGCGTCCTCGGCCGAGAACTCGACGTCGTCGGTGAACCTGCGGGCGAACTTGACCGCCGCGATGGCTGCCTCGACCACCTGGTCCGGCTGCATGCGCAGCTTCTTCTCCATGTGGATCGGCGAGGTGGCGATGAAGGTGTGGATGCGCTTGCGTGGCGCCGGGGCGATGGCATCTGCGGCAGCCTGGATATCACGCTCGGTGGCGCGCGCCAGCGAGCAGACGGTGGAATCCTTGATCACCTCGGCCACGGCGCGGATCGCCTCGGCGTCGCCGGGACTGGCAGCCGCGAAACCCGCTTCGATGATGTCGACGCCCAATTTCTCCAGTTGCCGAGCGATGCGCACCTTTTCCTCGCGCGTCATGGCCGCGCCGGGGCTCTGTTCGCCATCGCGGAGGGTGGTGTCGAAGATGTACAAACGGTCGCTCATGTCGCTGCTCTCGTGCCTTGGGCCTGCAAATGAGGCCACCCAAACAAAAAACCCGCCGAGCATCGGCCGGCGGGGACTGATTCTACTGCGTACTTCGAGAGGATCAGGTTCTGTCGGCGGGCCAGCGACGCAGGATCCAGGGCGTAAGGAACCCCGACAGGACATACAGGCTAAAGAGCGCGAACAGCACCATCGGCGGATAGTAAGAGACCAGCAGCAAACCAAGCACTGCGACCGGAAGCACCATGAAAGGTACATTGAAGCGCAAGTGCACCACCTTGAAGCTGTAGTAGCGCAGATTGCTCACCATCAACACACCGGCCGACAAGGTCACCACCCACGCCAACCAACGCGCGTCGGCACCGCTGACCTGGAAGTAATCATCGACCAGCCAGAGGAAGCCGACCACCAGCGCTGCCGCAGCAGGGCTCGGCAGACCCACAAAGAAGCGCTTGTCCGTGCTCGCGCTCTGGCTGTTGAAGCGCGCAAGGCGCAGCGCGGCGGCGGCGCAATAGATGAAAGCCGCTACCCAGCCGAGCTTGCCCATGGTCTTGAGCGCCCAGACGTACATGACCAATGCCGGCGCCACGCCAAAGCTCACCATGTCGGACAGGCTGTCGTACTCGGCGCCAAAGGCGCTCTGGGTGTGCGTGAGGCGCGCCACCCGGCCATCGAGCCCGTCCAGCACCATGGCCACGAAGATGGCGACAGCGGCTGCCTCGTAGCGTCCATTCATCGCCTGCACGATGCTGTAGAACCCGGCGAACAACGCTGCCGTAGTGAGCAGATTGGGCAGCAGAAAGATGCTTCGTCCAAACGGCCGCCGCGCGTCCACCCCCTCGCGTGCGCGCCACTTCACGACACCGGCATCCTTTGAGTAGCCGGCTCGCCAAAGCTGGCGAGGACCGTCTCGGTCGCGCTGACCTTCTGTCCGATCACGACCCGTGGCGACGCATCGAGCGGCAAGTAGACATCAACCCGCGACCCGAAGCGGATAAAGCCATAACGCTGACCGGCAATCACCGCCTCGCCTTCGCTGAGGTAACACAGGATGCGGCGCGCGACGAGGCCCGCCACCTGCACCAGCGTCACCGTGCCGCGTGGCGTGTCGAGCACCACCGCATTGCGTTCGTTCTCGAGCGAGGCCTTGTCGAGATCGGCGTTGACGAAACTTCCGGGGAAGTACTGCACCTTGCTCACCGCGCCGCTCACGCTGATGCGGTTCGAGTGCACGTTGAACACGTTCATGAACACACTGATGAGCAGCGCCGGGCGGTCGGCATACGGGTCGTGCGTCTCGATCACCCGAACGATGCGACCATCGGCCGGCGAAAGCACCAGCCCCTCACCCGGCGGCACCTCACGCGCCGGATCACGGAAGAACTGCAACACAAAGACCGCGATCAGCCAAAACACTGCCGAAGCGGCAAACCCCAAACCCGCCCAGACCAAGGCAGCAAGCACGAAGCTGCCGCCCACGTAAGGCCAGCCCTCGCGGGCGATGATGGGGTGTGGCCAGGGCGTCAAATCAGTTCTTCGACTGGTCGACCAGCTTGTTCTTGGCGATCCACGGCATCATCGCGCGCAGCTGGGCACCCACCTGTTCGATCGGGTGCTCGGCATTGAGGCGGCGACGCGCGGTCATCTCAGGGTAGTTGGTGCGGCCTTCGAGGATGAAGCGCTTGGCGTAATCACCGTTCTGGATGTTCTGCAGCGCCTCGGCCATGGCGATGCGCGCCTCGGTACCGATGACCTGCGGCCCGGTGACGTATTCGCCGTACTCAGCATTGTTCGAGATCGAATAGTTCATGTTGGCGATGCCGCCCTCATACATCAGGTCGACGATCAGCTTCATCTCGTGCAGGCACTCGAAGTAGGCCATCTCCGGAGCGTAACCCGCCTCGACCAGGGTCTCGAAGCCGGCCTTGATCAGCTCGACACAGCCACCGCACAGCACCGCTTGCTCGCCGAACAGATCGGTCTCGGTCTCTTCCCGGAAGGTGGTCTCGATGACGCCACCCTTGGTACCGCCGTTGGCCGCAGCGTAGGACAGCGCGATGTCGCGCGCCTTGCCCGAGGCGTCCTGATACACGGCGATGAGCGAGGGCACACCGCCGCCCTTGAGGTACTCGGAGCGCACCGTGTGGCCGGGCCCCTTGGGCGCGACCATGATGACGTCGATGTCCTTGCTCGGAACGATCTGGTTGTAATGGATGTTGAAGCCATGCGCGAAGGCCAGCGCCGCTCCGCTTTTCAGGTTCGGCGCGATCTCGGCGTGGTAGATGCCGGCCATGGTCTCGTCGGGCAGCAGCACCATCACCACATCGGCGCCCGTCACTGCATCGGCGATGTCCTTGACAGCATGCCCGGCACCCTCGGCCTTGGCCCATGAGGAGCCTTCGCGGCGCAGACCGACGGTCACATTGACACCCGAGTCTTTGAGATTGGCGGCGTGCGCGTGCCCTTGCGAGCCATAACCGACGATGGTGATGCTCTTGCCTTTGATGAGCGAGAGATCAGCGTCTTTGTCGTAGTAGACCTTCATAATCTTTCCTTGTAAGTCAATAGTTTATTCTATTTATTTACGGCTTTATCGAGGTTATGCCCGAGTCGCAGACCCTGTCTCAACCGGCGGTGAGGATGCGGTGCCCGCGGCCGATGCCTGACGCACCGGTACGCACCGTCTCGAGGATCGCCGCCTTGTCGATCGCCTCGAGAAAAGCATCGTGCTTGGTCACCGGGCCGGTCAGCTCGATGGTGTAGGTATCGTCGGTGACGTCGATCACGCGGCCGCGGAAGATGTCGGCCATGCGCTTCATCTCCTCGCGCTGGTCGGCACCGCGCGCGCCCACCTTGACCAGCATGAGTTCACGTTCGATGTGCGCGCCTTCGGTGAGGTCGACCAGAGACACCACATCGACCAGCTTGTTGAGCTGCTTGGTGATCTGCTCGATGACATCGTCGGAACCGCTGGTGACGATGGTCATGCGCGACAGTGTGGCGTCCTCGGTGGGGGCTACGGTCAACGATTCGATGTTGTAGTTACGCGCAGAGAACAGACCGGCGACGCGGGAGAGCGCGCCGGATTCGTTTTCCATGAGCAGAGAGATGATGTGACGCATGCTTGGACTAGCCCTTACACCAGGATCATTTCAGAGAGGCCTTTGCCGCCCGGGACCATCGGGTAGACGTTCTCGGTCTGGTCGGTGCGGAAGTCCATGAACACCAGTCGGTCCTTGAGGGCAAAAGCCTCGCGCAATGCGCCCTCGATGTCCTCCGGCTTCTCAATGAGCATGCCAACGTGGCCGAAGCTTTCGGCCAGTTTCACGAAATCGGGCAGTGCGTCCATGTAGGACTCGGAGTAGCGGTTGCCGTAGAAGAACTCCTGCCACTGCCGGACCATGCCCATGTAACGGTTGTTGAGGCTGACGATCTTGAGCGGCAGGTGATACTGCTTGCAGGTCGAGAGCTCCTGGATACACATCTGGATGCTCGCCTCGCCGGTCACGCAAGCCACCGTGGCGTCCGGATGCGCGAACTGCACGCCCATGGCATACGGCAGCCCCACGCCCATGGTGCCGAGGCCGCCGGAGTTGATCCAGCGCAGCGGCTTGTCGAACTTGTAGAACTGAGCGGCCCACATCTGGTGCTGGCCGACGTCCGAGGTGATGTAGGCGTCGCCATTGGTCACTTCGTACAACTTCTCGACCACCGCCTGCGGCTTGATGATGGGGCTGGCACGGTCGAACTTGAGACAGTCGCGGCCGCGCCACTGCCCGATCTGCGCCCACCAGCCCTCGAGCGCTTCGGCGTCCGGCCGGGTCTTGGAGGCTTTGAGGCGGCCGTTGATGGCCTGCAGCACGCTGGCCACGTTGCCGACGATGGCGACATCGACCTTGACGCGCTTGGAGATGCTCGAGGGGTCGATGTCGATGTGGATGATCTTGCGGTCGGGATCGAAGAAATGTTTGGGGTTGCCGATGACGCGGTCGTCAAAGCGGGCACCCACGGCGATCAGCACGTCGCACAGCTGCATGGCCATGTTGGCCTCGTAGGTGCCATGCATGCCAAGCATGCCGACGAACTGCTTGTCGGTGGCCGGATAGGCGCCGAGCCCCATCAGCGTGTTGGTGCAGGGGTAGCCGGTGCCACGCACCAACTCCGCCAGCTCGCCGGCTGCGCCCGAGAGGATGACCCCGCCACCGGCGTACACCATCGGCCGCTTGGCCGAGAGGATCAGCTCGACAGCCCGTTCGATCTCACCCGGGTCGCCGGCGCCCACCGGCTTGTACGAGCGCATCTCGATCGTCTCCGGGTACTCGAACTCGCAGACCGCCTGCGTCACGTCCTTGGGAATATCGACCAACACCACGCCAGGCCGGCCGGTGGTGGCGATGTAGAACGCCTTCTTCAGGGTCACCGCGAGGTCCCTGACGTCGCTCACCAGAAAGTTGTGTTTGACGATGGGCCGGGTGATGCCCACCGTATCGCATTCCTGGAACGCATCCTGACCGATGGCGTGGGTCGGCACCTGGCCGGTGATCACCACCATCGGGATGGAATCCATGTGCGCCGTAGCGATGCCGGTGACGGCATTGGTCACGCCCGGGCCAGAGGTGACCAGACACACCCCCGGCTTGAGCGTGCAGCGCGCGTAGGCGTCGGCCGCGTGCACCGCAGCCTGCTCGTGACGCACCAGGATGTGCCGGAACGCATCTTGCTTGAAGATCTCGTCGTAGATATTGAGCACAGCCCCACCGGGGTAGCCAAACACGAATTCGACACCTTCCTTACGAAGGCAGTGCACAACGATCTCTGCGCCATTCAACTGCATGAGGTCACTCGCATGGTTCTGGGTGCTGCATCGCAGCGAACCCGAGACAGTAACAATTCGACATGACCGGGTCAAGAAAGCGCCGGCGTTATCCGTGCATGGAGCACGGTGGCGCCACGAGAGCGACGCCACGCTTTGCTACCATGCTGTGACCGGTATCCAACCACCTGCTCAGGCGAGTGTGAGTCACCCCCCCTCCATCGACGCCTTCCTCGCCAGCGCCGAGCGCCGCGCGTGGCTGCACGCCAGGCTCGCCGTGCGCAACGACGACATCGCCCTCGACATCGTGCAGGACGCCATGTTGCGGCTGGTGGAGCACTACGCCGATCGGCCTGCCCCCGAGTGGCCGATGTTGTTCCAGCGCATCCTGCAGAACGCCATCGTCGATCACTTTCGCCGCCAAAAGGTGCGGGATACCTGGACCGTCCTTGTATCTGCCCTGCTGCCCGCCCGGGGGGAGGACGAGGCGGTCGATGCGGCCGATACCTTGCTCGAGCGTCTGGCCGACGATCAAAGTCACGCGCGCTCCGCCGAGGACGAGGCCGCCAGCCAAGAGGAACTGGCCCAGATCGCGACTGTCATCTCGATGTTGCCGCTGCGTCAACGCCAAGCCTTCCTCCTGCGTTATTGGGAGGGCTACGACCTCGTCGAGACCGCGCAGTTGATGGGTTGCAGCGAGGGCAGCGTCAAGACGCATTGCTCGCGCGCATGCCACACACTGGCTTCGGCATTGGCGGCACAAGGCATCGCAAGACCATGGGCTACCGGCCTCGAGGCCGGCGCCGCGGAGGATCACGAACATGACTGAACAGAGGCTCACAACGCCCACTGCGGCGACCGCCGCAACGGTAGATCGGACCCATCTGGCAAGCTTGGCGGCCGATCTCGACGCCATCGCCGACCGCAGCAGCGGTGGCGACGTCGGTGCGCGCCTGCGGGCTGCACGCCGCTCTGCGCTGGCGAGTCTGAGCCGCGGACCTGCCCCCAGTACCCACTGGATCAACTGGGCACCGGCCGGCTTCGCAGTCGTGCTTGTCCTCGCCATGGCATGGATGATGACGGCCGAGCAGTTGGGCAGCATCGATGCCGACATGCTGGCCGACGCCCTTCCCTTCGATGCCTACCTCGACGCGACACTCGAGACCGACATCGGCGGCGGCCGCGTCGAACTCATCGAGAACTGAACCGTGTCACGCGTACTGGCCTCGGCCTTCTTCGCCGCAGCGCTTGTCGCCTTGGAGGCTTTGGCCGGGGGAACCGCTGCATGGTCGGGGCTCAACCCCGGCGACCAAGCCGTCCTGCGCCCGGTCGAAGGGCAGTGGGACACGCTGCCGGCCGAGACGCGGACGCGTCTGTTGCGCATCGCCCGCCGCTACCACGACCTGCCGCCCGAACAGCAGACGCGTGTGCGGCAACGTCTCGCCCTGTGGGCCAAGCTCACACCGGAGCAGCGCGACCAGGCGCGCCGCAACTTCGAGAACCTGCAGCGGCTGCCTCCCGAACAGCGTGAGCGCATCCGTAAGCATTGGCTCGAGCAAGCGAGCCCGCTCGAAGACCCAAGCTCGCCGTGAGCGCCGCAGCGATCGCCCGCCTGACGCTCGAGCACGCCAGCTGGTCGCGGCGCTTGATTTGTATGGTCTACGAAGCGCTGATCG
Source organism: Klebsiella pneumoniae (assembly GCA_945897555.1). Classification (GTDB taxonomy): domain Bacteria; phylum Pseudomonadota; class Gammaproteobacteria; order Burkholderiales; family UBA3065; genus UBA3065. The sequence continues at coordinate 19,151 of CAMDGF010000005.1, read as the reverse complement.
TGCTGGCGCTCCTGCTGGTAGGCGGCTTGCTCGCGGTGTGGCTGCCCGCCGGAGCGAATGGCGTCGAAGGCAGTTCGCGTGTCGCCCTCCAGGCCTGGATCGGGGTACTCGTGGCCGCTTATTTTGCCGGGTGCTGGTGGCGGTTCGGGCAGACCCTGGCGATGAAGACCTGGCGGCTGGTGGTCACCACAAAAGACCGGACACCGCTCACGCCCGGGCGCGCCTTGTTGCGGTTCGCACTGGCCACTCTCACCTTCCCGCTGAGCATCCTCTGGCCAGCGCTCGACAAGGACGGGCAATTCCTGCACGACCGGCTGGCCAGCACGCGCGTGTGGCGCGTCGTGAGCTGACGCGCTAGCGCACGGACTAGACCCGCTCGACCCGTCGCAGCAACAGCACCGCCAGCACGATGAAAGCGGCAGTGGCCGCACCGGCCCCTACCAAGGGCGGCCAGGCATTGAGCTGACCGAGGTTGTTGCCGACGCGGCTGAGAAAGTGGAAGCCGATGCCCAGCAGGATGCCGGCAAACACCTTGACCATGATGCCGCCGGCGCGGCCCTGTAGGCGCGCGAAGCAGAGTGCCAGCAAGATCATCGCCGCGATCGAGAGCGGATAGAGCACCTTGGACCAGAGCGCCGTCTCATGACGCCCGGTGTCCTGCCGGTTCTTGCGCAGATGCGCCAGATAGGGCCACAACTCGAGCGCTGACATGCGGTCCGGAGCCACCGCCATGACCCGCAGGATGTCGGGGCCGAGGCGCGTCGGCCAGCGCTGCACAGACTCGCGCGTCACCACCACCCCGGCCGCCCCGAAAGCCGTCGCTTCGACATCCTCGAGCAGCCAGTGTCCATCGCCGTCGAAGCGCGCGGCGCGAGCACGCAACACCTGCGTGAGCTCGCCCTTGGGGTCGAACAGGTAAACCACCGGCGCAAGCATCTGGCCATCAGGAATGACGCCTTCGAGATTGACGAAACTGCTGCCATCCTTGAGCCAGTAGCCCGTGCTCATCTGCTGCGCCACCAAGGTGTCGCCGCCCAGCTTCAATCTGCGCGACTGCTGGTCGGCCAGCGGTGCCAGCCACTCGCCCGCCAGCACACCGATGAGCGCGATCACAGCGGCCGGCAGCGCGAGTCGCTGCAACATGCCGGCCACGGAGACCCCCGAAGTGCGGATGACCGTGTATTCCGAACTGGCGGCGAGTTGCGCCATGACCACTAGGCCGCCGATCAAGGTGGCCACAGGCAGCAACTCGTAAAAATGTCCGGGCACCAGCAGAGCGGTGAGAGCGAGCGCCTGCAGCGCTGTAGGGGCACGCGACCGGCTGGTATCGAGTTGGTCGATGAGATCGAACAGCCCGAACAGCACCAGCAGCGCGATGCTTACCAGCGCCACGGCACCGTAGATCCGGCGGGCAATGTCTCGCGAAAGCAGGCTCATGGGATCCTGCGCCGACGCTGCAAAGCGCCCGTCTGCCAGGTCGCCAGACCGACGATGACGCCGCCGAGCACGAGGTGGACCACAAGGAACCCGGCCCATGGCGACAACCTGTCCTGGGCCACCCAGGCATTGGTGATGCTCAGCGCATTGCTGTAGAGGGCGTAGATGAGTACCGCGAGCGCCAGATTCACCGACCGGCTGGCTCGCGGGTTGACAAACCCCAGTGGCACCGCGAGCAGCACCAACATCAGTGTGGCGACGGGGAGGTGCAGCCGCCATTGCAGTTCGGCAATGTCGACCGCGCGGCTCGACGCCAGCAGGTCGAGGCTGCTGCGCGATTTCGCGTTGGCACTGTAGGGCACCTTCTCGTAAGGCAAGATGAGGATCTCGGCACGCTCGAAACGCGTCTCGCGCCAGGCCGCGACGTCGGTGCGGCTGGCCTCATAGCGTCGGCCGTCCCGCATGACGAGGAAACGATCGCCGTTCTCCGCCTTCTCGACGCTGCCAGCCCGAGCCACCGTGATGCTCTCGCCGCCCGGATCGACCGCGCGGATGAAGAGTTCTGCAAGGCTCTGGTTGAAATCTGAGAAGCGCTCGACAAAATAGACCTTGCCGCCGCCACGAGTCTCCTTGAACACCCCAGGCGACACCAGTGCGATCTCGTCGCGCGACTGCAGCTCGGCCTGCAGCTGCTGGCTGCGGGTGGCCGCCCACGGACGCACGAACAAGGTGATGAGAGCAACGAGCACGACAAACGGGATGGCAAAACGCAGCAGCGGGACGACGAACGCCCGCAGCGGCACCCCGCAGGAGAACCAGACCACCATCTCGCTGTCCCTGTGAGCTCGGGTGAGCGTGATCAGCGCCGCAACGAAGAGCGTGAGCGCGATGACCAGCGGGAACAGATTCAGGGTTTGGAACGACATCGCCGCGAGCACCGTGTCGATCGAGATGCTGCCGCTGGCCGCTCGGTTCAGCACACGCACCAGCTGCGCCGTGACGATGATGCCGAGCAGCACGGCAAACACTCCCAGCGCCACCGAGGCGCATTCGCCACTGATGCGGCGGCTGAACAAGCTGCGCAGCAGCGGCTTGGGCGCGACGGGCGGCACCGCTGCCGGCGCAGCGGAGTCAGGAGGCGCCTTCATGGCCGGCACACCTGGCACGAGGCGTTTGCGAGGTCCTGCATATAATCGCGGGGATGCCCCACAGATAACGAGGAAGACCGATGGAATTTAGCACGAGAGGGGGAAGCGCCGAGGCGCTCAAGGGGCAGTGCCTGGTGGTGATGGCCGAGGCTGGCGGAAAACTCGGCCCCGCTGCGCGCGCAGTGGATGCGAGTCACAACGGAGTGATCGCAGCCGCCATCAAGCGGGGCGACCTCACGGGCAAATCCGCGCAGGTGGTGATGCTGGCCGACGGGCCGACACGCATCGTGGCAGTCGGTCTCGGCAAGGTCGCGGAGGCCAGCGAAGCGAGTTGGCTCAAGGCGATGCGTGCAGGCCTCGATGCCGTCCTTGCCAGTGCCGCACGCGACGTCACCTTCTGCCTCGACCGCCATCCGGTGCGCCGCCGTGATGCCAGCTGGTATGCGAGCCAGATCGCACAGATGGCGCTACACGCCGTGCAGCGGCCAGACCAGCTCAAGAGCAAACGTGACGACCCGCCGAAGCTAGCTAAACTCTGCATCTGGGCCGATGGCGAAGCCGAGTTGGCCAAAGCCGAGCGTGGCCTGCGACAGGGCGAGGCGATCGGCCAGGGCGCCAGCCTCGCACGCGAGCTCGGCAACCTCCCGGGCAACGTCTGCACACCCTCTTACCTCGCCGATCGTGCGCACGCACTTGGCAAGGCGGCCGGCCTCAAGGTGCAGGTGTTCGACGAAAAAGCGATCGCCAAGATGGGCATGGGCTCGTTCCTTTCGGTGGCGCGCGGGAGCGCCGAGCCGCCGCGCTTCATCGTGCTGCGCTACCAAGGCGCCGGCAAGACAGACGCACCGGTGGCGCTGGTCGGCAAGGGCGTGACCTTTGACACGGGCGGCATCTCGATCAAGCCCTCGGGCGAGATGGACGAGATGAAGTACGACATGTGCGGTGCCGCAGCCGTACTCGGCACGCTCAAGGCCGTGGCACAACTCAAGCTGCCGATCAATGTGGTCGGCGTGATCCCGGCCACGGAGAACATGCCTGGCGGCAAAGCGACCAAGCCCGGCGACATCGTCACCAGCATGTCGGGCCAGACCATCGAGATCCTCAATACCGACGCCGAGGGCCGCCTGATCCTTTGCGACGCGCTCACCTACACGCGCGACAAGATCAAACCTGTTGTCACCATCGACATCGCCACCCTGACCGGCGCCTGCGTGATCGCGCTCGGGCACGTGGCCAGCGGCCTTTACAGCAACGACGACAAGCTCGCCAGCGAGATCCTTGCCGCCGGCCATAACGCATGGGACCGCGCCTGGCACATGCCGCTGTGGGACGACTACCAGCAGCAGTTGTCGAGCAACTTCGCCGACATGGCGAACATTGGCGGTCGTCCCGCCGGCAGCGTCACAGCGGCGTGCTTCCTTTCGCGCTTCACCCGCGACATGAAGTGGGCACACCTCGACATCGCGGGGACCGCCTGGGTCTCAGGCAAGGCAAAAGGCGCCACCGGCCGGCCGGTGGGGCTTCTCACCGAGTTCCTCATCGGCCGCTCGGGCGGCGAGCGCAGCACCACGGCGTGACCCGGGTCGACTTCTACGCCGGCAGCAGCGATGCCACGCGCACGGTGTTCAGCCTGGCGCACAAAGCGGTGCGCGCCGGACATCGGGTGTGGATCCTTACGCGCGACGCTGCCCACACGGCAGCGATCGACGCGCGCTTGTGGGCCGACCCACCGGAGAGCTTTTTGCCGCACTGCCCAGCTGACCACCCGCTGGCCCGACGCACGCCTGTGGTGATCGGACACGATGCTGCGGCGGTGCCCCATGAAGACATCCTGATCAATCTGCGCGACGAGACCCCGCCCTGCTTCAGCCGCTTTGAACGATTGCTCGAGGTGGTTGGCAACGAGCCCGCCTCGCTGCAAGCAGCTCGGGAGCGCTTTCGCTTCTACCGGGACCGCGGCTACCCCTTGCAACACCACGACCTGAAGAACCGGAGCTGAGTGGCCACCACCGGCCGACCCGTTGAATGCACCGTTCCGCCATCAAGCAGACCCGAAAGACCAACCATGACCCTCGCCAAGAGCTTTGAACCCGCCGACATCGAGCAGCGCTGGTACCCGCGCTGGGAAAAGAGCGGGTATTTCGCTGCCGGCACCCACGCCGCCAAAGCCGACAACTTCTGCATCCTGCTGCCACCGCCGAACGTCACTGGCACCTTGCACATGGGGCATGGCTTCAACCAGACGCTGATGGACGCGCTCACCCGCTGGCAACGCATGCGGGGCGCGAATGTGCTGTGGCAGCCCGGCACCGACCACGCCGGCATCGCCACGCAAATGGTTGTTGAACGCCAACTCGAAGCCAAGGGGCTGAGCCGCCACGATGTCGGCCGCGAGAACTTCCTCGAACGCGTGTGGGAGTGGAAGGACTATTCGGGCGGCACCATCACCCGGCAGATGCGCCGGTTGGGTGCCTCGTGCGACTGGGACCGCGAACGTTTCACCATGGACACCGGGCTCTCGACCATCGTCGCGCAGAGCTTCGTCCGTCTCTATCGCGAGGGCCTGATCTACCGCGGCAAGCGGCTGGTGAACTGGGACCCCAAACTCGGCACCGCGGTGTCGGATCTTGAGGTGATCAGCGAAGAGGAGGACGGCCACCTGTGGCACATCCGCTACCCGCTCGCCGGCGGGCCGGTGAATGGCTTGGCGGCGCTGACGGTTGCCACCACCCGCCCCGAGACCCTGCTCGGCGACGTCGCCGTGATGGTGCACCCCGGGGACGAGCGCTACGCCCACCTGATCGGACGCGAGGTCGAGTTGCCGCTGTGCGGCCGGCGCATCCCGGTGATCGCCGACGATTACGTGGACCGCGAGTTCGGCACAGGCGTGGTCAAGGTCACGCCGGCACATGACTTCAATGACTATGCGGTGGGGCAACGCCACGGGCTCGACCGCATCGTCGTGCTCGATCTGGCCGGCAACGTGCCAGCGACGGCGCAGGTGTTCGGCAACGATGGCAGCGCCCGGCCGGGCATCGCCCTACCCGCGCATCTGGCCGGCATGGAGCGGTTTGCCGCACGCAAGCAGGTGGTCGCCGACCTCGAGGCCGCCGAACTTCTGGAGAGCGTCAAGCCGCACAAGCTCATGGTGCCGCGCGGCGATCGATCGGGCGTGGTGGTGGAGCCCATGCTCACCGACCAGTGGTTCGTTGCCATGAGCAAGCCCGGTGCCGACGGCAAGAGCATCGTGCAGAAGGCGATCGACGTGGTCGCCGACGGGCAGGTGCGGTTTGTGCCCGAGAACTGGGTCAACACCTATAAGCAGTGGCTCAACAACATCCAGGACTGGTGCATCTCGCGGCAGCTGTGGTGGGGCCACCAGATCCCGGCGTGGTACGCACCGGATGGCCGTGCCTGGGTGGCGCACAACGCCGCAGAGGCACGCGAGATGGCCGAGCGCGACGGCTACACCGGCGAGCTGCGCCGCGACGAGGATGTGCTGGACACCTGGTACTCGTCGGCCCTGTGGCCTTTCTCCACCCTCGATTGGACCGGCGATGCGGCCAAGGATGCGGCCAACCCCATACTGAGCCGCTACCTGCCCTCGAGCGTGCTGGTGACCGGCTTCGACATCATCTTCTTCTGGGTCGCACGCATGGTGATGATGACCACGCACCTGACCGGCAAGATCCCCTTCCGCGATGTCTACGTGCACGGCCTGATCCGCGATGCGGAGGGCCAGAAGATGAGCAAGTCCAAGGGCAACGTGCTTGATCCGATCGACCTGATCGATGGCATCGGCTTGGATGCGCTGATCGAGAAGCGCACCGCCGGCCTGATGAACCCCAAGCAGGCTGAGAGCATCACCAAGAAGACGCGCAAGGAGTTTCCGGATGGCATCCCGGCCTTCGGCGTGGATGCACTGCGCTTCACCTTTGCCAGCCTGGCCAGCCCCGGCCGCGACATCAAGTTCGACATGCAACGCTGCGAGGGCTATCGCAACTTCTGCAACAAGCTGTGGAACGCCACGCGCTTCGTGCTGATGAACACCGAGGGCCAGGACTGCGGGCTCGAGCCGTGTGGCAGCCAAGCAGTGGGGGACAATGGTTGTGGCCCGGGTGGCTATCTGCACTTCTCACCAGCCGATCGCTGGATCGTCAGCCTGCTGCAACGCACCGCGGCCGACATGGAGCGCCACCTGCGCGAATACCGCTTCGACCTCGCCGCGCAGACGCTCTACCGCTTCGTCTGGGACGAGTACTGCGACTGGTATCTCGAGTTGGCCAAGGTGCAGATCGCGACCGGCGCGCCCGAGCAGCAGCGCGCCACCCGCCGCACCCTGCTGCGCGTGCTCGAGACCACCCTGCGGCTGGCGCATCCGCTCATCCCGTTCATCACCGAGGAGCTCTGGCAGACGGTCGCGCCGCTCGCAGGCCGCGCGCCGGCCGAGGGGGGCTCGATCGCCACCGCTTCGTATCCGATCGCACAGCCAGAGAAGATCGACGAAGCGAGCGAGGCCTGGGTGGCCGGACTCAAGGCGATGGTCGACGCGGTCCGCAGTCTGCGCGGCGAGATGGGCCTGTCGCCGGCCGAGAAGGCACCGCTGGTGGTGGCCGGCTGTCGCGAGATGGCGACCGCCTACGCGCCGTATCTCGCGGCGCTGGCACGTCTGAGTGACGTTGAGGCGGCGGGCGACGCCCTGCCTCCCTCGGCCGCGCCAGTGCAGGTGGTCGGTGACTTCCGCCTGATGCTCAAGGTCGAGATCGATGTCGAAGCCGAAAAGGCACGCCTCGGCAAGGAGGTGGCGCGTCTGGAGGGCGAGATCGCGCGGGCGCAGGCCAAGCTCGGCAACGCCAGCTTTGTGGACCGAGCACCCGCGGCAGTGGTGCAGCAGGAGCGCGACCGCGTCGCCGGATTCGAAGCGACACTGGGCAAGCTTCGCGGGCAACTGGCGCAACTCGGTTGACGGCGCACACACCGCGCAAGCGCTTTGGCCAGCACTTCCTGGTCAGCCCGGGGGTGATAGGCCGCATCGTCGATGCGCTCGACCCGCGGCCGGGCGATGCATTGGTGGAGATCGGGCCGGGCCTGGGCGCGCTCACCCTGCCCCTGCTGGATCGCCTCGACCGGCTGCAAGTGGTCGAACTCGACCGCGACCTGGTGGCGCACTGGCAAGCCCACGCCGCCGCGCCCAAGCTCACCGTGCATGCGGCTGACGCACTGGCGTTCGACTTCGCCAAGGTCGGCGCGCGCTTCAAGGTCGCCGGCAACCTGCCCTACAACATCTCGACACCGCTGCTGTTCCACCTCGCCGGCTACGCATCACACATCGAACGCATGGTGCTGATGCTGCAGAAGGAGGTGGTCGACCGCATGGTCGCCGAACCGGGCAGCGCCGCCTACGGGCGGCTCTCGGTCGGTCTGCAGGTGCGCTTCGTCATGTTCCGGCTCTGCACGGTGCCGCCCGGCGCTTTCCACCCGCCCCCCAAGGTCGACTCGGCGGTGGTGATATTGGCACCCCTGGGTGACTCAGCGCCGCACATCGCCGATCCGGCACGCTTCGACGCCGTGGTGACGGCCGCCTTCGGACAACGACGCAAGACGCTGCGTAACGCACTCGCCACACTGCTCAGCGAGGACGCGATCCGCCACGCTGGCATAGACCCCACAAAACGGGCCGAACAGATCGAGCCGGCTGGCTTTATCCGACTCGCAGCAGCGCCTGCGGCGGTCTGAGCCGCCCCTGACACCTTCGCGATCGAGGCGAGGCCCCGGCTCAATCAGCCTCGTGCTGCGGGATGTCGGCACCTTCGGGAAAGAACTCGAGCGCTGCGCCGTTGAGACAGTGCCGCTCGAAGGATGGCGGCGGGCCATCGGGAAAGACATGCCCGAGGTGGCTATCGCACCGCGTGCAGCGGATCTCGGTTCGCCGCATGCCGTGGCTGCCGTCTTCGATACGATCGATGTGAGCGTCGTCGAAAGCCTTGAAGAAACTCGGCCAGCCAGTACCCGAATCGAACTTGGCTTCGCTGTGGAACAGAGGCAGACCACACAGCCGGCAGGCGAACACGCCCTCGCCCTTCTCGTGCAGAAGCCCGCCACAGAACGGCCGCTCAGTGCCGTGATCGATCATGATGCGGTACTGCTCGGGGGTGAGTCGACGCGTAAGGCTGGCCCGCCGCATGGCCGGGATCCGCGCCAACTTGTAGCCGCTCGGCGAACGGCCAAAGTCATCCATTCTCGACTCCTCCATGTCACCGCCTGTACCGGCGGCTCGGCAACCCGCAGCCTGCGATCGCTGCGCTCTACTGAGACCTATTTTGCAGGCCAGTGTTGCACGGTGATGGCGATGGCCGCGACCGGACGAGCCGCATCGCTACCCCTCGGCCGGTTCAAGCGCCCCAGGTCCCTGTCTGGATGAACTCGATCTTGTAGCCGTCGGGGTCCTCGACAAAGGCGATCACCGTTCTGCCGTGTTTCATGGGCCCCGCTGGGCGGACCACTCTGCCGCCCCGGGCGGTCACGGCATCGCACGCGGCATACGCATCCTCCACTTCGATGGCGATATGGCCGTAGGCATTGCCGAGGTCATACGAGGGCGTATCCCAGTTGTGCGTGAGTTCGAGCACCGCCGAGCTTTGTTCATCGCCATACCCGACGAAAGCAAGGGTGAAGCGACCATCGGGATAGTCCGTCTGGCGCAGTACGCGCATGCCAAGCACGCCGGTGTAGAAATCGGTCGAGCGCTTGAGGTCACCGACGCGAAGCATGGTGTGGAGGATACGCATGTCGAAGGTCTCCCTTGGGCGATAGATGGTCGAGGCGTGCGGGCGCGCGAACGCCGACACGGATTCTAGGACGGTGGGGCGGTAGGCTGCGCCAGACGGCGACACGTGGCGTCGATCCAGGCCTTGGCCTCAGCATTGACCTCGTTGGCGGTACGCCCTTCTGTGCGGATGGCCGGGCCGATCACCACTTGCACCGTGCCGGGCCGCTTCCACAGCGCCGCGCGTGGCCAGCAGCGACCGGCATCGTGCGCCACCGGCACCACCGGCACACCCAGCTGGCAAGCGAGCCAGGCACCGCCGACGAAGAACTCGGCGGTCTCGCCCGGCGCCTTGCGCGTGCCTTCGGGGAAAATCACGACAGAGAAGCCTCGCGCGACCCGGTCGCGACCCTGCTCGGCCATCTGCCGCAAGGCGGCGCGGCCTGCCGCTCGATCGATGGCGATGGGCGCGAGCAGGGCGAGGCCCCAGCCAAAGAACGGGATGCGTAACAGCTCGCGCTTGAGGACGTTGACGTGCGGCGGCAGGATCTGGCTGAAAGCCAGGGTCTCCCAAGCCGATTCGTGACGCGCCAGATAGACCGCTGGCGCAGCCGGGATGTGCTGGCGGCCGCTCACGACATGGCGGATGCCGCAGAGCAGCCGCGCCGACCACACCACATAGCGACACCAGAGTGTGATGAAGCGGTAGCGCCACAGCAGTGGCAGAGGTGCCGTGAACAGCGAGGCGAGGGCGAACACCACCGTCATGAACGATTGGCCCACCAGGAACAACACGCTCATCAACCGTCGCGGCTCGGAGGGCGCCGACATCAGACGCCCGTTCTCAGCCAATCATCGACAAAGCCGCCCAGATCATCGTGCGCCACCACGCCCTCCGGCACCGATCCCACCGACTCGGTCTCACGGCCTTTGCCCGTGCGCACCAACACCGGCAGTGCACCCGCGGCGCTGGCCGCTTGAAGGTCGCGGATGCTATCCCCCACGGCTGGCACGCCGGCGAGGCTGCGCAAGCCGAAACGCTCGGCGATCTCGTCAAACATCCCGGTGCGTGGCTTGCGACACGCGCAGCGCGCGTCTTCCGGGTGCGGGCAATAGAACACCGCATCGATGCGACCACCCGCCAACAGCGCGGCGCGTGACATCCGGTCGTGGATGGCGTTCACGGTCGCCATGTCGAACAAGCCGCGCCCCACACCGGCCTGATTGGTGGCCACCACCACCCGGACCCCAGCCTGCGTGAGCCGCCCCACTGCTTCGAAGGCTCCCGGGATGGGGCGAAAATCGTCGGGAGAGCGCATGAACGGCGCGACGCATTCGGTGAGTACGCCCTCGCGATCGAGGATGACCAGTGGCGTGCGCATCAGGCTGCCAAGCGGCCGAGGTCGGCGACGCGGTTCATCGCCGCGTGCAGCCGTGCCAGCAGCGCAAGCCGGTTGGCGCGCAAGGCAGGCTCCTCGGCGTTGACCATGACGCCGTCGAAAAAGGCGTCGACGCTCGCCCGCAAGGCCGCCAGAGCTTTGAGCGATGCCGTGTAATCGCCGTGGTCGAAAGCCGCATCGGCGGCAGGCAGGGTGTCCTCGAGGGCCGCGTGGAGGAGCTTTTCGGCGTGCTCGACAAGGCGCTGCGCATCGACCTCCCCGGGCGCAGTCGCTGACTTGCGCAGGATATTGCCGACGCGCTTGTTGGCCGCCGCCAGAGCCGCCGCCTCGGGCAGGGCGGCAAAAGCACGCACCGCCTCAAGGCGACGCGGCACATCACCGAGCCGCGGTGGACGCAACGCCAACACGGCATCGACCTCCTGCGCGGTATAGCCCTCGTCGCGCAGCGACACCGCCAGCCGGTCGTAGAAGAACTCGAGCAAGGCGGCCGAAGGGTCTTCGATGCGCTCGCCAAAGGCTGGCAGAGCCGCTTGCAACAAGGCTGGCAGATCAAGCGGCAGATTGTTCTCCGCCAAGATCCGGATGACGCCAAGCGCCTGGCGTCTGAGCGCAAACGGATCGCGGTCACCCGTCGGCTTCTCGCCAACGCCAAACAGCCCGACCAGGGTCTCGAGCTTGTCGGCCAGCGCCAGCACCGTCCCGGTGTGGTTGCGTGGCAGCGCATCGCCAGCAAATCGCGGCCTGTAGTGGTCCTCAACGGCGATGGCCACACCGTCGCGCAGGCCCTCGTGACGGGCGTAGTAGCCGCCCATCACACCTTGCAACTCGGGAAACTCGCCGACCATGTCGGTCAACAAGTCGGCCTTGGCCAGGCGTGCCGCCTCCTGCACTTTGGAGTCAAGCACGTCGAAGCCGTCCTTGGCCTCGGCGGTGTAAGGCACGGTGGCCATGCGCAGCTGCTCGACGATGGCGTGCGCGATGGCCCCGACGCGCCGACTGCGGTCACCCTGGGTGCCGAGCCGGTTGTGGTAGACGACGCGGTCGAGACCGGCGGCGCGCTCGGCGAGCGGCACCTTGCGATCCTGCTCATAGAAGAACTGGGCATCGGCAAGGCGAGGCCGCACCACTCGCTCGTTGCCAGCGATCACCGCCGAGGGATCGGCCGGCGAGATGTTGGAGACCAGCAGGAACCGGTTGGTGAGCTGTCCGGCCACATCCACCAGCGGGAAATAGCGCTGGTTGGCCTTCATGGTGAGGATCAGGCACTCCTGTGGCACCGCGAGGAAGCCGACATCGAACTGGCCGACCAGCACATTGGGCCGCTCCACCAGCGCCGTGACCTCGTCGAGCAGTGCGTCGTCGTCGATCGGCCGAACACCGCCGCCGACCTTGGACGCCGCGGCCGCGAGCTGACGGGTGATGAGCGCCCGCCGCTCGGCGAACGACGCCACCACCGCGCCCTCCTCGGCCAGTTGCCGAGCATAAGTGTCTGCCTCGCGGACATCGATCCAAGGCTGCAGCGCTTCGAAACGGTGGCCGCGGGTGCGCCGGCCAGCCTGTAAGCCGAGCAGACTCAAGGGCAGCGCATCATCTCCGTGCAATGCCACCAGACCGTGCACCGGCCGCACGAAGCTGACCGAGGTCCAGCCCGGTTGGTCACAGCCTGACTCCAGCTGGTACTGCATGACCTTGGGAATGGGCAGACGCGCGATGGCAGTCTCAAGCGATTTCTGCAGGGCATCGGCCAGCAGCGCACCCGACACCACGGTGTCGACAAAGAGGCTCTCGGCCTTGCCATCCATCTCGCGGATCAGTTGCGTGGCCTGCACGTCGGCCAGGCCGAGGGCGGCGAGCCGCTTCTGCAAGGCGGGCGACGCGTTGCCCGCAGCATCGAGCCCGACCGCCACCGGCATCAACTTCTGCCGCAGCGGCTTGTCGGCGGCGCGGGCGACGACCCCGGCGATGTGCACCGCCAACCGGCGCGGCGTGGCGTAGGGCGTGACGGTGGCATCCGACGCGCACAAGCCCGCAGCAGCGAGTTCCGCCGCCAGCGTCTGCGCGAAAGACTCCGACAGACGCAGTAGAGCCCTGGGCGGGAGCTCCTCGCACAGCAGCTCGACCAGCAGCGAACGGGTATTGCTCATGCCGCGGCCTCGCGCTTGGCCAGCACCTCGGCGGCCCAGGCGCGCGGCGCGAGCGGAAACCCGAGCCGGGCCCGGCTGTCGAGGTAGCTTGCGGCCACGCTGCGCGCCAGATTGCGGATGCGGCCGATGTAGGCGGCGCGCTCGGTCACCGAGATGGCGCCGCGCGCGTCGAGCAGGTTGAAGGTGTGCGCCGCTTTTAAGACTTGTTCGTAAGCAGGCAGCGCAAGCTGTTGTTCCATAAGTTTCTTTGCTGAGCCTTCATGTGCAGCGAAAGCGCCCAGCAGGAAGTCGACATCGCTGTGCTCGAAGTTATAGGCACTCTGCTCGACCTCGTTCTGGTGGTAGACATCGCCATACCTCACACCGTCGGTCCAGACCAGGTCGTAGACGTTCTCGACGCCCTGGATGTACATCGCCAGCCGCTCGAGGCCATACGTGATCTCGCCGGTGATGGGCTTGCAGTCGATGCCACCGACCTGCTGGAAGTAGGTGAACTGGGTCACCTCCATGCCGTTGAGCCAGACCTCCCACCCGAGGCCCCACGCGCCCAGCGTCGGGTTCTCCCAGTCGTCCTCGACAAAGCGCACGTCGTTGGCCTTGAGATCGAGCCCGATGGCCTCGAGCGAGCCCAGGTAGGTCTCGAGGATATCGGCCGGCGCCGGCTTGAGCACCACCTGAAACTGATAGTAGTGCTGCAGGCGGTTGGGGTTCTCGCCGTAGCGACCGTCCTTGGGGCGGCGGCTCGGCTGCACGTAGGCAGCCTTCCACGGTTCGGGCCCGAGCGCGCGCAGAAAGGTGGCGGTGTGGCTGGTTCCGGCACCGACCTCCATGTCGTAGGGCTGCAGCAACACACAGCCTCGCTCCGACCAGTAGCGCTGAAGAGTGAGGATGATGTCCTGAAAGGTGCGCATCGGCGCCATGTCGTGCAGGGGTGGAGAGACCGCAGATTCTAGCAGGCGGGCTTGAACCGCCCATGTTCCACGACCGATGCGCGCCAACGCCCTCCATGATGCGGCAACCTCTGAGGCCTGATGCGGTCTACCGAGACACTCCGTCCGCTTCGCGGCCAGCCACCCATGAATCCCGACCGCCTACCCTGCCCCCTCGCCACCAGTCCTCGAGCCACGCTCACCTTCATCGCATTGGCCTGTGCCGGCTTGCTCGCCGCTGGCCTGGTCCTGCAGGTGACCCAGCAGATCGAGCCCTGTCCGCTGTGTATCTTCCAGCGCTACGCTTTCATCGTCACGGGCATTCTGGCGGCGGCCGGTGCCAGCCTTGGCCGCGGTTTCACTTCGATACGGCTGTGGTCCGGTGCGGTCAGTCTCGCGGCGCTCATCGGCGCAGGCATCGCCGGCCGCCAAGTGTGGCTGCAACACAATCCCCCCGAGATCTCCGAATGCGGCGCCGACCTCGCGTTCATGCTCGAGAGCTTCCCCCTCACACAGGCGCTGCCCATGGTGTTCCGCGGCACGGGTGATTGCAGCAAGGTGGACTGGACGCTCTGGGGCTTCTCGATCGCCGAACTCTCGCTGGCCTGCTTCGTTGTGCTTGCAGCGTGCGCACTCGCCATCGCTGCCGACCGCTATGCCAACCGCAGCTTGTTTCGCTGAGTCTGCAGGGATGCGTGCTTAAGCGGCGTTGCTGGACCGGCCGGAGGTCTGTCGCGCGCGAGCCCAACCCTGCTTCCAGCGGATCAGCAACAACAGCTCGACGCGCGCCTGCGCTGGCGTGACGCCCAGTACGGGCAGACCATGCTCCGGCTGACCGACGATGTGGCCCTCGGCGCAGCGACTCACCACCACGATCTCGACACCGGCTCGCTGAGCGCGGCGCACCGCGTCGACCAGCGGATCAGCGAGGGTGCCATTGCCGGTTGCCACCACCACCACGCCTTGCACTCCGGCCGCGACCAAGGCGTCCACCGCGCGACCATCCTGGCCCGCGCCGCTCATCACCGTCTCCACCCATGCCCAAGGCAGGTCCGGCTCGAAGTGCAGCGGCTCTGGCAGTGCTGCGGGCAGGGTGTACCAGCCCTCCTCCATCGTCGACGAGGGTTCCCGCGAACTGGCAAAGGCGTTGACGGCGTAGGGGTGACGCTTGCGCACGGCATGACCGGAAAAGACCTGCCCATGCACGCAGACGCGCACACCCGCGGCGGCCGGGTCTGTGGCCAGGCGCACGGCATCGAGAAGGTTCTGTGGGCCATCGGCGGACAGTGCAGTGGCCGGACGCATCGCAGCCGTCAGCACCACCGGCTTGGCAGCCAAAAGCGTCCGCGCCAAAAAGTAGGCGGTCTCCTCCAGCGTATCGGTACCGTGAGTGATGACCACGCCATCGAGCTGGCCATCCTTGAGAGCATCCAGCACCTCGCGATGCAGATCGACCCAGATCGCGTACGACATGTCTTTGGAGTCGACCTGCGCGACTTGCCGCGTCTCCAGATCGAAATCGCGCAAAGACGGCACTGCAGCCACCAACTGCTCAACCGACAAGGCAGCCGCCCGATAAGCGGTGCCCTCTGCCGGAGAGTCGGCGACCCCGGCTATGGTGCCTCCGGTGCCAAGGATGAGCACGCGACCCGACACCTCAGCCCTCCAGCTTGCGCCGCAGCAATTCGTTGACCTGCGCCGGGCTCGCTTTGCCGCGGCTCGCCTTCATCACCTGGCCGACCAGCGCGTTGAACGCCTTCTCTTTACCGGCCTTGAACTCGGCCACGCTCTGCGGGTTGGCAGCGAGCACCTCATCGATGATCGGCTCAATGGCCGATGCATCAGTGACCTGCTTGAGCCCCTGCGCCTCGATGATGGCGTCGGCACTCTCACCCTCGCCGTTCCAGAGCGCCTCAAAGACCTTGCGCGCGATGTTGTTGGAGACGGTGCTGTCGGCCACGCGCGCCAGAACCCCGGCGAGCTGCTGCGGCGACACGGGCGACGAGGCGATGCCCTTCTCCTCGCGGTTGAGCCGGGCGGCGACCTCGCCCATCACCCAGTTGGCGGCGGGCTTGGCCTGCGCCGCACCAGCAGCGGCGACCACCGCCTCGAAGTAGCGCGCGGTGTCGAGACTGGCGGTGAGCTGACCGGCGTCGTAGGCCGAGAGGCCGTAGTCCTTGGCAAAGCGCGCCTGCATCGCAGCCGGTAGCTCGGGCATGGCCGCCCTCACCTGCTCGATGCCCGCTGGCTCGATGACCAGCGGCGGCAGGTCCGGGTCGGGGAAGTAGCGATAGTCGTGCGCGTCTTCCTTGCTGCGCATCATCCGCGTCTCGCCGCTGTCCGGATCGAACAGCACGGTGGCCTGCTGGATGGTGTGGCCGTCCTCGATCTGCTCGATCTGCCAGCGGATCTCGTAGTCGATGGCCTGCTGCAGAAAGCGGAACGAGTTGAGGTTCTTGATCTCGCGACGGGTGCCCAAGGGCTCTCCCGGCCGGCGCACCGACACATTGGCGTCGCAGCGGAACGAGCCCTCCTGCATGTTGCCATCGCAGATGCCGATCCACTGCACCAGCGCATGCAAGGCCCGGGCGTAGGCCACCGCCTCGGCGCTGCTGGTCATGACGGGCTCGGTGACGATCTCTAGCAGCGGCGTGCCGGCGCGATTCAAGTCGATGCCGGACATGCCGTGGAAGTCCTCGTGGAGCGACTTGCCGGCGTCCTCCTCCAGGTGCGCGCGGGTGAGCTCGACCTGCTTGGTGTAGGCCTTGTCGCCGTCACCGACCTGGATGGCGATGCCCCCGCCCTGCACCACCGGGATCTCGAACTGGCTGATCTGATAGCCCTTGGGGAGGTCCGGGTAGAAGTAGTTCTTGCGCGCAAAGACGCTGCGCGGCGCTACATGCGCGCCAATGGCGAGGCCAAAGGCGATGGCCTTGTCGACCGCGGCGGCGTTCATCACCGGCAGCACGCCGGGTAGCGCCATGTCCACGGCACAGGCCTGACGGTTGGCTTCGGCGCCGAACGCCGTGGATGCGCCAGAGAAGATCTTGCTGCGGGTCGAGAGCTGGACGTGCGTCTCCAGCCCGATGACGACCTCCCACTGGGCGGCGCTCATGCGGCACCCCCCGGTGTCCTGCTGTGGTGGTCGGTCGCCTGCTGCAAGCGGTGCGCGACGTTCAGCAACTGCGCCTCGGCAAAGTAATTGCCGATCAGCTGCAGCCCCACCGGCATGCCGCCCTCGCCAAACCCGCAAGGCGCGGACAACGCGGGCAAGCCCGCGAGATTGACCAGCGTGGTGTAGACGTCGCCCAGATACATCTGCACCGGGTCGGCGGTCTTCTCGCCCAGCTTGTAGGCCACGGTCGGCGCAACCGGGCCGGCGATCACGTCACACGCCTCGAAGGCCGAAGCGAAATCCTGCGCGATCAGGCGCCGGACCTGCTGAGCCTTGAGGTAGTAGGCGTCGTAGTAGCCGGCAGAGAGCACATAGGTGCCAACGAGGATGCGGCGACGCACCTCGGCGCCGAAGCCCTCCGCGCGGGTCTTGGCATACATCTCGGCCAAGTCCGCGTAGTCCGCAGCGCGGTGGCCGTAGCGCACACCGTCGTAGCGCGACAGGTTGCTCGACGCCTCGGCCGGGGCGATGACGTAATAGGCGGCGATGGCGTACTGCGCGTGCGGCAGGCTCACCTCGACGCGGCGCGCGCCGAGCCTCTCGAGCTGCGCGAGGCCGTCCTCGACCGCGGCGCGCACATCGGGCGCGACGCCGTCGCCGAGCCAGCCGGCGGGCACGCCGATGCGCAGACCTTCGAGCGGCTGGTCGAGGCGGCTCGTGTAGTCCTCCGGCGCGCGCTGCAGGCTCGTGGCGTCAAGCGCGTCGAAGCCGGCCATGGCGTTGAGCAGCAGCGCGCAGTCGTGAGCGGTGCGCGCCATCGGCCCACCCTGGTCGAGGCTGGAGGCGTACGCGATCATGCCGTAGCGGCTGACCACGCCGTAGGTCGGCTTGATGCCGGTGATACCGCAGAACGATGCTGGCTGGCGGATCGAGCCGCCGGTGTCGGTGCCCGTAGCTGCCGGCACGATGCCCGCCGCCACCGCGGCTGCCGAGCCACCCGAGGAGCCGCCCGGCACGCGTGCCGTGTCCCATGGGTTACGCACCGCCCCAAAGGCACTGTTCTCGTTGGAGGAGCCCATGGCGAACTCATCCATATTGGCGCGGCCGATGGTCACCAGGCCGGCGGCCTTGCCGCGTGCCACCACGGTGGCATCGTAGGGCGCGACGAAGTTGCCGAGCATCTTGGAGCCGGCAGTGGTGCGCCAGCCCTCGGCGCAGAAGATGTCCTTCTGCGCGAATGGGACGCCGGTGAGCAGCCCCGCCTTGCCAGCGGCGCGCAAGGCATCGGCTGCGCGCGCCTCAGCCAGTGTGCGCTCCGGGTCCAGCGTGATGAAGGCGTTGAGGGTCGAGGCCTGCGCGCGCGCCAGAGCGTCAGTGGCCAGCTCGACCGCGGAGACACGCCCGGCAGCCAGCTCGGCCGACAGCGCGGCGACCGTGTCTGCGCCGGCGCTCATTCGATCACCTTGGGCACCAGGAACAGCCCCTTCTCGGCCGCCGGCGCATTGGCCATGAGTGCATCGCGCCGGTCGGTCTCGGTGACTGCATCAGGGCGCAGCCGCAGTGAGACATCCTGCGCATGAGCCATGGGCTCGACGCCAGTGGTGTCGACGGCGCGCATCTGCTCGACCAGCGCGAGGGTGCGGTTGAGGGTGTCGAGCGTCGGCCCGATCTCGGCCTCGGCGAGAGCGAGGCGGGACAGGCGTGCGGCCTTGCGGACATCGTCTGGAGTGAGCGGCATCGGGTCTGCGATCGGGTTGGCGGGAATGGTGCGCCGTGCCCGGCGGCCGGACAGTGTTGCACTGCGATATCATAAGCGTTTGCCAGTTCGGTCGCCCGAGCCGCCCCGGCGGCTGCCACCCGGAAACCCCATCGTCATGTTCGGCTTTCTCCGCAGCTACTTCTCCAACGATATCGCCATAGATCTGGGCACTGCCAATACGCTGGTCTACGTGCGCGGCAAGGGCATCGTGCTTGACGAACCCTCGGTGGTCTCGATCCGCACCGACCATAACGGCCGCAAGATCATCCAGGAGGTGGGCCGCGAAGCCAAGCTGATGGTGGGCCGCACGCCCGGCAACATCGAGGCGGTGCGGCCGCTCAAGGACGGCGTCATCGCCGACTTCACCGTCACCGAGCAGATGCTCAAGAACTTCATCCGCCGCGTGCACGACTCGCGCCTGTTCGCGCCGGCGCCGCGCATCATCATCTGCGT